>JAHRHA010000026.1 GCA_020027875.1 Micromonosporaceae bacterium | reverse complement strand
CAACGGGCCTCGTGCCCGTTCTACCCGACCGGCCGGAGCCCTGCATCCCACCGCAACCACCACGACATGCTCGTCGGGCTGGGGCGAAGCCCCGTTAGCGCTTTACCCGTAGCGCTGTCTCTTGCGCGCGCTCGCCGAGACCCGCTTCTCGATGGCCCTCACGCTGCGGAACAATGGGGGCGTGACGCCGACCGGCCTACCCGCGCCAGCCATTCCCAACGTCCTGGCGGCGCGTTATGCGTCGGCGGAGCTGGTCGCGATCTGGTCGCCGGAGGAGAAGGTACGCGCGGAGCGGCGGCTGTGGTTGGCCGTGCTCATTGCACAACGTGACCTTGGCGTCGAGATCCCCGATGGCGTAGTAGAGGCCTACACGCACGTGCTGGACCGTGTGAACCTGAACAGCATCGCGGAGCGCGAGCGCGTCACACGCCACGACGTGAAGGCACGCATCGAGGAGTTCGCCGGGCTGGCCGGTTACGAACACGTCCACAAGGGAATGACTTCGCGCGACCTGACCGAAAACGTGGAGCAGCTGCAGATCCGGGCCTCGCTGGAGCTGGTGCGAGACCGGATGGTAGCCACCCTCGCCCGGCTGGCCACGCGTGCTCTGGAATTCGAAACGCTCGTCATGGTGGGCCGATCGCACAACGTGCCGGCACAGGCGACTACCCTCGGCAAACGGTTTGCGAGTGCGGCCGAGGAGCTGCTCATCGCGTACGACCGGCTATCGGATCTCATCGAGCGTTACCCGCTGAGGGGGATCAAGGGCCCAGTCGGCACGGGGCAAGACCAGCTCGACCTTCTCGGCGACTCTGCCAAACTGGACGAGCTGGAACGTGCCGTCGCGCACCACCTCGGCTTCGCCCGCGTCCTCACAAGCGTCGGCCAGGTCTACCCGCGGTCACTCGACTTCGACGTCGTGTCGGCGCTGGCCCAGGCCGCCGCGGGGCCATCGTCGCTCGCGACGACGATCCGGCTGATGGCGGGGCAGGAGCTTGTCACGGAGGGGTTCCAGGCCGGGCAGGTCGGCTCGTCCGCGATGCCGCACAAGATGAACACCCGCTCGTGTGAGCGCATCAACGGCCTCGCTGTGATCGTGCGCGGCTATCTGTCCATGGTGGGCGAACTCGCTGGCGACCAGTGGAACGAGGGCGACGTCTCATGCTCTGTGGTCCGGCGAGTGGCGCTGCCCGACGCGTTCTTCGCGGTTGACGGGATTTTCCAGACCCTGCTTACGGTTCTCGACGAGTTCGGCGCCTACCCGGCGGTGGTGGGCCGAGAGCTGGACCGCTACCTGCCGTTCCTCGCGACCACGAAGATTCTCGTCGCGGCCACCCGACGTGGCGTTGGGCGAGAGACCGCTCACAAGGCGATTAAGGAGCACGCCGTCGCGGTGGCGCTGGCGATGCGGGAGAAGGCCGCTGCCGAGAATGACCTCTTCGACCGGCTCGCGGCCGATTCCAGGTTAGGGCTGAGTCGGGCTGAGATCGACGCGCTCGTTACTGACCGGTCGGCCTTTGTCGGTGCGGCACCCGCGCAGGTCCGCTCCGTGGTTGACCGGATCGTCGCGGTCGTCGCATTGCACCCCGATGCGGGTGGCTACGAACCCGCGCCGATCCTCTGAACGGTCGCCGGACGCTCGGTGCGTGGGGATCGACTAGCCGCTAGGTGTGGCCAAGCTGCGGGATCGACGCGAAGCCGCGCCTCTGCCTCGCGCGGCCGGGTCGGCTCGCGGTGGTGATCGACGATCTGGCGGAACTTCACGGCCGGCATCGGGTGTCGTGGAAATGCCGCACCGGCTGATGTGGCACCCCAACTGCCAGTTTGACCTCGACGATCTCGCGTTTCTTCAGTGGATGTACCAGATCGTGCTGCGCGAATCGATCCATCGTGAGGAGGCGTTCGGCGAACCTGGGAGGAACGGCTCCAGAGTCTTCGGATGGCTGCACTGGAGAAGATCTAGAAGAGTTGTTGTCGATATAGCGCTATAACTCTCCTAGATCTACCCGAGCGAGCCACCTTCTGGCGCTTGCGCTTTCGCCTTGATCCGGGACTCGCGGATGAGGACATTGGACACGTGGCCGCGTCAGATGGCCCGATCACGCGGGTGAGTGTCCGGACGCGATGGGTTCCTTAAGGCGCCCTGCCGGTGGTGAGCACCAACGACCGTTCGAGCAGTCGCGCCGGGCGTACGCGTGACTCCGCACACCTGCGACAATTCGTGAGCGTAGCGCCGGCCGGGGGAAGCGCGGGAGACCTGACGTGGAGTGGATCGCTGCGGCACTGGCCGCGTTCGTTCTCATCGTGCCGGTCGAGTTACCCGACAAGACGTTCGTAGCTACGCTCGTTCTCTCCACCCGCTACCGACCGCTGGCCGTGTGGCTTGGTGTCGTCGCGGCCTTCGGCGTTCAATGCGCGATCGCGGTCGCGGCCGGCCGGCTGTTAACGCTCCTGCCTGAGCGGCCGATCCAACTCGTCGCGGCAGCCCTCTTCGCGGTGGGCGCGGTGATCCTCTTCAGGGGTGCTCGCAACGCCGACGCGGAGGAGGCCTCGGCCGAGCAGCAGTTCGCCGAGCGCATCCGCGATTCCCGGCGTGGGTGGCGAGCAGCCGCGGCGAGCTTCGTTGTCCTCTTTACCGCCGAATGGGGCGATCTGTCCCAGCTGTTCACCGCGGGTTTGGTCGCGAGCGGCAGACCCGCCGTACCGATCTTCTTCGGCGCCTGGGCGGCGCTCGCGTGCGTGTCGGGCGCGGCCGTTCTGCTCGGTAGGGTCCTCCTGCGTCACGTCCGGCTCTCGGTCGTGCGCTACGTGGCGGCCGGCGTCTGCGCCGTACTGGCCATGATTACACTTATCGGCGCGCTGGCCTGACCCGGCGACCTGACGTGGAGATGGCGGGTAATCCGCGATCTGGCCTCGCCCGGTAGGCTGTTTTCGCCCGGCCCAGGTCGCCCAGCGCGGCGGCCTAACGAGTTGTACCCACAATCCAGCGCACCCACAGTCAGGAGCACCCGGTGGCTCGCGTCGTCGTGGATGTCATGCTCAAGCCCGAGATCCTTGACCCGCAGGGACAGGCGGTAGCCAACGCGTTGCCGCGCGTCGGGGTTACCGGTGTCGCGTCTGTCCGAATCGGCAAACGGATAGAGATCGAGTTCTCTGGCGAACCGGACCTTGAGCAGGCCCGCCTTGTCGCTGACAAGCTACTCGCGAACCCCGTGATCGAGGACTTCACGATCCGGGTCGAGGAGACGGCAAAGGCGGCTGCGCCATGAGCGCCATCATCGGCGTGGTCACGTTCCCGGGGTCGCTGGACGATCGGGACGCCGCCCGGGCGGCCGCCCGCGGGGGCGCGACGCCGGTCCGGCTATGGCACGCCGACTCGGACCTTCACCGGGTGGACGCCGTGATCCTCCCGGGTGGCTTCTCGTACGGTGACTACCTGCGCTGCGGGGCGATCGCCCGATTCGCGCCGGTCATGGAGACGATCGCGGACGCGGCCCGGGGCGGCCTGCCCGTGCTCGGCATCTGCAACGGCTTCCAGATCCTCTGCGAGGCTCATCTACTCCCCGGCGCGCTAACCCGCAACCAGCATCTGCATTTCCGTAACCGTGACCAGAGGCTGCGCATCGGCACGGCCGCATCGGCGTGGACCAACCAGTTCTTGCCGGGGCAGGAGATTCTTATCCCGGTCAAGAACGGCGAGGGCCGCTTCGTCGCCGATTCCCGAACCCTCGATGAGCTCGAGGCCGAGGACCGGGTCGTGGCCCGCTACATCGGCGGCAACCCCAACGGCTCACTATTGGACATCGCCGCGATCCGCAACGAGGCGGGCAACGTGGTGGGCATCATGCCCCATCCCGAGCATGCGATCGACGAGCTCACCGGTCCGTCGCTGGATGGCCTGGGCTTCTTCGCGTCGGTGCTCAAGCATCTCGCCGGCTCGAGCGTGCGGATGGCCGCGAACCAAGGGGTAGCCGCATGACCACGACACCGGAGACCATAGTGGACGGTTCCGACTCCGGACCCGCAGGCGAACCGCCGGAGACCCCGGAGGCCAAGGCCACGGACGCCCAGGCGCCGGAGGCCCAGGCGCCGGAGGCCCAGGCGCCGGAGGCGCAGGCGCCGGAGGCGACGGACACCACGGCCGAGGACGTCGAGGAGGCCGAAGCCGCTGAGCCGGCGGAGACCGAGAGTACGGGCGAGCCGGCGCCCGCCCCGGCCCCGGCGCCGACCTGGAAGGAGGTCGGTTTCGACACCGTCGCGCGGGCAACCGGGACGCCGTTCGAGCATCAGCCGTTCCTTGAGTTAGGCCTTCAGGACGACGAGCACGCAAAGATCGAGCAGATCCTGGGCCGACGACCGACCGAGTCTGAGCTCGCGATGTACTCGATCATGTGGAGCGAGCATTGCTCGTACAAGTCGAGCAAGCTGCACCTGCGGCAGTTCGGCGAGAAGGCCCCCAGATCGGAGCGGTTGCTCGCCGGCATTGGCGAGAACGCCGGCGTGGTCAGGGTGTCCGACCGGCTTGCCGTGACATTCAAAGTCGAGTCACACAATCATCCGTCCTTTGTGGAGCCATATCAGGGAGCGGCGACCGGCGTCGGTGGCATCGTGCGGGACATCCTCGCGATGGGCGCCCGCCCGATCGCCGTCATGGATCCATTGCGTTTCGGCGCGGCCGACCACGAGGACACGCGCCGGGTGCTCCCCGGCGTGATCGCCGGCGTCGGCGGGTACGGCAATTGCCTGGGTCTGCCCAACATCGGTGGCGAGGTCGTCTTCGACGAGTGTTACCGGGGCAACCCGCTCGTCAACGCATTGTGCGTGGGCGTGCTGCCCGTGGGCCGCCTGCAGAGCAAGGCCGCAACGGGACCGGGCAACCTCGTCGTCCTCATCGGGGCGAAGACCGGCCGCGATGGCATCGGGGGAGTGTCGGTGCTGGCGAGCGCCACCTTCGACGCCGAGAGCGAGCAGCGCCGGCCGAGCGTACAGGTCGGCGACCCATTCATGGAGAAGCTGCTCATCGAGGCGTGCCTGGAGATCTACGACGCCGGGCTGGTCGTCGGCATCCAGGACCTGGGCGGCGCCGGCCTGACCTGCGCCCTCGCCGAGACGGCCGCCGCCGGCGGGACCGGTATGTCGGTCAACCTCGACCTGGTGCCGTTGCGTGAGGCGTCCATGGATCCGCCGGAGGTGCTCGCCTCGGAGTCGCAGGAGCGGATGCTGCTCATAGTGACCCCCGACAACCTGCCCGTCGTACTGTCGATCTGCTCCCGATGGGGCGTCCTCGCGACGGCGATCGGCGAGGTGGTCGCACCCGAGGTCGGCGGAGGCAGGCTGCGGATCTGGTGGCGCAACGAGCTGATTGTCGACGTGCCGCCGGGATCGCTCGCCGATGACGGTCCGGTCTACGCCCGTCCGATGCGCGAGCCCGCGGACCGGATCCTGCTCCTGGCCGACCGCGCCGAGACCCTCCCGCAGCCGAGTGCCGCGGACGAGCTGCGCGCCACAGTCCTGCGGATGGCGGCGTCGCCGAACCTGTGCGACAAGACCTGGGTGACCGAGCAGTACGACCGGTATGTGCTCGGCAACACGGTGCTGGCCCAGCCGGAGGATGCCGGCGTGCTGCGCATCGACGAGAGGAGCGGACTGGGCGTGGCGTTGTCGGTAGACGGCAACGGGCGCTTCGCGCGCCTTGACCCGTACACCGGAGCGAAGTTGGCGCTCGCCGAGGCGTACCGCAATGTCGCGGTGACCGGTGCGATCCCAGTGGCGGTGACGAACTGTCTCAACTTTGGCTCGCCCGAGGATCCCGGCGTCATGTGGCAGTTCGCCGAGGCGGTGCGGGGTCTGGCCGACGGCTGCCAGGAACTTGGCATCCCGGTCACCGGTGGCAACGTAAGCTTCTACAACCAGACCGGCACGATGGCAATCCACCCGACGCCCGTCGTGGGCGTGCTTGGTCTGCTCGCCAATGTCGCCGCCCGGGTACCGATGGGCTTCGCCAACGCCGGAGACCCGATCTTCATCCTGGGCGAGACCCGCGACGAGCTGTCCGGTTCCGAGTGGGCCCACGTGACGCATGGCCATCTCGGCGGCACGCCGCCGACGGTTGACCTCGCGGCGGAGCAGCGCCTCGCCGGAGTGCTCGCCGAGGCCGCCAGGGTCGGTCACCTCGCAGCGGCGCATGACTTGTCTGACGGCGGGCTGGCACAGGCGCTCGTCGAGGCGTGCCTGCGTCGTGGCTTCGGCGCGCAGATCACGCTGCCCGATGGGCTTCCGCCGTTCGTGCAGCTGTTCAGCGAGTCAGCGGCACGGGTACTCGTGTCGGTAAGCCGGGGCCAGGAGGCGGCCTTCGCGGCGCTCGCCGCGGAGCGGGGCGTCCCCTGCGCCGCCCTCGGCGCCGTCCGGGCGCCGTCCTCTGTGCTGGCCGTCGAGGGGCTCTTCGACATCCCGCTGGACGAACTGCGTGAGGCGCACACCGGCACCCTGCCGGCGCTGTTCGGTGAGCTTGCGAGCCGAACCGGGGAGCAGAGCGGTGAGCTTGCGAGCCGAACCGGGGAGCAGAGCGGTGAGCTTGCGAGCCGAACCGGGGAGCAGAGCGGTGAGCTTGCGAGCCGAACCGGGGAGCTGAGCGGCGAGCTTGCGACTGAACCAGGGAGCTGAGCGGGGGTTCCGACGGGACCGTCGATCTAGGGCCAAGTCGCGCGATTAGAGATCAACTCACGCGACTACGCCCTAGATCCGTTCCTCAGTCGTCGAGCCAGTCGACCCGACGGCCGTCGCCGTGCGGCGTCGGTCCTGGGCGCTGGCCGCGCGGGTCATGCCCGCCGCCCTGCGCGTACGGGTCAGGTGCGCCCGGCTGTCCGTAGCCCGGCTGCGCGTATGGGTCGGGCGGCGGGGCGTAGCCCGGCTGTCCGTAGCCCGGCTGCGCGTATGGGTCGGGCGGCGGGGCGTAGCCCGGTTGTCCGTAGCCCGGCTGGGCGTATGGGTCGGGCTGCTGGCCGTAACCGGGCCCGGGCGCTCCGCCCGGATACCCCGGCTGCTGCGGGTACCCGCCAGGCTGAGGTGGCCCGTAGGCGCCGTGGGCACCGTTCTGGCGAGCGGGCGAGGTGTACGGGTCGACGTGCTCGGGCGGCATGCGGTTGTGCATCTGCGTCGGCACGTCGGCGAGTGGTGAGCGCGCGATCATCGTCTGGTCGGCGCGCGGGCCGGGCGACACGGGGCGCATACCTCGCGGATCGCCACCAGGCCCCCGCATTACCGTTGTCCGCTCGGGTGGGCCGCCGTGCCGTGGTGGCATTGGGCCCCGAGGCCCGCCGCGGCCGGGCGGACCGCCGGGAGGACCGCCCCTTCTTGGCGCCGGCCGGCCGTCGTCAGCGCCGTCGTCGCGCTTGCGCACGAAGAGCAGGACGATCGCCCCGATGCCGAGCAGGACGAGTACGCCGCCGACGGCGATGAGGATCCAGGAGAGTCCGCTCTCCTGCTCGTTCTGCAACGGCGGATCGGTCTCGCCGAGCAGGCTCGGATCAGGCGTGATGCCGCCGGAGATCCCGCCCGACGGGGTGACCTGCGGGGAGGCGATCGGAGCCACGGTCAGCTTGCCGACGTTGACTGGCTGGCCGGGGTTGCCCTGCACTGTCTTGCTGTACGGCTGGATCGTGTCCTTCTCGACCCTGATCACGATCGTGCCGGGTGAGATGGGCTTCTCTGGCTTAGATGTGATCTTGAACTTGCCGGCGCTGTCGGTGCCCACTTCCCAGTTCTGCACCGGAGTGCCGGAGTCCTGGATGAAGATCTTCGCCGCCTCGATCGGCTTGCCGGTGTAGACGTCGACGACCTCGCCCGAAACCTGCGGTACCGTCGCCTGCTGTGCCGGCCCTTGGACCGTCAGATCCCGGTCGACCTGGTCAGAGTCGCCGCCGATGGTGGCCCGGATCCGTACCTGGCCGTTGCGGTTTTCGCCGGGCGGCACGCTCCCCGCCTTGAGGGTGGCCGTGTACTCCTGCGACGTGGCCAGCGGGTTGATCGCTTGCGTGAAGTCGCAGTTGCCCTGGCAGCTCATTTCACCGTTGAAACCGGGGAAGGTGATCTTGATGTTGGCTGATGCAGGGGGTGGCGTCGCGTTGTTGTTATTCGTCACGGTGAACTTCAGTGTGGCGCTTTGGCCCGACATCAGCGAGCCAGTCGAGAGACTCGTGATCGTGATGGTGGGCGCGGCGGCGAGGGCTGGGGAGGCGACGCCGAAGAGGCCCGCTGCTGCCACAACCCCTACGACACCAGCGCGAATAATCCACGCACGTCGGTGCGTACTCACGCCCACGCCCCTTCCGGTACTCGGCACCGCCTGACACGCGCAGGACGTACCGCAGGCAACTATGCCTTGTCCACGGGGCATCCCGCGACCCAGGGCCGGCGGTTTATGCCCGTCTGTCGAACCGTATCGTCCTGTCGTGTCCCCGAGTAGTGCCAAATCGGACGCCGTGTCCGCCACCATTGAGGCGCTTGACACAGCACAGCTTCCGGACCGCGCATTGCTGCGCGACGCGGTCCGTGTGCTGCTGGCCGAGCTTCGGCGGAAGGCGCCCGGCCGTTCGGTGGAGGTGCGGGTTCCACCGTTTGGCGCGATTCAGTGTGTCGAAGGGCCGACCCATACCCGGGGCATCCCACCGAACGTGGTCGAGACCGATCCGATCACCTTCGTGCTTCTGGCCACCGGGAGACTCGCCTGGGCCGACGCGATCCGCGACGGTCGGGTCGCGGCCAGCGGCGCGCGTGCCGACCTGTCGCGATACTTGCCCTGCTGGCCGACGTAACCGAGAACCAGCCAGCGTGGTGCGACACGCCGAGACACGCCGAAGTTTGGGGCACTTCGCAGCTCCGCCGAGCACGCGTCGACCCGTTGGCTACCCGTACGGGCATCAACCTGTCCATGATGATCATGCTTGAGCGCGGGCAGAACGCAGGACGGGGCTTGACGACTACGACGTGCGGCGGAATCATGGCTGTCCGTTACGGTCGGGCGTCCGCGTAGACTACGGCTCATCGGCGGGCCCCAGGCCTCGCACGCACGACAGCAGTCCCAGCCCACCAGTTCCAGCCCGACTCAGCGAGGAGCGGCAGGTGCCCCGAGGCGATGGCCGACTAAGCCACGACCTCGACCCGCTACACCCCGGCCCGCAAGACGAATGCGGTGTGTTCGGAGTGTGGGCGCGCGGCGAAGAGGTCGCGAAGCTGACGTACTTCGGTCTTTATGCGCTGCAGCACCGCGGTCAGGAGGCCGCGGGCATCGCGGTCAGCGATGGTACGGGCGTAGTGGTCTATAAGGACCTCGGACTGGTGGCCCAGGTCTTTGACGAGCCGACGCTCGCGAGTCTGCGCGGGCACATCGCGGTCGGTCACACCCGCTACTCCACGACCGGCGCGTCGAATTGGGAGAACGCGCAGCCCACGCTGCGCGCGACCCCGGCCGGTCCAGACGGACGTGGCGCGGCCACCACGATCGCCCTGGCCCACAACGGAAACCTGGTCAACACCGCGGACCTCGCCAAGCAGGTCGCCGACCTCGGCCTGCTCGACGATGCGACGTCAGACACCGCGATGGTCACGTGCCTGCTATCGGCTCGCCCGGACCTGCCGGTCGAGGCGGCCGCGCTCGAGGTCCTGCCGACTCTGCAGGGGGCGTTCAGCTTCGTCTTCATGGACGAGGACACGCTCTACGCCGCCCGCGACCCCCAGGGCGTCCGCCCGCTCGTCCTTGGTCGACTCGAACGGGGCTGGGTGGTGGCCAGCGAGACGGCCGCGCTGGACACCGTCGGCGCGAGCTTCGTGCGTGAAGTCGAGCCCGGCGAACTCCTCGCGATCGGCGAGGACGGTCTCCGCTCGACGCGGTTCGCGACCCCGAATCCGAAGGGCTGCCTCTTCGAGTTTGTCTATCTGGCGCGGCCCGACACGACCATCTCCGGCCGCACCGTCTACGCCGCCCGGGTGGCCGTCGGGCGCACCCTGGCCAAGGAGTTCCCGGTCGAGGCGGATCTCGTCATCGGCGTACCCGAGTCCGGCATCCCGGCCGCGATCGGGTACGCCGAGCAGTCCGGCATCCCATACAGCGCCGGGCTCGTCAAGAACGCGTACGTCGGTCGCACCTTTATCCAGCCCAGCCAGAGCATCCGCCAGCTCGGCATCCGACTCAAGCTCAACCCGCTGCGCGAGGTTGTTCGCGGCAAGCGTGTGGTCATGGTCGACGACTCGATCGTGCGCGGCAACACACAGCGAGCGCAGGTGCGGCTGTTGCGCGAGGCCGGCGCGGTCGAGATCCACGTTCGGATCTCGTCTCCGCCGGTGAAATGGCCCTGTTTCTACGGCATCGACTTCGCGACCAGGGCCGAACTGATCGCCAACGGGCTCGACGTCGACGGCATCCGCCGCTCCATCGGCGCCGATTCGCTGGGCTACGTGTCACTCGATGGGCTTATCGCCGCGACCGAGCAACCGAGGACCCGGCTGTGCCGGGCCTGCTTCGACGGCGAGTACCCGATCCCGTTGCCTGCCGACGATCTGATCGGCAAGCATGTGCTGGAGGGGGTGCAGCGCCGGGTCGCTCCGCTCCTGCCGAGCCCAGGTGTGAATGGGAGCCCGCCCGCCAACGGGACACAGTCCCCAACACACACCGGGGCGCTCCTGCGCCCGTGAACTCAGCACGACAGGCCACGAGCCTGGAGTCCCACCACAGCAGGGGGTATAGCGTGACGAATGTGACCGACCGCACCTCAAACGCAGGCGGTGCGACCGGCGACGACACCCCTGACTTCGATCGGGAGTACCGCCGGACCGTGACCTACAGCGACGCTGGCGTATCGATCCACGCCGGCGAACGGGCGGTGGAACTCCTTAAGTCGAAGGTGCATCGGACCTCCCGGCCCGAGGTGGTCGGGGATATCGGTGGCTTCGCCGGGCTGTTCAGGCTGGACGTGCAGAAGTACAAGCAGCCTCTGCTCGCCTCGTCGACAGACGGTGTCGGTACGAAGCTGGTCATCGCTCAGCAGATGGATGTGCACGACACGGTCGGCGTGGACCTCGTCGCGATGGTCGTTGACGACCTCGTCGCCTGTGGTGCCGAGCCGCTGTTCCTGCTCGACTACATCGCCTGCGGTGAGGTCATACCGGAGAAGGTCGCCGCGATCGCGGCGGGCATCGCGGACGGCTGCCGAACCGCCGGCTGCTCACTGCTCGGCGGCGAGACCGCGGAGCACCCAGGGGTGCTCCGACCACACGAGTACGACCTGTCCGCCACCGGCATCGGCGTGGTGGAAGAGGACGCGGTGCTCGGCCCGCACCGGGTGGAGGTCGGCGACGTCGTCATCGCGATGCCATCCACCGGACTGCACGCCAACGGGTACTCGCTCGTCCGGCACATCCTGCTCGGGATGGCCCGGATGCGGCTGGAGAGCGTGATGGAGGATCTCGAGAACCAGCGCACCCTCGGGCAGGAGCTGCTGACGCCGACGAAGATCTATGCCAAGGACTGCCTCGACCTCATCACGGAGACCGACGTGCGTGCGCTGGCACACATCACCGGCGGTGGCATCCCGGGCAATCTGGTCCGGGTGTTGCCCGACACGGTCGACGCGGTGGTTGACCGCTCGACCTGGCGGCCCCAGCCCATCTTCGATCTGGTGCAGCGCAAAGGCCGCGTGGAACAGTCCGAAATGGAGTCTACGTTCAATATGGGTGTGGGCATGATGGCGCTGGTGGCCGCTCCCGACTCGGACCGTGCCCTGGCTTTCTTGCGCGGCCGGGGCATCGACGCGTGGGTCGTGGGCGAGGTCATCGACGGCACCGGCCAGGTCCAGCTGCTCGGCTCGCACACCCGCGGCTAGCCCTAACACTCAGCGTCGATCATGACCTGGAGGTCATGATCGACGCCTTTTCGCGACGGCCAGCACGTGATCACGGCGATCTTGACCACTCGTGACGCGATTGGGGCTTCCCGGGACGGATATATCCACCTAGCCTGGAACGACACGGCGCGTATCACACTGGGGAGGAGCCGTGTCGCAGGGCTGGACGGGGATGCACGGGATCAACGCCGTGCCCTCGTACGTGATCATGCAGCCGACGACTCTGTGCAACCTGGACTGTCTGTACTGCTACCTCCCTCACCGCGCGTCCGATCGACGGATGGCGATCGAGGTGGCCGAGTCGGTCGCCGAGACGGTCAACGAGTGGGCGGCACAGGCCACCCGGTTCTCCGTGGTGTGGCACGGCGGTGAGCCGTTGGCGTCCGGGCGCGAGCATCTCGGCGCGCTGATGGCCCCGTTCTCGGGTGTGGAACACCATGTGCAGACCAACGCGACGCTCATCGACGACGCCTGGTGCCAGTTCTTCGCCGAGCGCGATGTCCACATCGGTCTGAGCATTGACGGACCCCGGCATCTGACTGCCCAGCGGATACTGCGGGGAGGCAGCCCGGCGTACGACCGGATCGTCAAAGGCATCGATACGGTGCGCCGGCATGGTCTGCCCTTCGCGGCGCTGTGTGTCGTCTCGAATCCCACGCCGGGACTCGCCGAGGAGCTGTACGGGTTCTTCGTCGACCTGGGATGCACGGTGCTCGGGGTCAACATCGAGGAGCAGGAGGGTGTCAACAGGCGGTCGAACGCATACGACGGCGACGCGGTCCGGACCTTCTGGGCCGAGCTGACCGGAGCGTGGCGGCGCGACCCGCGGGTCGAGGTCCGGGAGGTGGAGTGGGCGGTGCGGTACGCCGGGGCGTCGCTCGCCGGGGCCGCCGACACGCTGCTACCCCGTCGCCACGACCCGATCCCCACCATCGGGCACGACGGACGTGTCGTGCTCCTCTCCCCGGAGCTGGCCGGGTTCGCCTCGGAGGACTACGGCGACTTCTCGTCGGGTTCGGTGCTCGAGACCTCGCTCGCCGAGATCGTGGCTGCGGCTGCGCAGGCGCCGAGTGGATGGATCGCCGAGTATCTGTCGGGTGTGGACGCCTGCCGGGCTACCTGTGCATACTTCGGATTCTGCGGCGGAGCCCACGCGGCCAACCGCTACTTTGAGCAAGGACGATTCGACGGCACGCAGACCCAGCATTGCCGTAACAGCAAGATCTTCCTACTGGAAGGAGTCCTGGACCATGCCCGAGCAGCTTGATCAGCCAGTCTCGAGCGTGTCCGTCACCGCACCCGCCGAGGGCCCGCTAGTCGCTGGCCCGCTCGGCGACAGGCTGCGCGATACGCCGGGCCTCCCCTCGCTCGTTGCCGAGGCGGAGGCGACCTGGCGCGCTCGGGCCGCAGCCGCCGGCTTCGCCGACGAGGAGTCAGCCAAGCCCGGGTGGCGAGCGTTCGAGGACTCGTTCCCGACCTTTTACGAGTTCACCAACCGACCCCGCTAGCAGGCCATCGCACAACCTGGCGATTCGGAGCGCCGGTAGGGGCTCCGACGCCGAGCCGGGGCAGACAACTGCACGCGGGCAGGGCCCGCGTGCATGAGGTCAACCGAAAGGGATTCAGCGGTGACGGGTAGCCCAGGTGCCGTCGTCTGACGCCTGGTCCTCCGCGTCGTCCTCGTCGTCGTCCGAGTCCGCGTCATCCGAGTCCGCGTCATCAGAGTCCGCTTCGTCGACATAGCCGTCGTACTCGTCGGCGGCAGAGTCGGACGATTCGCCCAAAGACCCCGCGCTCCCGCCGAGCTCGCGCTGCAGCGCGGCGAGGTCGGTGTTGGGGGAGTGGTATTTCAACTCCCGGGCCACCTTTGTCTGCTTGGCCTTAGCACGGCCGCGCCCCATGGCTCGACCCCCTCGCACAGAAATTGCGGGGCAACCCTCCCGAGCCCTGCGGCTTGCCGCAAAGCAGAGTGGGCGGGCCCCGACGACGTCAGGCATCTCTCGTGGCTCATACGGTACATGGCTCGGGGCCGGTTCGGCACCTCGCCCTGGCTTGGCGAGTCGAGCCTTGGCCGAACGGCGGACGTAAGGAATGCCCAGCGTGACGCCCGTGACACCCGCGCCGCCAGGACCCGTGATCAAGGCCGCCGACCCGCGCCGATCAAGGACATATGGCCGCCGATTGGTGATCAATCCACCGCCATACGTCCTTGATCGGCGAGGAGAGGGGCGTGGCCGGGGAGGGGGACGGGACAAGCAGGGTCAGCGGTCGTGGGTGAGGCGGATCGTGCGGAGGCGACCGACGTCGGCCATCCGGCGCTCGGCGAGCCGGTCGGCGGCGACCGCCGGCGGGACTCCCTCCGCGGCGGCCAGCGCCAGGATCTGCTTCGTCGTGTCGAAGATCTTCGCGGCCCGCGCCTTGGCCCGCTCGAAGTTGAAGCCATGGATCTCGTCGGCGACCTGGATCACACCGCCCGAGTTGACCACGTAGTCGGGGGCGTACAGGATGCCGCGGTCCTCCACCAGCTTCTCGACGCCGAGATGCGCGAGCTGGTTGTTGGCCCCGCCTGCGACGATCTTGGCGCGGAGCACCGGCACCGTGTCGTCGTTGAGCGCGCCGCCGAGTGCGCACGGTGCGTAGACGTCGATGTCCGAGGAGATCAGGGTCGCCGTGTCGTCGACCACCTCTACCTGGGGGTAGGTGGACCGGACCCAGTCCAGGGCCTGCTCACTCACGTCGGTCACCACGACCGACGCGCCATCGGAGACGAGGTGACCGATCAGATAACGTCCGACCTTGCCGACGCCAGCGACGCCGACCCGGCGTTCGGACAGCGTCGGCGAGCCCCACACGTGCTCGGCGGCGGCGCGCATGCCCTGGAAGACGCCGAACGCGGTGAGCTCCGACGAGTCGCCACAGCCACCGTTCTCGACGCTACGACCGGCGACGTAGCGGGTCTCCCTCGCCACGATGTCCATGTCCTGGGTGTAGGTGCCAACGTCACACGCGGTGTAGTAGCGCCCACCGAGCGATTCGACAAAGCGCCCGTACGCGCGCAGCAGTGCCTCTGTCTTGATCTTTCCAGGGTCGCCCCAGATCACCGCCTTGCCACCGCCCAGATCCAGCCCGGCCATCGCGTTCTTGTACGCCATCGCCCGGCTCAGATCGAGCGCGTCGGCGAGGGCCGCCTCTTCGCTGTCGTAGGCGTGAAACCGGGTACCGCCGAGCGCGGGACCCAGGGCGGTCGAGTAGATCGCGATGATGGCCCGCAGGCCGCTGGCCGTGTCCTGACAGAAGACGACCTGCTCGTGGCCGGCGGTCCCGCCGTGGCTGCCGGAATCATGCTGACCGGAGGTGAAGACACCCATTGTCTCTCCTACGCGAGTGCGAGTGGCCCGTTCCCTTGTGGGGCGTAGCCGTATGGCCGGCGCGGTGCCGCCGGTACTACGAAGCCTAATGCCGTTGCCTGCCGTGCGGTGCCGCGCCAATCGTGGCGCAATGTGGTCAGCGAACCGCAATCCGTGCGACGATCGCGCCGTGCCGACACTCTTCGCGTCATACCTGCGGGTGTACGAGCCACTCACCGCCTTCGACAAGCAGCGACAGGTCTACTGGCGCCGATACGTCCACGATGGCCGCGCGGTGACGCCGTTCGAGGGACCGGGCCGGCAGCGCACCGCGGTGATCGAGGCGCTCGGCGCGAGTTGGACCCGGCTGCCGGACCTGCCGGACGACGCATACGTGATGCAGGCCAACGAGACGACGCTGATCTGTCCGTGGAACCTACGGGTGCGCGTCGCGGAGGCCGCGCTGGAGGCCCGCGACGGGGTGCCCCCAGTGCTCGCGGACGCTTTTGTGCCGCCCGCGCTGGCGGGGTTGGCAAAGGCAGTCGTCTCCGATTGGAACTCCGGTGCGCGGGTGCTGGAGTACGGAGCGCCGCGACAGCATGAGCAGATATCGACGTGGAGCGTGCCGCTGCGATGGTTCGTCCTGGTGGATTCCGACGAACGCGAACTCGTGCTCGACCAGCAACGTCGGGTGTTGCGCTACCGCACGGAGATCTCCAAGGCCCGCCGGCGGGCGCACCGCGCATTGTCTGTGCTGCGCCGTGCCGTCGGCGATGTGCCCATCTCCGAGGCGGTCGAGGAGAGCGCACGGTGGCTGGAGGAGTTCCATCCGCGTTCGATCGTCGAGCTTGACTATGGCGGCCTCGCGGAGGTCCTTCCGGACGAGGCCCTGACCGAGGACGACTCGCCCGCGCTGGTGGCGAAGGGTCTCACCGCGCTCTCCAAGGGAGACGCGGATTCGGCTACCGCCGCATATGAGCAACTTGTCGAGCGGTGGCGGGCAATTCAGCTCTTAGAGCGCTGTAACTGAATTGTTATCCACAAACTCGGGCAATCCACGCTTACCTCATCCGACCATCCACAACGCATCATCCGTTCGGCCCATGTCGGACATGCTGGACTAGCCGGACGATGGGACTCGCGTTGGCCGGCGGGACCCCGGCCTCGCCACGAGTACTTGTGGAGGAGAACCGATGGCATCCCGTACGCACGAGCCAGAGCCCCTGCTCACCCCGGCAGAGGTCGCATCGATGTTCCGTGTCGACCCCAAAACGGTGACTCGGTGGGCCAAGGCCGGCAAATTGAGCGCCATTCGCACCCTCGGCGGACACCGCCGGTACCGCGAGTCCGAGGTGCGGGCGCTCCTGCAGGGCCAGATCCCGGCTCAGCGTCAGGGCGACTGATCAGGCGTACGTAAAGCAGCGGTCCGCGCGTCGAATTTCCCCTCGACGGTCGCGGGCCGTTACTTTTCCACATGGGTGGGAGCGCCCCCAGGAACACCGACTCGATCAGCCTGACGGGCGGTGCAGCAGCGCGACCGCCTGGGCGTGGATGGCGTCGATGTCACGACTGTCCGCGATGGTTGCCCGGGATCCGGTGACGACGTACCACTCGTCCGCGTCCTTGTACTGCACTCGTTGAACCACGCCGCCGGTGTCGTCGACCTCCGTACGCAGGGTGAGATCACCGGTGACGACGCCGACCTCGTCGGTCATCACCCCGCCCGGCCCGGGCGTAATGTCTGTCGTCCGCTGCTCGCTCATGCGCAGGTTCCCAGCATGTCGGAGAGTGCTGCCTTCTCGGTGACCGTCACGTTGAGCTTCCAATGGCTCTTCACGGCTACCCATTTCTGGGCGTACACGCACCAGTACGACCGCCTCGGTGGTTTCCACTGCGACGGGTCCTGGTCGCCCTTGGAGCGGTTCGTGTTGGCCGTGACCGCGACGAGCTCGGGCCGGGTGAGGTCGTTCGCGAACGCTTCGCGCTGAGCATCGGTCCACTCCTTGGCCCCGGTACGCCAGGCGTTCGCCAGTGGCACCATGTGGTCGATGTCCAGCTCGCCGGGGTCGGAGACGGTCTTGCCGTCATAGACGCTGAACCACGAACCCTGTGTGATCTTGCAAGCGGCGTCGGTCAGCACCATCTCGCCGTCGCGCTTGAGGACGACGTCGCGGGTGTCGCAGCCGTCGCTCTGGCTGATCCAGTGCTCGAAGCGGTCCCGGCTGTAACCGGACATCGACGCCCAGGTTCCGACCGCCAGTGTGCCGAGCTGCTGCAGCGCCGCGGTCTTCCCTTGAACTACTTCCTGGTCCTGCGGCGCGGCGCCGGCCGGCGCCTCCCGCAGCTGCCCGCAGCCGCCTGCGAGGAGGGTGAGTACGCAAGCGGCAGCGACGATGGTCCTGCGGACGATACGCACAGGCTCAGCATCGGCGGCTCGCCGGCCCGATGCCAGCAGCCCGCTAAGGGTGTTTCGGCCCGGTTGCCGCTGTTTTTTCCAACCTGTGCCGCACCCGTCCCCCCACGCACCCTCTCTCGCGTCGATCTAGGGAATAGCGACCTGATCGGAGATCAACTAGCGTCGCTCTGCCCTAGATCGACGGGACATCAGACTAGCGGCCGGCGCGGTTGATCGCGGCCGCGACGGCTCTCAGCGACGCGGTCACGATGTTGGCGTCCACGCCGACGCCCCAGTAGACGGCGCCATTCACCTCGGCCTCCACGTACGCTGCCGCCTGCGCGTCGCCGCCGGCAGACATGGCATGCTCGGCGTAGTCCAATACCCGAACTTCAATGTCCATATCGGACAGAGCGTGGACAAACGCGTCGATGGGGCCATTGCCGACGCCGGTAAGTCGGCAGTCGCCGCCGTCGAGGGAGGCGTCGGCGACGATCTCGACCTTCCCGTCCACAGTGGCCACACCGTACGTCTCGACCGAGAGGCGCGGGGCCACCTGGTGGTTGACCAGATACTCCTTCGAGAAGATCTCCCACATCTGCGCGGGCGCCACCTCGCCGCCCGAGTCGTCGGTGTATCGCTGGATGACGCCCGAGAACTCGATCTGCAGTCGGCGTGGCAGGTCGAAATGATGCTCCGTCTTCATGATGTACGCGATGCCGCCCTTGCCGGACTGCGAGTTGACCCGGATAACCGCCTCGTAGGTCCGCCCCACGTCCTTCGGGTCGATCGGCAGGTAGGGTACGCCCCACTCGTAGCCATCCACCGGCACGCCAGCGGCGACCGCATCGCGCTCGAGTGCGTCGAAGCCCTTCTTGATGGCGTCCTGATGCGAGCCGGAGAAGGCGGTGTAGACGAGATCGCCGGCGTACGGGTGTCGCTCGTGTACCGGCAGTTGGTTGCAGTACTCGACCGTCCGCTTGATCTCGTCGATGTTCGAGAAGTCGATCTGCGGGTCGATACCCTGAGAGAACAGGTTCAGGCCCAGCGTGACGAGGTCGACGTTGCCCGTCCGCTCGCCATTGCCGAACAAGCATCCCTCGACCCGGTCCGCGCCCGCCATCACGCCAAGCTCCGTGGCGGCGACGGCGGTGCCCCGGTCGTTGTGCGGGTGCAGCGACAGCACGACCGAGGCACGGCGCGGCAGGTTGCGGTGCATCCACTCGATGGAATCGGCGTAGATGTTCGGGGTCGCCATCTCCACCGTTGCTGGGAGGTTCACGATGAGTGGTCGGTCCGGAGTGGGGTCAACGACATCGATCACCGCGGAGGAGACCTCGAGCGCGTACTCCAGTTCCGTACCCGTGTATGACTCGGGCGAGTATTCGTAGAAGATCTCGGTGTCCGGGGTGTGGATCTCGGCGTACTTCTGGCACAGCCGCGCCCCGTCGACCGCGATCGCCGTGATCCCGGCCCGGTCCAGTCCGAAGACGACGCGTCGCTGTAGCGTCGAGGTCGAGTTGTAGAAGTGCACGATGGCGCGCCGCGCGCCGCGTAGCGACTCGTAGGTCCGCTCGATGAGGTGCTCGCGGCACTGTGTCAGTACCTGGATCGTCACGTCGTCCGGGATCATGTCCGTCTCGATGAGCTGGCGGACGAAGTCGAAGTCGGTCTGGCTCGCGGACGGGAAGCCGACCTCGATTTCCTTGTAGCCCAACCGCACCAGCAGGTTGAACATGCGGCGCTTGCGCTCGGGTGACATCGGGTCGATCAGGGCCTGGTTGCCGTCGCGAAGGTCGACCGCGCACCAGCGTGGCGCGGCGGTGATCTGTGCCGATGGCCACAGCCGGTCACTCAGCTGGACCTTGAAGGGTTCGGCGTACGGGCGGTAGCGATGCACGGGCATCCTGCTCGCGCGTTGACGGGCGATGGGATCGACGGCTGTCTGGACAGAAGACATGTCGGAGGCTCCTACGTGACCACGTGGCTAGCGTTGCTGGGTTCGATCCCGACAGACCGCAGCGTCGTGGCGGGGTTCAGTGTGGCGGGTTCAGTGTGGCGGGGTTCAGGACTGGCCGCGCTGCGCCGCTCGCAAGCTCGTGGCGGGCAGGGGATCGACCGGCGGCGCTAGGCGACTGCGCGCATCAACACCGCGACGAGGTGCCGGCCTCCGAGGCCTCGTCGCGGCGCGGAAGAAGGAGCGCCTGCCACATGGTGACCGTGAGCCTACCGGATCGCCTCGGTAGCCGCGACGTAGGCGTCCCGGAATCTGGGATCAGGGAAGGGATCAGGGCTTCGCGGACGCGCCCGCGGATGGCGACGGCGAGGGTGGGGGAGGCGGCGCGGTCATCGACAACGGCGCGCGGCTCACCACCGGGGCGGGCATCGTGACGCTGGGCGGTGCCGGCGATACCGAGCCCGCGAGCGTGAGGGTGCCGAAACCGACCCGAGCCGCGGTAAGGACTCCGTCGCTGCCGTAGCAGTAGACGCCGGGGTCCACTGGGGGCGCGAGCGCGGCCGAGTTCGACTCGACCGAGTAGCAGGCACCCCGGGACCCGGGCAGTAGCGGCACTGAGGCGACCCACAATGCGGTTGCCCGGTCCACGAGCGGGTCGATCCAGTCGGTGAAGATGTGCTGGACCTGCGGGTCGATGGTGGTGGTGAGCCGCCTCACCTTCACGCAACCCGCGCTCACCGGCGCGAGGTCGGGCCGCGCTGCGGCGCTGCCCGCGGCCGGCCCGAGCGAACACTGGAACAGTCCGGCCGTCGAGCCGAACATGGCGATGTCGACCAACCCGCCCAACGCTCCGCCGGGCAGGCCAACCACCCAGGATCCGTCGGTCGCGACAGCCACCGTGACGGTGCGGTTCGGTCGCTTGGCCACCGAGAGCGTGTACGTCGCGATGTAACGCTTGTCCTTGGCCGCGGCGGCTAGTCCGGCCAGCGCGTCGCGGTCTGCCTGGCGTGCGGTCAGACCGGGTGTCGGTGTGGTGCCGGGCGGCTGGCCCGCACATGCGGCGAGTGTGATCGCGGCACCGATGGCCAGCCCGGCCCCGACAGTCGTCCACCTGTCACGCACGCAGCCATTCTCAGGGACCGCACCGCCGGATCGTGGGAACGACTCTCCGCGCGCGCCATTGCTCGGCGCCGGCTGTACGCTGGGCAAAGCTCGTCGGCGCCGTCGGCCTACCTGTGCTGGCGGCGCCTCGCCACGCGGCGGCGTGGTCATGTGACTGGGTGAAGGGAGCGGCGACACGTGGCGTTGATCGTCCAGAAGTACGGCGGCTCATCAGTTGCCGACGCCGAGCGCATCAAGCGGGTCGCCGAGCGCATCGTCGCCACGCGCAAGGCCGGCAACGATGTCGTGATCGTGGTATCCGCGATGGGCGACACCACAGACGAGTTGCGCGACCTCGCCCATCAGGTCAGCCCCCTTCCGCCCGGGCGCGAGCTCGACATGCTGCTGACCGCGGGCGAACGCATCTCAATGGCGTTATTGGCGATGGCTATTCACAACCTCGGGTACGAGGCACGGTCGTATACGGGCTCGCAGGCCGGCGTCATAACGACCTCAGCCCACGGCAATGCCCGGATCATCGACGTCACACCCGGCAGGCTGCAGGCGGCGCTGGACGAGGGTGCCATCGCGATCGTCGCCGGATTCCAGGGCGTCGCACAGGACACAAAGGACATCACGACGCTAGGACGCGGCGCGTCGGACACCACCGCCGTCGCGCTCGCCGCTGCGCTCAAGGCCGACATCTGCGAGATCTACACCGACGTGGACGGCGTCTTCTCCGCTGACCCGCGGATCGTGCCCAACGCACGGGCGATCCAACAAATCACGTACGAGGAGATGCTTGAGCTCGCAGCCTGCGGCGCCAAGGTGCTGCACCTGCGCTGCGTTGAGTACGCCCGGCGCTCGGGCATCCCGATTCGCGTCCGTTCGTCATACTCAACCAACCCCGGCACCCTGGTCACCGGCTCGATGGAGGACCTTCCCGTGGAGCAAGCACTCATCACCGGCGTCGCGCACGACCGCAGCGAGGCGAAGATCACCATTGTCGGAGTCCCCGACGAGCCGGGTGAGGCCGCGCGCATCTTTGCGACCGTCGCCGCCGCGGAGACAAACATCGATATGATCGTGCAGAACGTGTCGACCGAAGCGACGGGTCGCACCGACATCTCCTTCACCTTGCCCAAGACCGACGGGCCGACGGCGATGGCGGCGCTGAGCAAGATCCAGGACGAGGTCGGGTTCCGAGGACTTCTCTACGATGACCACGTCGGCAAGGTGTCATTGATCGGAGCCGGTATGCGCTCGCACCCTGGCGTGGCGGCCAAGTTCTTCGCCGCCATGGCCCAAGCGGGGGTGAACATCGAGATGATCTCTACGTCGGAGATCCGGGTCTCGGTGGTCTGCCGCGACACCGACCTCGACGCGGCGGTCCGCGGGGTGCACGACGCGTTCGACCTCGGCGGGGAGAACGAGGCGGTCATCTACGCGGGCACGGGCAGGTAGGTGCCGGGCATGAGTAAGCAGCCGACGTTGGCAGTGGTGGGCGCGACGGGGGCCGTCGGCACCGTCATGTGCGAGTTGCTCTCGGCCCGACGGAACGTGTGGGGCGAGATCAAACTGGTCGCGTCCGCCCGCTCCGCAGGCAAGATGATCATGGTACGGGGTGAGAAGCTCACCGTCCAGGCATTGGCGCCCGACGTCTTCGACGGTGTCGACGTGGCGATGTTCGACGTGCCCGACGACGTCGCCGCCGAGTGGGCGCCGATCGCGACCGAGCGGGGCGCAGTGGCCGTCGACAACTCCGGGGCGTTCCGAATGGAGCCGGATGTGCCGCTGGTCGTGCCGGAGGTCAATGCCGACCAGATCTCCAACCGCCCGCGCGGCATCATCGCAAACCCGAACTGCACGACCCTGTCGATGATCGCGGTTGTCGGTGCGCTGCACCGGGAGTACTGGCTACGTGAGCTCGTGGTCGCGTCCTACCAGGCGGCCTCCGGGGCCGGCCAGTCCGGCGTGGACACGCTGCTCGACCAGGTGGCGAAGGTGGCCGGCGACCGCGCGCTCGGCTCGCGCGCGGGCAATGTGCGCCACGCCATCGGCGATGACCTGGGTCCGTTCCCGGCGCCGCTCGCGCTCAACGTCGTGCCGTGGGCGGGTTCCTTGCGCGACGGCGGTTGGTCGAGCGAGGAGCTCAAGGTCCGCAACGAGTCGCGGAAGATTCTCGGATTGCCGGACCTCAAGGTCTCCGCCACCTGCGTACGAGTGCCGGTGGTTACCGGCCACTCGCTGGCCGTGCATGCTGTGTTTCGGGGCGAGGTGGACGCCGAGGGAGCGCGCGAGGTGCTGCGCCATGCACCCGGAGTGATCGTGGTCGATGACCCGGCCGCCGGCGAGTTCCCGATGCCGGCCGATGCCGTCGGCACCGACCCCACCTGGGTGGGACGGATCCGGCGTTCGCTGGACGATCCGCGCGCGCTGGACTTCTTCGTCACCGGTGACAACCTGCGCAAGGGCGCGGCGCTCAACACTGCCCAGATCGCCGAACTGGTCGCGGCCGACCTGCGCCGCTGATCCGAATCTCCGGTCGATCATGAGCTGACCGTCGTGACTGCGTCGCGTTGTGCCGCTCGCAAGCTCGCGCCAGCGCCGTCGATCATGAGCTGACCGTCGTGAAACGGCGTCGATCATGACCTCCAGGTCATGATCGACGCGATGGGGGGTCAGGCGGCGAGGCGAGCCGTGTCGCGGCCGGCGCGCTTCGCGTCGTAGAGCGCCTTATCTGCGCGGAGCAGGGTTTCCCGGCCGGTCTCGCCAGGCACGCACAGCGCCGCGCCGACGCTGATGGTCTGACCGACCCGTCGGGCCGCCTCGAGCATCCGCCGCGCGATCGTGGCCACCTCGCGGGGCCCGTTGACATCAACGACGACCGCGAACTCGTCGCCCCCGATGCGGTAGAGCAGGTCGTCGCCGCGAAGGGCACCCCGGAGGGCGTCGACCAGGGCGACCAAGGCATCGTCTCCCGCCTGGTGCCCGTACTTGTCGTTGATCTTCTTGAAGTCGTCGACGTCGACCGCGATCACGGCGGTGTGTCCGGGCGAACTCGCGCAGAGCCGCTCTTCGAACGGACGGTAGTGGCGCAGGCCGGTGAGTGGATCGCTGTTCGCCCGGCGGGACAGCTGAGCCATCTCCCGCAGCCGGTCGCGGCTGGCCTGAGCGTGCGCAACGACCAGCGCGAGCAACGAGCCCGCCTCGGACCCGAAACGCGCCGGCTCGGTGGACGCGACGACCAGCAGGGTGTCACCGAAAGACATGGTGATCGCGGACGGCAGTCCAGCCTTGGTGAAGGCCGTGGTGATCCCGCCGAGCCGGCTCCCCTGGGTCTGCCTGCGCGCGTCGACGAGGCGTCCGGCGAGGTTATGGTCGCCGTGTGTCCATTGGGTGCCGTCTGGGTCGATTGCGGCCGCGACGGCGGCGCCGGTGACCTCACAGGCCACCGCGAGCGTACGTTCGATGAGCTGGCCCTCGGTCGTCGCTTTCATGATCGACAGAGTGTGCTCAAGGACCAACTGGACGGAGTCGGGTCGGACGCGGTTGTGGGAGCGGACCATGTCGCCGCTGCCACCTGAGGGGAAGCTATGGGCCTGGTACACGGGGCATCTCTTCGTTGAGATCGGGGGATGAGGGGGGAGGTTCTGCGGGCGGGGGTCGCTCACAGAACGTGAATCTCTTTACGTTGTGCTCATAATGCTACCTGCTGCACGCAACCGACTACGGTTCGTGAGCGAGGATGTGACGGTGGTCTCAAACTGGACAGGCGGTACGGTGCGGTTGAGGATGGTCAACACCCCCCGTCCCCGACCTGGCCGCCGGTCCCTGGCTCGGCCTCCGGTCACAGAGGAGAGACCATGCAGCCCGCCACAGACGACTCTGCCCAGCTCACCGCCACCCGTGGAGCAGCCGCCCACCCACTGGCGCGCCTTTCAGCGGACGAAGTCCACGCCGCCCGGGCGTTGATCGAAGGTTCGGGGCTGGTCACGCCCTCGACGCGCTATGCGTACCTCGCATTAGAAGAGCCAACCAAGGCGGAGGTCCTGGCATTCCAGCCGGGGGATCCAGTTGAGCGCCGCGTACGGGCCATCCTGCTGGACGTCGCCAACGGCCGCACGCACGACGTTCTCGCCTCCCTCACCCGCGCCGAGGTCCAGCGGGTTGCTGAGGTCGACACCGGCGCGGGTGGCCAGGCGCCGATCCTGCTCGAGGAGTTCATCGCCGTCGACGAGATTGTCAAGGCTGACGCTGGCTGGTGCGCCGCGATCGCCCGACGCGGCATCACCGACCTCTCACTGGTCCGCCCGTGCCCGCTCTCCGCGGGTGACTTCGGCCTGCCCGGCGAGCGCGGCCGACGGATGTTGCGCGTGCTCTCCTTCGTCGCCCACCGCCCAGAGGACCACTGCTGGGCCCATCCGATCGACGGCGTCGTCGCGTACGTGGATCTCGTCGAGCGCAGCGTGGTCGAGCTCATCGACCACGAGCTGTTGCCCGTACCGAAAGAGGAGGCCAACATTGACGACCCGTCGTACGTCGGGCCGGTGCGCACCACCCTGAAGCCGTTGGAGATCTCGCAACCGGAGGGTCCGAGCTTCCAGGTCGCCGATGACGTCGTGACCTGGGAGAACTGGCGCTTCCGCATTGGCTTCGACCCGCGCGAGGGTCTCGTTCTGCAGCAGATCTCGTTCACCGACGGCACGCGCGAGCGCCCGATTATCTACCGCGCCTCCATCGCCGAGATGGTCGTGCCGTACGCAGACCCGAGCCCGGTGCGGTTCTGGCAGAACTACTTCGACGCCGGGGAGTACCTACTCGGGCAGCAGGTCAACTCGCTCGTGCTCGGGTGCGACTGCCTCGGCGAGATCCACTATTTCGACGCGGTCATGGCCGACGGCGAGGGTAAGCCGCGCGAGGTGAGCAACGCCGTCTGTATGCACGAGGAGGACTACGGCGTGCTGTGGAAGCACACCGACATCTTCACCGAGTCCCAGGAGACGCGACGGCAACGCCGGCTCGTGGTCTCCTTCTTCACTACCGTCGGCAACTACGACTACGGCTTCTACTGGTACTTCTACCTCGACGGCACGATTCAGCTCGAGGTCAAGATGACCGGGGTGATCTTCACGTCGTCCTACGTGGCGGACAGTCCATGGGCCTCGCAGGTCGGGCCGGAACTCGGCGCCCCGTACCACCAGCACCTGTACAGCGCGCGTCTCGACATGATGGTCGACGGCCTGACCAACGCCGTGGATGAGCTCGACGCGGTGCGGGTGCGGGCGGGTGGCGCCAACCCGCACGGAAACGCCTTCACCCGATCGGTCACGCGGCTCACGCGTGAGTCGGAGGCCGCCAGGGTGGCGCATCCGGCGGCCGCCCGGGTGTGGCACGTGGTCAACCCGCAGAGCATGAATCGATTGGGCCGCCCGGTCGGCTACGCCTTGGTGCCGCAGGGACAGCCGCTGCTGCTCGCCGCCGACGAGGCGGCCATCCGCCGCCGGGCCGCCTTTGCCACCCGCCATCTCTGGGTGACCCGGTACGACCCGGCCGAGCGGTACGCCGCGGGTGATCTCGTCAACCAGCATCCGGGTGGGGACGGTCTGCCGGCGTACGCGGCACAGGACCGGTCGATCGACGGTGAGGACATCGTGGTGTGGCACACCTTCGGCTCAGTGCACTTTCCACGGCTGGAGGACTGGCCGGTTATCCCGGTTGATACCTGTGGATTCACCCTTAAACCGGTCGGTTTCTTCGACCGCAACCCCACCCTGGATGTTCCGGCATCGACCTCACGCCACTGTCACTAAGAGTTGAACCTTCGGAATCAGCGGTCAGGAGTGTTGAACCGTGGGTGGTCATCCGCTAACGTACGGCGCTGAACGCGGTGCTCCTAAGTCGTCATTGGCGAGTACCTCGATTGGGTTGGGAGCGGTTTCGGGGGACGCTGCCGCGACGAGCCGAGGAAGATGATGATCGCGCTGCCCCTTGCGGACGAGTTGTTCCTTGTTGGCCACGATCAATACACCGGAAAGCCACAAATCAGCGACGGCGTTCTCGACACCGGCCTGGCCGGGGCCGTGCTTGGTGAACTCGTGCTTGCCGGTCGCCTCTCCGTCGGCGAAGAGACGCACGTTGTCGCGCGTGACCAACGCCCGTATGGCGAACGCGTGTCTGACGCTGCGCTGGCGGAGATTCTCAAGCAGCATGACGCCCATCCGGTCCGGGCCTGGGTGGAATACCTGCGCGACCATGCGCGCACCATGGTCGCCCCGCGTCTGCTTCACACCGGTCTGATCGAGCGGGTGCAGGCACGCGCGATGCTCAAGCAGACGGTGCGGTACCCGGCAACCGACACGCTCAGAGCCGCCTCCCCCCAGGCACGCCTGCGCTACATGCTTGACCACCCAGCCCACCTCGATGAGCAGACCGCTGTGCTGGGAGGTCTCGTGTTGGCCACTGGGCTGGACTTCGTGGTCGGCGGGGGCTCCAGTCGGGAGACGCGCGACGGTCTGGCGCGGATGCAGCAACTCTTGCGAGCGGACCTGCAGGCGCTGATCCTGGGCGTCGAGTCCGCGGTCGCTCAGATCGCCCTCAGCGCTCATCGATAGGCACTCCACAAGCAGACCGCCGCGGCACCCTCAGGGTGCCGCGGCGGCGCTGCGAGACGGACCTACGTACGTTGCTGCGCGTCGTTTCTACATGGGCCAGAACAGCGCACCATTCGTCACCGGTAAACGTCCTGCCCGGTGCCTGGGCCGTGTTGCGCCGCGTACTGGCTTGGCAGGACGCGGCTCTGCGTAGTCACACCGGTCGCAGTGTTCGCGCCGAGACCGATGGACTGGTAGACGTCCCGACGCGTGGCCCTCAGGATGAGCGCCCAGATGATGCCGAGCACCGCGACCGCCGGATAGATCGCCGGGATCAGCCAGCTGAGGGTCGGGACGGCCGTCTCACCGGGGTGGCCCGGCGGGACCGCGAGCAGGTTCTTGAAGTTGATAACAGCGAAGTAGACGACGACGCCCAGCGCCAGCAGCGACAGGGCCGGGGCCAGGAGGCGCCGCCATACGTTCTCGCCGTTGTCGTTGCGGGTGAAGTACGAGATCACCGCCAACGAAGTCAGGGTGATGAGCACCAGGACGCCGAAGCCACCGGCTGTGCCGACCCAGAACATGAGTTGGAATACCGGATCGAGGTCGAGGATCGCGTAGACAATGATCACGGCGACCCCGAGCACGCTCTGCACGAGCGACCCGGCGATGGGAGCGCCGCTGCGCCGGCCGGTCGCGCTGAGGAAGCCCGGGAAGACCCGCTCCCGGCCCAGCGCGAAGGTGTAGCGCGCGACAGTGTTGTGGAACGAGATCGCCGCGGCGAACACAGACGTGGCGAAGAGGACACCACCGATGTCGACGAGCAGGTTGGGCATCCGGTCGGCGGCGAGCCCAAAGATCAGGAAGGGGCCGTTCTCGGTGGACGCCGCCACGATTTGGTTGGGGCCGGTGGCCACGGACATGGCCCAGGACGACAGGGCGTAGACGCCACCAATGATCGCCACGGAGATGTACGTGGCCAAGGCGATGGTGCGGCGGGGGTTCTTGCTCTCCTCGGAGAACACGACCGCGGACTCGAATCCCGTGAAGCCGAGCAGTGCGAGCACGAGGACTGCGCCGAATCCGGTGACGAACAGGTTGCCCGGCTGGAGCGTGTCGAACGTGATCCCGCCCTCGGCCGGCTTGGTGAGGTCGTAGAAGTCGTAGATGAGCACGATCACGATCTCTGAGCACAGGAGAAGTGCCAGGACTTTAGCGTTGATGTCGACTCGCAGGACACCGAGGATCGCAACGATTGCCCAGGTCACGAGAGCGACAACCCACCACTTGGGCTCGATATCAAAGAAGCGCTTGAGCGGTGCCGCGGCCGCGAAGCCGATGATGCCGTACAGGCCGATCTGCAACGCGTTGTAGGCGACCAGCGCCATCCAGGCGGCGCCGACGCCGAGAGGACGGCCAAGACCGTGGGTCACGTACGTATAGAAGGCGCCCGCGTTGCTGATGTGCCGCGACATGGCTACGTAGCCGACGCTGAACAGCATCAACAGAATCGCAATCGTGACGAATGCGAACGGAATGCCGGTGATCTGGGTCGCCGCGTACCCGGTCGTGACGACGCCGGCGACGACGGTCAGCGGTGCGGCGGCGGACATGACGAAGAAGACCACGGACGGTACGCCGAGTCTGTCTTTCGCCAGGTTGCCTTGGATGGGGGACGACATAGGGGAACTCCGGGGGTCGAGGGTGAACGGGTGGCGTAAAGGGCAGGGGGTCGGGTTCAGTGGCCTAGTGGAGTTCGGCCACGTGGCCGGCGCGACGAGGCTGGTCGAACGCGCAATGGCCCGCGACGAAGGTCGTGCGCCATTGGTGGACGGTTCCGCGAGCGAACCGGCGGAACCAGACTGGACATTTGCATGAGTCTTCCCATGACGAGTCCGTAGTCTGGCCTAGCTGGGGGCGTCAGGCAAGTGGTCAAAAGGACGCCCTAGTGGCTGTTTCCGCAGCGAACGGGGCCCGCCACATCGGGTAGATGGTGGGTCCATCGGGGAGCGCGACGGATTCACCGATAGGCGCGAACCCGAGTCTGGTGTAGAGAGCCGCGTTGCGCTCGCTGCTGGCCTCCAGATAGGCCGATCGGTGGATGCGGTCCAGCTCACCGAGCCGCTCCAGCAGGACGGCCGTACCAATCC
The DNA here is from genome assembly GCA_020027875.1 of Micromonosporaceae bacterium. Taxonomy (GTDB): domain Bacteria; phylum Actinomycetota; class Actinomycetes; order Mycobacteriales; family Micromonosporaceae; genus JAXIPB01. Next base: position 30,539 of record JAHRHA010000026.1, on the reverse strand, counting down.
CCTGGTCCTGGACCTCGGGCACCACGCCGACGAAGAGCAGGTAGGCATGCGACTCGTGGGCCGGATGCTCCGCGTCGAAGAGCTCCGCGAGGGTGAAGAAGCGCTTGGCATAGTCGGCGCCGAGTCCGTCGATGAGGGCCTGTTGGAGCTCGGCGTTGTCCCCCGCAGAGTCCACGCTGACGTCGACGTCGAGCCATAGCGCGGCGCCGGTGTGGTCGTCGGTCACGTAGACCTGGCCATCGGCGAGCACGAGGTTGACGAACGGCCGGAAGAACGCGGGGCTGAGCCGCGGGCGGTCGTCGGCATCCGGCAGGATCCACATGAGGGGTGGGTCGGTCTGAAATGCACGGGCGAGAATCTGCGTGATGGCCTCCGCATCTGTGCCATCAGCGTGCCGTACTACGGGGCGGGCGGGCGTCATCGGCGTCCTCCGAAGATCGAGATGGCTCTCGCACCATAGCGATCCGCAATGGACCATGACAAGGGCACCGCCCGGCCATCGCGGCCTAGGCTCGGGGTCATGGAGGCGCTGATCGAGGTAGTGGGTCTCGTCGCGGTGGTCGTGGCGGTCGCGGCCGTCGCGCGCCGGTTCGGTCTGCTGGCCCCGATCCTGCTGGTCGTCGTGGGTCTGGCACTGTCGTTCGTGCCCGGCATTCCGGTCCCGACGATAGATCAAGAGCTGGTTATCACGGTAATCCTGCCGCCGCTGCTCTATGTGGCCGCGGTGGACATGTCTGTCCCCGCGTTCCGGTTCAATCTGCGCCCGATACTGCTGCTCGCGGTGGGGCACGTCCTCTTCATCGCCACCGCGGTCGGACTCCTCGTCCACGCGTTGTTGCCGTCTGTGCCGCTGGCCGCATGCCTCGCGCTCGGAGCGGTAGTAGCGCCTCCCGACGCGGTGTCGGCGACGGCGGTCGCGCGGCGCATCGGCCTATCGCGACGGGTTGTGACAATCCTCGAAGGGGAGAGTCTCCTCAACGACGCCACGGCTCTGGTGCTGTTCCGCGTGGCCGTCGCCGCGGCGGTGGGGACGGCGATTACTCCGGGCCAGATCGCCGTTGAGGTGGTGGTTGCCGCCGGGGGTGGCATCCTGGTCGGTGCGGTCGGGGCGGTGGTCTTCCGATTCCTCCACCAGCGCACGACGGATCCCTTGCTCGACAACGCCTTGTCCCTGCTGGCGCCGTTCGCAGTCGCTGCCGCGGCAGAGCAACTGCACGGCTCCGGCGTGGTCGCGGTCGTGGTGACCGGCCTCTACCTGGGCCACCGCCTGCCGACGTTGATGTCGGCCGCGTCGCGGCTGCAGATGCATGCGTTCTGGAAGATGGTGAAGTTCCTGTTGGAGGGCTTGGTCTTCCTCGTCGTGGGGCTGCAGTTGCGCGGGATCGTCGCCGACCTGAATACCCCGGTGGGCGAGTTCGTCCTACTCACCACGGTCGTCCTGCTCACCGTCGTCGTCGGTCGGTTCATGTGGGTGTTCCCGGCGACCTACCTTCCCCGCCGAATCCCCAGCATTCGCCGGCGCGACCCGTCACCGCCCATGTCCGTGCCGATCGTCATCTCCTGGGCCGGCATGCGGGGTGTGGTCACGCTGGCCACGGCGTTGGCACTGCCGGCCACGCTGGCGGGCGATGCGCGGTACCCGCGCGCTCTGTTTGTCTGGCTGGGGTTCGCCGTCATTGTGTTCACCCTCGTTCTGCAGGGAACGACGCTGCCTCTCGTCGCGCGTCTCGTGAAGCCACCGCCGGACGACCGGACACAGGACTATCTCGCCGAGGCGCAGGTGCAGAATCTAGCCAGCCGTGCGGCGCGGGTCCGGCTGGACGAAAACGCCGACGGCGCGCCCGCGGATGTCGTGTCGCGGCTGCGGAGGCTGACCGAGGAGCGGAGCAATGCGGTCTGGGAGCGACTGGGCGGCAGCGCGGAGACCCCGTCGAGCGCATACGTCCGGCTGCGCCGGGAGATGCTCGACGCGGAGCGGGAGGTGTTCCGCACCGCGCGCGACGAGGGCCGCATTCCGGAGGAGGTGTTGGTCCGCGCGCAACGCCAGATGGACCTGGAGGAGTCTTTGCTGGAACGGAGTGGTGAGACGTGACCTGTCCGCACCTCGACGAAGCCGGGGACCCGGAGCCCCAGACCACGGAGGGATGCCAGGAGTGCCTGGCCATCGGATTCACCGACTGGGTGCACCTTCGCCTCTGTCTGACCTGCGGGCACGTCGGATGCTGTGACTCCTCGCCGTATCGACATGCCACGGCGCACTTCCTCGATACCTCGCATCCGGTGATCCGTTCGTTCCAGCCTGGCGAGTCGTGGCGTTGGTGCTACGTGGACGAGCTCGTCGGCTGACGGAGGATTTGAGTCGCTACGGGCTCGGGCTCATGCTTGGTCCCGGCACTAGGATCGGCGTGGTCGGGCAGTCGTCCGGCAAGGTCGAAGTGATCGACGCGTGAGTCTGCCAGTGTCGGCCGAGCGAGCTGCTCAGACCGTACACACTCGAGCGGCTTGGTTGCGGTCTTGCCGCTGCCACGTTTGCAAGAATGGCTTCGGCCGCCACCTCCCACGCGAGGTGCGTTCGTTGCACAGTCAAGGCAGCCTGTGGTTCGCCAGTGTGGTCATGCAGCGGCGGCGGCTGATTCTCGAATGCCTCCTGGGCGCGGCGGCATGGCGCCGACGACTACCGTCCGGGTTGCTTGCGCGTCACCGTCCCATTGCGCTTAACAAGTCCTTTGCCAGTGCGGCTACCGCGGCCGCGACGACGGCTGGTTCTCCAATGCCTTCTTCGGCGCGGCCGGCCATTGTCGGACCGGTTGCCTCCGGACCGTCGGCGAACATCTCGGTGAGGAATCGCAGAGCCTGCTCCGTTACGGGTCCGGCGAAGTCGTCGGTGGCCAGGTCGGACGTTGCGGCCGCGAGGCGATCAGTGGGGACTGCGACAAGCAATCGGTAGACGTCGTGGGCGTCCTTGTCGGCCAACCGATCGGGCGTCGTCTGTCGCTCGCCTAGTTTGTGCATCTTCGCGACGAGACGTGCTGCTGGACCCGCTACGTTCGCGGTGTAAACCCGAGTGTCGTTCCGATCGAGCGCCCGCACGGTCATGGGCGCATGGTCGACGACGGCGGCCTCAAGCCCCATCGCCCGGCGGGTCGCATTGTAGGCATGAGGTGGGATTCGGGAGCCGCGGCGGCCGCGCGTTCCGGCGAGCGACTCAGGGACCATAAGGTCAACCGGAGTGCCATCCGGCCAGCCACGTGCCCGGTTGAGGTCGTTCAATGTCTAGGTGGAAGCCGCCAGCCGTCATCGCATCTTCAATGAGCGGCACGTGGCCGAGTGCGCGAGCGTCGATGGCGAGGTCGCTGTCCTTTGTCGCCTCGGCCAGCGCGACTTGCGCACCGCCCGTATGCATGTAGATCGCCTGCGCGCCTATGACGACTACGGCGTCGTGGTGCGTGTCCAATGCAGTCAAGGCATCCAGCAGGATGCCTCGAGCCCGGACGAGGAGGTCATCGTCGCCACTCACGCTCGTGCGTCTCCATCCAATCGAGCAGGGCCTGGGCCTCCGCCGGGCTTCGCCCCGGCCCGGTGAGGAGATCGACGGCGGCTTGGCTAGGCGCTACAAAGGTGAGCCCGTCCTGCGTGACGGTCCGATCGAACACGACGTCATAGTCCCCCGACGCCAATAGAACGTTGCCTCCTGCCTCGACAGGCCGAAGTCCCAACTCATCGGCAGCGCTCGGTATGTCATCGACATAGATCATAGCGAGGCGGGGCGGAGCGTAAGGTGCAAGCCGCTGAACCGCCGCCGAACCCGTCATGGCATAGCGGAGGTTTTGTGATTGGGCCAGCCGATCAGCAAGCGCGTTCAGCCCACGCGGCTCTAGGTAGATGCCGACCGTGTTGCTTCGTTGGAACCCGTAGTCGCGGCTCCATCGTTCGAGGATTCGCCGCCACTCGACCGCCCTGATCGGGCCCTTTGCTTCCCGAGAAATGAGTGCTTCCTGTTCCAAGAACTCGACCACCCGATAGGTCGCCCCGGTGGAGGCGCCGGATCGAGTGACGAGTTTGGGAACGGTCATTGGTGGCGCGAAGTCGACGAGTGTCCGTACCACGCGAGCGGCGGGAGGGCCGACCAGGGTTCCGCGCGGTCGACCTGGTCCGCGCCAAGGATCGCGGTCCGCGCCCCTATCGTGGAGAAAGATCGCGGGTCGGTCGACGACAAGGTGGACATTGCCGGTTGCGTCAGCGTACGAGATCTCGTTTCGCTCGAGCCAACTCCTGGCGGTCGATCCAAGGTAACGAGCAACGACGATTGGGGTGATGGAGCTGGCTTTGGGGGCGACCTGTGACGACATCATGCGTAGCTGATCAACTATCCCGGGTAGGTTGGCCGTGACCACGGATCGCTTTGCGTCGAAGATCAAAGTTGTAGGCATTTCGCCGGGTGCGCTCAACTCGGCCAGAGCGTCGACCCGGCGGCCGCCGGTCCGTACGTCCTCCCGGACGTTGATAGACCACTGCCTGGGCAGCCGACGTCGAAGGTGCATAACGGCTTGGCGCAGGACGTCGACCTCGCGCTCAGGTGGCATCTCGACGTCGTACGGGACGCCTTTCAACTCCATGGCACTCACTGACCGATATATCCTGTTCGGGAAATAGACTGTTTCCGTTCGCAACGGAACCAGCTTATAACGCGAACTTGAAATTGGCGATCCTATCAACGTGGCGTAGCCGCGCTCTGTGAGATCGCCGGCCTCGGGCAGGACGGAGCGCAGGAAGTCCGCTTCTCGTGGCGATCACCCCGGTCGGGTTCGGGCGGATTGTCACAGTCCGCAAGAACAGAGCGGGTCGCGCGATATCACTCAGTCCTGGCTCTGCATGAAGCCGACATGTTGACAACCATGCCGTTCGTGAGCGCCGCCGGGGTCGAAGTCCCCTACGTCGAGCACGGCTCATCCGACGCGCAAACCGGGCACACAGCCGGGATCCTGCCCAGCTTCCGCCTTGATCATCGCCATACCCGTCGCGACGTTGAACCTTCGGGGGGCCTGGGCTGGTTGTTCGGGAGATCCACCGAGGACACCGATGGGGCGAGGTGAGCTGCGGGCAGTGCCAGGTCAAGCGTGCCGTGTACTCGACCCCCCGTGATCCCGCCCCGCACGCGAATCAGATTGACCGGTTCACTACTCAGCACACTCACCCGCGACCGGTGCCCACGTCCTGTGCGCTCGCGGCCTAATGAAGGGGGCGACGGTGTCCGTTCACGTGTTCACGCTGGTTCTGGACCAGGAGCCGACCGACGCGCAGCTCGACGCCCTGGTTGAGGCCGGCTGTGACGACGCAGCGTTCGGCGTCGAGCATGGGCTTGTGGTGGCCGAGTTCGACCGGGAGGCACCCGTGTTGGCTGATGCGATCGCCTGGGCGGTCCGTGCTGTCGAGTCGACCGGCCTTCGGGCGCTGCGAGTGTTGGACGAAGACCTGTTGAACTTCGCGGATATCGTGGACAGAATCGGCCGCAGCCGAGAAAGCATCCGTCGCTACGCCACGGGGGAGCGAGCCAGCGGTGGGTTCCGCCGCCCGTCAATCCTGCCCGGGAGGGTGCGACGTTCTACCGGTGGAGTGAAGTCGTGCCCTGGCTTCGGCAGCATCTTGACATCGATGTACCTGACGCAGATCCCGCACTCGTCGTGGCGAATCTCGTTCTGCAGGCCCGCCTGCACCGGTGGCGCACATGTCGGCGCTCAGCGACCTTCTCGCCGCGTGAGGGGGCAATGGCGAGCTGATCTGCCCCGTACCCGCTGCCCGCAACAGCGATCGGTGCGGTGGCGACTCCCCCTGTCGGCCAATGTTCGTAGGTGTAGTCACTCAGTTGGTGACTCAGCGCGGCGTGTGGCCGACTGTCCTGCCTAGGCATACGGGATCCGCGACGTGCGACTACGGCGCAACCTCGAGGCGTCGTCCGCGTGTCTAGCCGAACATATACCCGCGCCCTCCGCCGACCGAATCGCCCTCGGCGACGCGTTGGCCACTCTGTCGATCAAGTTGCGTCGCGCAATCGTCATGCACTACCTCGCCGACATGTCCGTCGCGGAGATAGCCGAACGCGAGGGTGAGCCGGTGGGAACGGTCAAGTCCTGGCTCCATCGTGGTCGCACCGCCCTCGCGGCCGCGCTGGCGGATCCGGGGGAGGAGGAGTCTAATGCCTGACGTCCACGAGCCCGAGCTGGTTCGGCTCTTCGACGACTTCGCCGCGAACGTGGCTGCGACCGCGCCAGGGCCGGACCTTCGGGCGGTGCAGACCCGCGCGCGACGCCGGCGCCGGACAAGGTGGAGCGCGATCGCGATCACTTCGCTGTTCGCGCTGACCGTGCCGACGGGGGTCTATGCCCTGCTCGGAGGCGCGATTCCCCGCGCGCAGCCGGGGGCCGGCCCGGACGGTGCCGGCGCGGCGTCGGCGATCCCCTCGGGGAGCCCGACTGCGGCCGGCCTGAACGTCGCCACCGACTGGAGGTATGTCACCCTCGCGATACCGGCGAACGAGACCGGCTGTGCGGCCGGTAGTGCCCGGTTCGCCGCCGACACGGACGAGATGGGGCATGGGGTCGCCGAGGTCGCCGGCACCCGCTACCGCATCGGCGGCGGGTACAACAGCGAAACGAACCCGATTGTGGCCTACGGCGACGTTGACGGCGACGGCGCGGCCGAGGCCTTGCTGGTCATCTCATGCCTCACGCCGGAGGGTCGGCGGAACCCACCCTCGGTAGTGCTCTTGATCGGTGCGGAGTCCGGCCCGCGTACCCTCGGCGCGGCTTTCTCCTCCAGACCGCGCCAGCCCGACGGTGAGGGACAAGACTATGTCACCAAGCTCGAGGTGGGCCACGATGGCACGGTCATCGTTGGAGTGCGCACCTTCGAGGGCATGGGTCAATGCGAGTACCGGTTGCGGTGGACCGGCGCGACCTTCACCGGCGCCTGCGGGCCGTAGCCTCAAGCTTCCGAGGCGCCCTGGGGATCCTGGAGGATCAGCTATTCACGCGGACACAGACAGATGGCACATCCATCGATGGGATATGCCCTCTGACCTGTGTCGGGGTGGCGGGATTTGAACCCACGACCTCTTCGTCCCGAACGAAGCACGCTACCAAGCTGCGCCACACCCCGAGGCGTGCCGAGCAAATAGTAGCCCACCGGGCATGGGCCGGCTGCGCGGTATCCCCGGGGTCAGCGGGGCACTAGGGTCAGCAGAGAAGCCTCCGGCCGGCACGCGAACCGGACCGGGGCCGTCGGGTGTGTGCCGAGGCCAGCGGACACATGCAGCCAACCATTACTACCGGGCCACCGGTGCAAGCCCTTGGCCATGCGGCGGTCTAGGCCGCAGTTGGTGACCAACGCCCCGATTCCGGGGACGCAGACCTGACCGCCGTGCGTGTGGCCGGCGAGCAGCAGCGAGAATCCGTCGGCTGCCATGTCGTCCAGCACCCTCGGCTCCGGCGAGTGGACCACACCGATGTGCACATCGGCGGCGCCGTCCACCGGACCGGCCACCGACGTGTAGTCATCCCGCTCGATGTGCGGGTCATCCACGCCCACCAACTCGACCGCCTTACCCCCGGCCTTAAGGGTCACCCGAGCGTTGTTGAGGTCCACCCAGCCGGCGTCGGTGAGGATACGACGAAGATCCTCGTACGGAAGCTCAGCGCCCTGCACGTATTCGCGCTCGCTGTCGAAGTATCCGAACGGGTTCTTGAAGATCGGTCCGCGGTAGTCGTTCGAGCCGAAGACGAACGCCCCCGGAAATCGGAACAGCGGTCCGTAGGCACGCACGAGGGCGGGCACGGCGTCGGCGTGCGCGATGTTGTCCCCGGTGATCACCACGAGGTCGGGGTCGAGGCCGGCGAGGTCCGCCACCCACTGCTGCTTGCGGCGCTGCCCCGGCGTGAGGTGCAGGTCGGAGACGTGCAGCACCCGCAGCGGCTCGGCATCGGGCGGAAGCAGGGGGACGTCGAACCGACGCAACGTGAAGAGGTTGCGTTCGACCAAAGAGCCGTACGCAAGGGCGGCGGCGCCGACGATCGCCAACCCAGTCGCGAAGGAGGAAACGGAGCGCGCTCGCATGCCTCAGAGAGTACGGTGCCACCCGTGAGCACGCTCAAGGCCCGACTGGAGGCCGATCTTCGCGAGTCGATGAAGGCCCGCAACGAGCTCGTCACGTCCACCCTGCGGATGGCACTGGCGGCCGTACGCACCGCAGAGGTGGCTGGCAAGGCCGCCAGGGAGCTGACCGACGACGAGGTGCTCGGCGTCCTGACCAAGGAGGCCAAGAAGCGCCGGGAAGCGGCTGAGGCGTTCGCCACGGCGGGTAGGGGCGACTCCGCGGAGAAGGAGCGGGCCGAGGAGCAGGTCCTGGAGCGTTACCTGCCGGCCCAGCTCTCCGACCCTGAGATCGCTGACCTGGTCGCGGAGTCGCTCGCAGCGGGCGGCTTCAACTCGATGGCCCAGATGGGCCCCGCGATGAAGGCCGCCCAGGCGGCGGTGTCCGGTCGGGCCGAGGGTGGTCGGGTCGCCGCCGAGGTACGCCGCCAGCTCGCCTAACTCACCCCCTCCAAGATCGCCGTGATCATGATCCCAGCGTCGTGAAACAGCGTCGATCATGACCTCCAGGTCATGATCGACGCTGGTGGACGAGGGGTTAGCCGCCGGGTGCGGGGGTGGGGGGTGGTCCGCCCGGATTCTTTCCGTTGCTGACGTAGATCGTGACGGAGCCACCCTTGCTGGTCGAGCCCGAAGGGTCGGTCTTGGCGACCGTGCCGGCCGGGCACTTTGAGTCGATCTTCTTGTCCTCGACGGAAACATCGAACCCAGCATCGCTAATGCGCAACCGGGCCTCTGCCACCGACTTGCACTCCACGTTGGGGATGCCGACCCGCTTGCCGAAGACGAGGCTGTTGGGCGGCTTGATGAACTGGATCTTCGGTAGCCCTTTCATCGCTTCGCGCATGGTCTGGACGGCCGCCCGGTTGGCTCTGCGTGGCGCCTCGGCGTCGTGTTTCGTCTGGGCAAAGTCCGGATTGGCCAGAGTCGTGGCGATGGCCAGCTGCTTCGTGCTGATGGCGAGGTTGGCGGTCCAGTTGAAGTCGGAGGTCCCGGTCTTGCCGAACACCGGGTGCGCCACCGACTGCGCCGCGCTGCCACCGGTGAAGTAGTAGCCAGTTGTTCCCCCGGTGCATTTGCCGAGGCCACCGGTGTCGTAAATCGGACAGCGGGCGGCGTCGATCGCGGCGCGAGCGACCTCGGCCTTCACGACCTGCTTGCATCGCGGCTTCGTGATTTCCGGAATCTTCTCGCCCTTGATGTTGAAGATGTCCACAACCGGCATGGGCTCGCAGTACTTTCCGTCGGCGGCGAGGGTGGCGTAGGCGTTGGCAAGTTCCAGAGGCACGGTGTCGGTGACGCCGATGGTGAACGGCCCGAAGCCCTTCGCACGGTCCGGGCTGGTGAACTTGATGTCCTCCGAGTTGCGGTACTGGATACCGAGTCGCTTGGACATCGCAATGACATTGTCGGCCCCGACCTTCTCCTGCAGCGGCACGAAGTAGGTGTTGACCGACCGGCCGAACCCGCCCCACATGTTCCGCGGTCCGTTCATGTAGCTCGGGTTCGCGTTCGAGGGGCACCAGTGGACTTTATCCGGGCAGACCGAGATGTCCTCCGTGCCGACGATGTACACGGGCGACTTGTAGGGCGACTTGGCGTGGATCGTGAAGTCGAGCGGGTAGCCCCTCTCGAGCGCCGTGAGCATCGTGAAGATCTTGAAGGCTGAGCCGGCCTTGTAGCCGCTGATGTCGCCGCCACCGCTGATGATCGGGTTGGTCGTGGTGGGGTACGTCCCCCTGATGCGCTTCTTACTCTTAGCCGGATCGGTGGAGATGCCGTTCTTGGTCGTGTCGAGGCCGTAGTTGCGGTTCGCCGCCATGGCCTTGATACGGCCGGTGCCAGGTTCGATCGCGGCCAGCATCAGGGCGTCCGACTTGCCGGTCTTCAGCTCCTTCTCGACGTTCTTCTTCGCCGACGCCTGGATCTTCACATCGAGTGTGGTGACGATGCGGTATCCGCCGGACTTGAGCTTGTTCTCGCGCTCCGCCTCGTCTCGGCCGAACTCCTTCTGGCCGATCCACCACCGGTAGAAGTAGTCGCAGAAGAAGCCCCAGTGCGCCACGGTCGTGGAGACGCAGCCGTTCGGGGTGCGCACGCCGGTGACCTTGAGCTCCGCCTTCTGCGCCACCTCGGCATCCGCCGCCGCGACCATGCCAAGTTCGACCATCTGCTCCAGTACGTATGTCCGGCGCAGGAGCGCCTGGGGGCGGCCCTTCTCGGTGACCGGGTCGAACTCGCTCGGCGCCTTGGGCAGGCTAGCGAGCAGCGCTGCCTCCTCCAGTTTGAGATCCTTGGGCTCCTTGTTGAAGTAGACCTGGCTCGCCGCGTAGATACCGTAGGCGCCATGTCCGAATGCCGCGATGTTGAGGTAGTTCTCCAGGATCTGGTCCTTGGTGAGCACCGTTTCCAGAGCGATCGCCAGCCGGGCCTCGCGCAGCTTGCGCGCGTTGGTCTTCTCGGTCGCGGCGATGACCTCGGCCGGGCTGGTGGCCGAGTACGTGATGGCCTGCCGGACGTACTGCATCGTCAGCGTGGAGGCGCCTTGACTCGAGTCTGTCTGCTGGTTCGCCAGCCAGGCTCGGATGATCCCCTGCAGGTCCACGCCGTTGTGATCGTAGAAACGCTGGTCCTCGGCCGCGATGATCGCGTCGCGCATGACCTGGGGAACCTCCGACAGTGGGATGTCGTGGCGGTTCTCGTCGTAGAACATCGCGAGCAGCCTCTTGCCATCCGAGGCGTAGACGTAGGTGATCTGCGGCGGGGTCGGCACATTCAGCTCCGTGGGCAACTCGCCGAACGTGTCGGCACCAGCCTTCGCCGCAAGACCGCCCATCGCTATCGCGGGAAAGGCAGCGGCCGCGACGACAACGCCGGCGAGAACGCCACAAATGAGGAGCGACGCGGCGTTGGCAAATAGGCTTCTGTCACGCTGGCGCATCCAAGTCACCGCCACAGGGTAGAGGAGAGGGGGGACATTCGCGTGCCGGGCACACGGCGCCTCTTGATCTAGGTCAGGCCGGCCCTGCATACCCCGTACTGACGGGTAAGACGCGCGGGGCCACCCGGAGGTTTCCTCGGTCCACTGTCGACTTTCTGCACTCAGATAGCACCGGGTGGCCGATGGAGCCGCGGCGCAGCGAGGTGTAATGGACTTTCCGACGGCCGGCTGGGCGGCGTCCGTAGAATCATTGCCGACCCGGTATACCGTGTCCGGTTTTGCGGATTTTCGTGACGACGTTGCGTAATCAGACCACTACGGAGCATGATGGTCCGGCGAGGCTGCGTTCTCGCATAAGGCAGCCCACATGGTCGTCGTCACGCGCGCGACGCGCGCTGAGGGGGTCGCGACGCGCCCGTGCCGGGGAGAACACATAAGGGGGGACGGCTACACATGGGGATGATCGCCGATTGGCCCAGTCTGGCCGCGTGCCGGAACGGGGATCCGGACGCGCTGTTTGTTCAGGGCGCGGAACAGAACGTGGCCAAAAGGATCTGCCGCGGATGTCCGGTCCGGTACGAGTGCCTAGCCGACGCACTTGACAACCGGATCGAGTTCGGGGTGTGGGGCGGCATGACGGAGCGCGAACGCCGCGCTCTGCTGCGCCGGCACCCCAAGGTCGTGAGCTGGCGCCGCATGTTCGAGGCGGCGATCAAGCAGAAGGAACTCGTGAGCGCCGGCAACTGAGGCGCGCCCACAGGCTGTGACAACCTGCTGGGCTCCCCTACCCCACTGCCAGCGCCAGCCCAATCTCGCGTAGCCCGTCGATGTCATGGACGTCGACGGGCTGCGCCGCGATCGTGGCGACCGGAACGTCCGGGTGGGATCGGGTGAAGACCCGGGTCACCGCCTGCTCGCGCTCCGCCCGCGCCATCATCCCGGCGTGCACCAGCAGCACGTCGGCGGCGACGGGGTTGCCAGCGCGGATCTCCTCGCTCGCCGTGGTGGCGTCCGCTGCGCTGATCGCGGTCGTCTGCGGCGCATGGACCCGGTTGAGCACCAGCCCCGCCATGGGCATGCGTTCGGACTCCAGCCGGCCGGCAAAGTAGTCGGCTTCTCGGATGGCATCCGGCTCGGGCACCGCGACGACGAGGAACGCGGTCTCGGGCGCCTGCAGCACCCGGTAGGTCTGCTCCGAGCGCTCCCGGAAGCCCCCGAACATCGAGTCAAGCGCGCCGACGAAGCCGGACAGGTCGGTGATGAGTTGGGCTCCGAGGATCTTGTCCATCAGCTTCGAAAAGAGCCCGAACGAGGCGGTGACGAGAGTGAAGACGCTGCGACCGCCGGTACGGGCGGGCGCGACCAGCAGGCGCAACATCCGGCCGTCGAGGAACCTTCCGAGCCGGGCCGGGGCATCGAGAAAGTCCAGTGCCGACCGAGACGGCGGAGTGTCTACCACGACCAGATCCCACTCATCGCGAGCGCGCAGTTGGCCGAGCTTCTCCATCGCCATGTACTCCTGGGTGCCGGCGAACGTCGAGCTCATCGCCTGGTAGAACGGATTGACGTAGATCTCTTCCGCCCGCTTTGGGTCGGTGTGCGCGGCAACGACCTCGTCGAAGGTCCGTTTCATGTCGAGCATCATGGCGTGCAGTTCACCGCCGTTGACCGCCTTCACCGAGTGCACCTGACGCGGGGTGTTGTCGAGTTCGGACAGGCCAAGCGATTGGGCGAGACGACGGGCCGGGTCAATGGTCAGGACGACGGTACGGCGGCCGTGCTCCTCGGCGGCGCGTAGCGCCAGCGCGGCCGCGGTGGTGGTCTTGCCCACCCCGCCGGACCCGCAGCACACCACGACCCGTATCGCCGGGTCGCCGAGCACTCCGTCGATGTCGAGGCGCTGGACCGACGGATCGTCCGCCAGAGTCGTCACCATCGGAGCCTATCCCGTCGATCTAGGTACCCGGCTCTAGATCGACGAGGCACGGGCGGGCTCGAGCAGGGTGCCGGCGAGTTCGTACAGGCCGGCGAGGTCGACTCCACCGGGCAGCTGGGGCAGCTCCACCAATGGCCGGCCGAGTGCGATCAGCTCGTCGCGCAGCGCTATCTCGACCTCGCGGCGAGCCAGATGGGCCCTGGCCTCGGCGACGAGGCCGGACACCACATCACGGTCGACCGGCAGGCCCGTGGCCGCCAGCCCGCGCCGTACCTCCGCCTGCGACAGGCGTCCCCGGGCCAGCAGCGGTGGCTGCGTGGCGTTGATGATGACGCTCCCAACCGGCAGATCGAGACGCTGCAGCTCGGCAACGGCGTCCGCGGTCTCCTGCACGGGCATCTCCTCCAGCACGGTCACCACGTGCACCGCAGTCACCGGGGAGCGGAGGACCGCTGCCACGCCGTCGCTCTGGGACTTGATCGGTCCGATCTTGGCCAGCCTGGCCGTCTCGGCCGAGACGTTGAGGAACCGCCCGATGCGCCCCGTGGGGGGCGCGTCGAGGACAACCGCGTCATACGCACGGCGCCCGTCCGTGGTCCTCGTCACCGCCTCTTTGAGCTTGCCGGTGAGCAGCACGTCGCGTACCCCAGGAGCGATCGTCGTGGCGAAGTCGATCGCGCCGAACTTCCGCAAGGCGCGCCCCGCCCGGCCGAGCCTGTAGAAGTGGTCCAGGTACTCCAGGAGCGCCTCCTCGGCGTCGATGGCGAGCGCGAACACCTCTCCGCCGCCGCCGGAGGCAGTCCCTGGATAGCCGGTCGCGATGGCCCGTTCCTGGTATGGCAGGGGGGCACGGTCGAACACCTGGGCGATCCCCTGGCGCTGCTCTACCTCGACGAGTAGCGTTCGGCGGCCCTCGGCCGCGAGCGCGAGTGCGAGCGCCGCCGACACTGTCGTCTTGCCCGTTCCCCCTTTGCCCGTCACCACATGCAGGCGCGCGGGCCACCGCAGGGGGGCATGGTCACTCGGCGGCACACCGTCGAGGTTACGCGTCGGTTATTTCGGGTAGCGCGGACTCAGGTTGCCGCTTCGACGTCGCATACCCACCAGCCACGGTCGTCCACCAGGAGCAGGCGGATCTGCTTCTCCGCGATCTGGTCGTTGTCCGTGGTGAGGGTCAGCTTGACGGTGGCGCTGGCCTGCTTCCCGTCCGGCTGCACCGGCGGGTACTCCCAGCGCGTGCGGGGTGACGCGTACTTCTCCTCGAACACCTTCACATCGGACACCAGGTGGGCCAGTTCGTTGTCGTCGCGCGCGGCCGGGCAGACGAAATTCGCCGCCTCAATTGAGTTGTGGTTGGTGAATACGGCCGTGAGGAATCCCTCGATCGCGGCCTTGGGTTCCGTAGCTCCCCGCGGCTGGGCGTTCTGCACGAGCAGGTACGCCGTGATGCCGCCGCCGCCGCAGAGCAGGACCACAGCGGCGAGCACGATGGAGATGATCAGGCCGGTGCGCCGCTTGCGGGGTGTCTGCGCAGGGGGTTGCTCGAGGTGCCCCATGGCGGGGTACACCTGCGCCGGGTACATCTGCGCGGGGTACACCTGCGCCGGGTACACCTGCGGGGGGTACAGCTGAGGGTTTTGTGCGGTCTGTGGTGAGACGCCCGGGTGTTGTGTGGTCGGGCCGTCGCCGGGCTGGACCCAGGGCGGTTGCGCCCAGGGCGTCGACGGCGGTTCGGCGTACGGCTCGGTCATGCGTCTTGGCTCCGGGGCTTCGTATTCAGACGGGTGTTGGCCAGTCAGACGGGTGTTGGCTCGCCACGCTACCTGCCGGCGCCGGGCCGGAGCAGCCCCGCGAAGCAGCCCCGTCGTGGGCGGCGGCGGTTCAGACGCTAATGTGCCGCCTATGCAGCCGACGCACCGCTGGGAGTACGCGACCGTGCCACTGCTCGTGCACGCCACCAAGCAGATCCTCGATAACTGGGGCGAGGACGGCTGGGAACTCGTCGCCGTGGTGCCCGGCCCCAATCCGGAGCAGCTCGTCGCGTACATGAAGCGTCCGAAGGGTAGGGACTGATGACTGACCCGCATGCCCGGCTCGCCGAACTCGGCCTGGAGCTGCCGGCCGTGACACCGCCTGCCGCGGCATACATTCCGGCGGTACGCAGTGGTAACCATGTCTACGTCTCCGGCCAGCTGCCGATGGCGGATGGGAAGCTGCTCGCGACCGGCAAGGTCGGCGCAGACGTCTCGCCCGAGCAGGCGAAGGAGCTGGCCGCCCGGTGCGCCCTGAATGCCATCGCCGCCATTGAGGCCCTGGTCGGGCTCGATCGGGTGGTGCGCGTCGTCAAGGTTGTCGGATTTGTCGCTTCTGCCGAGGGCTTCACCGGGCAGCCGGGTGTGATTAACGGGGCAAGTGAGCTCTTCGGGGCGGTTTTCGGCGAGGCGGGCCGGCACGCCCGCAGCGCGGTCGGCGTGTTCGAATTGCCGCTGGGTACCCCCGTTGAGGTCGAGGCCATCGTGGAGGTCTCCGGCTGATCATGGCGCTCACCTCGGTGGGAGCGCGGCGGCCCGTACGATCGCTGACATGGTGGGGCACTCGCGCGAGCGCAGTGAGCGGCTCATAGCTTCAGCTCAGGCGTCAGCGGCACTCCTGCCGGAGTTGCCGCGGTGGCTGACCCTTGTACGGGCACCGAACCCCGGCCCGATGACGCTCGACGGGACGAACACCTGGGTGTTGCGCGGCCCCGGCGCCGAGGAGTGCGTTGTGATCGACCCAGGCCCGCTCGACGAGGGACATCTCTCGGCGGTGGCCGCGCTCGGACCGGTTGCCGTCATCCTGTTGACCCACGGTCATCCGGATCATCGTGACGGGCTTGCGCGCCTGGCCGGGATGACCGGCGCGCGGGTGGCCGACGGCCCGGTCGATGGTGTCGACCTTACGGCGGCCGGGCTGCGCATCCGGCGGCTCGCCACGCCGGGGCACACGCGCGACTCCTGCTGTTTCTGGGTCTTCACCGGGGACGACCAGGCAGTCTTCACCGGCGACACGGTCCTGGGTCGCGGCACGACGGTCGTCGCCTATCCCGACGGAGATCTCGGTGACTATCTGGACAGCCTGCGTCTGCTGGAAAAGTTGGGCCCAGTGCCAGTCATGCCGGGTCATGGGCCGGCCCTCGGGGATTGCGCGGCGGCCGCCCGGTTCTACCTCGACCATCGCCTTGCCCGGCTCGAACAGGTCCGCGGGGCGCTGGCTGCCGGCGCGCGGACGTCGACCGAGGTCGTTGCCGTCGTCTACGCCGATGTGGACCGGGCGTTATGGCCGGCGGCCGAACTCTCAGTGAAGGCACAGCTTGCGTTCCTGCATGAGCGGGAATCGAACGGGCCGGTGTCGAGGTTGGACCCGCCGTGAGCACCCCACGGTGGCAGGCCCCGCGCGGGGACCGCGCATGACCTGTCCGGTGTGCGGCACGGTGACAGTGCCCGGCGCGCGGTTCTGCCACAGCTGCGGCGGCGCGCTGCCTGCCGCCGCCGGGCTTCCCGCCGCCGAGCGGCGGGTCGTCACTGTGCTCTTCGGCGACCTGTCCGATTTCACCGCGTGGGCCGAGGGTGTCGACCCGGAACGCGTCGGGGCCGTGACCGATCGGGTGCTAGCGGCGCTCGCCGGTGCGGTGAAGACCTTCGGCGGGCATGTCGACAAGCTCACCGGAGATGGCATCATGGCGGTCTTCGGAGCGCCGGTGGCCCACGAGGACGACCCCGAGCGCGCCGTCCGCGCGTCCCTGTCCATGCAAAGGGCGGTGCGCCGGGTCCTCGACGACGAGCGCGGTGGTGGCGCCCCGGCCGGCCTTCGGGTCGGCATCAACACGGGCGAGGTCGTCGCGGGCGTGCAGGCGTCGCTGGAGTACACCGTGATCGGAGACACGGTGAACACAGCTGCCCGTCTAGCGGATGCCGCGATGGTCGGCACGGTCTACGCGGGCGCCGCGACCAGCGCGACTACCCGCCACGTCGTGTCGTGGCGCCGCCTGCTTCCCTTGCGCCTCAAGGGAAAGCGCCAAGCCGTGGAAGCGTACGAGCTGCTCGGTCCGCTCGACGCGCCGGGCACCCGGTCCGGCCTCGGCGACGAGGGGCCCTTCGTCGGTCGGGAAACCGAGATGGCGTTGGTGGCGAGCCGCCTCGCGGAGGTAGTCGATCGCGGGGAGGCGCAGGTGCTTGTGCTTACTGCGGATGCGGGCCTTGGCAAATCCCGCCTTGCGGCGGAGGTGGCGACGTTCGCGGCCAGCTTCGACCGAGGTACGGGCGGTGCGCGGGTGCTATCGGTGCGGTGCGCCGCGTACGGGGAGCGTTGGCGTCTAGGCCCGCTCGCCGACCTTGTCCGCGTCGCGGTAGGCCTGCCCGACCAGCCGAGCGTGGCGGCGACCCGCGCCGTCGCCGAGGAGCGGCTGCGCCGGGTTGCCCAGATTGTGGGGCGGCGCACGGGCACTCCGCCCCGGCTGCCGACCGAGCAGCTGCTCGCCCTGCTCGGCTACGCCGACCCGGCCATGGACCGAGAAGGCCGCCTCGGTGTCGAGCGGGCCGTACTGGACCACACCGAGGGTGAGCACGAGGCCGCCCCGGGTGCGGTGGCCGAGTTGCTCTCCGCCCTCGCGTCGGAGGCCCCGCTCGTAGTGATCGTGGATGACCTTCACGATGCGAGCCACCAGACCGTGGACGCGCTGGGTGCGACCCTCAATCGGCTCGTTGGCCCGGTCCTGGTCGTGCTGCTCGGTCGGCCGGAAATGGTCCGTTCCGCCGGCGCGTTGAATCGCCTCGCCGACGCTGAAGTGCACCCGTTGCCGCCGCTGCGCGGGGCCGATTCAGCGCGCCTGCTCTCCGCGTACCTTGGCGGCGGTCGGCTGCCGGCCCCGGACGCCGACCGGCTCCTCGCCACCGCCCAGGGCAACCCGTTCTACCTGGCCGAGCTCGTGACCCTGCTGCTCGAACGCGGGGCGTTGACCCGTCGGGAGGGTGCGGGCTGGCACCTCGCTCCGCAGTCGCTGTCGGGGCGGCTGCTCACGCGTGATCTTGCGGCTGTGCTCGCGGCGCGCATCGACGCGCTCCCCGCCAACTCGCGGGCCGTGCTTCGGGACGCCGCTGTGGTCGGGGATGCCGTGCCGACGGCGGCTCTGGCCGCAATACGGGATCAACGCTCGGCCGCTGATACCCGACCCTCGGCCGTCGCCGCGATCGACCTTGGCCGGGCGCTCGATGAACTGTTGCATCGGCGGATGCTGTTGCCTACCCGGGGTGGCTACCTCTTCGCCACCCCGTTGATGCGGGAGGCTGCCTACGCGGGCGTGGGCAAGGCGGATCTCGCCGACCGCCATGCTCGGTTAGCGCGCTGGGCGGCTGGCCTGGCTTTGCCCGTACCGAGTCTGGGCTGGACGATCGACACGCTGGACGCGTTCATCGCCGACCAGGCGGAGCGGGCGGCTTCGCTGGCCGACGCGGTAAGCCTGCGCCCGGAGGCCGCGGCTCGATCGGTGGCCCCGCTCGGGGTGGCCGCGCTGAGCCGGCTCGCCCGGCGCGCGATCCGGGCCGGAGAGCCCGGTCAGGCGGCCGACCTGTCGCAGCGGGCCGTGGTTCTCAGCGGTGGTGCGCTGCCCGCCGCGGACCGGTTGGTCCGTGCCAGCGCGTTGCTACAACTGGGTCGTACGAGGGAGGCGCTCGCCGAGGCGGAGCAGGCTGGCGCCGACGCTGTCGACGATGCCGAGAGCAGGGCGCGCTCGTTGCTCGTCGCCGGTCGCGCCCACCTCATGCTGGGCGACTCCGAACGAGGAGACCGGGCCTGGCAGGAGTCATTGGCGGTCGCTGCCTCGGCCGCGTTGCCCGCGGAGCGGGCGGAGGCGTTGCGGCGCATCGGCATGGAGGAGTATCGCCGCGGCCGCCTGCACGAGGCGCAGTCTGGCTTTCAGGAGGCGCTGGCGATCGCCGAGGGGTCGGGGGACCGGCGCGGCCAGGCTTGGGCGCTGCAGAACCTCGCCTGGGTAGCCACGACGCTCGGCGATTTCGCCGCCGCGGATGCGACCCTCGGACGGGCGGCTCGTCTGTTCGCCGAACTCGGGGACGCGAGCGGGCGGGCCTGGCTGCGCGGGACGACGGCGTTCACCCGGTTGCTAGCCGGGCGCCTGCACGAGGCGCGGCGGCTGGCGCATGCGTTTCTCCCCTTCGGCGAGAGGGTGGGCGAACACTGGGCCGTCGGAACACTGCGCGCGGTGGGGGCGTTCGCGGCGGCCGAACTCGGCGATCTCTCGTCCGCCGACCGCGAGGCCCGCCGGGCCTACCGGGAGTTCGACGAGATCGACGACGACTGGGGCCGCGGCCTGGCCCTGGTGGTCCGTGGCGTGGTGGCGCGCGGCGTCGGCGAGGCAGGCCACGCCGTGGACCTGCTCTCGGACGCCTGCCGCTACGGCGAGCGCACGGGGCATCCACTCCTGCTCGCGATGGCCAGTACGATCCATGGATTTGCCTGCCTCGACATTGGTGACCCGGTGAGCGCTGAGTCCGACGCACACGCGGTGTTGGCTGTCATCAAGTCACACGATGCGGTCGAGGCGGCCCGGGTAGGCCCCCGGGTGCTGCTTGGATGCGCCCGATTGGCGGTGGGCGACGTCGATGCGGCCCTCGCCGCGCTGAGCGAGGTGGCTGAACTCGACGCCGCGCCGTCGGTGCTGATGTCCCGGCGACACGCAGTGGCCGAGTACGCCTCGGCGCTATTGGCGGCGGGCCACGTGGATAAGGCGCTCGCGGCGGCACGACGGGCGGTCGATCTCCCGGCGGATGACGTTCGGGCGCGCGTCGTCGCTGCACGGGTCTTGGCGCGGGTGCTGGCCGCGGCGGGAGAGGTCGAGGAGGCCCGCACGATCGCGTCGGCAGCGGTGCGGTCGGCCTACGCCACGCAGCAGACGAGCGAGCGCCCGGCCGCGGACGCGGCGCTGGCGGCCGTAACTTGATCTTGAGTGTGCCCCGCCAGGGAGCTGGGCGGGAGCCTCCTGATCGGATTGGCGGGTTGGCCGACGTCTGCGAGCCCCGTCGTGGCGTACGGTGCATCCGTGAGTGACGGTGCATCCGTGGGCGACAGTGCATCCCGAAGCGACAGTGCATCCCGAAGCGACAATGCGCCCACCGCCCTGCCTGCCGTTCCGGGCCTGACCGGACTCGCTGTGGTGGCGCACGGCGGCTACGCCACGGTCTACCGCGCGACCCAGGTCTCGGTGTACCGGGAGGTCGCGGTGAAGGTGGAGAACCGGACGCTGGAGAGCGACAAGGATCAGCGACGCTTTGTCCGCGAGGCGCGCGCGGCCGGGCGGATGTCGAGCCATCCACACGTCGTGGATCTCATCGATGTGGGCGTGACTGAGGACGGCCATCCATACATGATCATGGAATTGTGCGAGGGCACGTACGCCGACCGGATGAAGTCCGACCCGCTCTCGGCGGCGGAGGCTCGCGACGTCGGCGCCAAGATCGCCGATGCTCTCGCAGACGCCCACGCGCTGGGCGTCCTGCACCGCGACGTCAAGCCGGCGAACATTCTCATCACCCGCTTCGGCGAACCGGCATTGGCCGATTTCGGCCTCGCGGTGCTCGCCGAGACGCGTGAGTCCTCCATCACGCTGGAGCTCACGCCGGCGTATGCGGCGCCGGAGATGTTCCACCACGGCCGGCCGGTGCCGGCCTCCGACATCTACGGACTCTGCGCCACCTTGTACGCGCTGATGCGCGGACGTCCGCCACGCTGGCAGGACAACCACAACCCGACACTTCTCTCGCTGGTCGACATGTTCGACGAGCCGGTTCCGGATCTGCCGGGCGCCCCGGCTGAGTTGACCGCCCTCCTCCGCCGCGGAATGCGCAACGACCCGGCCTCCCGACCCACGGCCGCCGAGCTCCGAGACGAGCTGGCCGGTATCCAGCGCGACCCCGACCCGACGATGATGATGCGATCGGTCGGTCCGTTGATATCCCCGGCCACGCCCGCTCCGCGGCCGCCGACCCACGAGGAGCCAACGCAGCCGTCGGCCACTCTGGACCCGCCTACGCCGGCCCCTCGCGCTATGGATGGGCCGACCGCGACCGGGCCACTGCCGGGCTGGCCGCACCCGCGCTAGCTCCGGTTGTGCGGTGGGTCAGTAGGACTTGTCCTGGCCCAGGATGTGCTGGGACACGAAGTTGAGGATCATCTCCCGACTCACCGGGGCGATCCGCCCGGCGCGCACGCCGCCGAGAAGCGTCGCAATCCCGTACTCCGTGGTCATTCCATTGCCGCCGTGGGCCTGGATCGCGGTGTCCACGGCGAGCGTCGCCGCCTCTGATGAGGCGTACTTGGCCATGTTCGCGGCCACACCGGCCTCCAGGTCGCGGCCCGAGTCGTACAGCGCCGCCGCCTTCGCGACCATCAGCCGGGCCAGCTCCACCTGGATCGCGGCGTGTGCGAGGGGGTGGGCGACGCCCTGGTGCATACCGATCGGCCGACCCCACACTGACCGGCTGGACACATAGGACGACGCACGCTCCAGGGCGTAGCGTGCCGTGCCGACCCCCATCGCGGCCGCCGTGATGCGCTCTGGGTTGAGGCCGGAGAACAGGGCCGGCAGGCCCGCCGATGTGTCCTCTCCGATCAGCGCCTCGCCCGGCACGCGGACGTCGTCAAGATAGACCATCCATTGGTTCTCGGGCGAGACGATCTCCATCTCGAGCCGGGACTTGGTGAGTCCAGCGGCGTCGGTCGGGACCACGAACAGCGCTGGGGCGAGCCTGCCGGTCCCCGCGTCCTCGGTGCGGGCGACCACGAGCACGAGGGGAGCCTCGTCCACGCCCGAGATGAAACACTTCCGGCCACTGATCACCCAGTCGTCGCCATCGCGACGGGCCACAGTGGAGAGTCGGTGGAAGTTGGAGCCCGCCTCCGGTTCCGTGATCGCGAAAACAATCTTGAGCGTCCCATCGGCGATCCCAGGCAGGAAGCGCTCCCGCTGGCCGGTTGTCCCGTGCTTGGCGATGATGGTCGCCGCGATCGCCGGTGACACCAGCAGCAGGAGGAGCGGGCAGCCGGCGGCGGCCAGCTCCTCGCATACAATGGCCAGCTCTGTGATGCCCCCACCACCTCCGCCGTACTGGGACGGCACGTTGACGCCGAGGTAGCCGAGTTTGCCCGCCTCGGCCCACAGCTCGTCGGTGTGCCCACCTGACTTGGCCTTCTCCACGAAGTACCGGTGGCCGTACCGCTTTCCCATCGCCGCTACCGCGTCCCGCAGCTGGGCCTGTTCGGGGGTATGGTCGAAATTCATCTGAGACTCCTCTACGCCACGCGCTCACTGGTCATGGGATCTTGAGTCAACGACGGCGAGGACGTCGCCCGCCTCGACCTGGCGTCCAGGTTCGACGTAAAGCTCCGTCACGACACCCGACGCGGGCGCGTGGACGGTGTGCTCGAGCTTCATCGCCTCCAGTGTCAGCAGCAGGTCGCCAGCGGCAACTTCCTGGCCGACCGTGACCGCCAGCCGTCCCACCGCCCCCGGCATCGGGGCGACCAGCGAACCGGCGGGAAGCTCGGCCACGGGCAACGTGAAGCGCGGCACCTCCACCAGCGCGACGGACCCATCCAGAAAGTCCACATAGGAGACGCCATCCTCGGTGTGCACCCGAAATGTCCGGCGCACCCCGGCCCCGTCGAACACGACCTCGTCCGGCGACAGCCTGACCACAGCTACGTCGACGGTCAACTCGTCGTCGATGTGCGCGGACCACCGGGCCAGGCGGCCGTCGCGGTGGAGTTGGTAGCGGACCTCGGTCCGTCCCCAGGGCGTGTCAAAGACGGCGATTTGCGGCATGGACGCCACGTTGCGCCACCCGGCCGGCAGGCCGCCCCACGCGGCCGTCCTGCGCCGGGCCGCCGCACCGGTCAGCGCCGCGGCCAGCGCCGCCAATGCCTGGTCCTCTCTCGAGGTCAGCAGCGGTGGGAACACTTCGGGGTGGCGGTCGAGAAAGGCGGTATCGGTGCCACCCTCGCCGAACTCGGGCGTCCGCAACACCCGTACGAGCAAGTCACGGTTCGTCACGACGCCGTGGATCGTGGCTCGGGTGAGGGCCGACTCGAGCGACCGGGCCGCCTCCTCTCGGGTCCAGCCCCAAGCGATCACCTTGGCGAGCATCGGGTCATAGTGGACGCTCACCACCGAACCGTCCGCGACACCGCTATCGACTCGTACCCCCGCATGACTGAGTGGGGCGAACGCATTCTCCTCCCCCAAGATGGCGAAGCGATGCAGCGTACCCGTGGCCGGACGCCACCCGTTGGCCGGATCCTCGGCGTACAGCCGCACCTCTATGGCGTGTCCGCGCATCGGCGGCGTCTGGGTGAACGGTAACGGCCGACCCTCGGCGACGAGCAGTTGAAGCCGGACCAGATCGAGCCCTAGCACGCACTCCGTGACCGGATGCTCGACCTGCAGGCGGGTGTTCATCTCCAGGAAGTAGAAGTTGCATCGTTGATCGCCTCCGGCGAAGTTGTATCGTTGATCGCCTCCGGCGCTGTTGTCGCGTTGATCGCGTCCGGCGCCGTCGGGGTCGAGGAGGAACTCCACGGTCCCCGCGCCGACGTAGCCGACCGCGCGAGCGGCCGAAACCGCGGCCTCGCAGAGAGCCGTGCGCAGTTCGTCGTCGACGGCCGGCGACGGCGACTCCTCCAGAATCTTCTGGTGGCGACGCTGAATCGAGCACTCCCGCTCACCGAGCGCGACGACCGTGCCGTGCGTGTCGCCGAAGATCTGCACCTCGACATGGCGGCCGTTAGGAATGTACCGCTCGCAGAACACGGCGGCGTCGCCAAAGGCCGCCGCTGCCTCACGCCCGGCGATCGCCATGGCCTCGGCGAGCTTCCGCTTGGCCCGTACGATCCGCATGCCGCGCCCACCGCCACCGGCCGATGCCTTAACCAGCACCGGAAACTCGCTCACGTCATTGGGCTCAGTCCACGATGGCAGTATCGGTACGCCGGCCTCGGCGAGGAGTGCCTTCGCCTCCAACTTGGAACCCATGGCGGCGATGGCCTTCGGCGGCGGCCCCACCCAGGTGAGCCCGGCGTCGAGGACGGCCGCGGCGAACTCGGCGTTCTCGGCGAGGAAGCCGTAGCCGGGATGGACGGCGTCGGCGCCGGTACGGCGGGCCGCGTCCAGGATGAGATCGCCGCGGAGGTAGGTCTCGCTGGGCGCGTTGCCCGGCAGCCGGACCGCGTAGTCGGCCTCCCTCGCGTGTGGTGACGCCTCGTCGGCGTCGGAGTACACGGCGACCGTTGCGATTCCCATCTGCCCGCACGTCGCGAACACCCGGCGGGCGATCTCACCCCGGTTGGCGACCAGCACTCTGCGAATCATGTGCGCCTCACATCCGGAAGACGCCGAAGGCGGGGTCGGCGGCGTGGGCGGGTGCCTTTCGCGACGCCAGCCAAAGGCAGAGACCGAGCACCGTACGGGTGTCGCGCGGATCTATCACCCCGTCGTCGTAGAGCCGCCCCGACATGGCCAGCGCGGCCGACTGTTGCTCGATCTGGAGTTCGACCATGGCGCGCATCGAGGCGTCGCCCTCCTCATCGTACGGCTGCCCCTTCGCTTGTGCCGCCTGGCGGGACACAATGGACATCACGCCGGCCAGTTGCTGCGGGCCCATGACGGCCGACTTGGCATTGGGCCACGCGAAGAGGAACCGCGGTTCGTACGCCCTCCCGCACATGCCATAGTTGCCGGCCCCGTAGGACGCTCCAATGTTGACGGTCAGGTGTGGCACGCGCGAGTTCGACACGGCGTTGATCATTAGGGCGCCGTGCTTAATGATGCCTGCCTGCTCGTACCGAGCGCCCACCATGTAGCCGGTGGTGTTTTGAAGGAACAACAAGGGGACGCTCGCGGCGTTGGCCAACTGGATGAACTGGGTCGCCTTCTGCGCCTCCTCGGAGAAGAGGATGCCGCGGGCGTTGGCAAGGACGCCGATCGGATGGCCATGAAGCCTGGCCCATCCGGTCACGAGTGCCGTGCCGTAGAGCGGTTTGAACTCATCGAACTCGGACCCGTCGAGGATCCGAGCGAGCACCTCGCGCGGGTCATAGGGCACCCGGAGATCCGCACTCGCCACGCCGAGGAGATCGTCGGCGTCGAACCGCGGTGCCGGTGCGTCCGGGTCGGGCGGCACGGCGCCCGCCGTCGACGCGCCGTCGACCCGTCTTATCACGTCGCGTGCGAGGCGGATGGCGTCTCGCTCATCGGCCGCGACGAAGTCCGCGAGTCCGGAGCGGGTCGCGTGCATGGTCGCGCCGCCGAGGGTCTCGTCGTCGGCCTCCTCGCCGGTGGCCATCTTCACCAGTGGCGGTCCAGCGAGAAAGACCTTGGCCTGGCCCTCGACGAAGATGGTGTAGTCGGACATGCCGGGGACGTAGGCTCCGCCCGCGGTCGCGTTGCCGAAGACCACGGCCACTGTCGGGATCCGGGCCGCCGAGAAGCGGGTGAGGTCCCGGAAGACGCGCCCACCGGGAATGAAGATGTCGGCCTGAGTGGGCAGGTCGGCACCGCCGGACTCGACCAGGTTCACCATCGGCAGCCGGTTGGCGAGTGCGATGTCGCCGGCTCGCTGCGTCTTCTTGAGGGTGTACGGGTTGACCGCGCCGCCGCGTACCGTCGGGTCGTTGGCGATGATCATGCAAGGGCCGCCGGCGACGATCCCGATGCCCGTGACAATCCCCGCCCCAACCGGGAAGTCGGACCCGTACGCCGCGACCGGCATGAGTTCAAGAAATGGCGCGTCGCGGTCGACGAGAAGCTCGATGCGCTCTCGGGCGAGCAGTTTTCCGCGGGCGTGGTGGCGGTTCGTGTACTTCTCCCCACCGCCCTCGCGCGCCTTTGTCACGGCCGCCTCAAGCTCGCCGAGGCGCTCGAGCATCGCCGCCCGGTTCTCGGCGTACGCGGCCGATCGAGGGTCGAGTGCGCTAGCCAGTACGGGCATCAAGCAGCCCCTTCGCGATGATCTCATTCATGATCTCCGTGGCTCCGCCGCCGATGCTCATGATGCGGGCGTCGCGATAGTGACGTTCCACTTCGGATTCTATGAGGTAGCCGGCCCCTCCGTGCAACTGGACCGCGGCATCAACGACCTCGTCGCAGGCGGCCGCTGCGGTGTTCTTGGCCATCGCGACCTCGGCCGGCGACACTGGCTGGCGCGCCGAGAGTCGAGTCGCCAGGGACCACACAAACGTACGGGCGACGGCGGTGACTCGAGCCATCTCGGCCAGCCGGTGGCGGACCACCTGGCGGCTGGACAACGCCGCACCGAAGGTATGCCGTTGCTGACACCACCGGATGGTGAGGTCGAGGCATCGCTGAGCGGTGGCGCACGCCTGCACGGACATGGAGATCCGCTCGCTGGCGAAGTGGCGCATGATCTGGGCGAACCCGGTGCCCTCCTCGCCAATCAGGTTCGCGCGTGGCACCTTGACATCCACAAAGGACAGCTCGGCCGTGTCGGAGCAGTGCCAGCCGAGCTTCTCCAGAGCTCGGGTGACGGTGAAGCCTGGAGCGCCCTTGTCAACCACGATGAGCGACACGCCCCCGTACCCGGATCCCGGTTCACCCGTGCGGACCGCGGTCGTGACGAAGTCGGCGCGGACCCCGCTCGTGATGAAGGTCTTGGCGCCGTTGATGATGTAGTCGTGGCCGTCGCGCCGGGCCGTCGTCCGCAGTGCGGCGACGTCCGACCCGCCGTCCGGTTCGGTCACCGCGAGTGCGCCGATCATCTCGCCCGCGAGCGTGGGTCGGACATACCGGTCGATCAAGGCAGGGTCGCCGGCGGCGATCAAGTGCGGCAACGCGATGCCGTGCGTGAAGAGGGCGGCGATCAGACCAGACGATCCGCCGGCAAGAATGATCTCCTCGGTGACCGTGGCGGAGTCCAGGAGGTCTCCCCCCGCACCACCCACGGCCTCCGGATAACCCGCGCCGAGCAGACCGATCTTCGCGGTGGCTGCGTGCAGCGCGCGCGGAACCTCGCCGGCGCGCTCCCACCCCGCGAGGTGTGGCGCTATCTCGCGCTCGGTGAACCGTCGTACCAGGTCGCGCAGCTCCTGATCGTGGGTGGTCACAGCAGCTCCTCCGGGATGTCGACCACGCGCGAGCGCAGCCATTCGCCGAGCGCCTTCGCCTGCGGATCGAAGCGCGTCGAGGCCGCAACGCCCTCGCCGAGGAGGCCGTGGATGACGAAGTTCAGCGCCCGCAGGTTCGGCAGGTCGTGCCGGTCCACGTCCAGCGGCGCGCACTCCGGCAGCAGCCGCTTCACCTCGGCGACGGTCAGCATGTCGCGAAGCCAGTCGTAGATGGCATCCGTGCGCGCCCAGACACCGAGGTTCGCGTCGCCGCCCTTGTCCCCGGACCGGGCACCCACCACCAAGCCGAGCGGCGCCAGCCGCGTCTTTCCCCGCCGCGCAGATCTTGGATGAGTGGCGGTGTCATAGGCCCGAGAATCATCCAAGATCTGGGTGGAGGTGGGTGGGGCGACGCTGACGCGTGCCCCGCTGGGAAGGACGGCGACGTGAGCCACGGACTCCTGGGAGAGGTATTCGGATCGGAAGACGCCATACGGGCTCGCGTCACCCGGCGCGGTGGTGAGCGTGCAGCCGGGGTAGGAGGCCAGCGCCAACTCCACCGCCGCCTGGGAGAACGACCGTCCGGCTCTCGTGGGGTCGGTGTCGTGGATGTGGACGGTCAGCAGCGTGCACGCGGATTCCTCGGACTCGGCGTCGGCGTGGTCGGTCCGGGCCAGCCGCCAGGTCAGCCCGTCCTTGCCGATGGCGGACTCAAGCTGCTCCCGGACCAGGAACGCCTTCGCCTCAATGTCGAGTCCACAGAGGATGAATGACATCGCGTTGCGGTAGCCGCCGAGTGTGTTTACGCCGACCTTGAGGGTGTCGGGGGGCGGCGCGCCGCGTACTCCGGCGACCTGCACCCTGTCCGCACCGGCGGACATCAACGAGATCGTGTCGAACAGCGCGACGACGTCCGGCCCGGCGTACGCCGGCGGGCCGATCTCATAGAGCAGTTGGGCGGTCACCGTCTCCACGGTGACCGCCCCACCGGTGCCGGGCTGCTTCGTGATCACCGATGATCCGTCGGCGTGGATCTCCGCAAGGGGGAACCCGGGCCGGCGGGCGCCGTCGGGCAGTTCGGCGAAGAAGGAGAAGTTGCCGCCGGTCGCCTGCGCTCCGCACTCGAGGATGTGCCCGGCCACCGTGGCGCTGGCGAGCGGGTCCAGGTCGCCCCGATCCCAGCCGAAGTGAGCGATCGCCGGCCCGACGACCAGGGATGCGTCGGTCACCCGACCGGTCACGACGATGTCGGCGCCGCCCCGAATGCACTCGGCGATCCCGAATGCGCCGAGATAGGCGTTGGCGGTGAGCGTTCCCGGCAGGTCCAGCGCATCGCCCTCGACGTGTCCTACCTGGATGTCGATGGCGAGCCGTCCGGCCAGGCTGCGCAGCGCGTCGGCGAGGCCGGATGGATTCAACCCGCCCGCGTTCGTCACGATCTTCACGCCACGTTGAGCGGCGAGCCCGAGGCACTGCTCCATCTGGCGCAGAAAGGTCCGCGCGTAACCCTTCGACGGATCGGCGAGCCGGTCGCGGCCGAGGATCAGCATCGTCAGCTCGGCCAGATAGTCGCCGGTGAGTACGTCCAGCGGCCCGCCCTCGAGCATCTCCTGCCAGGCGCTGAACCGGTCACCGTAGAAGCCGGACGCGTTGCCGACGCGCAGTGGCCTCGTCATCCGCCGCCTCCGGTCGGCTCACGATTCGGCTCACGATTCGGCTCGCGACCCGGCCCGGGTGGACCGGCGAACGCCTGCGCGACGTCTAGCCACTCATCCGCGACCGGTCCGGTCGCCACAAGGGACAGGTCGGCCCGGTGGCGGCGCTGCGTGACGAGCAAACAGAAGTCGACGGCCGGCCCATTGACTTTGTCGACCGCGTCCGCGGGTCCGAACGTCCACTGTGATCCATCGGGTCCGGTGAGGGCCAGGTGAACGGGACCCTGAGGCGCCGGTCGGTCGTGCGCCATGAAGGCGAACCCCATGGTTCGGTGGCCCAGGTGGGCGATGTGTCGCAGGCGGCTGGTGGGCTCCCGGGCGACACCCAACGCGTCGGCCACGTCCAGTCCGTGCGCCCAGGTCTCCATGATTCGAGCGGTCGCCATGGAGACCGGAGACATCGCCGTGCCGTACCACGGGATCCTGTCTCCCGCACGCACACTGGCGAGCGCCTCGGCGAGCTCGGCCCGACCCGCGCGCCACCGGGCGAGTAGCTTCGACGGCTCGTCGAGGAACTCCTCCGCACCACGGTCCACATAGGTCTCCGGCTCGGCCAGAGCGGCGAGCATGTGGGTGCTGAACTCGCCCGGGTCGCGGATGGCCAGCGTACTCGCTTGATCGGTCCAGGCCAGATGGGCGATCTGGTGCGCGATTGTCCAACCGGCGGCGGGCGTCGCGGTGGCCCACTGTATGGCCGGCAGGTTCGCGACCAGCCTGTCCAGGTCGGCCGACTCCGCGTTGAGGTCGGCGAGAACCTCTCCAAGCTCCACTTCCGACTCCTCCTCAGGTCAACTGGTGCACGAGTTGACGCTTCCACCCGGCCAGTAGGGCGTCGCGCCGGTGGGTGTCGTCGGTGAGCAGGCTCGCCACCCCCAGGCCCCGCAAGAGATCCAGCGTCCCCTGAACGGCCTGGCGTACCCCCGGCCGCGACTCGTCGGCACCGAGCAGCGAGACGGCCAGGTGGTGCATGTCGCGGCCGACGCGCGTTTCCAACGGCACCAGCGCCGCACGAAGCTCCGGGTCGGTCCGTGCCGCCACCCACAATTCGATCGCGGCGATGAAGAGCGGCCCGGTGAAGGCCGCCGCCAGCAGGTCGACCACCCGAGCGACCCGGTCCTCGGGCGGCTGGGCCCGCAGTGTCTCTGCCTCGGCGCGGATCTCGTCTGCCCTGCGCTCGGCCAGATGGGCGACGGCCGCCAGCACGAGCGCGGCCTTGGTGGGGTAGTGGTGCAACTGCGCTCCGCGGGACACACCGGCCCGCTCAGCGATCACGGTCGTCGTGGTGCCAGCCCAGCCGAAGTCCACCAGGCAGTCGACTGTCGCGTCGAGTAACCGCCGCTGCGTCGCCCGGCTTCGTTCCTGCTGTTTGGCGGCGGCGGGAGCGATCACACCCCCAGCCTGCTCTCCTCAAAACAAACAGTCAAGCCTGCTTGTTTGCGCCGCGCCTCCCCCCGCTGGGCGATCAAGGACTTATACCGGTGGTTTGATCTCTAACCACCGGTATAAGTCCTTGATCGGCAAGGAAAGGGCGGCGGAGCGGGTGTCGCTAGACGCGGGCGCGGCGAGCCAACCGCTCCGGGTCGAGGATGATGACGGACTTCCCGTCCAGGCGAAGCCAGCCGCGCGAGGCAAAGTCGGC
>JAHRHA010000104.1 GCA_020027875.1 Micromonosporaceae bacterium | reverse complement strand
GATCTGACCGGAACCCGGGGGCCAGTCCGGCGCGCGCGATTCGGCAGGGCGCGCCGGAACTCCTCCCGCTGGTCGCCACCGGGGACGCCGGCGTGATGCGTGCGTCATGCGCAACGCTGTCATTCGAACCGAGTGACACATCTACCGCCGTCGCCGCTTACATCAGGGGACCGTCAGGTAAGGGAGGACTCCGCGTGGTGAACGAGCAACACACGGTGATCGTCACCTCTGGCACCGCTACGGGCATGGCGCACACCCGACCGATCGTTGCCCGCGTAATCGCCGGAGACGAGGGCGACTTGCGCGAGGCGCCGATCCTGGTCGAGTTTTCGCTCGGGCTGAGTTGGAATGGCGGAGGGCCACCTGCGTGGGAGGAGCTGGCACGACGCGCCGACGTGGCGCTGGCCGACAGCGGCTGGACCCGCACCGCCGAATGGAGGCATCACGTGTGGCCAGGGCCGATTGCGCAGGCCAGAGTCGGCAAGAGCTAAGTGTCTGCACCGCGCCGGCTCGGCCAGCGCGGAGCTACCGGAAGACTTCCGGACGATCTTCGTGCAGAATGTCCTGTCTCAATCGATCCTAGGCACCCCGGCGGTCCGACCTGCATTGCCGCATGATCTTTGAGACGTCTCGGCGACCCCGCTGTCTCAAAAGATCATGAGGCCGACCGACGCAAGCGGTTACTCCGCCACAGGCGCTTGGTCGAGTCGACGACTCAAGGGCAACCGATCGTCGTAGCAGACTCGACGCCGTGGAGGACCAGGGTGATCCCCGTGAGGCGGCGACTTGCGTTCGCGGCTCATTCTTCCGGACTTGCTGGTCTGGCTGCTTGCCGCCAACAAGTGGCCCGCGACGACGAACATCCCTGTGTTGACGCACGCCGCCTTGTGGTTCACCGCTCAGATGCCGCTTGGGCGGCACTCGCTCGATCCGCGGTACTGTGCAGGATCGACGGCGTAACAATCGCAGTATGGCCTCAGGTGCGGTCCGTCATTCCCCAGTTGAGAGAGCACTGCGAGATCTCCAGCTACTCGTCCGCCGTTCACGATCGGACGGCGGGGAGCGGGCAGTCATGACAAGGCTGCTGCCGAAGGAACTCGTCGGAGGCGAGACGCAGCACATCGGTCTCACGGCGGACCAGGCGGAGGCCCTCGCGAACGCCCAGGCCGCCCTGCTCGACGACATAAGGTTCGAGTACCTGAAGGTCAGCGCGGAGACGGACTTCTTCGGAGTCCCCTTGTTCCCCGTGAGCGACGCACGGATCCCGAAGACCCGCACGCCGTTCTCGCTGGAGTTCCCGATTGGGTGCGTCGCCGCCGTTGCCGTTCGAGGGACGAACTACACATGGATGGCGCGCAGGGCGCGGACGGTTGCCTCGCAAGCGCTTCGCGTCTTGCGGGCTGCGCTCGGAGGCCACACGAGTATCGACGACCATCAGGTCCGGTTCCGGCTCGGCGGCGCATATGCGTTCGACGAGCAACTCTCCGGCTGGAGGCGGCCAGAGGACGCAGCTGACGAACTCACGCTCAGTGGAGATCTTGTGGAGTTCGTGCTGGAGCAGCCGGTTGCGCGCCTTCCGAACGGGCCGACCAACGACATCCAGCGCAAGGCCGACTTGGCACTCCAGTGGATGGAGCGGGCCGTGTTTGCCACCGAACCGTTGGTCGCTCTCCTCTACCTGTTCTTCGCGCTCGAAGGGCTGCTCGGTGACAAGTCCGAGAAGCTCAAGGCCCACGGCCTGGCCTTCCGGCAGGCGATGCTCAGCCACGCTGTCACCGGGAGCTTCTCCCATCCGAACGAGACGTACTTCTTGTACGACCAAGTCAGGTCCGGCGCTGTGCATGGCGAGGAGGCTCCGGAGGTTAGCTGGCGCATCGTGCACAACTTCGCCGGGGACGTCAGGAGGACCCTAAGCCAGTACCTCGTCTATGCGGATAGCGAGAATCTCAAACGACGAGGTCGCCTTCTCAAAGCCCTAGATGAGCACCCCGACCGGCCTGACCTCGTCGCCTGGCTGCGCCAGAACGCAGCTGCGGCGTGGAGCGAGGTCCTAGGAGCCGAGGACCGGGAGGATCCGCTGGATGGTGTCTCGTCGCCGTAAAATGCGGCGCGATCGTCGGGGCGCCGGCCCGCTCATGAGGCAGGCGCCGCGGCGAGTTGAGCGTGGAGGTCGCCCGGCGTCGTCGACACCCACCACCGCAGGCCCAGGAATTTGCTCTGACCCCTAGTGCAATTAGTACCGCCGCACCGCCGCCGCTGGAGACCCAAACGACCTGCAGCAGCAGGTTGCCAACGAACCGCCGTGACGGCTCAGATCAGATGAGCCTGCCTAAGATCACTTCAGACAGGACATAGAGCGCCGACGACACAGGTGTTCAACACGTCTTGGAGGATCTTGTTCAGAGAGTCCGAGTTGAGCCCGTCAGATGCTGATCATTGCTGGCGGGTCATGCCCAGTCCGAGGGTCAAATGAGGGTCAAATGATCAAGGGCCGATTCTCGATCTTCCGAGAACCGGGCCCTTGACCTGGTGTTTCTTTGTAGCGGGGCCAGGATTTGAACCTGGGACCTCTGGGTTATGAGCCCACCGGCATTCATCAGCGCCCTTGGATCTCACTGCCGACCTCATCATGCCCGGCGTCGACACGGGCGACAGACCGACCCCGCGCCGTCCACGTCGACGGCCGCCGTGTTCACTCGAAGGTCCGGCAGGCAAGTCGATGATTCTCCGGGTGCCGCCGACGACCATCTGCTGTTCATTCATGACGACGCGTCCCGCGGTCAAGCTGCGGTCAAGCGATCACGAAGGCCAGGCCTCCAACTCGAAGCCTGGCCTCTGACCTGCAGTTTCTTGGTGGGCGATACTGGGTTTGAATCCTCATCGCTTGAGCGCTTGTAGGGGTTTGGTCACCTTTGCGTGGTGACTAATGCCCGATTTACTTGCTCTTTGCCCGGATCTCTCGATCAGGTTACACGGCGCCGTGCACCCAGGGTGCACGCTATGATCATCGATGTTTCACTGAAGGTTGCGTATTTCGATCTGGTAACGAAGGGCAGGCAACCGGGACCCCGACTTCGGTGTCCGCTGCGCCGCCGCCAGGGTGGCAATCGCACGCTCATTCCGAGAAGCGCGCAGCGCGACAGCACGACCCTCAACCTACAGATAGGGCCGCCGTCTAGCACCGGACGAACATACGCTCACAGCCGTCCGACCCTGTCGGGCGAGCGCGCCGGCGGTGCTATTCGGGCCACAGTTGGCGCCACAGCGAATCCGCCGTCGCTTCGCCGCGACCCGCGGCGCCCCATTCGCTATGCATATGTCCTAGTTAATCATGGTGCGGACAAGGTTCGGCAGGTACGAAAGGCCTGACTAGCGCCAATGTGTTACGCGTCCACAGTTCGAGGTTTCGCGGCCAAGGTGGCAGTCGATGGATAGCGATCGACATCGGTGTACCGCTCGTAAACCCGGGCCGGAGCCGGTCAGAGCAGCGGGATGCCAGCCGCCGGCAGGCGCACCTCGTAGCGCAGGTCGACCGTCCGGGAACCTTCGGCCAGGGTCAGGCCGCCCAGCGGCAGACGGGTCGCGCTGGCCGTGTCGCCCTTGGGTGTGCGCATTGCGTTGATCCGCACGCGAACGTCGGCCGACACGTCGAGGTTGCCGTGGTGCACCGCAGTGATGCATCCGTTGTGGACAGTCACGGCGAGGGCCGTGAGGTCAGCCTGGGTCGTGGCCAGGAGGGTCATCTCGGCGATGGTGAACCGGTTCACGTTCACTTCCACATCGGACTCCTGGTCCCAGCCGAAGGAGTACGTGTGCAGCGTCACCTCCTGGGAGGTGCCTTGTTCGGCCCGGGTCTGGCGAGCGGCATCGAGTAGCGCTGATCCGGTCCGCCACGCACCGACCACCACGTCGCTGATCTCGATGTCGAGCAGTTCGCCGGCTTTTCGTACGACCGCTTGGGCGACGTTGTTGCCGCCCGGCACGGCACCTGCCTCGACCAGCCGGTTGGCGGCCTGCTCGGTCTGGTCGGCAAGCTCGCCGGCCCGCCCGGTACCACCGAAGAGTATCTCGCGCAGCGTGGTCACCGACGCTCGCCGCCTATCCGGTATCCGGTGCGCACGCCGCGCACGACGACCTCGACGCTGCCGGCGAGGCGACGGCGACCGCCGCGACGCGAGGCCCGCAACGCCAGCAGCAGCAACAGCAACAGCAACGCCAGGACGATCGAGCCCGCGCCGACCAGTACCGAGAAGTCCGATCGCGCCTGCAGTTCGGGAGGCGGCAACGCCGGGTTCTCCGTTGTCGGGGCCGGCCCGGCGGTGCTGACGGCAGGCTCGGCGACGAGGCGCAGCGTGCGGACCACCATCCGGATCGGCGTGGGTTGCGCGGTCGCAGGAAGCTGGGTCGACCCGGATACCACCACGGTCCACACCGGCCCGGCGGCCGGCGTGGCGACCACCGGCCCGGCGGCCGGCGTGGCGATCCGCACGGAGTCGAGGGACAGGCTCGGGTCGGAGATCTGGTACCCGGCCCCGGCGAACAGTTGACCTTCACCACATTGGACCGTTCTTACGCCGGATCGTGACGTCACACAGGACACCTCGTCGCACGCGGGTGGACCGGCGACCAGGTCCACGTTGACCGGTTCCCGCTCGGCCACCTCGAGGTCACCGGACGCCAGGCATACCGCGTACACGCTGGCGGTGGGCGGAAGCGGTCCCTCGATGGGGGAGTTGGTGACGTCGACGCGCCAGCCCCGGGCAACGGGGTAGCTGCTGCGCACCACCGCGAGGCCGGCGTTGTCCGAGTCCGACGGCCACAGCGACGCGTGGCCGCCGCCGGTGCGTGCCGTCCCGGTGGGACAGTCGGCGGTCAACGAGTACGCCGACTCGGCCCGGGTCTGCGTCAGCACGGCCACCCGGGACGCCGCGCCGGCGTCGCCGGCGAGGCAGGTCGCGGCGAGGCTGAGCCGGGGGCGCGGCCCCTCTTCGTCGAGGGGGGCCACGCCGACGGTCCAGGATCGCGGGCGGGCGCCGTCCGGGGTGGCCACACCCTGCGGGTTGGAGGGGTAGCTGGACACGACCCGGACGGCCGGATCCGGCGCCGAGTAGCCGCCGCTGAGCACCTCCTCGTCCGGTCCACAGTCGACGGTGAACCGTTGCGGCTCGGTCGCGTAGTCTACCTCGACCGTCTTCGCATGCACTCTCACGTTCGCCGCCGGCGCAACCGCCGCCGTCAGTGCCGGTGGCGCGGCGCTGGCCGGAACTGCGGCGGTGAGCGACGCTATCGCCGCGAGCGCGGGCAGGGCCAGTCGCGGCGACCGCCGTGACAGCGCCCTGCGTACGCCGCCGAGGAGTGGCACGCCAGAAGGATGGCACAGCCACCGCCATCGAGGTATCGGCATTTCGACTGCCCACGTGATCCATCGACCCGAAGACATTCCATGAGCTTTGTTGTCAAGCCGCACTTTGTTGATCTTGCCGCTGGTGCGCCCAGGCGGTGTTCTCGTGGTATTGGTTGCCGGTGTTGACGCAGCGCGGCGTGATGGCCGACGCCGCGGGGCACGGAGTTGGTCGTAGTAGATGGCGCCGCCGGGTGAGGCGCGGGGGGCGGCGAAGGCCTGCAGACCGAGGGCGTCGATGAGCCGGTCGTTGTGCACGTACCGGGCTAGCACGTGCTTCTTCTTGCCGGACTGGCGGGTGATCGGGCTGGTGCCGGCGTAGTTCTTGCGGGCTGTGGCGTCGGCGTAACGCTGTTTGTCGTCGCCGAACTCGGCAAGTACCCGGGGCCGAGCGCGGTGCCGAGGCCGGGTTGGCTGAGGTAGATCTCAGCGTTCGGGTGCTTGCCAAAATGCGCCTCGACCAGCTTCTCCATGGTCTTGGTCTCGGTGTTGAGAGTGGCCAGGATGGCGACCCGGGCACTCACGGTGGCCGCGTAGGCGGCCGTGACCACGGCCGGCTGTCCGAGATGCTCGGCGCGCAGCGCGGCAGCGATCACCTCGGCCTTGGGGGGCGGCGTGATGGCGACGGACACGCTTGAGCACCGCGGTGGTCTGCGTGCTCGACAGCGCCGCCGCCGACGCCGGGTCGGGCGCGCGGCAAAGCAGCTCCAGCGCGTGCGGGGCGGTCAGGTCATCGAGCGCGGCGAGGGCGGTCGGGAAGAACTCCCGTAGCGCGTAGCGCAGCCGCAGCATGTGGCGGGTGCGTTCCTAGGTCAGCGTCTTGTGCACCCGGGTGGCGACCTTGACCGCTTCCGCTTCGGCTGCGTGTCTCATCAATCCAGCCTGCCTTGATCACGCGATCGACCAACGCAACAGCGCCGTGCCGGGCGCTCGCGTACGGCCCTTGGACCTACGCGGCGGAGATGCTCGGCTTCGCGGTAGACCATGGCTCGCCGGGCATGCTGGCCTGCACTCGGCGGAGGTGGCTGAGTTCCTCCCTAGTGCGTTGACCACATACCTTGCCGGTGTCAGTGGTCAGGCGGCCGCGGGCAGGGTGGGCTGCCGTGTGGTTTTGGGTCGTCCCCGACGGCGTTGGTGTTCGCTGCGGATGCGGGCTCGTTCGCGGCGTTGGGCGGCGAGCACGTCGGAGTGGCGGGCGTTCTTGTTGCGCCAGCGCAGATAGTTCTGCATCGCGGCTGCGAGCACGGTGTGGTTGCGGTGATTCGAGCCGCTGTTCGTGAAGGTGCGTAGCGGGCCGAACTGGGAGATCGGGTTGGCCCTGGACGCGTTGGTCGGGGTGAAGCACAGCTCGACTTTGTGCTTCTTGGCCCAGGCCAGGATGGGTGCGGTCTTGTTGGCTGACAGGTTGTAGAGGATGACGTAGATCGGCGCTCCGTCGGGTCGGGTGGCGCGGATCGTCTTCAACGCGGCGAGGGTGTGGTCGCCGCCCTTGCGGCGGCGGGTTACGCCCCAGAGTTGGTCGTCGCCGAGGCTGTAGCAGCCGTGGAAGTAGCGGATGCCGTGGGTACGCCGGTAGGTGGCCGGCAACCGTATGGACTCGCACCATCGCGCCCAAGCGCCGCCGTGGTGAGGCCGGATCGACAAGGGTCCGAATTGGTCGAACGCGAAGCACGGCTCCGGGAAAGCGGTGGTGATCGCCTCGATGCGGTCCAGCTTGCCCTCGCGCTCCGGGTCGGTGGACTCCTTCCACGTCCGGGTCCGCTGGAAGGACACCTTCTGCCGGCGCTGGATCTGCCGCAGCCGTTCCCGACCGATGGTGACCATCCGAACCGGGTTGGCGGCCAGGTAATCGGCCAGCTTCCGCACGCTCCACCGGGTGAACGGCATGCCCAACTTCTCCGGACGGGTCAACCCGGTCGCGACGATGTAGGCCGTCTCGTCACGACTGATTCGGCGGGGACGGCCACCCGCCCACCGAGGGTCCAGGCAGGCCAGGCCGATCTCGTTGAACCGGTGGATCACCTGCCGGACCGTGTCCTCGTCGGCCTGGACCAGCCGCGCAATGGCCGGCGCCGGGGTACCGCTGGCCGACGCCATGATGATCAATGCGCGGCGGACCCGGACCGATCCGTGCTTGCCGCGACGCGCGATCTGCTGGAGCTGACGACCCTCCTCATCGGATAGTCGCCGGGCTCGTACCCGTTCCGCCATCGACACCCTCCGAAGACTCAGGCTGACGTCGATCTCTATCACGGAACGTCACAAAGATCCGCCGACACACCGTGGTGGTCAACGCACTAGGCCCGACGAGTTTGGTCTTCACGTCCTGGCTCTTTGTTCTCCACCCACCGAGAGTATCGACGTACTCAATTGGCGCGATCAGCGTCGGCCCGACGCCGACGCCAGCCGGCCGGCCGATCATCGCCAGCAGCGGCGGTGCACGCACCGACCGGTTCGAGCATGTCCGGGCGAACGCGGCTGGACCGTCAGGCGGGGCCACCCCAGGTCAGGCCGATCCACAGGTCCGCGATCGAGCTGTCGTCGAGGTAGAGCGTCAGTGGCCCGGTCGCGGCGGGTAGCGCATCTTCAGCGATCTCCCCGACAAGCAGGCCAGCAGCCAGACCTGGGCGGCGTTCCTGCGTTCCCAAGCTGAGGCCATCCTCGCGGCCGACTTCTTCGAAGCCGTGACGCTGACCGGGCAGCGGATGTACGTCCTGGCGGTCATCGAGCACGCCACCCGCCGGGTTCGGATTGTGGGTGTCACCGCGCACCCGACCGCGGCGTGGTCACTCAAGCCGTGCGCAATCTTGCGATGGACCTGCATGACGCGGGCTGCCGGGCACGCCTCTCATCCGTGATCGCGACGGCAAGTACCCAGGCACGTTCGACACGATCCTTGCCGACGCTGGGATCAAGGTCGTGCTCAGCGGCGTCCGCGTGCCCAGAATGAACGCGATCATGGAACGGTGGATCCAGAGCTGCCGCCGCGAGCTACTCGACCGCACCCTGATCTGGAACCAGACGCACCTGCAGTACGCGCTGGGCCAGTACGAACGGCACTACAACGCCCTCCGTCCCCATCGAGGCATCTCGAACGCGAGTCCGCTGCAACCACTGCCCGATCCAATCATCGATCCAGAGGCGATCACGCGGCTCACCATTCGCAGACGCGACCGCCTGCGCGGCATCATCCACGAATACGAACACGCCGCATGACCTGCGCGGATGGTGTTATCGGCACCCGCAGGGTGGCGCTCCGTCGGCCATGGAGGCCGAGGAACCGGTTGCGGAGCTGACCCGCCAGATCATCTGCAATTGTCGGATCAACCACGAGTGGCCGGACGGCGTGCGTGCGGGCTGTGGTCGGTATTGGCTGGGCACGATAACCCGGCAGGCGGACAGTTCGTACCGGTTGAGGGCCGAGCAGGACCTGACCCTGCTTCCGGCGGCGACGGCGCTCAACGAGGCACAGGCGAGCCAGGACAAGCGGATCCAGGGCGCAGCCGAAAAGTGGCTCGGTGCCGTGACCGCTATCTACGGTCTCTTCTCTTTAACCGGCGTTGCCGTGGCCAAGGACGCGCTGAATGGGCTAAGTACCGGATCCAAATGGCTGGTCGCCGCAGTGCTGCTCATGGGGCTGGCGGCGGCCGCGACTGCATTGATTTTCGGTTACCGGGCTGCCTATGGCTGGCCTCATCCGGTGACGGTGGATGACAAGGCGGCCCTGCGGCACTGGTACCAGAAGTACCGCAATAACGCCCCCATTGCCGCGAACCAACTCCGGTTGGCCGTGTTCGCCGCCTTCGGCTCGCTGGCCGCAGTGTCCACCGTCATGCTGCTGATCTGGTTTCTGCCCCGACACGTGACCTGATATCCATCCAAGGCGCCAAATGGCGTCAATGGCGATGCTGGCGGAGCGTCGTTGCTGGTCACAGCTTCGGGGCGGTCCGACTGCAAATCCGTCTTCAATTGACTGACGGTGGTCCGCTCCGAACTATCCACAGGCTCGACGGCATCCATCTGAGTCACCGGTGTGCTCGTGGGTGAGCGGATCGCGTCCCACAGGTGCCGTTTCGCCCGAAGCGCCAGAGTGGTACCGTGATCGCGTCCGGGCAGTTCAGCGGCTCTCGGGGGCTTACATGCTGATCTCAGCGAGTGCTCGGCCGGTGAGTGCCCACTGACGCGCGGCGCCTGGACGGTGCTGCTGCGGCCCTGCTGACGCGCACCATCGATGGCTTCACACAGGCACTGGCCGATGAGTCGCGCATCCGGGAGCTGGTCGCACGCTTCGGCCTCGCCGGCGACGCGGCCGACACTGCCGTGAACGCCCTCAAGGGCAGCGCCGGCGACATCGCACAGATCACGAGTGCGATCGAGTCGGCCGTCACCGAACTGACGTCGGGCCAGCTGGACTGGATGAAGCTCGTCGCACCGGTCGGACAGGCGTGGAAAGGCGTCAGCTCGCTCATCGACACGCTCGCCGCGGTCTCGCTGCCGCAGCCTCCTGGCGCCGGCGCGGCGGTCGCCGAGGCTGAGAATCTCGCTCGCATCGGCGGTGCGGCTGTCCTCACGGATGTCGGAGCGCTCCTGCAGACGGTGCTCGCGACCGCGCTCGACGACGCCATCCGCGGGCTGAGCCCTTCGGCATGGGCGCTTCTGCGGGGGACCGGCCTCTCCGCCCCCGACCTGCCGATCTTCGAGCTGATCCAGTCCCTCATGGATCACCCGCTGGCTTTCCTCTGGAAGCGGGTGAAGACCCTCCGCCGCACGATCGACATCACTGTCGCCGGAATCCTCTCCGGCGTCCGCACCAGCTCGATCGTCGCGATCCCGGTCACCGACGAGCCGCTCCCGGCTGAGCTCGCCGCCGCCGCGCCCGACGCGGCGATCCTGGTGCAGCGGGTCATCCTGCGCTTCGCCGCCGACGCCTACGACGAGCCGTTCCCGTTGACCGTCGAGCTCTACGGCACGTCTGCAGACCCCCCGGGCTTCGCCGCCGCGGTCGTGCGGATACCCGGCATCACGCAGCCTCTCCAGCTCGGCAGCGTGGCGAAGCTGACGGTGGATGGCTCTCAGGACGTGGGCCTCGCCATCACCGGCTGGGGCTCGGTCGCACCCTTCGGCATCACCCCGAAGGTGGCGCTCGGGATGGATCCGGCCACGACCACCTGGGCGTTCGGCGACCCCGGCTCCCTTCGGATCGAGTTCGGCCAACCGGTCCTGGAGGCCACGCTCGACACGGCCTCGGGTGTGTGGGGGGTGCGCGCAGGCTTCGGGACGCTCGAGGCAACGCTCTCGGGCGCGTTCCTGGGTCCGGTCCTCGGATCCGTGCTGCCCTCCCAGGGGATCAAGCTTCAGGGCTCGTTCGTCGTCGTCGTCGACGAACACGGGGTGCACTTCGAGGGTGGCGTGGGCTTCTCAGTCACCTGGCCCAATACCCTCCGACTGCCGGGCATCTCTATCACCGACATCAGCACGACGATCACCACGTCCTCAGGCGGCGTCGAGCTGGGCACCGCCGGGTCGATCGCGGTCGCGATCGGACCCCTCGACGTGAGCATCACCGGGCTGGGGCTGACCGTGCCGATCACCGTCCGCTCGGACGGCGGAGGCAATATCGGCCTCCTCGACATCGCCGCGCCCACCATCAAGACGCCCACCGGAATCGGAGTCTCGATCGACTCGCCCGTCATCACGGGCGGAGGCTTCCTGGCATTCACCGACGACGGAGCGGAGGGTGCGCTCGAACTGGCGCTCAAGCTCGGCGCCACCCAGCTGACCGTTCGCGCGGTGGGCGTCTTCGGCTTCGTCGACAGCTCCATCTCGTTCATCGTGATCATCTCGGTGTCGTTCCAGCCTGGGATCGAGCTGTTCCTGGGGCTGCAGCTCACGGGCGTGGGAGGCATCCTCGGACTGAATCGCACCCTCGACTCCAACGCCCTCGCCGATCTGGTGCGCGCAGGAAAGCTCGAGGACATCATGTTCCCCGACGATCTCGCAGCGCGGGCGGCCGAGATCATCGCGAGCGTCAAGAACGCCTTCCCGGTGCGCAGGGGTCAGTACGTCATCGGGCCGATCCTGCAGCTCGGCTGGGGGCGGCCGACCCCTTTCGTGACGATCTCGGTCGGCCTCGTCTTCACATTCCCCGACCCGGTGGTCGGCGCGATCATCGGCACGGTGCGTGTCGCCCTGCCCAGCCCCGACACGGCGATCATCGACATCCGGGCGAATTTCGTCGGCATCATCGACTTCAGCACCGGAGATCTGTACTTCGGAGCCTCGCTCGTCAAGTCGCGCATCGCGATGTTCGAGATCCGGGGAGACCTTGTTCTGCAGGCGGGTTCGCAAGGCTTCATCTTCTCGGCAGGCGGATTCCATCCGAAGTACGACGGCCCACGGCCCAAGGGCGACCTCCAGCGGCTGTCGGTCTCATTCGCACCATCGCCCGTTCTTTCGATACGTGCGGAGGCATACTTCGCCGTCACAGCCGCGACGGTGCAGTTCGGCGGCGCGCTGTCGGTCACCGCCAAGATCGGACCTTTCGGCGCGCGGGGCTCGCTCACCGCCGATGTGCTCATCCATACCCAGCCGAGCTTCTCGTTCCTCGCCGAGATCACCGGCCACTTCGCGCTCACCTTC
Organism: Micromonosporaceae bacterium; assembly: GCA_020027875.1. Classification (GTDB taxonomy): domain Bacteria; phylum Actinomycetota; class Actinomycetes; order Mycobacteriales; family Micromonosporaceae; genus JAXIPB01. The sequence continues at coordinate 24,375 of JAHRHA010000104.1, read as the reverse complement.
GACGGCGATGACCTTCTCGGTATCCGCGTCGCCATGCTTCTCGAAGGCCCCGGCCACTGGCACGCCCGCGCTCACGTCAGCGTGGACATCCTGTTCTTCTCGGTCTCGGGCACTCTTGACATCGAGTGGGGCGACAGCGAAGCGCCCCTCACGGCCGGACCCGCGATCGACGTTGCGCAGAAGGTCCTCGAGGCGCTTGCCGGGCCGGCGACAGCGGATGCCGCCGACGCAAAGGCGGGTTGGACCGCCGTCGCGCCGGCAGCCGGATCGGAGGTCGTCCGCGTGCGAGACCGAGCACAGGGGCTGCACCCGCTCGGCTCGGTGCGCGTCAGCCAGACGGTCGCCCCACTCGGCGTGGCGCTCGATCGCTTCGGCACGAACCCGGTCGCCGGGCCCAACCCGGTCGCACTGTCCGTCGCCTCGAGCGGCCTGCCGTCGACGGAGACCACCGAGAGCTTCCCGAGTGCGCAGTACTTCGACCTGAGCGATGACGAGCGCCTGTCGAAGGAGGCGTTCGTCGCGATGACCTCGGGTGTGGTCGTCCAGGACCTCGCTTGGCGCGTCGGCAAGACGATCTCAGTCGACGTCGTCTACGAAGAGGAGATCGGCGAGCCGGCCCCCGACCGCCCCCGCCGCTTCGCCACGGTCGACGAGACGATCTTCCAGTGGAACCACCTGGGCGCTGCCGGGGCGGCACACACCGCGCAGCTGCACCAGCCCGCGGCGCTCGGCATTCGCGTGGCGGACCCCGCCTACGTCGTGGCATCTTCCGATGCGGGACCCATCGACCCGAGCTTCGGCGCTGCGAGGGATGTCCTGCGCTTCTCGATCGTTCGCGACGCGGATGTGGCCGTGTTCGCCGACTACGAGGCGGGGCTGATGCAGCGATGAGTCTCGCGCGCTACACCTACGCATCGCAGTCCACTCGCGGCTTCGTCCAGAACGAAGGCGGCACCGCCGACCTCGTCGTGACCGTTCCCGGTTCCTCCGGACAGGCGAGCGGCTCGCTCGAGATGCTCACGGCGGCCGACGTGACAGGCATCCCCGCGGCCCAAGTGGTCCGCAGCTGGCCACGGGACGGCTCGCGCGGTGTCGAGCCGAACTACCTGCCCCTGGTCGAGTTCGACTCCCCGGATGTTCCGTGGCTGTTCAGCCGGCCCGAGCAGAACGGGCGCCTCGAGCCGTGGATCGCGCTTGTCACGCTCGATGTCACGGATGTCGCACCCGACGATTTCCCGCTGCAGCAGTCGGACACCGGGTGGCGGCTCACCGCGGACCCCAAGGATCTCCCCGACCCGGCCGGCGTCTGGCTGTGGTCGCACACCCAGTTCCTCGGCGACGATGTGGTGCCCGGCGACCCGGCCCGTTCTCTTGCGCGACTGGTCAGCTCCCGGAAACTCGAGCCGGACCGCGACTGGCTCGCATGCGTCGTGCCCCTCCTGGAGAGCGCCCGCCTATCCGGTCTCGGCGACGTGGACGCCGCGAACGCCATCCGCACGTCGCGGCAGCATGCCTGGACAGTCGGCGGCGCCACGGCGATCCTTCCCGTCTACCACTCGTTCCGCTTCTCCACCGGCGATGTCGGCGACTTCGAGGCCCTCGTCCGGCACCTCCACGGCATCCCGCTGCCGGATGGCATGGGGAGGCGTCGCCTCCGAATCGACCATCCCCTCACCGGACTTCCTGCGCCCGTCCCCGACGACCCCGCGAAGGCGGGCGCCGACCTCGTCATGCATGTCGCGCTGCGTCCTCCGACGGAGCAGGACGAGCCGATCCTGCCTCTCGTCGGCACCGACTACATCTCCGTCCTGCTTTCGCGACTCGCCGACGCGGGATACGAACTGTCACTCGTGACCGGGCCGGATGCGTCGCCGCCTCGCGTCGGACCGCCGGTCTATGGCCAGCTCGCCGCCGGCGTGACCGGCTCGGCCGCCTCCGTCGAGGGCGGAACCGCACCCCCCTGGCTGTCCGAGCTCAACGTCGATCCGCGCCTGCGCGTGGCTGCCGGGCTGGGTGCTGAAGTGGTCCGTCGCAACCAGGACCACTACGCCGAGTCGGCGTGGCAGCAGGTCGGAGAGGTGCTGGCCGCCAACCGGCTGAGGCGGCGGGCGGAATTCTCCCTGGCGTCCAGTCTCCGGCTCTACACGAAGTGGGTGTCACACCTCGACTCTGGAGCCCTGCTGACCACCGCTGCTCCGGTTCTGCCCAAGATCGCCGTCTCACCGAGCCAGACCGTGCGCGGCGCGCTCGCAGCCTCGGCAGTCACCTCCGCTGCTGTGTCCGTCGAGCTTCGCCGTCAGAGCCGGGCGCGCGGCGCCTTCGCCCAGCCGGCATGGAAGGGCGGCGTCTCGGTCGCCGCGCTCGACGCGGGTTCCGCCGCCGCGCAGCCCTACACGACCGAGGTCCGCGTCGACGGGATCGAGGTCGCGGCGCCGCCGAGTAACATCTGGCAGGGCTCACGGCTGAACGACGTGCTCCACACGCTCGTGCCCGACCTCGACGCAGGCTCTCTGACCTCGGCCGAGGCAGGAGCCAAACTGGATACGTTCGCCGGAACACAGGGATTCGCCCTGCCGGACGACGCTGCAGTGGCGTCCGCGCTGGCCAGTCCGACCCTGGACGTCGACATGATCGCCTCGTCGTTCGGCTTGCTGCCGGCAAGCGTCGTGCGCGAGGCCGTGGCCACGCCCCCCGCTGTGCCTGACACACCGGCTCCGCCGAGGACGTCCGGCAGCCACGGCGTTTCCACCGGCCGCAATCCGACACACCGGAACGTAGGCGACCTCGACATCGACCATGTGACCGGCGCCGTCGAACCGACATCCACGCCCGAGGCCCCCGCGATCCGCCGCGGGATCCCTCTGATCGATCAGACATCGGGGCTCACCGCGACGGACGCCATCGACGTGCTGCGCGAGAACGGCTCGCTCGTGCAGACATCTGGCCGCCGGGTCGCGATCGACGTCGCGGCACTTCAGGACCTCACTTCGACGGGTGCGGCGCAGACGACGCTCGACGTCGAATCCCTCGACAAGATCGTCGCCGGCACCTTCGCGCCGGCACGCACCGCTGTCGAATCGTTCGGTCTCAGTGCGAGCGCGAAGACGCGGGTGCGAAGCGATCTGGTGCGCTCGATCACCGACCTGACCGACCGCTTCGTCCGTCCGCTTCCCACGGGAACCGGACCGCAGGCCCTCGTGGGCGGTCTCGGCGCACTGCATGACACCGTCTTGAAGGCGCTCGACCCGAGGCTGACGCTGCGGGCCGCGGTGAACAGCAGGATCGCGGAGCTGCCGTCCGCGCTCGCCGGCTCGTTCGACGACATCATGCCCGCGCCCGACCTCTCAGAACCGACCTACGACGATCTCGCCGCGATCTCGCACGACTGGCTGCTGCCGGGTCTCGATCACCTGCCGCCGAATACGACGACGCTCGCCGCCGCGAACCGCGGCTTCATCAGCGCCTTCCTCGTCGGCGTCAACCACGAGCTCGCGAGCGAGCTCCTCTGGCGCGAATACCCCACGGATCAGCGTGCGACGTACGCGCGGCAGTTCTGGTCGCATCGGCTCACTCCCGATCCGGCCGACCGCTACGACCTCCGGCACGAGCTGCACCGCTCCGCTGCGCTGTCGCTCGTCGCACTGCAGACGGACTCCGCGAACCCCGGTGACGACCCGCTCGTGCTCGTCATCAAAGGTGAGCTCATCCGGCGTTATCCCTCCGTCATCGTGCAGACCGGCCACACCGTGCTCGAGCACGGCGTGCGGCACATGGCCGATCCCGTGATCGACCCGGACTTCCGTGGTCTGCTCGAGCCGGACGTCCTGCTCCTCGGCTTCACCGGCCTGACACTGCCGATCGTGCTCGCGGCGAAGGATCACCCCGACACGGCCTACTGGTTCTTCTTCTCCGAGCACGTGTCGGAGCCGCGGTTCGGCCTCGACGAAGCGGACGGCGCCCCCTGGGCCGGGTCGACCTGGAACGACGCGACGTGGGGCGGCGCGACGCTCGACCGGGCCGCCTTCCTCACCGATGCGAGTTTCACGAAGAACCTGCCGAAGGGCCTGGACGGTGGCCCGTCGTTCGCCTGGGGTGCGGACGCCGCGACGCAGGCCTGGATCACGCTCCAGTTTCCGTTCCGCCGTGGGATCCTCGCGACGGACCTGCTGCCCCCGCAGGAGGAGACGTGACCGACTTCCCCAGCATTCGCGCTCAGCTCGGCACCGCCCGGGACGCCGTCGAAGCTCAGCGCGCACACCTCGCGGCGCTCGACGCACAACTCGCCGACGCCGGCCGCACGGGCGACGAGAACGCCATCGCGTCGGTGGCGCGCCAGCGCGCCCAGGCGGATCAGCAGTTCACGAAGGCGCGGGAGCGCTTCGCCGCCGCGTCCGATCGCCTTACGGACGGCATCCGCCACAGTGGGATCTTCGTCGGGACCGGCGACACCCCGCCGCAGGAGGCGCCGCTCGAAGGCGTGGATGAGGCCGTGCCGATCGCGCTCCTCCCGGTGCGCCTCGAGACCCGGATCCGCGATGGGCACCTGCTGATCCGCATCTTCCCCGACGACGCGCACGTCGACGATCACGAGCCGCTCCTCGACGAGCGCGAGCTCGCGGCCGGACAGGCGTACTGGACGGCGTCGGCGAAGGGAACGCAAGACGCTGCGGATGGCGCGTGGAACCTCCTCGCGGCCACGGTCGGCGTCTACCGCGCGCTCTGGGTGCGCGAGCAGACGCGACCGGATGCCGACGGAAACACCCCCGCCCTGACGTTGCGGCAGCCCGGAACCGCACGCGCCGCGGTTGCGCGCGCGCTGCCCGATGTCTTCGTCGCACGCATCCGGACGACGACCGGCCAGCCGATCATCGTTCAGGGTCTGCCCGTGGCCGACGAGGTCGACATCGGCATGGAGTGGGGCGGCAACCCCTCGGGACTCCTCGATGAGAACGGCGTCATGCAGGGCGGCATGGCGTGGCTGTCCGACTTTCAGACGGCGCTGAACGCCGGGCTGGCTCTGGACGTCAACCTCAACGGTGCGACGGCGATCCACGACGTGACCGTGGTCGGGGTGACGGTCTCGCTCGACCCGGACACGTCGGCGGCGCTGCTGGCCGACCTGATCGCCGACCACCGCGTGAGCCACGGCGCAGGGATCGTTCCGCCGGGCACCCCGACGAACAACCTCTCGGACAGTCCCTCCGGTGTCGACTTCCGGCCCTTGCCCGCGACGCTCGACCCCGCATCGGCGCCGGCGCCCGACCCTGATTCCGACGCGGCCGTCCTCGCGAACGCTCTCGGCCTGCCGCTCGACGCCCTCGCCGCGCTGCCCGGCGCCGCAGCGAAGGCCGTCTCCGGCCAGGCTGCGATGCAGCGAGCGCTATTCGAGGCCGGCTGGGGCCCGTATCTTCGCCAGTTCGGCGTGCCGGCATTCAAGCCCTCGCAGCTGCCCGCGGTCTACCGGCACGTCACGGAGCACCTGCGCCCGGGCGGGCCACTGCCCGTGCTGCGGCTGGGCAAGCAGCCGTACGGCATCCTTCCGGTCCAGCCGCCGGGGGCTCAGGCCGCGCAGAACGAGCCGTTCCTGCGCTGGCTGACCGGATTCCTTCCCGGGCTGCGCCCACTGTGGATCGCAGGTGCACCCGACGCGCCGCACGGCCTCGACATCCTCGGCTACGAGCCCGCCTCCAGCCGCGTCCGCATCCGCAGCGCGATCGGTCAGTACTCCTACAGGGCACTCGAGGCCACCGGCATCGTCCTTTCCGGCGGTGTCGCCGGCATCGGCGGTGCCACGCTGGTCGCCGAGCTCGGTCTCGGCACCGCCATCCCGATGGCGGCACGCAACTTCTTCGCCCAGGCGACCGCGCCCTTGCGGCTGCCGATGTCCATCGACGGCGAAACCACCTTCGACATCCGCGATCCGAAGCCCAAGGATGCCACCAGCATCCTGGGCCTGCTCCGCCGAAGTCTCCACCGATGCGCCGTTGACGATGACGCAGAAGCTCGCTGAGACGGTCACACACGCGGACGGCACGACGAGCTCGGTCCACGACTGGGTCGGGCAGCTCGTGACGGATGTCGACCTGAAGGTGAGGCCGATCGACCTCAGCAGCTACCCGGCGTCGGACGCCGTCCGTGCCTTTGCTGCGTCGCTCGCGGAGCTCGCCGCCATCCCGGTCGAGCAGAGGGCGCTGATCGCCGGGCAGGTCCTCGACTCCGCCTCCCACCGCTACGACGCATGGGTGACCTCGCTCGCCAGCAGGCGCCTCACAGACCTGCGCGAGACGACGCCCAGCGGCATCCAGCTCGGCGCCTGGTGCTACGTCGGCGGCTTTCAGGCGCAGGGACTGCAGGAGGTTGCGGACCGTCCCGGCGTATACACGGATCCGCGGAACCGGGGCTGGGTGCTCGCGCCGTCGATCCGGCATGCAGCGACCGCCGGCGTGCTGCGCGCGGCGTGGCACGAGCACGGCGCGGGTTCGGGCGACGCGCCGTTCGCGGTGGATCTGCACTCGGATCGGGTGCGGCTCGCACTCGGACTCGCGCAGGGTATGCGTCAAGGCCAGCAGCTCGGAGCTCTGCTCGGTTACCGGGTCGAGCGCTCGCTGCACGAGGCCTTCACGACGCGCGACGTCGAGGCCGACTGGCTGATCTACGAGCTGCGGAGGCAGTATCCGCTGCGCATCCGCACGCTCGAGAATGCGGCGGACAATGTCGCCGATGAGCGTTTGACGGTCAACGGATGGACGCTCGCCGACGAGGAGCTCGCAAGCCCGGGCTCCGTCGCCGCGAAGCTCGCGCCTGTGATCGCGGATGCCTACGCCTCGGTGTCGGCCGCAGACCGGCCGGGGCTCGTCTCGGCCGCGAACGCTGCGCTGGCCGACGCAATCGCTGCGGCGGTCGGAGCGCTCGACGCCTTCGCGGACCTGAACCTCGGCGAGGCGCTGTATCAGCTCGACGGCTCGAACTTCGAGCGCGCGGCTGCAGCGACCGACGCGATCGGCCGAGCCGCGCCTCCTCCGGACTCGTACGACATCGTGACGACCCCGCGCTCGGGCACGGGCATCGAGCAGCGGCTGCTTGTCGTGTTCGGTGACGACGCGCGCCCCGCCGGATACGCCCACACCACTCCTCGAGCGCGACTCGCCCCGCACGCGGACGCGTTCCTCGCCGCGCGCCTCGGGCCGGTGAACCATATCGGCGTGCGAGTGCTGAACCAGGACGGGATCACGCTGGCGACCGTCCCACTCGGCTCGCTCGGGCTGTCTGCTCTCGATCTCGCGGCCGACGCCGCACGCACCGGCGGACCGGGCCTCTTCCCGCTCGTGACCGCCGCAGCGATCGCCGCCTCGGGGCCGCCCACCGCCGGGGCCGCAGACGGTACGGACGCCGCCGCGGCTGCCATCGGCCTGGACGAGGAAGCGGACGCCGCGGTGCTCACCCTGCTGCGCCGCGCGGCGGCCTGGCACCGCGCATTGGCGGGCCGACGACCGCTGTCGGCGACGAGCTTCAGCCTGCAGGGCGCCGGCTCCACTCCGGTCGTTCCGGCAGGACTCGCCGCCGACGTCGCTGCGGCGCGCGCCATGCTCACCGCGAATAACGCGAGGTTGTTCGGAATCGTAACGATCGGGGATCAGGCGAAGCAGGATGTCGCGCGACGCGCCGCCGCAGCCGATGACGCCTCCAACCCCATCGATGCCGCGGCAGAGCTGTTCGGCGACCCGCCCGTGCTGGAGGCGACTGCCACCACCCCGGACTCGATCAGCACCAGTGCGACCGATCAGGCGGCCCTCGACGTCAGCGCAGCCTCTCTCGCCGGCTGGCTGCAGGACTCCGCTCGCGTGCGCGACGCCGCGCGAGAACTGGATGACGCGATCCTGCTCGACGAGCTCACCGGCGCTGCCGCACCGCACTTCGCCGCAGCTCAGGAGCCCGTCTTCCCCTATCGGGAGGCGGTCCCGGCGACGCGCACCTGGGTCGGCGGCGTGCAGACCCTGCCCCTCGGGGCCGCCCCCGTCACGAGCATCGTCGCCGTCGGCTCGGGCGCACTCCACGGCGAAGTCACGGGCATCGAGCTGGATGCCTGGTCCGAACTGGTCCCGGACCGCATCGCCTCGGGTGCCGTGACGGCGAACCTGGCCGCGCCCAACTCACGCGCACCGAACACGATCCTCCTCGGCGTGCCCGGCACCACCGAATGGACCCGCAGCGCGCTGTTCGGCCTCGTCGACGAGGCCCTCGAACTCGCAGAATGCCGGCTCGTCGATCTCGATGCCGTCAAACGCATCCCGCGCCTGCTCCCGGCGATCTTCGTATCGGACTACGACACCGAAGATGCCAAGCCGTGGCGCGACTTCGTGACCGCCGCGAGCTTCGAACCGGCCCGCTGGCGCTGGACGAAGGGCACCTCATGACCGTCTGGGCGTTCCATCGTGTCGAGCCGATCAGCCGGCAGGGCGATCCCGGCAAAGGACTCGCGGCCGTCGTCGCCGACCCGCTCTGGATGCTCGCCCGCCAGCGGCAATACGGCGAACTCGCGGGCGAGGATGCCGGCAGCCCGATCCGCGTCGACTTCCGCGTCGTCGCCCACCCGATCGACGGCTGGAGCGCCGACGGCGAGACGATACTGCCGTACGATCCCGCTTCGCAGGTGCTCGAGGCCGTGGTCGCCGGAGAGTCGGCCGGGCCGTCCCACAGCCTCCGGGACCGCATCGACGCGGGCCGCCGCATCGCCGCGGTTGTGAGCGCGCACGTCAATGACGCGATCCGTGCGGCGTTTCCGCTGGACGCCGCCGAAACCTCAGACCTGCTCTTCCGGACGGCGCCCGCGCGCTTCTGCGACGGGCTCGCGGCCATGCTCGCGCTGGCGAACGCGTCGAACGGAGCCGAAGCGACGGCCCTCGGACTCACCAAAGCGCAGTGGAGCGTTTCCGCCACCGCACTCCAGGAGGCCGCCCGGTGGGCGGTCACCGCCTTCGGCATCGGCCCCTCGACCTGGGAGCCGCGTCGCCTCGAACGGCGCTTCGGGCTGGCCAGCGGAGGCGACGTGGTGCTGAACGCACCGGAGCACACCCGCGAGATCGTCGATGTACCCGATCTGGATCTCACGAACGCCGGCGCGACGCTGACCTCCACCGATGACACTCCGCTCGTGCGTCGCATCCCCACCCCGATCCGCTTTCCGGGCATGCCGGACGACCGCTACTGGGCGTTCGAAGATGCCCGGCTGTCGCTCGCCCGCATCGACGCGACGACCCACGATCTCTCCCGCCTAGCGCTGGTCGAATTCAGCACCGTCTACGGCAACGACTGGTTCGTCTTCCCCACGCCGGTCACCTCCGGCACGATCGCCTCCGTCGACGATCTCGTCGTCGTGGACACGTTCGGCGTGCAGCAGCTCATCCAGCCGGCGGACCTCTCGCGCTGGGCCCTGTTCACCCCGAGCGGACCCGGAACGAATCGAGCGCGACTCGTGCTGCCCGCCACCACCGCGAGCGCACTCACCGGTCCCGTGGTCGAGGAGGTCGCCTTCGTCCGCGACGAGAACGCGAACCTCGTCTGGGGCCTGGAGAAGATCGTCACCGACACCCTCGGCGAGACCCACGACCTCGCCGCCGAGTACGTCGCCGACCTCGGCCACGGTCCGCCGTGGCCCGAGGGGGCCGAGCTGCTCTACCGGCTGATGACCGACGTCCCGCCGCACTGGGTGCCTTTCGTGCCCGTGCACGACGAGGGCTCCCTGCGCGCGGTCGTGCTGGTGGAGGCAGTGCTGCCGCGACCGAATTCCCTCGGCGCGCTGGAGGTGGTGGCACCCCGCACGAGCGTGCTCCAAGAGCTGCGCGGCGCACCACTCCACGAGGAGGAGGTTCCCCCGGACGGCGTCGTCGTCCGCCGGCGCTGGTTCCTCGCCCGCTCCGCCGACGGCGGCCGACATGTCTGGGCTGCGCGCAGTGTGCAGACCGGCCGAGGCGAGGGCTCGAGCGGGCTGGAGTTCGACATCGCGATCGAGGCCGGAGCGACGCAATGAGCGAGATCGTGTTCCTTGCCGGAACCGACCCGGCGTCGTCGACGAACAAGTACTACACCTTTGCAAAGCAGTTCTTCACCGACCGCGACTCGACCATCCCGGTCGTGGAGCCGAAGGCAGGACAGAAGGCGCTCAGCCTGGAGAGCGTGTTCGCCGAGCTGACCACACGCGCCTCCGGCGGCAGTGCCCAGCTCTTCGATGTGATCAGCATCGTCAGCCACGCGACCGGCCTGGGCGGCATGGACATGCCCCTGCACAAGACCGACGAGGCATCCGGAGGCGTCACCATGCGCGGACACCTCGGCAACGCGGTCCTCGACGCTCGCGCGAACAAGACCGGTGCGTTGCAGCCGCCGGGCTCGGGCGCCATCACCGCGAAGACCCGCATCGTGCTCTACGGCTGCGATGTGGGCCGAGATACGCGATTCCTGATCTCGCTGGGGGAGCTCTTCGGCACGCCGGCCTCCGTCGCTGCGCCGATCCGCGTGGCAGTGTTCCGGCTCAAGGACGGCAAGATCCAGCATCGGCTCGCGCGCACCTGGTCGGTGCTGTGGGGCGCCGGCTCGATCGCGTCGACGACGACCGCCGGGTGGCCCGCGGCGCGCTCCGCTTTCACGCAGAAGACCGACGTCAAGTTCATCACCGATTTGACGATCGGCTCGACGATCAGCTCTGTCGTCGCGAACGCGACACTGGACTCCACGAAGTCCGCCTTCTTCTTCGGCGAGGTGTTCTCCGTCGCGAAGTCGGCGGTCTCCGCCGTGATGCCGGTCTCGAGCGCGGTCATCAAATCGGGTGACGACGACGACACGACGGTGCCCGTGACGATCAGCGCAGCGGACATGATACCGGGCAACGCCGACGTGAGCGACCCGAACTGGGCGACGATGAACATCACCGCACTCGCCTCGGTCATCGACGAAGAGGTGTCGCTCGCCGATTCCCGGCAGTACCAGACAATCTCATTCGCGCCGCAGCGCGCGCGGGCGACGGGACCGGCGCCTGCGCAGACTGCCGACGGAGCACCTCCTCCCCCGCCGGACGACACCGCGGCTCCAGGACCGGGCTCATTGCAGGCTCTCGCCGACCGGTACCTCGCTGCGGGCGGCACGCAGGCCGACTTCGACGCATTCTTCGCAGACGTGGTCCTGCCCGACGTCGATCCGTCCATTCCCGACGCCACGGCGGTGGATCCTCCCGATCCAGATGGCGAGTACGCCACCTACGCTCCCGTAACCGGAGAGGACGCGCTGGCATGATCGGCATCTTCGTCCTCCCCACCACCTGGGACGGGCAGCGTAAGGTCGACTCCCCGATCCTCGTCGAGGTCGACGGCAAAGTGAACCACGGCATCGCTGACGTACCCAACGGTTACTCGATCCCCGATGGAGCGAAGTCGTTGAGCATCAGCGCCACCCCCGTCAGTGACGAGTGGCGGCAAGCAGCGGTGACGATCGACGTCTTGTCCAACGGAACTCTCAAGGTGAAAACCCTGGGCGCTGCCGCTGCCGTCGATATCTCCGTGCTGCCGAGCCCTGGCTTCTACAGCGTCATGAAGGTCTTCATCCGGTTGCTGCGCGTCCATGACGCGACGGCCGATTTCGTCAAACTGTTCGACACCTCGGCGACCCCGCCGCTCTCGCCTGCTGTCGTGCCGGCCGGTCTGCCCGCGAAGATCCAGAACGTCGTCAAGGCGATGAACATCACCACTCCGGGAATCCAGAACCTTGTGAAACTTCACAAAAGTCCCGTCGACGTTCCCGGCCACACGTTGCGCCTCATCGGGCAACGGCCCGTTATCCTCGACCTCGTCAAGGCCGACGCCGGCAAGTTGGCGGTGACGCAGCCGCCGCAGATCGCGCCGCAGAACGACACCTTCGTCGTGCAGGTCGGAGGGATGTCGGGAACCGCGCCGCAGACGATCGCCGTGAGCTGGCCACACGATGTGCCTGCCGACAAGCCCGCACCGATGCTCGTCTTCTTCCGCCACGCGCCGCGGCAGGAATCCAACCCTGTGTTCGGGAAGTTCACCCGCGACAGCTTCCGGGGCTATCCCTTCAACTGGGACTACGCCTGCTACGGGCTGCTCGAGAACCTCTGGTACGACACCCCCGTCCACTTCTGGCCACGTTCACGTGGCCTGCCGTACCAGATCGAGGCCGCCGGTAAGAAGGTCGTCACCGTCGTCGCGTGCCCTATCGCGACCCCGCCGACCGGCAGCTCGCAGTTCGGCCGCTGGGTCGATGCCGGCTTCGTGCAGGACATCCTGCTGCAGATCCAGGCGTTGTACGCGGCGAGCAAGAACAAGACCGGGGCGAAGACGCTAGGCCGCGTCGCGGTCGCCGGGTTCAGTTCGGGGAACGTCTACCTCGCACAGCTGCTGCAGAACAGCGGCAAGACCGCGCATTCCTTCCTGACCGACACGGTCAAGGAGTGCTACCTCTTCAGCCCCGACAATCCTGGTCTGCAGAAGGCCTGCCTGCCCGTCGCGACCGCATGGCAGAAGGCCGTGAAGAGCGGCGACGGCATGATCCGCCTGTACAACAGCCGGGTGATGGCGGAGCAGAAACAGCTCGTGCCCAGTGCGGGATCGACCACGCCGTTCTTCACCGATTCGCCCGATCACCACACGACCGTGTCCGCGGTCACCGAGCGGGACTGGATGCGCGCTTTCGCAGCGGCATCCCCCGATCCTCCAGTCAGGCGGACCTGGGACGGGATGGACTCGCACTATGCGACATCGGCGCTCCTGTTGACCCACGCGATGCACCGCAGCGGATTCTGACGCGCGCCCCGCGTGCCCGCACTCCTAGGCACGCCGCAACCGGGTGACCGCTGCCTGAAGGGTTTCAGTTCGCGGTTCGCGGTCCAAACAAGAGTGGATCAGGCCGCCCAGCACATCGACCCGCCGGACCGGGCGCTCCACAGCGGGTGAATGGACGAGCGTCAACGCGCGGGTGGGTGTGGGTGGTTGCAGGTCCAGGCTCCGGTGCGGCCGGGCCGTGTCGTAGTGGCGTAGGTATTCGGTCAGGACCTGCCGCAGTTGGTGCTGGTTCCAGATCAGGATCCAGTCCAGACACTCCGAGCGCTGTGGGTGCCGAAAACGTCATCCGCCCTGGTCAGGACCGCTTCGTTGTTGCAGTTGCGGAGAACGAAGCCGCACCCACTGCGGGGCGTTGAGGGGACGCCCGCTGCTGCCGTAGTGGGTGCCGCCCTACTCGCGGGAGGCAGGTGGAACGGGGCCCAGCCGCATTCAAACCAGTTGATCTTCAAGCTGGCGAGGGCAATGGACGCACCTACAACGGCGACGGTGGCTCCGCTGAACGTCGGATAGACAGATGCCTCGACCTAACAACGTCGAGACGCCGCTTCCCCTGGCTGACCAGCGCAGACTCGCCGGACCCGCAACGTCTCCGGCTGCCCGCCCATCGGCTACCCGTCGGTCACAGCCGTGAGACCTACCCTGCATCGACGACCCGGACGCCATGCCGGCTGCGCCTGCAGCCTCGCCATACGTCCGTCATCGCGGCAGATCAATTCACGTGATCATGGCTCGGTGAGGGCGCCTACCCTGTAGGAGTGCCGGGTGACGTTCAACTTCGCGAGTTCCCCCGGAGCGATGACCGCCGCCCGGCACCACGACGCCCCATTCGACAAGCCTTCACTAGGCGTTTTCGGCGTCATGCTACTGATGTCGTGCCCAGTGATCCTGGCCCAGTTCGGGATGGGCTGATGGGCGCTGTTGCGTTGTGGGGTCGTCGGACGTGTTGAGGCGATGGTCGGCCCGGGTCAGATTGCCCGTGCGAGTTCAGCGAACGCCACGGCAACTCGCGTCCGAGCGGGGCCGTTGGCGGCGAGCTCGTAATGCCCGCGGCGAAGGTTCGGCATGAACGCGTGACCGCCGATGATCACCTGCGCGGTCCGCGCCGTTCGGAGCCCGCGCATCGGTCTGAGCCGGTGTTTGAGCTGGCTGTGATCGGCCTCGATCGGATTGTTGGCATGTCCCTCGACATGGGGTGCCACGCGGCCGGAAGCAGGTCCTCGAGTACGGCCGGGTAGATCGGTGCAGCGTCGGTGACCACCTCAGTCGGTGTCACCTTCAACATCGTCAAAGCTCGCTGGAAGAACCGATGCCCCCGCTCACGCGAACGTGACCACTCCTGCTCATCGAAAGTGACCACCCAGGGCGACTCGCCGATGCAGATCCGTCTGTAAGCGGCGGGCTCCCTCGATGCTCCGGTCTGCCAGGACACGGAGATCTCGAGGGAGCCCCAGCGATGTTGTCATGGGAGACGAACGTGGAAGTACATGCACTGCGGAAGCAGGGGTGGTCGATCGCGGCGATAGCCCGTCACGTCGGGGCGACCCGGGTGACGGTGCGCCGTTACCTTCGCGGCGAGCGAGTGCCGGGCCAGCGCGTCCAGTCCAATGTGGATCCGTTCGAGGAGTATGTGGAGTACTGCCGGCTGCGGCTGGCCGCCGACCCGCACCTGTGGGCGACGACGCTGTTCGAGGAGGTCGCCGGGTTGGGCTACGGCGGGTCATATCCGTCGTTCACCCGGGGGCTGCGGGCCCGGTCGCTTCGCCCGTACTGCGCGGCGTGCGCCGGGGCACGGCGCAAGGATCGTGGACTGATCGAGCACCCGCCCGGTGAGGAAACCCAGTGGGACTGGGTGGAACTGCCCAACCCGGCGACATCGTGGGGGTGGGGGGACACCGCCTACGTGCTGGTGGGTGTGCTGCCGCACTCGAGCCGGTGCCGAGGCTGGCTGGCCGAGCGCACCGACACGGGGCATCTGGTGGAGGGGCTGGACCAGGTGGTCCGCCGGCTGGGCGGGGTGAGCCGGCGCTGGCGGTTTGATCGGATGTCGACCGTCTGTCATCCAGGCTCGGGCCGGCTGCGGGCCAGCTTCGCTCCGGTGGCGGTGCACTACGGCGTCGGGGTGGACCTATGCCCGCGCGGGCACAGCTGGCGCAAGGGCGCGGTGGAGAAGGCCATCAACGTCATCACGCAACGCTGGTGGCGCACCTTGGCCGACGATGCGAGTCTGGCCGCCGCCCAGGCCAGCCTGGACCGCGCCTGCACCGGGCTGGACCGCCGGCGGCGCCTGATCGACGGTGCGCCCACCACGGTGGGGCGGCTGGCCGAGGCGGAACCGCTACGACCAGCGCCGGCCCCGTTCGCCGCCATTATCGAGGTCGACCGTCGGGTCAGCACCCAGGCGCTGGTCGCCTTCCGCGGCAACCGCTACTCCGTACCGCCCGGGCACGCCGGCCAACAGGTCACGGTCCGCCACCGGCTCGGTAGCTCCACTGTGGACATCACGAGTGGCCGGGGTGTGTTGTTGGCCCGTCACCTCCGTGCTCCCGACGGCGCCGGGATGCTGGTGCGCTCCGATGAACACGTCACCGCGCTGCACCGGGTGGTGATGGCCGATACGGGCGACCGGGTCGCGTGTCGGCGAAAGGACCGTCGGCCACCATCGTCGGCGGCGCTGGCCGAGGCCGACCGGATCCGCGCCGCCCACGCCGGGCTCGAGGTCGCCGCCACGGTGGTCGACTTTGCCGCCTACGCCGCGGCGGCCCGGCCCGTCGGGCGTGACGCTGGTGGTGCCCGGTGACCACCGCGAAAACCACCAGCCGGCGCGGCCGGCCCGCCACCGACCTGGCCGAGCCGATAACCAGCGGCCAGGCAGCGATCTACCAGCGGCTGCGATCGCACCTAGCGTTCCTGCGGCTAGACGCCGCCGCCGAGGCGCTCACCGCGGTCCTGGACACCGCCCGCGACCAGGACCTGTCGGTCATCGAGGCGATGGAGCAACTGCTGGCCATCGAGGTCGACACCACCCAGACCCGCCGGCTGGCCGGCCGGCTCCGCTTCGCCTGCCTGCCCCACACCTGGACCCTGTCCGACTACGACTTCACCGCCCAACCCGGCATCGACCCCAAGCTGATCACCGAGCTGGCCACCCTGCGGTTCCTCGACGACGCCGGCAACGTCCTGCTCATCGGCCCACCGGGTACCGGCAAGACCATGCTCGCGGCGATCCTCGCCCGGGCCGCGGTCGACGCCGGGCACCGGGTCTACTTCACCACCGCCGAAGACCTCGCCCGCCGCGCCCGCAAAGCCCACCTGGAAGGCCGGTTCGACACCTGCATGAGATTCTACTGTGGACCTCGATTGCTCGTCATCGACGAATTCGCCTACCGCCGCGGCCAACCCGACCCCGACGCCAACTCCGCCCTGTTCGAGGTCATCTCCCGCCGCTACCTCAAATCCAGCACCATCCTGACCAGCCACACCGGCATCGCCGGCTGGGGTGACCGCCTCGGCGACCCCATGCTCGCCGCCGCCCTCCTCGATCGCCTACTGCACCGCGGCATCGTCGTCGGCATCGACGGCCCGTCCTACCGGATGCGCGCCCACCAGCAACGCACCGACCAACTCCGCCGCGCCCTGGCCGGCCCCGCTGCCCCGACTGTTAGGTGCCACTCCCGGTGAGGCCGGGAAGGCCCGGCTGCGTCACTCAAGATGAGCATGATCTTGGTGTGGTGAAGGCGCGCTGGATGAGGTGGGTCAGGAAGCCATCGACAGCCCTGGGTCGTCAGGGGTTTAGGGTGATCCGGTCATTGACGGACAAACGGCCCTTCCCCCCTCTGCTTGCAGGCCGTGTGGGGAAGGGCCGTTCCTAGCGCCGCCCGGAGGCTGCGTTGCTCACTGTAGGCCCTGACCCTGCCGTCGTCGAACGGATGCTGGTCGATGGTTTGTTGCGGTGCCCGGACTGTGCTGGGCCGCTGTCGCGGTGGGGGCACGTGGCGCGACGGTTCGTGCGGACAGCGCCGGGCGCGGTGCAGAAGATCCGGCTGCGCCGGGCGATCTGCCGATTGACCGATGACCGTGGCTGCGGGCGGACGCATGTGCTGCTGCCAGCGTTCCTGCTGGGTCGCCGGCTGGACGTGGTGGAGGTGATCTGGTCGGCGCTGCGGGCTTGCGTGGACGGATTTGGGTGGCGCCGGCTGGCGACGTTGATGGACCGTCCGGTCTCGACGGTGCGCGGCTGGGTCGGCCGGGCGCGGGTGCGGGCGGGGATGATCCGGGACCGGTTCACGCAGCTGGAGCACCTTCTGGTCGCCGCGGACGGCGACGACATGACCCGGGTCGCACCGACCGGTGGCGGGCTGGGCGACGCGGTGGCCCAGATCGGGGTGTGCCTGGCCGCGTTGCGCCGCGCCCGACCGGCGGTGCTGTCGGCGATGAGCGTGGCCCGAGCGGTGGCGGTGCTGTCCGGCGGCTGGCTGCTGAGCACCCGAGCTGTGCGGCCGGTGCTGCCGGGACTTCCAACATAAGAAGACATCTTCAAGTTCCCGATTGGAGATGGGAGCCTCGCCGGGTCCTGTATCGACCCGACAGTGAGGTACTGGCATCGATGTCCAGGAGAAAGCCGCCGCCCATGGCCGGGCGTGAGGTGGCGTTGTTCCGTTACTCGTTGGTCCGGCCGCTGGTCGACCCACGGCTGACACCGCGGGAACGCGGCGAGCTGGTGCGGTCGCTGGCCGACCGCCACCATGTGGGCCCGGCCGGCGATCTGGTATGGGTCTCACGGTCCACATTGGATCGGTGGGCGCGCATCCTGCGCTTGGAGGGGTTCGAGGCGCTGGTGCCCCGACCCCGGCAGATGAGTCCACGCACCGCCGCGGCGTTGCTGGAGCAGGCGGTGGCGCTCAAGCGGGAACGCCCGGCGCGCACCGCCACCCAGGTCGCCCGGATCATGCGGCAGGCCCATGGCCGAGGTCCGTCAGCGCGCACGCTACAGCGCCACTTCGCCCGGCTGGGTCTTGACCGTCACCCCGAGGCCGTCGGGCAGCCACAGGTGTTCGGCCGGTTCGAGGCCCACTTCCCCGATGAGCTGTGGATCTGCGACGGGCTGCACGCCGGCGCGGTACGCGGCCCGACGATCGAGGGTCGTTCCACCGTGCTGTTCGCGATCCTGGATGATCATGCCCGGTATGTGGTTGCCGGGCGGTGGGGGTTCGCCGAGGACACCCTGGGCCTGCAGGCCACCCTGCACGACGCGGTCAAGGTCCACGGCTGTCCGGCCGGGTTCTACTGCGATAACGGCAGCGTCTACGTCGCAAACCAGCTGGCCTGGTCCCTGGCCGTGCTCGACATCAAGATCGTCCATAGTCGGGTGGGTCGGCCGCAAGGCCGCGGGAAGCTGGAACGCTGGAATCGGACCTGCCGCGAGGAGTTCCTCGTGGAGATCGAAACCGGCGCCGGCACCGGCGGCTCGCCGGTGGTGTCGCTGGCCGAGCTCAACCGGCTGTTCCACGCCTGGCTGCATCAGAGCTACCACCGGCGGGTGCACAGCGAGACCGGGCAGACCCCGACGGCGCGCTATCACCATCGTGGCCAGGATGCGCCGCCACCGCGGCGACCCAGCATCGACACGCTTCGGCGGGCGTTTCTGTGGCGTCAGACCCGCGCCGTCACCTCGTGGCGCACGGTGTCCCTGCTGGGCAACCACTACGAGGTCGACGCCGCCCTCGTCGGCCGCGAGGTCGATCTGCTGTTCAACCCGTTCGACCTCGAACACATCGATGTGGAGTACCACGGCCGGCCGATGGGACAAGCCCGCCCGCACAAGGTCACCCGCCACGTCCACCCCGACGTCAAGGCACCCACCAAGAAACCACCGGCGCAGGCGACCGGGATCGACTACCTGCGCCTGCTCGAGGCCGCCCAACAAGCCGAACTCGGCGCCGCCATCAACTTCACCGCCCTCGCCGAACCCGACATCCCGACCACCACCACCGACACCACCGAGGCGAGCACCGACACCGTCAGCGGCGGCGATGATGAACAACCGGTCTGAACCCGCCCGGCGGCAGTGCCAGGCCGCGCACATCCTGGCTCAGTTCCTCCGCGAGCATCCCGACCTGCCCGCCATCGACTGGACCGTCAGCCAACACGGCCTGCACGCCCACCTCTACCTCTGCGATGTCGACCCCTGCGACGACCGGCAGGCCTTCACCGCGTGGACCACCGCCCTGGGCCTGACTCACCGCCCGGACCGCGGGCCAGGCCTGGGCCTTCCCGGCGCCAACGACGTGCACGCCTACCGGTTCATCGACGACGTACTCGTCATCCTCACCGCCACCATCCACCCCTTCTAACCGACCCTCCACAACGGACAAACCAGCCCCACCGACAGGAGCCCACCCCGTGCTGGACCGAATTCAATCCTTCTACGGATTTACGCGCATGCCATTCGGACGTGACCTCGCCGCCGGCATGCTGCACCGCCACGCCGACCACGCCCAAGCCACCGCCCGCATCGCCTACGGCATCGACACCCGCGGCATCACCGTCATCACCGGCGAAGTCGGCATCGGCAAGACCGTGGCCGCGCGAGCCGCCCTCGACCGGGTCGACCGCGCCCGCCACCACCTCATCTACATCCCCGACCCCACCGTCGGCGCCCGCGGCGTCTACCACCACATCGTCACCGCCCTCGGCGGCAAACCCACCTTCCACACCGCCGCGCTCATTCCCCAAGCCCGCAACGCACTCGCCGCCGAAGCCTCCGAACGCGGCCGCACCCCGATCCTGCTAATCGACGAAGCTCACATCTTCGACCACAACGGACTCGACGCGATCCGGCTCCTCACGAACCACGAACTCGATACCGGGGCGCCGTTCGCCACCGTCCTGCTCGGCCAACCCGACCTCGCCCAAAAGATCCGCTACGGAATATTGGCCGCATTCGATCAACGCATCACCGTCCGTCACCACATGACCGGCATGACCGCTGACGAGACCGCCGGCTACATCCGTCATCACCTCAGCCTCGCCGGCCGCAGCGATCCCCTCTTCGGCGACGACGCCATCGGACTCATCCACACCAACAGCCGCGGCAAACCCCGCGCCGTCAACAACCTCTGCCTCGCCGCCCTGCTCGCCGCCCGCGCCAACGACAAGACCATCGTCGACGAAGCCAGCGCGCGCACCGCGATCACCGAAACCAGCGACCACGCCACCCTCTGACCGAGCCAGCGGCCCTACCACGCCAAGCCTCGCCGAACAACCCGGCGGGGCTCTCTCACACTCATCACCGCGCACCCTGAATGACGCACCCATCTTCAAGATCAGTGGCGCGCAACATACGCCCCATCGGGCTGGACCACCCTGGTCGAGCACCTCACCCAAGCCGGCCACACCCCAGCCGAGCTGATGGCCGCCGGCCTGGCCACCCGCAGCCGAACCGGCCACCTCGTCGACCTGTTCCGCGACCGGATCATGTTCCCGATCCACCACCTCGACGGACACCCGATCGCCTTCCTCGGCCGAGCCGCACCCTCCGCCGCACCGGACGTGCCCAAGTACCTCAACACCCCGGACACCGCGATCTACCACAAAGGACAGACCCTGTACGGGGCCGGGGAACAGGCCGACCCGATCGCCTCCGGCGCCGCGCCCGTACTGGTCGAAGGCCCCATCGACGTGCTCGCCATCGCGCTCGCCTTCCCCGACGGAAGCCGCGTCGCCGTCGCCGCCTGCGGCACCAGCCTCACAGCCAACCATGCAGCTGCCATCACTACCATGCCGGGCGCCGCCCGCCACGGCATCACCGCCGCGCTCGACAATGACGATCCCGGGTGCAAGGCCACCTACCGTGCCTGGCAGGTGCTGTCCGCCCACCCCGGCATCGACCTTTACGCGGCCACGCTGCCCGACCACACCGACCCCGGCGACCTAATCAGCAGTCCCCTCGACGTTGACCTGCTGCGTGTCGCGCTCACCGAGGACGCCCGGCCACTGGCCAAGGCCGTCATTGATATTCGCCTCAACGCGATCACCGCACGACACCCCGACCTATTGCGATGGCCCGAAGGTCGCATCACGGTAGCCCGAACACTCGCTAGCCTCATCGCCAGCCTGCCGGTCGACCAGGTGGTCGCGCTGACCGGCCACATCGCCGACTGCACGCACACCGGCTTCGACACGGTCGCCGATGCCGTCCTTACCCACCTTGGCCGGTCACCGCCGGCTACCACCGAACTGGCAAAGCTTGGAGGAAACCGGCATCCACGTTCCTTCTTGCCTCCAACCACACCAACCACGGGACCGGCCGCACGCTCGACCGCACCAACCGACCGCCCGTCGTCGCGCCGTAGGAGATGACAAAACGCAAGATCAGCACGGGGCGCGCGATTCCCGACAGGTGCCGCATGAGGTGGAGTCGAACGCTCGCGCGAGGCCGCGAGGTGAGTGAGCGGGTCTTGGCATTACTTGGCGGCCGCCGAGATGGCATCCGAACAGACTCCGCCCCAGTGTCGGGCGGGTACCCAGCACCGCTTTCAAGGTCAAGATCACGGCATCTGGCTGTTGGCCTGACACGGACCTCGCAACGTGTCCTGGCACGGTGATCGCAGGTTCTCCCCACTTACCCGCTCGAACGGCAGTTTTGCGAGGACCAGACCGTTTGGATCCAGCTGCCGGATCGTGGCTTAATTGCGGAATGCATGACAGCAAAACCAACGAGTCGATCGCCACCGAGGCGGACACGCGCCGAGCCTTGCTCGAGCGCTCCGGCCGGGCTGGTGTACCCATTCGCAAGATCTTCGTGCAGACGCCGCGGAAGGTAGCCGCCGATCCGAACAACCTCGCCGGCCCGCTGAGTGAGTTCGTGCGCCGCGGAGACCTACGCGGTCTTCACGCGTATCTCATGATCCTGGCGACCACAAGCAGCGGCGCCAGCGCCGACGGCTGGAGCACCACGCTTCCGATCATGGTGTGGGCGCGCGCCTTCGATACCACCCTCAGCGCCGAACGATCCGCCGCCGCGACCGCCGTGTCCAAGGTCCTGCACCGGCTTGTGGACCGTCGGCTCATTGAGCGGCGTCGCAGCGGCCGGGAACGGCGGGTCCGGGTGACGCTCCTGCGAGAAGACGCCTGTGGCGAGCCGTACATACGGCCCGTCGGTACGTCGCTCGCCGACCGGTTCTTGACCCTGAACCACGCGTTCTGGCTGGAGTCATGGTATGACCGGCTCAAGCTACCCGGCCTGACGATGCTGCTCGTCGCGCTGCACGAGAGCGGTCCCAAGAAGCCGGTGTTCCAACTCCCCGCCGAGCACGCTCCCAAGTGGTATGGCTGGTCCGCCGACACCACAGAGCGCGGGCTAGCCGAGTTGCGCGATCATGGCCTGCTCGGCACCGTCACCCGGATCCGCAAGGAGCCTCTGAGCGCCAGCGGGTACGGCCGTATCAACGACTATTACCTTCTGCCGCCGTTCGGGGACCCGCAGCCAGCCGCCCTTCTGGCCGGCCTTACGGCCAACATAGAAGTCCCGGTGTGACATGGGCCGTGTTCTTGGTGTGGTCGGCGGTAGCGCAGGCGTGCTGTCCACGATCTTCGCCGCAGGGTGGGCCGGTGTGATCTTGATTATGGCGACCGTCGTGTTCGTCACCGGCGCGCTGTGCTGGGTCGTCAACGACGCCGACCGCCCTGCCCGGCTCGCGATGCTGCTCAGAGCGTGCCGTCCGAGGGCTGTGCGCGACCCGCGCCGGCCACCTCATCAGAGGCGTTAGCGATCTAAGCAGCGACCTGCGACTCTGGAGGTTCCGCCCCGCACTAGCACCTCGGCCGACACCGTCACGGAACATGATGCCCACGATGACGAGTCTCGGGCCTCGGCTGTGGCCAGCCTGACGGCGGTGTTTAGCGTGAGGCCGTTACGGGCGTTCGCCCGCGCCGGGTGTACTGCGCACGGCATTAGGGCCTGGCCGTCCACCGAAGCCGGCCAGCTCGCGTTGCGTTGTTGCTGCGAGATCGCAAACAAGCGCGGCTAAACCTGGCTCCGAACCGGTGCTTGTGCAGGTCAGACCCCGATCGACGACATCAACACCTCCGTGACACACAGCGGCGAGGTGCGACTAACGCCAGGGCCACGGGCGGCCTGTCGCGTGTCGGATTGATCGCCCTATCCGGAATGATGTCGGTCGTGAAGACGACGCCACCCACGCACCCCAAGAGTCGACTAATGGCACAGACCGGCGCGGACATGCTGGTCAACATGGTGCCGGTTTTCGGTGGCACCATCGCGGTCGCCTTGACGGTGGCGCTTAACCACAGGCTGAACCAGCGGCGCGAGCATTGGTTCACCGAGCTGGCCGAGGCCGTCGAACGGCTCCAAGATCGGTTCGAAGGGTTCGACCCCGAGACTCTTGCCGAGAACGAGGTATTCGTTGATGCCGTCGTGACTGCAACCCGGATCGTTGACCGCACGTCGCACCGGGACAAGATCGGGGTGCTGCGCAACGCGGTTCTCAACACAGCCCTGCCAACCGCTCCCGACGAGGACGTCCAACAGCTGTACTTCGCCTTGATCGACGAGCTCACTCCGACCCACATGCGGCTCCTGACGCTGTTGAACGACCCGCCGGGGTGGTTCGCCGCCCGTCCGCAGCTTCAGCGGCCACAGTTCGGTATGTCGTCGAACTGGACCACGTTGATCAACGCGGCGTTGCCCGACCTCGGCGCGAAGGGCCCGCAGATGATCGAACGGTTTTACGCTGCACTGACCGACGGCGGCCTGGTCAACGGCGCGCTGAGCGGCATGATGACCGCCCAAGGTGCATGGCAGCCGGTAACAACCGACTTCGCTGCCCGGTTTCTTGTCTTCCTCCACGACCCCACGACGGATTGACCATGGGGATCGTCGACCGTGTACAGGACGCCGAGTTGCTGTGGGAGGCAGGTCGTCGTGAGGGCGCACTGATGAGTGCACTGATTGCCTTCGCCGCTACCGCGCGCAGAGTGCGCCCTGAACCAATCAAGGATCGCGACGCCTTCGAGGGGCTGTTCCGTGACGCGATCGAACTTGACCTAGAGGTCGAGTTCCGCAGCAAGAGCTGGCCGGTAGAGGCCATCCTCTACTGCGATGATTCTGGGGCTACTCCCGGGCCGGGTCTGACCCGATGCTTTACCGGTGTCGTGCCTTGCACTTGATCTGTCGGCTTGTGCTCGGGAGTGGCTTTGCCTTTGGCCCGCCGGCCAGGCGGGAGTGACCTGATAGGAGCCTGGCCAAGAGGCCCCGTCGCAGTATTGTCCACCCGCCCGTCCGGCGGTGGCCATCCCCACTGCTACGACGGAGGACAGCCATGACCAGCATGCCCTATCCGGAAAATGGCCGTCGGATCACGGTCGGTGTGGACACTCACGCGGACGTTCACGTTGCGGTCGCGCTGGACCAGGTCGGCATCAGGCTGGGCGAGCGGCACATCCCTACGACGGAGGCTGGCTACGACGAGATAGAGCGGTGGGCGCTCGAGCTCGGACCGGTCGA
>JAHRHA010000103.1 GCA_020027875.1 Micromonosporaceae bacterium | reverse complement strand
ATCCCGCAGGTCGGCCAGCAGGCCCCGGGCGGCCTCGGCCAGCACCGGGCCCCAACTGCCCAGCTCGGCCGGGTCCTCGGCCAGCCCCAGCAGCGTGGTTACCGGTGCGGTTGGCCGCGGCGCCCTCACTGTCAAGGTCGTGTGGGACACGCCGAGAGCGTGAGTTCTGACCTTTGAGCAGGGCTGCCGGCTGCGAGCCACTCCACTAGCGAGACTGGATCGTTGGTGTAGTCCCCCCGCTCGTGGTGCCAGCGATCAGCTCGGGACACGCCGGCAAAGGGCAGGCCGAAGTTGCGTGGCCCCGCATCCTCGTCATGAACGTTAACAAGAACCATTGAGTCGCCCTCATCTAACGCGAGCTTGGGCCGTGCGACCATGCGAGATGACGAGGTTCAGTCGGCGTCCGCGGGCTCGCCCCACCTCTAGGAGCTGGTCTGATCATCGAGCGAGGCATCCATAGCGTTGCGTCGCACCGACTCGATGCCGTTGCCTGCCTTTAGCCGGAACCGGAACTTGCCTGCCTTGTCAGTGTAAAGCTCGAACTTGCCAGCCACGTCGCTCCTCCTAGCGGTGGAATGCCTACTCGAGCACCGTAGCCGCCAAGGCGCTTCGCCGCTTCCTCGAATGGGATGCGCTAGGTCGTCGATTCGTGGGCAGGGTGGTGCGGGCACACCTAATACCACCGTTCGCGCCGCGATCCGCGCGGTCATGCATGTGTGCGTGTCCAGGCCTTACGCGGCCAGACGTCCTCGCCGGGAGGTGCCGCTAGCATCGCAGCCCGCTCAGGATCCACTTGTTCCCGCGCTGCCATAGGACGCCGACCCTCGGGATTGGGCTGGCTGTGTTGGGCTGAAGCGTCGCACCCAGGTGTCCTCCCAGGCCCTGCCGATCGGTCGGGTAGTTCTTGAGGTCACACGGCGACACATCACGGCAACCCCCGTCGAGCGGAATATGGGAACGCCTGGCAGATGTCGCGGCATGCAAACCGCGGCTGTTCGAACCCGTTTGTGCAGCGCTATAGGATCCGGCCGTGATCGACGACACGACAGGCCGCGGTTCCCTCGAACGCATCGCCCTCATCTCCGACGTACACGGCAACCTCACCGCGCTCGAAGCGGTACTCGAGGACGTCGACGCCCGCGGGATCTCGCGGATCTTCAATCTTGGCGACTACGTGGGCAAAGGGCCGCGCGGACGCCAGGTGGTTGACATGTGCCGTGAGCGCTGCGAGGTCAACATCGTTGGTAACTGGGATGACTTCCTGCCCAACCCGGACCGCGAATTCGACAGTGAGGCACTGGCTTGGTGGCTCGCACAGCTGTCTGACGGGCAGGGCGAGTGGCTGCGCGGCCTGCCCTTCAGCCACGACTTCGTGATGAGCGGGCGACGGGTCCGTCTGTTTCACGCGTCGCCGACGACCGCGCATCGGCGGGTTCGATTTGATCACGATGAGGAGGAGTTCCTCGCGATGTTCGCCAACACCGCGGCAACCGGAGACGGGCCGGAACCGACTGTGGTCGGGTACGGCGATACCCATGACCCGTACTACGAGGTGGACCGACAGAAGCGCACGCTGTTCAACACCGGCAGCGTCGGCAACTGCATGGACGATCCCACACCGGTTTACGTGATCATTGAGGGGGTCTTCGGCTCCGCCGGCGAGGCGCCGTTCTCGTTGCAGTTTGTCCGCGTCCCCTACGACGTAGAGGCCGAGCTCGCAGTCGCCTGGGATATGGGGATGCCCGAACTCGAGGGATACACGGCCGAGCTGCGCCACGGCATCTACCGCGGCGAGATGAACAATCCCGGTGGCCCCCGTTACCATCGCCGCGTGCGAACCACCTCGGTGGCATGAAACCGCGCACCGATGACTGCGATCCTCGCCGAAGCAGGCATCTCCACCGCCATCGGCATCCGAACTTCAGAGCGCTAACAGGACGTCTGGACTCGTGACCCGGGGATGGAGACGCCCTTCATCGCCAGAACACCCTCAGATCCCGAGTCGCGGCGCCGGTCCTGGATCGTCCTCACCGGGAATCCAACCCAGCACACAAGGTCGGCATCGACAGGAACGAGAAACAGTTCTTCGGTGCCCCGCGTGTACGGGGCTCAGAAGGGAGCGCTCCAGGCGGTACCGGATGAGCGGGACGGTCGCGTCGTCCTACGCGTCCTCGGGGTCAGGACGACCGGGACTCGAGCACGTCAAAGTCCTGTTCGGCATATAGTCGGTGCGCCCACTCCTCGTTGAGGATGACATGTAGGCATCGGCGTACGGCGAAACTCTTCGGCTCCGGGTAGCCCGGCTCTACGACTGGTTCGGTCGTGGCGGCCAGCTTCTCGTCGGTGAGGTCGGCGATCACCTGACGTACGGTGGCCATGCGGTCTGAGCGCAGTGCGGGCACCTCGTCCAGCGAAGGCCGCGCCGCGGTCGCGCGGGACGCTGGGTTCATCGGGCATCTCGTCGTGGGGTAGGTCCAGTGGGTCCCAGGGCGACGGCTCGCCCAAGATTGCGCGCTTCACCCAGGCGTCCGTGGCGAAGACGAGATGGCGCAGCGTCTCGATGAAGGACCACTCTCCCTCGACCCGCTCGTCTAGCAGGTCCGGCGCCATCCCGCGAGCCCGCTCGACGGTCTGCTGCCACAGCCGCTCGAGGATGGCACATGCATCGCGGAACCCGTCGGCATCGGTCGGCCGCATCCTCACGCGGTCCGGGTAGCGACGGTTGAGTTCCGCCTCCACCAGGGGCACGACGTCGACGCCGTTGACCCGCAGGTTCTCGATGTCGCCGCTTGATGTCCACGTTCACCACGGCTGCACCACTGTTATGGCTCCGGTCAGATCGACCAGGTGGAAGCGTGCATTGGTGAGGTCGACGTCGTGGAACCGGGCGTCGGTCAGGTAACGTCCTCGAACCGGTAGCCGGTCAGGTTCTCGCTGGGTGAAGTCCACCTGACCAGCCTTCCACGAAACTCGCTCATCTGCTGCTGCGCGCGGGCGCCCTCCTTCACGCGACTGGACGGCGCAATCACGATCTGTCATCCTGCCTTCCACTCGGCGGGCTACTCGCTTAAGCCCGTTTCGCGGCTGCGGGTGGCGGTACGCATTGGTCCATAGTAGGAAGGCAAGCCATGGGAATGCTCACCGATTACTTCGCGGCGACGCCCGATCAGGCAGCGGCGCGCGCCGCCGACGGACCCAACGGCACCGACTTGCCGCAGGTCCTCTTGAAGTTTTCTTGACCCAGCGGTCCTGTTAGGCCAGTTGTGGGCACTCGCGGACGACGTACCGTACAGCACGGACTACCACGGCGACGACGACTTCGTTGCCGGAGGAGCCGACGGGCCGTGGCTTATCAAGGTAAGGGACGCCTGCACCGCGGCTCTGGCCGCGATCGTCGATGAACGTCTCCTTCCGATCGCCAACCACTGGCGACACGCGGAGGAGTGGGTCGTTGAATGGGAGCCGCAGCGGCTCGCCGACACCATCGCTGAGCTGCGCGCCGTCGCCATTGCGGCAACCGGTCCCGGCAGGCACCTATATGTATGGGTCTGCATGTGACCCGCGCAGGTTGTGCCGCCTAATCGGCCTTGCGGTGCATCCGATACCACGTCAAGTTGCTCGGCGAAACCGGGGACCGCCAACGTTGTCAGCGACGTGGGCGCTAGCCGTGGATCACGCTCCACGCGTGCCGCCGAGCGGGTTCCCGCAACAGCGTGTTGAGTTCGGCGAACAACGTGCCCGCGGTCACGCCGTTCCACCGGGCCGGCAGCAGCTCCAGCGGAAGGCCTGGATCGAGGTAGGGCAGCCGGCGCCATACGGTCAGCATCAGTACGTACTCCCGGAACGCCGCCTGGTCGGCCAACGTTCGCGTCCCCCATCGCCGGGCCACCGGCCGGTAGGAGGCGATGAAACGGGCGTACCGCGACGAGAGTTCCTCGAGGTCCCACCACTGGCGAACCTTGGCCTTCACGTCCCCATAAGCGAGGAAGTTCCCACGGAACATCTCGACGTAGGGGTCAAGACCACGGCGGGCGAGGACATCTTGGGCCTCTTGCGCGAGGTTGCCGGGGGCCACCCACACGCCGGGCGCGGCCGTCCCGAAGCCCAGCCGGGTGAGGTACGTACGCAGCTCGTGCCGCCGGTCGCGTTCTGTCTCTGGGACGGAAAACACCAGCAGCACCCAGCCGTCCTCGAGCGTGGCCCGCTGCCGGTCGAAGATGCGGGCGTCTCCCTCCCGGAGGATCTTCAGTGACGAGGGGGAGAGCGTATAGCCGGTAGCGCCGTCGATGGGCAGACTGCGCAAGGTGTCGCGTCGCTTGAGCCTGGACACCGACGACCGCACCGCCGGTTCGTCGACGCCAACCTCGCTCATCAGCCGGACCAGGGAGGCCACCGAAAGCCAGTTGTGCTCCGCTCGTGCATACAGGCCGTAGATCGTCACAATGAGTTCCCGAGGCTGGACGTCACCGATCTGGGGCTCGGCAACGGATGTGTTTCTCACGGTCCTCGTCACGTCCTTACGGTAGTACGTGTTCCGCGGATATGGCGCGCCCTTGACTGTCGTCAGGGAGAGGGCATACTGAGGTATTGGCACGTCCCACATGGCGGGAGATCGGCCCGTGGAGCTTTCACCCTCTGCTCATCTCGACACGTTCTGTCGGGAAAACCTTCCTCCGGCCGACCATTGGCCGCGGCTGCAATTCACCCTGCCCGAGTTGGACTATTCTGTACGCCTCAATTGCGCCGTCGCGCTGCTCGACAAGACGGTGCGCACACGTGGCGGTGACCAGCCGTGCCTGCGGTCACCGACCGAGACGTGGACCTACGGCGACCTGCTCGCCCGCGCCAACCAGGTGGCGCAGGTGCTGACCGATGACCTGGGTCTGGTGTCTGGTCAGCGGGTGCTCCTGCGAGGGCCGAACAATCCGTGGCTGGTGGCGTGCTGGTTCGGGGTGCTAAAGGCGGGCGGCGTGGTCGTCACGACGATGCCGCTGCTGCGCCGGGGGGAGCTCGAAACGCTCATCGAGCTGACCAGGTCAACAATCCTGTTGTGTGACCACCGCCTCGTTGAAGACCTCGCAAACGCGGCACCGGGGCTCCCACTCATCACATACGGCGGCGACGACGAGACCGACCTGGTCCAACGCTGCGCCGGCAAGAACGGATCGTTCCAGAACGCCGACACCGCGGCCGACGATGTCGCGCTGCTCGCCGCTACGTCGGGCACCACCGGCACCCCGAAGGTGACGATGCACCTCCACCGCGATGTGCTCGCCATCGCCGACACGTTCTCCAAGCACATCCTCAAGCCGGAGCCGACGGACATCTTCACGGGCACTCCGCCGTTGGCCTTCACGTTCGGGCTGGGCGGTCTAGTCGTGTTTCCGCTGCGGGCCGGGGCGTCGACCCTCCTGCTCGAGCGCGCGACTCCACCCGAGCTCGCCGATGCGGTGCAGGCGCACGGGGCCACGGTGCTGTTCACGGCGCCCACCGCGTACCGGGCGATGTTGCGCGCAGGCAAGGCCGCCAACCTCATAGGCCTGCGACGCGCCGTTTCCGCGGGTGAGCATCTGCCGCAATCGGTATGGCAGGAGTTCCTCGACACCACCGGCGTTCGCATCATCAATGGGCTTGGTACCACGGAGATGCTGCACATCTTCGTCTCGGCGGCTGATGACGACATCCGGCCCGGTGCCACCGGTCGCGCTGTGCCGGGATACGAGACGGCGGTGCTCGATGTAGACGGACAGCCGGTTCCGGACGGAACGCCCGGTCGGTTGGCGGTCGTCGGGCCGACGGGGTGTCGCTATCTGGCGGATGCTCGCCAGGCGTCCTATGTGCAGCACGGGTGGAACATCACGGGTGACACCTACATTCGTGATGCCGACGGCTACCTGTGGTACCAGGCCCGCAGCGACGACATGATCATCACTGCGGGCCAGAACATCGGCCCACCCGAGGTCGAGTGGGCGCTCGAGCAGCATCCCGACGTCGCGGAGTGTGGAGTCGTCGGTCGCCCGGACGAGGACCGCGGGATGATCGTCCTCGCGGTTGTCGTCCTTCGCGATGGTGTGGTCGGCGACGCGGCTAAGGTCGTCGAGTTGCAGAATTTCGTCAAAGGACTCATTGCGCCATACAAGTATCCGAGGGTCATCGAGTTCGTGGACTCGCTGCCCCGGACCGCGACCGGCAAACTACAACGCTTCCACCTTCGGGGGATCCGGGATGCCAGCGCGACATCATAGCTGGATGACGAGGCCGTCGTGCGGATCGCAACGGTAGGCGGGGGCCCCGGCGGCCTGTACCTCGCTGCGCTGGTCAAGGCGATGAACGCTGACCACGACGTGACCGTGTGGGAGCGTAACGCTCCGGATGACACGTTCGGCTTCGGCGTGGTTCTCAGCGACGAGACGCTGGGCGGCATCGAGCACGCTGACACAGTCGTCCACGCGCGGATGGCTGAGCACTTCGCCCGGTGGGACGACATCGACGTGCACTTCCGCGGCACCGTGACCACGACGGGCGGGCAGGGATTCTCGGCGATGAGCCGTACTGAACTCCTGCGTATCCTGGAGCAGCGCTGCGCTGAGCTCGGCGTACGTGTGCACTACCGGACCGAGGCGCCAGACCCCGAAACGCTGCGCCACGACTACGACCTGGTGGTCGCGGCGGACGGGGCCAACTCGCCCGCCCGTGCTAGATATGCTGATGCATTCGGGCCGACGGTCGAGACCCGCCGCAACAAGTACATCTGGCTCGGCACGGACCTGGTCTTCGACGCCTTCAAGTTCTACATCTACGAGACCCCTTACGGCGTCATGCAGATTCATGGCTATCCGTACGACGCGAGCGCGAGCACCTTCATCGTCGAGATGCACGACGACGTGTGGCATAAGGCTGGCTTCGGAGCCTTCGCCGCTCAGCATTTCCCGCCGGGTGTCAGCGACGAGGAGTCGATCGAGGTCATTCGGGAGCGCTTCGCCGACATTCTCGGTTCGCACAAGGTGCTCGCGAACAACTCGAAGTGGCAGAGCTTTGCGACCGTACGCAACGAGACGTGGCGCCACGAAAACGTGGTCCTGCTCGGCGATGCCGCCCATACGGCCCACTTCTCGATCGGATCCGGCACGAAGCTGGCGATGGAGGACGCACTGGCGCTCGCTGCTTGCCTGCATGAACACGACGATGTGGGCGCCGCGCTCGTGGCGTACGAGGCCGAGCGGCGCCCCGTCGTGCTGTCCACCCAGCGCGCCGCGCAGGCGAGCCTGGAGTGGTTTGAGAACATCGGCCACTACGTGCACCAGGAGCCGGCCCAGTTCGCGTTCAACATCATGACCCGGAGCAGGCGCATCACGTACGACAACCTCCGCCTACGCGACCCAGAGTTTATGGCCACATTGGACGACTGGTTCGCCGACCACGAGGCACGGCGTGGCGTGCTCCCGGCGGAGTCCGGCGCCTCGCGGCCACCGATGTTCCAACCGTTCCGGCTCGGCCGGCTAGAACTGAAGAATCGGATCGTGGTCTCCGCGATGGATATGTACTCGGCGGACGATGGTGTGCCGGGCGACTTCCACCTCGTACATCTGGGCGGCAAGGCACTGGGCGGGGCCGGGCTGGTGATGACGGAGATGGTCTGCGTTTCACCGAACGGCCGCATCACGCCCGGCTGCACGGGCATCTACACGCCGGCGCAGGAGGAGTCGTGGGCACGCGTCGTCGAGTTCGTGCACACCGCTACGACCGCGAAGGTGGGGATCCAGCTGGGCCACTCGGGGCGCAAGGGCTCCACGAAACTCATGTGGCAGGGCATGGACGAGCCCCTTCCCGACGGAAACTGGGGGGTTGTCGGGCCGTCCGCGCTCGCCTACTCCCCGGCCAATCAGACGCCGCGCTCGCTCACCAGCGACGACATGGCTCAGATCAAGGAGGAGTTCGTGGCGGCCGCACTGGCGGCGGCGCGGGCCGGCTTCGACCTGCTGGAGTTGCACTGCGCGCATGGGTACCTGCTGTCGTCCTTCCTATCACCACTGTCCAATGTGCGCACTGACCGGTACGGCGGCCCGATGCCCAACCGCCTCCGCTATCCGCTGGAGGTCTTCGACGCCGTTCGGCGCGTCTGGCCAGGGGAGCGGCCGATCAGCGTACGTATCTCTGCCACCGACTGGTTCGAGGGAGGCAACGACGTCGAGGAGGCGGTGGTGATCGCGCGCGCGTTCGCCGACCACGGCGCCGACGCCATCAACGTCTCAACCGGTCAGGTCGTCAAGTCGGAGCGGCCCGCTTTCGGCCGGAGTTATCAGACGCCCTATGCGGACCGGATTCGCAACGAGGTCGGCCGAAAACTCGGAGTGGCGGTGATCGCGGTGGGCGCGATCTCGTCGTACGACGACGTTAACTCGGTGTTGCTCGCGGGTCGGGCCGACCTGGTGGCCCTCGGCCGGCCGCACCTCTACGATCCACAGTGGACCCTCCACGCGGCCGCCGAGCAGGACTATGTCGGGCCTGGGGCGGACTGGCCGGCACAGTTCCGAGCCGGCAGAGCCAAGCCGCCGACCGGACGCACCGACGGTCCCCGCCCCCGACTTCAGCTTGTCCGCGAGGGTCCACAGCCGACCCGGCACGCGCGCTGGCGCCCAGCCTGATCGTCGTGGCGACTATGGGACGTGACGTGGACAATGCCCCCATGGCGACTGGATCGCATTGGGGTCTCACCCCGCAACAGAGCATCGAGGCGGAGTGCTCCCGTCGAGGCAAGAACGCGGTCGTCACTGGGTGCATCCTCCTGATCGGCGGCGACTACACCGACATAGGTCTGATCATGGCGTTGGGCGGTCCAGGCACCAGCCGGCTACTTGATGGTCGATCGCACGCCGATGACTACTGGTTCAGGGTGTGGGGGATCAGGGGCTTGCTGTGGGCGTGGGACGACAGCGCAACCGGCGCCGTGCGTATCGCATTGAGCGATGCGTCGTGGCGCGTTCGGGAAATGGCCGCCAAAGTGGTGGCACGGCAGCTTATCGGTGATGCGCTGCCCGCCGTAGCCGACCTGCGCGACGATCCGGTGCCGCGCGTTCGGGCCGCCGCCAACCGGGCGGTCACACTACTCTCCAACGCCGGTGCATAAGCATCTCTGCGCTATGAACGTGCGCACCCGTCGTACAGGCCGCACCGTGCGTATTGTTCAGCTGCTGTTACCGTTCCGCCATGAGGGCGAAGTGGAATGGCGTCTTGGTTCACGGCGTCGTCGTCGCCCTCCTGTTGCTCCTGACGTTTCGACTCATCACGTATTCGGGGATCGGCGCCGACATCGGCTTCGGCCTGCTGGCACTACCACTCATGGCGCTGGGCCTGCCGTGGACTGTCCCGTTTCTCGTGGATCCCTCGTACGACGACCTGCCCAAGGCCCTGCACTTTGGGCTGGTGTTCGGGCCCGCAGTGCACAACGTCGGGCTTCAAGGGCGCATACGACTGCATCAAGGCCTTCTCCGAGACGGACCTGACCGAAGACCTCAAGAGGTTCGACATCCCGACCCTGGTCCTGCACGGCGATGACGACCAGATCGTGCCGATCGGCGCCTCGGCCCTCCTCTCATCGAAGATCATCAAGGATCCCACGCTGAAGGTTTATCCGGGAGCACCGCATGGCCTCACCACTACCCACAAGGACCAGTTCAACACCGACCTGCTGGCCTTCCTAAAGTCCTAGCCGCTGTAGGCCGACGGCCCGCGCTCGTGTGGCCGTCGATAGTCCATTGCAGACCGTCGGCGCCTCAAGATCGCGGTGATCATGAGCTGACCGTCGCAGAATGGCGCCGATCATGACCTCCAGGTCATGATCGGCGCTGGGGGAATCGGCGCTTGGGGTTGGGGGAGTTCGTGCGCCCACGGGGGATTGGCGCCGGCGCGTTGGCAGGTGAAGGCGGCGACCGTTGACGCGAAACGCATCGCATCTGCGAGGTCGGGGGTGGTCAGGCTCGGTAGTCTTCCGCCGAGCGCGTCGATCG
Source organism: Micromonosporaceae bacterium (assembly GCA_020027875.1). Lineage (GTDB taxonomy): Bacteria > Actinomycetota > Actinomycetes > Mycobacteriales > Micromonosporaceae > JAXIPB01. The sequence goes on along the minus strand of JAHRHA010000103.1, from coordinate 8,454 downwards.
AGTTGAGCCAATGTAGGAGCCCTGCGGTAAAGGAGTCACCCGCGCCCACCGTATCGACGAGTGCTATGTCGTGGGCCGCGATCGTGACGGCGTGTCCCCGTAGCGAGGCGTGCGCGCCGTCGGGACCCTGGGTCACGACGACAAGCGGAGTTCCGGCCTCGTGCAGTCGCGTGCACGCTTCGCCGGGCCGCAGTCCTGGCATCAATACGTCGAGGTCGTCCTGGCTCAGCCGCAGGATGTCGGCTACCGGCGCCCACCTCCACAACGCTTCGCGGTAGAACTGCGCCGGTACCACGCTGGTTCGCACGTTGGGATCGATGGACACGGTCATGTGCTGTCGAAGCCGTGCGAGCAGACCCTCGATGACGGCCGCGCCGGGCTGCTGGGTCAGCGCCAGGGAGGCTGCGTGCACCGCCACAGCACCGCCCGGTTCCCAGGCGGCCAGCTCGTCTTCGGCCCATTGCCAGTCGGCCGTGCCGTCGAGGTAGAAGTCGTACTCGGCCCGGCCGTCTGGTCCGACCGATGTGATCGCGAGTGTGGGCATTTGCGTCGCGGGCACACTGGCCGACAGATCGACTCGGGAGTCGGCGAGGTGCCGACGAAGTAGATGCCCTATCGGGCCGCCGGCGAGGCGCCCGAGGAACTGTGTCGGCGTGCCCAGACGACTCAGCGCGACGGCGGTGTTGACCGGCCCACCGCCCGGGAGTACGCGCAGGTGCAGCTCGCCAGACGCGGGTGGGTTCGCCTGGACGATGGCATCCGCGACCGCCTCACCGATAACCGCGATCCGGCTCATGGGGTTCGTGCCTTCCGCCGTCGGGGTTTCGGGGCGTCCGGTACGCAGCCACACGACTCGCGCAGCATCATGGTGGGGTCGAGGCGGACCGTACGAGGCGCGTCCCGCCGATCCGCGATGAGCGCCATGAGCATCTGAACCGCCTGCGCACCGATCTCCTGGATCGGTTGCGCGATCGCGGTCAGTCTGGGCCGGAACGACGCGGCCCACTCGAAGTCGTCGTACGCGACTAGTGCCAGGTCGTCCGGGACCCTGACGCCCATGGTAGTGAGGGCGTGCATGACCCCAATGGTCATGTGGTTGTTCGCGACAAAGAGTGCCGTCGGGGGATCGGGGAGCGCGAGGAGTTGCCGTACCGCCTCCGCGGCGGCCATGGCGGTCGAGTCTCCGGTGGCGATGAGCTTCTCGTCGTATGGTAGGTCGCTGCGCTCGATGCCCAGGCCGTAGCCGTCCACCCGCTCGGTCGACGTGCGAACCGAGTTCCGGCCGGCGATGGCACCGATGCGGGTGTGACCGTGACCGGCGACGTGCTCGACCAGAGCCGCGGTCGCTTCGACGTTCTCGGTCCCGACCTGATGGAACCGGTCGGATGCGCATCGATCCACGAGCACCGTTGGGACCGCAAGGTCGGTGAGGTAGCGCAGCGCCGGACCGTCGGCGTCCGTGCACGTCGCCAGCAGCAGACCGTCCACCCGGCGCTGGTGCAGCGCCTGCACCACTCGCAACTCCTCGTCCGGGTCGTCGTAGGTGTCGGCGAGCAGCATCGTGTAGCCGGAGCGGCGCGCCGCGTCCAGGATCGCTGCGATGACATCGGCGAAGTAGAAGTTCGAGATCGCCGAGATGGCGAGGCCGATCGTCTGGGTGCTGGCCGTCACCAGGGATCGCGCAATCGTGTTGTGCGTGTACCCGGTGTCCCGGATGGCCGCCATGACCAGCTCGGCCGTCTCTTCCTTGACGAAGCGGGTCCCATTGATCACATGGGAGACAGTCGATACAGAGATGCCCGCCCTGTCCGCCACATCGGCCATCGTGGCCATACAGCACCCACCGTCCTCGTGTCCGGGTCGTTACGCAAGCGTTCGCGCAAACGCTTGCGCGAACGCTTGCATCAGTCTAACGTACAGAGGAGCCGCGGCGTGGGCGCGCCACGTCGTCATCATGGATGAGCCGACCGCGGCTCTGGGCGTCAAGGAATCGGGTCAGGAGGCGGTCGCGATCATGACAGGCGCCCTTCGAGTCGACCACGACCATGCCGACCGTGTCGTGGTCGCGGACCGGGCCGCCGCCCAGGCCATCGGGGTTGGGTCAGGTTCGCCGGACAGTTAGGTTGACGGCCGTGTATCACCCGGGCCGGTGACAGACTGCCTCGATGTTGTTGCCGTCCGGGTCGAAGACGAACGCTCCGTAGTAGTGCTGGTGGTAGATCGGGCGAGGGCCCGGTGCGCCGTTGTCCGCACCGCCGGCCGCCAGCGCAGCCTGGTGGAAGGCATCGACCGTGGGCCGATCAGGCGCGGTGAACGCGACGTGCACCTTCTGCGTTGGTTCCCGTGCTGCGACGAAGAACCACGGCCTGCCTTGGTCGCCAAAGCCGACGTAGCCGGGAAGGTCGAGGACAACGCCCACTCCGAGCGGGATCAACGCACGCTCGTAAAACGTCCTGCTCGTCGCTACGTCAGCGACGCCGATCACCACATGGTCGATCACAGCATCCCCCTCGTCTTGGCCTCTGACACACCAACAGTAGGCGGTAGCACTAAGTGAGGTGGCGGGTGCTGATCGGGCCTTTCTGCCCCCGCGACCGGTGCATTCTCCCCTGTGCGCGGGCACAGCCGATGGGCAGCCTTAGGTCATGAACAACGATCTGGGCCGGCCCGTCGTGGTCGGTATCGACGGTTCTTCGTCCGCCGCATCAGCACTCGACATGGCTGCTGTCGAGGCCTTGGCATTGGGCGCACCGCTGACAATCGTTCACGCGTACGCGTGGCCCATCTTCTACGCGGCCCTGGCCAATATGCCGTACCGGCCCGACGAATGGGCGCCGGCGCCGGCGATCACTGCCATGGTCGCCGCGACCGCGAACAGGGTGGCTGACGAGCATCCGGGCCTGGCGGTGCGTACGTCTGTCGTGGCGGGTGGGGGAGGGGCGGTCCTCGTGGCGGCGTCGACTGACGCCTCGCTGATCGTGGTTGGCGGTCGCGGCGTCGGCGGCCTCGCCGGCCTGCTGGCCGGATCGGTCGCCCCCTACGTCGCGGCGCACGCCCATTGCCCGGTGATCGTGGTGCGTGAGGGGCAGACCTCGGTGGCGGCCGGAGGTCACGTGACTGTGGGCGTGGACGGCACGTCGAGCTCTTTGAGGGCGCTCAGGTTCGCCTGCGATTGGGCACACCGTCGTGGAGCGGAGGTCGAGGCCATCCATGCGGTGGATCCCGGTCGGTTCGATGCACCCGTGCCGGAATTCGGTCGGACACCGGCTGAGGTGAGACTCGACGGCTGGGTCGACCGGGTTCGGCATGACTTCCCGACGCTCCAGGTCCGGTCCGCAGTGGTCCGGGCGTCCGCGACCCAGGCCCTGATGGCGGCCAGCCGGTCGGCTCGGCTGATCGTGGTGGGGTCGCGCCATCGTGGCGAGGTTGCCAGCCTGGTACTGGGCTCGGTCGGGCGCGAGTTGATCCGGCGGTCAGCGTGCCCGGTCGCTGTGTCCCACGGCGTGTCCGCCGGATCTCCGGACACGCCCCGCCGGTTCCCGATGGAGGGCGACGGCGTAAGAATGCTCATCGACGACGAGATCGGGACACGTTCTGGGAGGCTCGGGCGATGAGCATTGCGGCTGCTGGTCAGCCCCGGGATGCGGGCACGGATGCCCTGGCCGCGGATGGCGGCATCGTCAGACTGCGGCCGGTCACACCAGACGACGCGACCGCCCTCGCCGAACTGCATGATCGCGGCTCACCGGACAGCCTTCGGCTGCGATTCTTCGGCGTACCGGGTCAGAGTGTTATGACGGAAGAGGTCGAGAGGCTGGTACGGCCGGCGGCCCCTGACCACGACGTCGTGGTCGCCGAGGAGGGAGGTGTTCTCATTGGCGTCGCGTCGTACGAGCGCAGACCTCCCGACGCTGCACGCGCCGAGTTCGCCGTGTTCGTCGACGAGGCGCACCACGGCCGCGGCGTGGGCACATTGTTGCTGGAGCACCTCGCCGCCGGCGCCCGACGGCATGGCGTGACCGAACTCCTAGGCGAGGTCCTGGCGGGCAACACCCGGATGCTGCGGTTGGCGAACGAGCTGGACGGCCGTTCGTCGCTGCACCTGGACGACGGCGTCATTGACGTGACATTGCGTACCAGCCTAGATGCCGGCGCGATCGCGGTGGCCGACGCCCGGGACCGAATCGCCCAAACGGCATCCCTGCGCCCCTTGCTCGCTCCCCGCGCGGTGGCAGTCGTGGGCGTGGGCCGCGAACCGGGCGGCATCGGGCATGCGACTCTGCAGGCGCTGATCGAGTATGGGTTTCGCGAAGCTCGCGAGCGAAACGTTGGGCTCGGTCGCGAAGCTCGCGAGCGAAACATTGGGCTCGGCGCGGGGAGCCTGTACGCGGTCAACCCGCGCGCGACCGCGATCCTCGGCGTCCCTTCGTTTCCCAGCCTGGCCGCGATACCGGAGTCGGTCGATCTCGCGGTCATCTCCGTTCCCGCGGCTGGGGTCGCCGACGTGCTCACAGACGCGGGCGCTGCGGGGGTGCGCGCCGCCGTCATCCTCTCGGCCGGGTTCGGCGAGGCCGGCGAGCGCGGCGGGCAGGCACAGGCCGAACTGGTCCGGATCGCCCGACGGCATGGGATCCGGCTGGTCGGGCCGAACTGCCTCGGCGTGCTCAACACCGATCCGGCGGTCCGCCTGGCCGCCACGTTCTCCCCGGTCCTGCCTCCCGCCGGTGGCCTCGCGCTCGCGTCGCAGTCGGGCGCAGTCGGCATCGCCGTGTTGGAGCACGCCGCGAGAACCGGGACAGGCGTGTCCAGCTTCGTATCGCTCGGCAACAAGGCCGACGTCAGCGGCAACGACCTGTTGTCCTACTGGTTCGACGACCCGGCCACGACCGCGGTCGCGCTCTACCTCGAGTCCTTCGGAAACCCGCGCCGCTTCGCCCGGATCGCGCGGGCGCTCGCCCGCCGCAAGCCGGTCATTGCCGTGTTCAGCGGACGGTCGGTCGCCGGTCAGCGGGCCGGCGCCTCGCACACGGCAGCGGCGGCGTCGCCCGATGTCGCGGTGGACACGCTCTCTGCGCAGGCCGGCATCATCCGCACCGACCACCTCGGCGAGCTGCTGGACGCTGCGCGGATGCTGACCGACCAACCGTTGCCCGGCGGCGATCGCCTCGCCATCCTGGGCAACGCCGGCGGAGTCAACGTGCTCGCCGCCGACGCCGCCGACCCGGCGGGTCTGCGGGTTCCGCAGGCGAGCGACGGCCTGCGGCTCCAGCTCGCGCGGCTCGTGCCGGGTGCGGGCAACCCACTCGACCTGGGCGCCGCCGCGACACCCGCCGCATTCGCCGACGCGTTCGACCTGCTCGCGGCCAGCGCCGAGGTAGACGCGGTGCTCGCCGTCGTCGCGGCCACCCGGGCCAACGACATCGACGCGGTGCTCGCCGCTCTTGCTCCGGTCGCGGATCGCCACCGGGGGCTGCCGCTGGCCGTCGTCGTCCTCGGCGCAGATGGGCCCACCAGCGTCGGTGACCGGCGTGCGCCCGTCTTCGATCTCCCCGAACGCGCCGTTTCCGCGCTGGGCAAGGCCGCCCGTTACGCGGCATGGCGTCGGGAACCATTGGGTGCGCAGCCTCAACTGCCCGGAGTGGACACTGCGCCGGCTCGACGCACGGTGAGAGCGGCGCTGGAACAGCACGGCGGGTGGCAGCCACACTCGCGAATAGCCGACGTCCTGGGCCACTACGGCATCCCCGTTGTTCCGACCGTAACCGCCACCGGCGAGCGAGCCGTTGTGGCCGAGGCGTCCCGCCTCGGCTACCCCGTCGCCCTCAAGGCCGCCGACCCGAACCTCGTACACAAGAGCGACATCGGCGCCGTCAAGCTCCGCCTCACAGACGACGACAGCGTCAGGACCGCCTATCGCGACCTCGCAACGGCTCTGGGAGCCGACGAGCCGGCGGTCCTGGTGCAACCCATGGCGACCGGCCAGGTCGAGTTGGTGGCCGGCATCGTGCACGACCCGCTGTTTGGTTCGCTCGTCATGGTGGGTCTCGGTGGCGTGCACACGGACCTGTTCGCGGACCGGGCGTTCCGGCTGGTGCCGATGACCGACCGCGATGGCGGTCGCATGTGGCGTTCGCTGCGCGCCGCGCCTTTGCTCACTGGTTACCGAGGGAGCCCACGCGTGAACACGGCGGCCGTCGAGGATCTGCTGTTGAGGTTGGGACGCCTCGCGGAGGAGCTACCCGAGGTGGCCGAGCTGGATCTCAACCCGGTACTCGTCTCGATGGACGGTGCGGTCGTCATCGACGCCAAGATGCGCCTCGCCGAGGTCGGCGCCGAGCCCGACGCCACGCTCCGACAGCTGCGAGTTCCGTCATGATGCTCCGGTTGTCGCGCTCTTGTCATAGCGCGCGTTTCGGGCCGTGGAGCATTGTCGCCGCGTGGTCTGGCACGTAGGTCCGCGTTCGCAACGGTGGCCGCTTATAGCCGCGGGAGGCCGGCTTCGGCGGCAGCTGCAAAGGCGGGCGCTGGACCTCGTAGTACGGCACGGTCGAGAGCAGGTGTGCGATCATGTTGATGCGCGACCTGCGCTTGTCGTCGCTGTCCACGTCGTACCACGGCGTCTTGGGCCGGTCGGTGGCGGCGAACATCTCGTCCTTGGCCCGCGAGTAGTCCTCCCAGCGGCTGATCGACTCGAGGTCCATCGAGGACAGCTTCCACCGGCGCATGGGATCCTCCAGGCGGGACCGGAAGCGCCGCTCCTGCTCGGCGTCGCTGACCGAGAACCAGTACTTGCGCAGCATGATGCCGTCCTCCAGCAACAACCGCTCGAAGATCGGGCACTGATGCAGGAATCGCTGGAACTCAGTGTCGGTGCAGAAACCCATGACTCGCTCGACACCGGCCCGGTTGTACCAGCTGCGGTCGAACAACACGATCTCCCCGGCCGCCGGCATGTGCTCGACATAGCGCTGGAAGTACCACTGCGAACGCTGCCGTTCCGTCGGTGCCGGTAGCGCGGCGATCCGGGCGACGCGTGGGTTGAGGTACTGCGTCACACGCTTGATCGCGCTTCCCTTGCCCGCAGCGTCGCGGCCCTCGAAGACCACCACCAGGCGCGCGCCCTCAACACGTACCCATTCCTGTAGCTTGACCAACTCCGCCTGCAACCGGAACAGCTCCTCCTCGTACAGGCGCAGAGGCAGGCGCCGCGGCCGCGCCTGCGACGCATCGCCCGGCTCCCCGCTCTTCGTGGGTTTCGTCTTGGCGCCTTTCCCTGCGCTGCCCTTGCTGGCCACCGTCCATGTCCTCTCCGTTGGGGCACATCCCCAGCCACCGTACGACTCGGACGGCGGCTAGCCAGAAGACCCCGGTCGATGGGATCGTGCGAGCATGCGAAAGTACGTGATCATGGGCGTTCAGGGCAGCGGCAAGGGTACTCAGGCAGCGCTGCTTGCGGCGGACCTCGACCTGACCCATATCAGCGTGGGCGACATCTTCCGCTGGCACGTCCAGCACCACACCAAGATCGGCGCGCAAGTCAGACGGATCATGGCGGCTGGTGACCTCGTTGACGACGATCTCGTCGAGTCGGTCGTGCGGGAACGGTTGGGGCAGCACGACTGGAACTACGGGTTTGTGGTTGACGGCTTCCCCCGCAACCAGCGGCAGGCGGAGTTCTTTCTGGAGAGCTACGACATCGACGCGGTGATCCACCTGGACCTGCCCGACACCGAGGTTCGGCGGCGGGTACTGGCCCGTAGGCTGTGCTCCCGGTGCGGAATGGACTACAACCTCATCGCGCACCGCCCCGAGGTGGAGGGCCGATGCGACGTGTGCGGCGGCGAGCTGGTCAGCCGTGAGGACGACACCGAGCAGGCGCTGGCGGCCAGGTTGCGCGCATACCACGCGAAGACCGACCCGGTGTTGGATCTGTTCCGGCGTAAGGAGTTCGTCGTGACCGTCGACGCCCAGCCGGACAAGGCGACGGTGCAATGGATGATCCGTGAACAGCTCCAGTTGCCGGCGCGTGACGACGCTGAGCAGCGGCCGGCCAGCGACCAGTAGTCGGTCAAATGCCGTCTCGTTCAATACGCGCGCGTCGCAACTCGCCGCCTCAGCCGAGGTCAGCACCACTCTCGTGGCTGGGAAGATAGTGAGTGGCGGCATAGCACATCGATCCACTCTGGACTGTTATCATTCTGTTATCTGATGAGTGTTAGTGGCGCGGATTCTTGTCGGAGGGTGTCTCTAGGGTCGTACATGTGAGCGACAACTCTGAGCCAGAGCCAGAGCCAGAGCCAGAGCCCGAACCGGCGGCCGGGCCGGTGGACTATGCCGCGTTGGAGGCGTCGGTGCGGGGTCCGTTGCCGGAGGATTTTGAGGAGATGCCGCCGGGGCCGGGCCTGGCGGCGGTGTTGACCGGGTTGGACCGGACCACGTTGACCGGGTTCCAGT
>JAHRHA010000211.1 GCA_020027875.1 Micromonosporaceae bacterium | reverse complement strand
GTCGTGCTGCACCGACCATGCCTTGCGCGAGGGGCGCAACCGCCCGGTCCGCCGGATCCGAGTTGGCGGTCTCGGCCGCGGGGCTGCAGTCGGCGTCCAAGACGCTCGGCGTCGCCCGGGGGGCGGACGAGCGCGAACTCGGCCGTGGTTGAGTTCGGCAGCGGGTGTTGTTGAGATACGGACAAACCAACAGGGTGCAGCTACCCTGGCGAGATGGGGCGGAAGCGAGCAGTGGCTGGGGCGCGGTGCGTGAAGCACCCGGATGCCCACGTCGTCGCTCAGCGCACCTACGACACAGGTTCAGGCCGGCGGCGGCAGTACCGCTGCACGCCGGCGGTCGGCGAGCAGCACTGGTTCTCGGTCATCATCACCGACGGCAGCGCGCCGGCGGCGAGTTGGGCGCCACCGCCGGTCTGCGCCGTCCACCCGGCATCGCGCGTGATCCGCTTCGGGACCTACGGCAAGACGACCGGCAAGCCGCGGCAGCGCTACCGGTGCTTCCCCGAGGACGGGTCGACGGTGCACACGTTCACGCCGCCGCTGCCCCGCGAGCACGTCCACGAAGGGCACGAGCAGTGCGACCACTGCGACGAGCTGCGTGGCGTCCACCACGGGGAGACGTCGGTCGCTCGGACCCACTCGTGGAACACGCGCACGGTCGCACGGGCGCTGGAGATGCTGGCTGCCGGTGAGAGCTATGCAGCAACCTCGAAGTGGGCGCTGCGGGTCTCGGGGACGGCGGACCGGCGGGTCCGCAAGGTCATCAACGAGGACGGTGAGCTCGTCCTGGCCGCCGACGCGGCCAGCGAAGCGCGCCGGTCGTGGCACATCGCCGCGGACTGGTGCGAGGCGTTCGGGCCGGTCGTCTACGCCGAGGTGGACGCACGGCTGCGGGCACAGGCGCTGGAGGAGCGTGCACGTCTCGATGCGCTGCGCGATGCCGGCCAGCCGCTCGACCGGCCGCAGGTGGTCCTGCTCGACGAGGTGCCGGTCTACGGCCGCACGCTCGAGCGGCGCAAACGCTCTCGCCGCGACGACGGGTTCTGGCTGCTGGTGCTCGCCGAGATGCGTTGGCCTGCCCCGTCCGACGACCCGTTCGCGCTGTCGGCACCGAGGATCGCGTTGCGGCTCGTGCGGGCGATGCCGAAGGCGAACACGCCCGCGTGGCGGCTGGTCTTCGACGAGCTCGGCTACGACCCGGACTTCATCGTCGCTGACGCCGCGACCAGCATCGCGTCGGCGATCCGGGAGCACTACGACCCGTCGCGGACCCGGTTCATCCCGTCGCTGTGGCACCTGACCCGCGCCGTCGAAGCTGACCTGCTGTGCATCCGCAAGGCGACCGCGCCCGGAGCCGACGGCCCGACGCTCATCACCCCGCTCGCCGAGCACCTGCACCGGCTTGGACGCTGGTCCGGCGTGTTGAACGACGCAGCCAGTCTGGTCGGCCTGGTGGGACGAGCTGATCGGGCTGCTGCGCACCCACCGGCTCCCGGTCGAGAAGGCGCTCGGCCACCGTGCCCGCTACGAGCCGACGATGGCGGCCGCGCTCGCCGTCGCTCCGCCTGACGTCCACCTCTCCACGGGCGGACTCGAGGCGCTCATCGACAGCCAGGTCAAGCGGCTGCTCACGCCGCGCCGCACTGCGTTCGGCAACATCGAACGGACCAACATCCTGTTCGACCTGGTCGTCGCCCGCCAGCACAGCGCGTTCGACAACCTCGGCGCGACCGCGGCGCTCATCCGCGACGACACGCTCGCAAACGACGGCTACACGGTCGCGTTGCGGTCGGTCGCTGACCCGCGGCCGCCTGGAGGCAGCTACTCGTCCCTGCGGGACGTGACGCTGCTGAACGAGGCTGCGCGCCGCAGGGGTCTGCTGTGACCATCACCGCCTCCGCTGCGGCGGGCACGTTCTGGCCGGGTCTGCGTCTTGTGGTGCTCGACACCGAGACGACCGAGACCCCGGACGGCACGCCCCGCCGTTGCGTGTCGGTCGGCGCGGTCACCTGCCGGCACGGCACGGTCCGTAGCCGTTGGCAGCGTCTGGTCGATCCCGGCATCCCCATCGACCCGATCTCGCACTCCATCCACCACATCAGCAACGACCATCTCGCCGGCGAAGCGAGCTTCGACGACATCGCGGACGAGCTGCTCGCGCTGCTCGAACCACGCGACGGAGAGACGGTCATCGTCGCCGCCCACAACGTCGGGTTCGACATCTCGGTGCTGCGCTACGAGCTGCAACAGACCGACCGGGACCTGCCCGACGTGCCCGTGCTCGACACGATGGGGCCGCTGGTCGCCCTGGCTGGCGTCGAGCTGCAGCGCCCGAGCTTGAACGACCTGCTCGCCGAGCTTGGGCTTGTCAACCGCGCCGCCCACGACGCGCTCGCTGACGCCGAAGCGTGCGCCGCTGCGCTGCTGGTCCTGCTCGAACGCATCGCCGAACGCGGCCACAGCGACCGCGACGAGCTGCTCGCCGAGCTCGGCACCGCCACCACGCACCGCATCATGGCGGGCAGCCGCGCGAAGCTGCCACGCCCTGCCGCAGCGCACGAGGATCTCCCGCCGGGTCACGTCGAGGGGCACCGCGACGTCCTCGGCGCACGCGCCGGCGCCCGGATGCTGGCCGCCTGGCAGACGGCGGTCACCGAGTGCGCGGTGCTGCGCTGCGGCCACCTGACCGGCCGCGTCGAGCGAGCAGAACCCAAGCCCCCGCGACTGGTCGGCCCGTTGACGGACGTGCTCGACGGCCGTCTCGCCGACAGCGACACCGCAGGGGCAGCCACCGTCCTCGCCGCGCTCGTCCCGCTGCTCGAACACCTCCCGCCACGCCAGGGCCGTCTCGGCAAGCGCAACGCGACCCTGGCGTGGGTGGACGCACGAGCGAGCTCGCTTGCCGCTCTCGGACGTTGCTCGGAAGACGACGGGTGTCCGGCGTGCCGGGCCGGCGAGCCGTGCGCGCTCGACCTGTGGCCCGACACCGTCGCGCAGCTCGCGCTCGGCGACCCGGAGCGCTACGCCCGCGGGTTCTTCGAGATGACCGGCAAGGAAGCCGGCACGGGCGCCTACACGTCGTGGCTCGGCCGTGGTGTGGACCAGCGCGTGTGCGACGCGGCGCTCTGGCGCTGTGTGGAGCACTGGCGCGCCGTGGAGATGTTCAAACGCGCCGAGCAGGTCATCGAGCTCGGCTGGGCCGCCGGTTGCCGCCACCCCGACCTCGCCGACGCCTACGCCGGACAGCTCGCCGCGTCGGGCCGTCTGGCGAGCTACGAGCGTGCGATCGACGTCTGCGACGAAGCGCTTGGCGTCGCGGACGGTTCGACCCATCCCGGATGGGCGCGCCTACGGTCGCGACGCAACCAGCTCGCCGGCCGACGGCAACGGCTGGTGGTGCGCCCGTCGGGGAAGTTCGACGAGGACGGCAACCCGATCCCCGCCCGTCGGCACCACCCGACCAAGCCACGCAGGACCCGGCCGATGCGGTTCGTCGATGCCGGCCCCACTGCCGGTCCGAACGCCGAACAAGCGGCCACTTGACCTCCCCGCCGCGGCTGGGTCCGGGGCCGCGACGACCCCAGGATGGTTGCCGGCAGCAGGGTCCCCATCACGGGCGTTGTCCACCGGCCAGTGAGCCCCCGCGCGGACACCGGACCGTTCGTGAGCAGGTTCTCTGCGCATACCGCGACTGAGCTGGTCACGGTCGGCCCGGTGTCCGCGGCGGCGGGCTTCACGCCGTAGGACTTTCCGAGGCGCGTTTACACGGATACCTACTGTCGAAGGTCGGTCGTCGCGGGACCGGCTGGGACGGCGGGGGTTCGAGGCCATGTCCAGGCGGAGCGCAGGATGAAGGCCAGGAGCAGCACCTCGAGTCCGATGGAGAGGCCGTAGAAGTAGGTCCAGGACTCCCCGACCGCGTTGTACATCGAGACGGGGATGTAGAGCGTTGCTACGACGAGGTTGGTGGCGCGGTTGACACGGGCTGGCAGTGTCGTGGAGAGCAGGATCATGAGGATCGGGATGGCCACGAGCGTGAGCGCGATGACGACAAAGGTTTGGCTGATGTCGAACTCGAAGACGATGCCGGCCAGGATGTCGTCGACGACGCCGGGCTTGTACAGGACGAAGTAGTCGACGTAGATGTAGAGGAACATGAAGCTGGTCCATGCGGCGGCGAGCTTGGCCTGCACGGGGATCGGCGGGTTGTCGAGCAGGTTCGGGGTGTTCGTTCGGATGGTCATCGGTTCTTCTTTCGAGAGGAGCGGTCCGTCCGCCGGAGTGGCGGCAGGTCTGGGCGTGCATACGCACGGGTTGGGTCGTTCTCGTCGGTCCGGTCGTCAGACGGTGACGACGACCTTCCCTCGGGTGTGGCCGGCCGCGACGTAGCGGAGGGCGTCGGCTGCTTCGTCGAGGGGGTGGGTGCGGTCGATGACGGGCGTGACCTGCCCGGTCGTGAGCAGGTCGGCCAGGGTGAGCAGGTCCTGGCGCTTCTCGACCGACAGGAAGGGCTTCAGCTGCTGACGGGTGAACCCGGACAGCACGCGCGCTTTGACGATCCGACCGAGGGGGCCGAGCCAGCGGCCGCCACGTCCGCTGTTGGGGATGAGGGTGCCGGTGGGCGTCAGCGCTCGGCGGACAGCCGCCAGGGGCTGGGCTTCCACGTTGTCGAGGATGACGTCGTAGCGCTTCTCGGTGCGGGTGAAGTCGGTCCTCGTGTAGTCAACGACGTGGTCGGCACCGAGCGACCGGACCAAGTCGACGTTGCGGGTGCTGCACACACCCGTCACCTCGGCGCCAAACGCCTTGGCGATCTGTACGGCGAAGGAGCCCACGCCGCCCGACGCGCCCGTGACCAGCACCGTCTGGCCCGGTCGAACGTTCGCGATCTCGCGCAATGCCTGCAACGCCGCCATGGCCGACGTGGGCACCGCTGCCGCGTCCACGACCGACAGGTTGGCAGGCACGGACACGAGGTTGTCCGCCGGGACGCAGGCGTACTCCGCGAGCGTTCCAGCGGTGCTCCAGCCGAACACCTCGTCGCCGGGGCGGAGAGCGGTGACATCCTTCCCGACCGCTGCCACCACGCCGGCGAGGTCCCTGCCAGGGATGCCGTGGCGCGGCCGGCGGAGCCCGAACGCCAGGCGCACCACGTACGGCTCACCGGTCATGACGAAGTAGTCGCCGGGATGTACCGAGGCCGCGCCCACCTGGACGAGCACATCGCCTCGACCGGGCAGCGGTAGCCCGACCTCGGACGACTCGAGCACTGAGGGCGGGCCGTAGCGGTGCTGGACGGCGGCCCGCATCGTCGCCGCCCCGGCCGGACTCGCCCCCGGCACCAGGCGTGCTCCGGCATTCGATCGCTGTTCGATTCCCACAGAAGCCTCCTCACGTCCGAGCTGCGACTCTCGCTGGCTCGTACACCGTACGTATACTATGATCGTACGCTGTACGATTGTCAAGCCGTTCGAGAGAGCGAGGAGACCCGTGTCTGCGAGGGAACAACGCCAGGTCGCGTCAGACGCGGGGCTGAGCAAGCAGCGGGTGGTGGTCGAGGCGGTCCGGCTCGCCGACCGCGAGGGGGTCGACGGGCTGAGCATGCGCCGGCTGGCTGGCGCGCTCGGCGCGGGCGCGATGTCGCTCTACCACTACGTGGCGAGCAAGGAGGAGTTGCTGGACGCCATGATCGACATCGTGTTCGAGGAGATCGAGCTCCCGCCCGAAGAGACCGACTGGCAGTCGGCGATGCGACGGCGGGCGGTATCCGCCCGACAGGTTCTCGCACGCCACCCGTGGGCGATCGGCCTGATGGAGTCGCGGACATCGCCGGGGCCCGCGAACCTCCGCCACCGCGAAGCGGTCACCGCCTGCCTGCGGAGGGCTGGCTTCCCGGTCTTGATGGCGACGCACGCCAACTGGTTGCTCGACAGCTATGTCTACGGGTTCGCCCTGCAGGAAGCCAGCCTGCCGTTCGACACCGCCGATGAGCTCGCGGACATGGCCGAGGACGTCTTCCTGCCCCAGCTTCCTCCTGACGAGTTCCCCTACCTCAACGAGTCCGCCGCGGCGCTCGTCGCTGCCGGCTACGACCCGGCGGAGGAGTTCATCTTCGGCCTCGACCTCACCGCCGTGTTGTAGTGGGCTCGTAGCGGCCGTGCGCCTGGGGTGCCTACGTGACTTCGTCGATTGCCTCTGCTGCACTGGCAACAGCAGCCACATCAGCCACGGCCAGTTGTCCGTATCTAACAACACTCGCTGCCGAACTCAGCTCGCCGTGAGCCCAGCCGCACAACTCGAGCACCTGCTCTTCGCGCTGCTCCGGAGGAGCTTTCGCAGGGATGAACGGGTCGAGGGCCGCGACCTTTTCGCGCAGGCGACGCTCTAAGATGCTCATCTTGGACCGCACCTGTCCTGGCGGCACGGCCTCGAGGATCCCGTCGACCGTCACACGGTGGGTCCGAAGGCGACTTCCTTGGGGTCCGCTGCCTCGGAGCCCACCGGCGACCTCCGGCTCGGCGAGGGGAACCCCATCCACCATACGCTGGTGCCAATCCTTGACCAGGTCGATCGTGGCCGGGTCACGGCGGCGGCCGCTCGCAACGATCTCGGGAAGGAAGGCGGCCAGGTTGGCGTGGATCCGGGTGCGGACCTGGGGGTCGTCCTCATCCCACGGGAAGGGCATGGCGGCTACTCAGGGTCCTCGGGTTCGAGTCGGCGGGGATCGAGTTCCTCCACTACAAGGGGCTCCCTGAGGTCGCGCTCTTGCTCGGCCAGCCGGGCCAGGTCGCGCTGATCGTCGTCGTCGGTCACGGGACGGCCAGGACCGGCGTCGGCAAGGCGCTTGTTCGCCAGCCGCTGGAGCAGCTTGTAGCCCTGCTCCTCGACGACCGGCAGCGCTCGCGGGTCGCGGCGCAGGCGGTCAAGCGGGGACGGGTGCCCGGCGCGGAACCACTGCCGCGTCTCCGGTTCGCCCAGGTCCTCGACCAGGCCCCACGCCAGTGCCTGGAGGCCGAGCAGCCGGTCGATCTTGGCGGGCCGGGGGATCGAGGTGGGGTGCTCCGCCCACCAGTAGATCGTGGACTCGCTGAGGCCGGCGATACGGGCGACATCGGCGACAGTCAGGCTCAGCCAGCGGCGCAGCTCATCGACGGCGCGTAGCCCGGCATGCAGGTCGCGGCCGGCGCCGATGGCGTCACGCCCTGCCGGCGGCTCCGAAGCCGCCACCGCCCCCAACGACTGCTCGTGCTGCTGCACAACCTTGAGGCGGAGGGGAGGGACGAGGTCTCTGGGGATCGGCTCCTCGAACATCACCCTCACCGAAGTCCGGCTGCAGAGCCACCGCAGCTCGGGCAGGTGATGCTCGAATAGGCGTCGGATCATGGCGGCCCAGTCGTCCCCGGGGCGGATGATGACGGTCGCCTCCTCGGTCGCCGTCCTGGTCGGCCCGTGCGCGCCCTCGTGGACCACGATCGTGATGCCGAGGTCAACCAGCGGCTTGCCCCTGATGCCTCGGGCGAAGCTGCCGTGATGCGGAAGCAGTAGGGGAGTTGCTGCCGGGAACCGGAGCGCAGGGTCGGCCACGGCGTCAAACTCGTGCACCCAAGGCCAGGGAGCGTCGGTAGGCGCCGGCTCCGGGTTCTTGAATGACGGGGCGCCGGTCGGGGCCGGAGATTCGGTCGAGACCGAGGCGACGAATGGCGCCAGCGGCATCAAGACCACCCCCGGTCGCTGGCCGCCTCCTTCCCGCGCAGAAGCGCACGCAGTTCCGGCGTCGTGAGCTGCTGGAACAGCGACACGGCCCGATCGTTCATGAGCTCGCTGGCCTTGAACACGTCGGCGGCCGAGAACGGCGCCGACCGCTCCCGGAACACGTCCAGATCCAGCAGATATCCGACCCGGCCGGAGCCGTTCGCATCCGGCGCAAGCCCGTAGTTCAGCAGGCAGCGCAGCTCATCACCCAGGTCCAGCACCACCCGGTGCTGGGCGGCCACGACACCGGGCCCCAGCACCGGGTGTCCTCCGGGCGCCAGCAGGTCGGCGGCGATGTAGTCATCCCAGCCCGCCGCGTCGTGCACCTCATCAAGCACGATCAGGTTCACAAACCGCAGGCCGAGACGCTGCTCGATCGCCGGGTCCACTTCGTCGGCCAGCACGCTCAGGGCACGATCCAGGCGGGGCGCGAACTCATCCCACGACCGATAGGCCGTGGTCTCCAGCGCGAGGCTGCCGGCCAGCAGCGTCACGTGGCGGTCGCCCTCGGGGTCACTGAACCGCCAGCCCCGCTGCTGCACGGTCACCGGTGTCTCACCAGGAAGCGCCTGGGGATCGATCGTGACCCGCTGGGTCTGGATCTGGGAGAGCTTCGGGAAGGGCCCGTCGACGCCACCGAGCTTGTTAAAGAATCGCCGGGCGGTCTTGCGGTCGTTCAGCGCATCGGCCTCGTCAAAGCGTACCTGGCACACGACAAGCTGCAGCGGCGCCTTCTCGAGGATCGTGCGGTCCGGCGCGGGAAGTTCCACGGGCACGGCGTCCTCCTTCGTCGGTGTAGGCCCTAACTGTAGTACAGTTGGAGCCAACTGGAGTATAGTTGGAGCCCCGGCGAGCTGGCTGTTCGCTGGTCGGGACTCGAATCGCCCTCCCCCCGGGGCGCCCGCGTTGTAAGGAGCCGCGATGGCCACCGAGCCGATCGAGTCGATCCAGCAGGCGTTCGAGCAGTTCGAGCCTGACGTCGTCCGCGTCCCGAAGGAGGAGAACGACGCGGCCAAGGAGGTCCACCCGCAGGTCCGCGAGACGCTCGCACAGGAGTTGCCCGAGCACCTGGAGACCTTCCTCAGCGGCTCGTACAGCCGCCGCGTCCAGGTCGTCAAGCTGAGGGACATCGACGTCATCGTCGTCCTCGACGATCCCGACGGGGAGTTCGCGGACTCGGCCGATGCCGCGCTCGAAGCGATCCGCGAGGCAGCCACGACCTCCGGCCTGGTGAAGCGCACGCGGAAGCGGAAGCGGTCGGTGCGCCTGACGCTCCACGGCCACGAGTTCACCATCGACCTCGTCGCCGCGCTGGAACCGCCCGACGGCGAGGACGGGCTGCTGCTCGCGCGCCGCATCCCTGAGGAGGGCCTGGACGACTGGACGCTAGGGCATCCGCGCGGCCAGCGGCAGGCGGCGATCGACAAGAACGAGCAGTGCGGCGGCATCTACATCCCGTCGGTGCGGCTGGCCAGGTACTGGCTCGGCACGGTCTGGGGCGACGACCACAAGCCCTTCCGCAGCTACCACGCCGAGTCGGTGCTGCACGGCGCGCTCAGCGAGAAGGTCGAGTACCCCGAGGCCATGGTGTTGTTCTTCGACGCCGCCTACCAGGCGCTGGCGCCTGGCGCCCTCACCCCCGACCCCGGCGCCCCCGACACGTTCGTCGACGAGCGGCTGGAGGACGATGAGCGTCGCCAGGCGCGCCAGGCAGTCGACCGTGCCCGCAAGGCCGCCCACGCCGCGTTCGAGAAGGACGACGTCAGCGAGGCGCTCGATGGCTGGGTCGAGGTGTTCGGCTCCGCGTTCCCGGCGCCGAGCACCTCGCCGGAGAAGGTGGCGGCCTCGCTGGCGGCTCGGACGGCCGGCGTCGTCGGCGCCGGCATCCGGGTCGGCAGGGGCCGCCCGGTGATCGAGTCGCGGCCGTGGCGGGATCGCTAGACCAGCTGCCGGAGCAGCGCAAGTACGCGCGCTGGTGGGAGTGGCTGCCAGCGCGCGTGCGCGCCCTGGAGGGTGTGAGCCTGCGCGAAGACCCAACGATCAGGCGGCTCGGCGCCGAGGAGATCGAGCGCAACCGTGATCTGCGGGCCTTCGTCGAGTCGCAGCAGATCGAGCCGGAGGACCTCCTGGTCTACTTGGCCTGCGCGGAGGGCGGCTTCGGCCGCTACCGGCTCGCCGCCACCTTCCTGTTCCCGCCCGACATCGCACCGCCGACGGTCTACTGCCTCGACGGCCCACGAGGACGCGCCGCATCAGAGCACCGAACCAGCGAGGTCGAGCTGTGCCTCTACTACAAGGAGGACCCAGACGAGCGGCGGTGGAAGCCCGAGGACGGCCTGCGGCGACTGTTCGACCTGGCCCGCCGGCATGTCACCGGCGAGTACCTCTGGCGGAGGACCGGCGCCTGGCCGGTCGAGGAGGCGCCGCACAGCGAGACCGAGCCGGCGCGGCCGGACCCGTCGCTGGCGCTGCCGCCGCTCCGCACGCCCGGCCGGAACCAGCCGTGCACCTGCGGGTCTGGACGCAAGGCAAAGAGGTGCTGCTGGCGATGACGATCAAACCGCTCCTCAGCCACAAACGCGAAGACGCCACCGCGGTCGCTCGGCTCCGAGACACCCTCAAGCTCTACGGCGCCAGTGGCTGGAAGGACACCGACGACCTGCGTGTCGGCGACCGGACGCGCGAGGGCATCCGCCGCGCGATCTTCCACGAGACGGGCGGGCTGATCTGGTGGGGCACCCGGCTCGTGCTCGGTTCCTGGTTCGTGAACAACCTCGAGATCCCGATGGCGTTGGAGCGCAAGGACGCTGAGCCGCTGTACCCGATCGTGCCGCTGTTCGTCGACCTTGACCCCGGCAGGCAGGCTGACCGTGAGGCTGTCCGGGCCGCGCTCGGGGAGCGGGGCGATGACTTCCTCGACTGCAACGGTCTCGTCCGGCGACCGAGGGAGTCCGCCAAGGCGTTCCACCGCCGCGTCGCGCACCGATACCTGCGCGACGCCGTGAAGGCACTCGCCGCCGGAGGCCGCGACGGCGCCGCGACCGTCACCGTCGCGATGCGTGCGCTGAGCGAGCCAAGCGGCCAGCACGACCTGACCTTCGACTGGCGCACGCTCATCGACCCCGCGGCGCGGTCGCTCGCCCCAGGCGCCCGCGAACTGATCGCGGACGCCCTGGCGACCGCCCGGGAGGCCCTGCAGGCAGCGTTCCCCTCGCCGAGCCTGCTGCTGGACCTCGATCTTCCCCTGCCGTTGGCCTTCCTCGTCGGCTACGAGTGGCGGGTCACAACTCGCCTACGGCCTACCGTGCGGCAGCGGACGGGGATCTCCTTCTCCAAGGTCGAGGGCGACGGCGAGGTGGCCAACCCTCCCGACCCGATCCGCGAGTCGCTTGCCGCCGACGGCCCGGCCGTGCTCGCAGTCTCCTGTCGTGACGGCCTCGGCGAGGCCGCGACGAACTATGCGGCCGAGGTGGGTGCTCGGGAGCTGATCACGCTGCATGCGCCCGGCCTGCTCGCCGCACCGGAGCTGCGTGGCCTGGCGCGCGCGTGCGCGCGTCAGCTTCGGAACCTGAACAACCGCGGCATCGACAAGCATCTTCTGGTGCTCGGGCCGTCGGCGCTCGCCGTCTTCGCCGGCGCGGCGGCGAACGCGAGCGGACCGGTGACGATCCCGTTCTGGGATGGCAGCCGCTACGTCGAGCCGCTCGTCGTCGGAGCGTAGCCGCCTCCCACTGCCGGTTGTGACCGGCGATCTTGGAGCAGCACCCAACCCAGCAGGGGCACGAGAAAGAACCAACCGGCGGCAGTGGCCGCGCCGGCCGGCGCCGAACCGCGCTCCACGCCCGGTCGGCCAGGCCGATGAGCACGACCGATGAGCACGACCGCGGCCACCAACCTGGCCGGGGCGGGAACATGCCGAGCCGGGCCGATCCTGCAGCCCGGGAGGTGGCAGCCTGCCCGGCCCGGGACGCCGCCGCACGTCCCAGGCGGGCAGGCTCACCCGGAGACGATCCGGCAAGCCGCTGATCGCCCTCGCCGTGGCGAACGGGCGAGCTGGCACAGGTACCCGTCCGAGTGACGAGCCAGCCGGCAGCGTCACCAATGGCGGCCACCTGGCGGCCTGGGTGAGGCTGGCGATTCTGCCGGAATGATCGCTCGCGGTGGCCGCTGACGCCCGGCCAACACCAGGGCCGCGCCCCGACCCCTCGCTCACCGGAGGGTGCGTGCTGGGTGCTTGCATCTCGCGCTCGGATGGGTGGTTACACTGATGTCGCCGCCGCGCTCTGCCACCGCTACCGGCCAGGGCTGCGCACACCGCCGTCTCGGATTGCGGCCCGCTCGACCCTGGCGGTAGCCCACTTGAGGCTGGCGCCAACCTCGTCGGCCTCGATCTCCGCCACCGAGCGCCGCTCGCCGTCGGGGGTCTCCCAGGAGCGTTGCCGGAGCCGGCCAATCACCATGACCCGGTCGCCCTTCCGAAGCAGGGAGTCAGGTGGGTGGCCTGGTCCCGCCACGCGTTGACGCGGAAGAATGTGGTCTCGCCGTCTCGCCAGGCGCCGGCCTCCTGGACCCGCTGGGTGACCGCGAC
>JAHRHA010000210.1 GCA_020027875.1 Micromonosporaceae bacterium | reverse complement strand
CACGCTTCCTCACCGCATGTCGATGCATCACGGCGTACGGACACCGCCATCGATGGACTACCTCTGGTTACCTGCGGAAACGCTAACTACCTGGTGTTGTGTCATGACGTGCTCGGCGATTACTCGCTTTGTTGCCGCGACATCGTCGGCCAGTGAAGTCGTCGGATTCTGAACGACGCTTACCTTGTGGCCCGTGCTTTTAAGGGCCTTGTAGACGCCTTCCCATCCGGAACCATCAACGAAGCCACCATGGACAAGGACTACGTTTGCCGCACCCGCGCTAGTGTCGCGTGTCAGAATTGATTAGACGTTTGGCGTGAGGCAGCATGTAGGTCGTGTACGTGGCCGCGCCGTTGGTTCTCCGTGCTGGTGATGGTGCTCGTCTGCGGGCGTTGACGCGTGCGTCGACGGTGCCGGCGGGGCAGGTGCAGCGTGCCCGGATGTTGCTGTTGGCGGCCGAGGGGCATCCCAACACCGAGATTGCCCGGCTGGTCGGGGTGACACGCCAGACCGTGATCACGCTCCGGTCGCGTTACCTGCAGCGGGGTCTGGACGCTCTGGCCGATCTGCCCCGCTCGGGGCGGCCGCCGGTCAACAGTGTTCCCGAACGGCCGGGTTGCGAGGCGAGGGCTGCCCCAAGATCGCCACGATCATGATGTGGCCGTCGCCAAATCGTGCCGATCATGACCTCCAGCTCCAGGTCATGATCGGCAGGGGTCACGCCTGGCGGTAGGTCTCGTAGAGCCCGTTTCGGAAGACGTGCTTTGGGTCGTAGCGGTCCTTCGCTCGCATCGCTGCCTCCCAGGCGGGATACGCGCGTCGAAGCTGTTCGTTGGTGGCATGGAGTCGGTAGGGCAGGTAGAAGCTGCCGCCGGTTGCGATCGCCGCGTCGACCAGGTCCCGCGTCATGCCTCGCATCCGTTCCTCGCCGGTGGCTGACCGGTCCTGGACGAACGACATGACGAGGCCGAATACGTCCTCGTGGGCATAGGCCAGCACGCTGCGAGTATCCCGGCGCACATCGCGGACGGTGACGTTAAGAAGGTTGCCCTGCGCGCGTCGGATGATCTCCCTGGCGTGGCCGACGAACTCCGACAGCCTGGCCTGCGGGACGAAGTACTCGTGCAATATGTCGGTGGTGTCCTGCGTACTGTTGGCGAACACAGCAGCGGGCTCATTGAGCAGGCTGTTGCGGCTAACCGGGTCGGCCAACCACGGTGAGGCCTCGCGCTCCAGCCACCAGCGCAGTGCTTTCCCGACGCCGCTGTTGGCCGAGTTGCGGTAGACCGCGCGGGCGACCTCACTGCTCAATGCGGGCGTCAGTGGAAGCACGTGACCGCGGGTATCCGGCACCGGACTGAACGTGGCGATGATCGCCTCGTCCAGGAAGCTGTCCGGGTCGACTGACAGCCGCCCGTAGGCCATCTCTACCGGCGATCCGGCTTCGTAGACCCGCTGTGCGAACGACGTCGCGTAGTCCGCGGTCGGCACCGAGACGAACTCCGGCTTCTTGAAGAGCACGTTCGGCACCACTTCGATGTCCGCCTCCAAGATGACTCCAAACAGCCCATAGCCACCCAACGCCAGATTGAATAGTTCGGCGTTTCCCTGAGGGCTGCACTCCACGACGACACCGTCGGCCGTCAACAGCCGAAGGCTCCGAACGGTCCCAGCGACGGGCGCACTGTTGGTGTGCCAGCCATGGCAGTTCACGCTCAACGAACCACCGATTGTGAAGTCATGGTTGGACTGCATCACGATGGGCGCAAAGCCCGCAGCGTTGAGTACGGGGATGACATCGCGCCAGGTCGCACCGGCCCCGACGCGCATGACGCGGTTCGTGGTATCGGGTACTACACCCCTCAGCGGCTGCATGTCGAGAACCCAGCCGTCGCGTAGCAGGCTCTGCCCACCCATCGAATGGCGCACACCGCATACCGCTAATGGCGGGTCCTGACCTTCGGCGATCCGGCGGAGCAGCGGCGTCACCACCTCGCTGGTCGACGTGGTGGATGATCCGGCGAAGATGACACCGCGTACTGGTGTCGGGTTGAGCCTGCTCGCGTCGTCGAGCAAGGCTTGCGGTGCGACCGTCGGGGGAATCTGCGCGTCGTAGATCTCGCGTTGGACCGCCGCGCCAACGAATCCGCCGACGGTGAGCGCCCCGGCAGCGGTGGCGCCATAGGTGAGAATCTGCCGCCTTGATACTCGCGGCGCAGGCTGCTCTGCCGCGGGCACCTGATCTTCCGCCGTCTCGTCGACGGGCACGTGATCCTCTACCATGCCGACGGCGGGAACTTGATCTTCCACCATCTCGCCCACTCAACGCATTCGCGCGTTGATAGCCAGGCCCGCGCGTCTATCCATCTTGTACTCCTTCGACAACCGGCATGACGCAGCCATGCGTGGTCTGCGGATCCTCATCCGTGGTGTAAAGACACTATCTCAGGTGATTTCGCAGCGCAGCGCGCTCGAAAGTGGCTTTGCGTGACCTGGTCGAGATGGCCCTCCGAGTGTTGCGAGCGCTAACGTTTGCCTCGGTCTTCGGACGAAGGGAGCGCGACGGTGGCGGGCAGGGCGTTGGTGCTGGGCGGTGGTGGCGTCACCGGAGTCGCGTGGGAGTTGGGCATCCTGGCCGGCCTGGCCGAGGCCGGGATCGACCTCACCGCCGCCGACCTCATCGTTGGCACGTCGGCGGGATCCGTCGTGGCCGCGCAGATCACGACTGGCATGTCGCTATATGAGCTGTACGAGCGCCAACTCGACGGGTTCGGGTCCGAGGTTGCGGCGCGGATGAGCTTCGGCACGATCCTCAAGCTGGGCTGGGCCGTCTTGGGCTCTCGCGACCCGCAAAAGGGGCGGGTCCGCGCCGGTGCGATGGCGCTGGCCGCCCGCACGGTCCCGGAGTCTGAACGGCGCGCCATCATCGCCGGCCGGCTGCCGGTGCACGAATGGCCGGATCGCAAGGTGCTCATCACAGCTGTCGCCGCGGACGACGGCGAGTTCGTGGTGTTCGACCAATACTCCGGCGTCACACTGGTGGACGCCGTCGGCGCTAGTTGTGCCGTGCCCGGCGTGTGGCCACCAGTAACCATCAATGGCCGCCGATACGTCGACGGCGGCATGCGATCGCCGGTCAACATCGACCTCGGAGCGGGATACGACCAGGTGGTTGTGCTGGCCCCGATCTCCACGAGTCTCCGCCGCGAAACCGGTGTGGCGAGACAGGTCGCGGCCTTGCCGAAGGGCACGCGGGTTGCCGTGGTGGAGCCGGACCAGGCGGCCAGGACGGCCATTGGTCGAAACGTGCTCGATCCCGCGCACCGCGCCCCGGCCGCGCGGGCCGGCCGTCGGCAGGCCGACGACCTTGTCAGGAAGGTCGGCGCCGTCTGGGCGAGTTAACCGCCGTCATGGTTTGACGGCCCGGGTGGCGAAGTAGCCCGGCATATACGCCGCGGTCGCGTCGGCATGGTGCGGAGCCTCCACGAAACCGGTCAGCACGAAGCCCGCGGCGAGCTGGCCACCGACCTGACCGGTCATGGTGTGGCTGTACTCGATCGGACCATCCGCCCAGAGCTCCCGTTGGCGCTCCTCTTCGGGCAGATCGAGGGTGGAGAACGGGATGCGGTGGCGCACAATGAATTCGCCCCGCTCGTCGAGGGCCTCCACGTCGAAGATGAACAGGTCCGGGTTGAGGAAGCCAGCCAGCAATGCGCCGGCCGGCCGCAGCACTCGGAAGCACTCCCGCCATACCGGCTCCAGGTCTGGGCAGAACACATTGGAGACCGGGTTGAACACGACGTCGAAGCTCTCGTCGCCGAACGCACTCAGGTCGCGCATGTCGCCGAGAACAGTACGGAGCAGGAGACCATCCCGGGCTGCCACGGACTCGTCGCGCTCAAGCTGCTTGGGCGAGTTGTCCAGGACCGTAACGATCGCCCCCGCGGCCGCGAGCACCGGTCCCTGCTGGCCGCCGCCGGAGGCGAGGCAGAGAATCGCCGATCCTGCCAAATCCGCTGGGAACCAGTCGCGCGGCGTCGGCTCATACCCGATCAGCACCACCGACCACTCGCCCGCTCGGGCCTTCGCGATCACCTCGGGCCCAACCGGCCGGGTCCACTCGTTACCCGAGTCGACCTCACGGTCCCACGCGGCCCGGTTGTAGGCTACCGGATCCATGCTGCCGGTCACGAACGTCTCCTGTCGCTCGAAGCGGTTGCGTCGGGCGAGCTTAGACGCTCGCGCCGGGTCTCGCTCGCCGATTGGTTGGCGCGCCTCCGCACGCCATGGCCGGTGGTAGGCCTTGTCACGCCTAGACTCATCGTCGTGAGAAAGCCGACGCCCCTCGGCAAGCCGGTGATGATCCACGCGAGCATTGACGAGGTCGACACCGACTTCTACGACGAGCCCGACGCTCCCGACGAGCAAGATGAGCCCGTGGCCGTGGCCGTGTCCGCCGAGCCTGAGACCCGGCCATGCGCCTACTGTGGACGCCCGGTGGCGCAGCGGGCCACCGCCGGCCGGCCGTTTCGCTACTGCCGGGACAACGAGGACACCTGCCTAAACGCGGCTCGCAACGCGCGGATGCGGCAGCGGAGCATGCCCGGACTCGCCGGCCAGGTGGCACAGGCCTTCGAGGTAGTGGACCGGCTCGACCGGGTTGTGGAGACGCTGACAGAGGCGCTGCATACCGAGCTCTCCCCCACCGGGGTCGAACGCCAGCTGACCGCAGTGCGAGCGGACACCACGGCCCAGGTCGCGGCGGCGCACGCCGAACGCGACGAAGCGCGCCGAGAGGCCGAGCAGCTCCACGCCGAGGCGAACCGCGCGCAAGCCGATGCCGAACGAGCGAGGGCGAAGAGCGCAGAGGCGGTCCAGGCCGCGTTCGCAGAGGCGGAGGCGGCTCGGACGGTAGCCGCCGACGCCGTCGCGCTGGCCGAGGAGAGAGTAGCCACCGCCCAGGCCGAGACGCAGGTAGCCGCGAAAACGGCAGCCGACGCTCTCACCCGTACCCAACAGGCTCAGGCCGACCGGGACGAGGCCCGCCGCGCCGCGGCGACCGCCGAAGCCCTCCGCCAGGAGGCGTTACGGGACCGGGACACCGCACGGGCCGCCGTCGCGGAGGCGGCGAAGGAACGCGACGCCGCACTCACCGAGGCGCGGCTGCATGCGGCGGCTTCGCAGGAGGCGTCCGCTCGCGCCGAGGCCGCCGTGGCGGAGACCGCGCGGCTGAGGGCTGCGGCCGAGCACGCGGCGGCCAAGGCCGACGAGCGCAATCAGGCTCTGGCCACCGACATGGCAGGGCTACGCGAGGCGGTCCGGTCAGCCGAGCAGCGCAGTGTGGATCTGGCCGCGCGCCTATCAACCGCCGAGACCGACCGCGACGCCGGCCGCCGGGACGCTGCCGCTGCCCGCAGCGACATGGCCGCCGCACAGGGCCACGCGGCGCAGCTCGCCGAGCAGGTGGGCAACCTCGCGGCCGCGCTCTCACGTCTGAGCGGGCCAACGCTGGCCGGGCCAACCAAGGCCGGGCCGACGAAAGCCGGCCGGCCGGGTCAGCCGAAGATGAGTCGGCCGGCGAAGGCCGACGCGAAGCGAGAGCCATCCCACACCGCTTAGCTGAGAGACGAACGAAGACACTGAGTCTCCGTACAAGACGTAGTGCCAACCAGCGGGTGGGAGCTCGAATGGGCAGGATCTCATCCCGCGTCACGTGCTGCTCAGTCTCGCGGCTGATCGCTGTACTCCGTCACAAATGACCGGCAAACGGACGAGTGCGCGGCGTGATCTCGATCACTTTCCGGGTTCTCCCGAACACTCGCTACATTTGAACAGACGTCCGCTACGTAGTAGAGGGGAATCGTCAGACCGAGTTCGGTCGTTACACGTACCGACTCACTACACCGCGACCCTGGAGGAAAGCCGATCATGGGCGAGCGCATGCTGCGCGGAAGTCGACTCGGAGCAGTCAGCTACGAGTCCGACCGTAATACCGAGCTGGCGCCCCGACAGACTCGCGAGTACCTGTGCGCGAGGGGCCACCAGTTCGAGGTTCCGTTCGCCGTCGACGCCGAGGTGCCCATCACCTGGGAGTGCAAGTTCGACGGCACCGTGGCCCGCCTCGTCGACGGCAACGAGCCGGAGCAGAAGAAGGCGAAGCCTCCGCGTACCCACTGGGACATGCTTCTTGAGCGTCGGAGCATGGCCGAGCTGGACGACATCCTGAATGAGCGCCTTGAGGAGGTCCGCGCCCGCCGCGGTCGCGCCTCCTAATCACCCCTTTCGTCGATCTAGGGCGTTGCGACGTGGTTTGATCACTAACCACGTCGCTACGCCC
>JAHRHA010000025.1 GCA_020027875.1 Micromonosporaceae bacterium | reverse complement strand
AGGAAGACCCCGGGACACCGTCACGCGGGAGCTGGCGCACGAGCCGCTGGGCTGGCGACCGACCACCCTGCTGGTGACGATCCGCCGGTACCGGTGCACCGGGTGTGGGCATGTGTGGCGCCAGGACACCAGCCGCGCGGCCGAGCCGCGGGCCAGGCTGTCGCGTCGTGGACTGGCCTGGGCGCTGGAGGCGATCGTGTGTCAGCACTTGAGCATCGCTCGCGTCGCCCAAGGGCTTGGCGTCGCGTGGAACACCGCCAACGACGCGGTCCTGGCCGAGGGCCGACGGGTGCTGATCAACGATCCCGGCCGGTTGAACGGTGTGAAGGTCATCGGGGTCGATGAGCACGTGTGGCGCCACACCCGCCGCGGGGACAAGTACGTCACCGTGATCATCGACCTCACGCCGGTGCGCGCCGCTACGGGTCCAGCGAGGCTGCTGGACATGATCCCGGGCCGCTCCAAGGCCGCGTTCAAGGCCTGGCTTACCCAGCGCCCCCAGGCGTGGCGCGAGGCCGTGGAGGTCGTCGCGATGGACGGGTTCACCGGCTTCAAGACCGCCGCCGCTGAGGAGATCCCCGCCGCGGTCGCGGTGATGGACCCCTTCCACGTGGTGCGCCTGGCCGGCGACGCCCTCAACGACTGCCGCCGCCGCGTTCAGCAGACCACCCGCGACCGCCGCGGCCGTAAGAACGACCCGCTCTACCGTGCCCGGCGAACCCTGCACACCGGTGCCGACCTGCTCACCGACAAGCAGGCCGCCCGACTCACGGCCCTGTTCGCCATCGATGAGCACGTCGAGGTCGAGGCCACCTGGGGCATCTACCAGCGGATGATCGCCGCCTACCGGCACCCCGACCCAGCCGCGGGCCGCGGGCTGATGGTCAAGCTGATCGAGTCGCTCAGCGCCGGCGTCCCCAGGCCGCTGGTCGAGATCGCCAAGCTCGGCCGCACCCTGAGCAAGCGAGCCGCTGACGTACTGGCCTACTTCGACCGGCCCGGCACCAGCAACGGTCCAACCGAAGCGATCAACGGCCGCCTGAAGCACCTGCGCGGCTCCGCCCTCGGCTTCCGCAACCTCACCAACTACATCGCCCGATCCCTACTCGAGACAGGCGGATTCAGACCCCGACTACACCCTGCATTGGTGAAGAGCCGCTCTTCCTGGGGGTCGGCCAAAGATACGACGGAAACCGGCAACCAGTGATCTTGAGTTGAACTTGCCGCAGGTGAGGTGCTGGGGCGGATCGGCGTCGGCTGCCCGACCAGGGACAGCGATGCGCAAACGCAGCCGGAGGCCCGATCTTGTGTCACCGTTCGCAGTGGACTTCTTCGCGTACCCGCTCAGATCGGTCAACGGCGCACCCGATAGCGCAGGTGAAGCACCCGGTTGCTCTGAATCACCACGTCAGGATCCTCCAACAGGTGCTGCGCGTGGACCGTGGCCACGGCTGCCTCGACGCCGTCGACGAAGTGAAACGGCGCCTCGGGGTCCCAGCCCTCGGGCTTCGGCCGGTGCGTCACGACGACCACGTGGTCGATCCCGCCCGGAGGCTTCCCGTCCCAGCCGTCCGTCATGTCGAAGACGTGGCGGCCGACGATTGTCGCCCCGATCTGGTCCCAGTACGGCCGGGTGTAGTCGTAGGACGTCTGCGACACCTTCACCTCGCCGCTCTCGTCCAACGGGACGTCACCGCTGGACAACCAGTCGAACAGCGGTCCGGGCTGGTCATTCTCGTCCGCGACGAAGCCGTCCACCGACACCGAGCTGTACATGACCACCTTGCCCACGGGGCTCTCCTTTGCTTTGGGGTGTCCCCAAATTAGCGTGTCGTGAGCTGTCGCTCTTGTAAGAAATCAATCGGCCGGCAGCGGCCAGCCGTCCAGCGCGTGGCCGGGATGTTCGCGCAGGAACCGCCGCCGGACTTCGACGTACCGGGTCGGCGTGAGCCCGGTGAACTCCCGGAATTCGTGGCCGAAGTGGGCCTGGTCGAAGTAGCCTGCGCCACTGGCGAGGTCGGCCCAGTCGATCGGTCCGGCGGGGTTGATCGAGAGCACGGTGGTGGCGAAGCGGTAGTTGCGGGCCAGCCGCTTCGGCGTGACGCCGATGAGCTCCTTGAACCGCTGTGCCAGATGAGTGCTGCTGACACCGGCTGCCACGCTCAGGTCGTCGATCGCCACCGCCCCGCTGGTCGCCGCGATGACGCTGCTCGTGTGGCGGACCAGCCCCAGGCCAGCGGTCTCGCGCAGCCGTCGCAGTAGCTCCTCCTCGAGCAGCGTCAGCATCTGGTGCGGTCCGTCCGCCGTGGCCAGCCGGTCTCGCAGCTCAGCAATGGCGGGCCGGCCCCAAACCTGCTCTATCGTCACCGGCCGGTCACACAGCTCGGCCGCGGGCATCGGCAGGAACGGCGCCAGCCCCCACGGCTTGAAGTGCACGCCGACGGACCGGGTCCGGAGTGGGTAGCCGAACTCCAACGCGCGGGTGGGCGTGGTGACCACGCAGCCGTCGGCGTACTCGGCCGTCTCGATGTCAGTGCCGGCGCGGATGAGGAACGGCGAACCGAGGTTGACGATGAGCAGCGCCGCCGGGCTCGGCGGCAGCGTCAGCCGGGCGTACGGCGGCGCACCCTCCAGGTAGTAGAGGTCGTCGATCAGCCCGTCCAGCGGCGGTCGCGGCACTCTGGACACGTACTCCACGCCCACAGCATCGCCGATGCCCCGCCGGCATCGCGCGCCGGGATGGTCCAGCCGCGCTGCCGCCAGCATCGAGCCGGCGCCGATCCCGGACGAGCGCCCGGCCGCGGACATTTGCGTGGGTTGCGCGTGCTGCGTGAGCGATGGAGGATTCTCGGCCCTCCAGTATCGCCCTGCATGGGGGAGGCGCTAAACCACCCTCTGCTGCGTTACCGTGCCCTGCTACGCGGCCGCGGGCTGTTCGCCGCCAAAGTCGACCTCGTCCAGCGCGGGGTCGAACACGTCCGGCGGGACCTGGAGTTCGTCGGTTGCGTAGGCGCCGAACCGGAGGATGTGGGAGGTCAGGTAGGGCGAGAGCTGGGCCGATCCTCAGCGGTCACCTGCCACCCCTCGGCAACCAGCTGCCGGATGACCTCCATCATGTCGATCGCGGTGTGGAACACGATCAGGTTGCACAGCAGCGAGTTCCATTTGACCGACTTTCCTGCTCGGCCGGGTCGTTCTCGGCGATCACACCCTGGTTGCCGAACCGGGGTCCAGGCGGAGAACCCGTTGTAGGCCTCGGCCTTGTTGGTGGCCGCGGTCACCCGTGCCCGCAGCCCCGAGTCGGCGAGGGGAACCGCAGCAGCGCCACGGTCCGCATCACGCGCCCGACCTCCCGGAACGCCTTGTAGATCAGGTTTTGCGCGAGTTCGACGAGAATCGGCGCATCAGCGTCACCGAAGACACTTTGCATTGTGAAGAGCCGTTTTAATGAGCGCGCTGCGGCAGGCCGGCACCACGGTGTATGAACCGATGCACCGCTTCCGCCTCGACGTCCCAGCCGACATGTTCGGGTCGGTGCTGCCCGTACTCTTGCGGCTGCGCGCCGTTCCGCAGACATCGGCGATGCGGGGATCGGCGTACGTGCTTGAGGGTGAGATTCCAGCGGCCCGGGTGCACGAGCTGGAGCGACAGTTGCCGTCGCTGACCCGCGGCGAGGGTCTGCTGGAATGCGCCTTCGACCACTACCAACAGGTCCGCGGCGCGATCCCGGCCCGGCCCCGGTCGGACCACAATCCGCTCAACCGCAAGGAGTACCTGCTGCACGTCGTTCGGCGGGTGTCCGCCGCAGGTCCGGCGTCCCGTCAGGATTCGGCTAGCGCGACCAATGACTCATCGATCACCCGATAGACCGTCCAATCATCGTGGGCGACTGCCCCGAGGGATTCATAGAGGTCGATCAATGGCGTGTTCCAGGTGGGCCCGCACATCTGCAAGATCACACCAGAGCGGTACCGCGGGATCCTTCTCGGCCCGGTCGATATCGCGTGTCCTGCCGGGGCTGCTTCTTCCGCCAGAAGGCCAGCACGCCGATGATCGCGGCCGCGACGGCAGCGAGGATCGTCGGGTCGCCAGCCATGATCGCCTCCGGCACTGGGTAGGTGGTGGGGCGCGGCGGGTCGTCGCTGGTATCTTCCATGGGCTCAGGGTATCGGGCCGCACACGTGATCCGTGCGCTTGCGAGCGGACGTCGCGCAACAGTCGGTGCGGTTGCACAGGTTTGCATTTCGTGATCTTCGGAGGCCACGACGCCGCGTCGCGGACTAGACCGCGTCGAGTGAGGTTGCTGTGGGTCCGTCGGGCGATGGCGCAAGCGATTGCAGGGCCTCGCCGTCGAGTAGCCACGGCACCCATTCGCGCAGTTCCTGGCCGCCGATCCGCCGGTAGAACGCCCGAGAGCCGGTGAGTTCGGTTCTGTCAAGCACCCACCACTGCACGCCCCAGTAGCCGCGCTCGACGGCGATGCGGGCGAGCTCGGCCAGCAGCGCCCTGCCGTGACCGCCGCCCCGGGCGGCCGGGCGCACGTAGAGGTCCTCCAGGTAGATGCCGTGCACACCGCGCCAGGTGGAGAAGTTGAGGAACCAGATGGCGAATCCGACCGGCTCGCCGGAGACGTCGTCGCAGGCCATGTGGGCATAGAGCGCCGGCTGCGGCCCGAATAACGCGGCGTTTAGCTGCTCGATGGTCGCGACCGCCTTCTCCAGAGCCTTCTCATAGTCGGCCAGCTCGCGGATGAAGTCGACGATGGCCGGGACGTCGTGCGGGGTGCCAGGTCTGATCACAACGCTATTGTCCACGCATGCCGCTCGTCGCCGTCATGCCAACACCGGTGCACCCACTGCCACGCCTCGCTTACGAGTTAGGCCTCGGCGAGGACCAGCTCTGGGTCAAACGCGAGGACATGACCGGCCTGGCCGGCGGCGGCAACAAGGCCCGCAAGCTGCAACATTTCGTTTCCGACGCTCTAGCTGGCGGGTACCGGGTCCTCGTCACCGGCGGCGGTTCGCAGAGCAATCACGCCCGGATGACGGCCGCCGCGGCAGCGATGCACGGACTCGGCTGCGAGCTGGTGCTGCGCCGTCCCGACGACATGAGCCTGTCCGGCAATCTGCTGCTGGACCGGATGCTCGGGGCGCGGATCCACTGGGTGCAGGAGATACCCTTCGCTGCGCTGAATCAGGCCATTGTGGACCTGGCGGCGTCAAGCGATGAGGCGGCCTATCCGATTCCGATCGGCGGCTCGTCGCTGCCCGGCGCGAAGGCCTATGCCGAGGTGGCCCTGGAACTGCAGGCGCAGCTCGACTTCGACCTCGTTGTGGTGGCCAACGGGTCAGGCGGCACCCACGCCGGGCTGGCCGCCGGGATCGGCGACCACGCCCGGGTGCTCGGCATCAACGTCGGCGCCCAGGACAACATCGAGGCGTTCGCCACCGATCTGGCCGCGCAAGCGGCGCGGTCGTTGGGTCTGGCGACCCCGGCCGGAGCTGCGCAGGTGGACCATGACCACGTGGGGGAGGCTTATGGCGTACCAACAGATGATTGTCTGGAAGCTCTGTTGCTCACGGCTCGGACCGAGGGTCTGCTACTGGACCCGGTCTACTCCGGCAAGGCCATGGCCGGCCTGATAACGCGGGCCCGTGACGGACGCATCGAAGTCGGTCAGCGTGTGCTGTTCGTGCACACCGGCGGCTGCCCGGGCTGCTGTCCACGCGGTACACCGACTGGATGGCCGACGCGTTACGGTCGTGAGGTGGGCAAGATCTTGTCAATCAACCTGGCCGTGCCCGAGATGAGCACCGCCAAGGACGTCGGCCTGACGGGGATCAATAAGCAGCCGGTGGCCGGCCCGGTGCTGGTGCGCGCGCCAGGCCCAAAGACCACAGGGCTGGGCAGCGGCGTTGTCGGCGACCACGTCTTCGACATCGCCCATCACGGCGGCGACGAGCAGGCCGTCTATGCCTACGCGCGGGAGGACTACGACTGGTGGGAGGTGGAGCTGGGCCGCACGTTGCCCGGTGGCCTGTTCGGGGAGAACCTCACCACCCTCGGCGTCGACGTCAACGGAGCGCTGATCGGCGAGAAGTGGCGCATTGGGACTGATCTGGTGCTGCAGACTACGTTCGCGCGCATCCCATGCAACACCTTCCAGACGAAGATGGCCGAGCCGCAGTGGATCAAACGGTTCACCAAGGAGGCCCGGTCGGGAACCTATCTGCGGGTGGTCGAGCCGGGCGAGATCCAGGCCGGCGACTCTGTCGTTGTGGTTTATCGGCCGTCGCACGGGGTGAGCATCGCGGAGGGGTTCCGGGCTTGGACGCTGGAGCCGGAGCTACTGCCGCGGCTGCTGCTCGCCGACGAAGCCCCTCACGAGGTGAAGGAGAAGGCCCGCCAGCGGCTAAGCCGCTAACGTGCCCCATCGACTAGCCGGAACAGCCGTGACCGAACCGGACACGGCTGGGCGCTACGCTGGTGGCGTAGTTGTGACCAAGGACAACGTTGGAGGCCCCAGTGCGTAGTCACAATCCGGTACTCACCCGGCTCACGCCGGAGACTCAATCGGGTTATCGAGGTCCGGTCTCCTACGCGCCGGAGCCGGCGGGCTACCCGTCCTCGGTGATCGCCCCCGCCGAGACCGACCGGATGACCATCGACGACGTCGTGGTCCGCACCATCGGCCTGCTCGCGCTCCTCGGCGTCAGCGGTGCCTTGGCCTGGGTGATGGTGCCAGATGCCCTGGTCGCACCAGTCATGATCGGCGCCGCGATGATTGGCCTGGTCATCGGTCTGGTCCTCTCCTTCAAACGTGTCACCAACCCGCTCGCCGTCGGTGCGTACGCGGTGGTGGAGGGCGTCTTCGTCGGCATCGTCAGCAAGCTCTTCGAGGGCCAGTTCGAGGGCATCGTCCTGCAGGCCGTCGTCGGGACGTTCGGCGTCTTCCTCCTTATGGCACTGCTCTACAAGTCAAAGGTCATCCGGGCGACGCCACGGTTCGTTCGCGTGGTCACTGGGGCCGTGATCGGCCTCTTTGCCATCATGTTGGTCAACTTCGTGCTCTCGCTGCTCAATGTGAACACTGGGCTGCGGGATGCGGGTTTCCTCGGGATCGCGTTCAGCCTGGTCTGCATTGTGGTCGCCTCGCTGACCTTCATCCTCGACTTCGCACAGATCGAGGAGGGCGTCCGCGCCGGCATGCCGAAGCGGTATGCCTGGTCGTGCGCGTTCGGCATCCTGGTCGGCCTGATCTGGCTCTACCTGGAAATCCTGCGGCTGCTCAGTTACCTGCGCGGCGACGACTAGGTGTCAGATCCGAACTCGGCGGCCGCGCTGCGCGCGGCCGCCGATCGTCTGGTCAACCGGGTGAGCCAGTGGACCCCGGCGCGGTGGGAGCGGCCGGTTCGGGCGGACCTCGACGTGTCCGGACCGGCGATCGCCGTCTCGGGTCCGGCGTATCCGCTCACTCGGGCCGATGTGGTGTTCGGCCTGGTCCAGGAACTCGCAGACGTTGCCGCGCAGGTCGAGGCTCGCCCGCGGCGTGAGGTTCCTCGGCTCGACAATCACCTCGCCCTGTCCGACCAGCTGCGGGTGATGGTGGCCGACCTGCTGGCCGCCGACCCACCCGCCGAGATGGCGCGAGCCGCGACAGCCGCGGTCGACGCAGCCACTCGCGCCCTGTAGCCCACCGCCAACCCACCATCCGCGTGGCTGCAACCCACCGCAAGATCGCCGTGATCATGAGCTGACCGTCGCCAAAAGGCGTCGATCATGACCTCCAGGTCATGATCGACGGGATCTTGGTGCACGGGATCTTGGTGCACGGGATCTTGGTGCACGGGATCTTGGTGTTAGGCGAGGCGTTCCACCACCATCGCCATGCCCTGACCACCGCCGACGCACATCGTCTCAAGGCCGATCGTCTTGTCGTGCCAACTCAAGGCGTTGAGCAGGGTGCCGGTGATGCGGGCACCCGTCATCCCAAACGGGTGGCCGACAGCGATTGCGCCGCCCATGACGTTGAGCTTGTCGAGTGGAATGCCCAGCTGCTGATACGACGGGATGACCTGGGCGGCAAACGCCTCGTTGATCTCAACGAGGTCCACGTCGTCGAGGGTCATGCCGGCCCGGGCGAGGGCTTGACGCGACGCCTCGACGGGACCGAGGCCCATGATCTCGGGCGACAACGCGGTCACGCCGGTCGAGATGATGCGTGCCAGCGGTGCCACGCCGAGCGAGTCGGCCTTGGCGGCGCTCATGATCACTACGGCGGCTGCGCCGTCGTTGAGCGGGCAGCAGTTGCCGGCCGTGATGCGTCCGTCGGGCCGGAAGACGGGCTTAAGCGCGGCGACCGCCTCGAGGGTCACGCCAGGGCGGGGACCGTCGTCGGTGGAGATGATGGAGCCGTCCGGCAGTGTCACCGGCGTGATCTCCCGGGCCCAGAAGCCGTCGGCGATCGCCTTCTCGGCCAGGTTCTGCGACCGTACGCCGAAGTCGTCCATCTCCTCCCGGGTCACCCCGTAGGCCTGGGCGAGGTTCTCCGCCGTGTGTCCCATGGCGAGGTAGACATCGGGGATCTCACCGGACTCGCGGGGGTCGGTCCAGGTCGGGGCGCCGCCGGCGGCCCGCTCGGTCGACCGCGCTTGGGCGGTCGCGAAGGCCGGGTTCTGCCACGGGCCGCCAACGAGGGCCTGCGCCTCCGACGGGAGACCGTCGGAGCTTCCCCGGGCGTAGCGCGAGACGGTCTCGACCCCGGCCGAGACGAATACGTCGCCCTCGCCCGCTTTGATGGCGTGGAAGGCCATTCTGGTCGTCTGTAGCGACGACGAGCAGTAGCGCGTCAGGGTGGCGCCGGGCAGGTGGTCGTAGCCGAGCAGGATCGCGACGACGCGCGCCATGTTGAACCCCTGCTCGCCGCCGGGCAGCCCGCAGCCGAGGTAGAGGTCGTCGATGTCGCGGGGATCGAGCTGCGGCACCTTGTCAAGGACGGTGCGGACGATGGTGGCGGTGAGGTCGTCCGGACGCAGATCGCGTAGCGACCCTTTGGCGGCGCGTCCGATCGGGGAGCGGGCGGTGGCGACGATGACGGCGTCGGACGGGTTGAGAGCAGCCATCCCCACAGGTTACCGCCGAGTACACCAGGTTGGATATGTGAACCTAGTCCTTGATCGACGAGGACAGGTTGGCCGCGGCGGCCAGCGCGGGGAAGAGGGCGTACGCCATCACTCGATAGCCGTCCGCCGAGGGATGGAAGCCGTCGTGGCAGAGCATGCCCGCGTCGGCGCGGAACACCGGTCCGACCTGCGTGGCGAGGTCGACCACCGCGGCGCCGGCGGCCCGTGCGGCGCTCGCCTGCGCCCGAGCGACCCGCCGCCCGTACCAGCCAACAATCTGCCGCAGTGGTGGCGCCACCGCCCGAAGGGCAGCCAGATCCGGGCAGGTTCCGACGACGACCGCGGTACCCGCGTCACGAAGCCGGCGTACCGCGGTTGCCAGAGCAGCGGCCGCCTCACCCGGGCGCACCAGGTGGGTCGCGTCGTTGGTGCCGACCAGAATGACGGCCAGGTCGGGTCGTACGCCGAGTTGGGCCCGCGCCACCTGCGTGGCCAGATCGGCGCAGCGGGCGCGGGACACCGCGACCGTGGAGAGCGACACCTTGGCTCCCGCCGCAGCGAGCATGTGCGCGAGCTGGCCGCCGACGGTCTCCTCCACGATGTCGACGCCGACGCCCAACGCCGACGCGTCACCAAGTAGGACCAAACGCAGTGCGGGCTTGTCGTCGTCGCCCAGCGTCGCCCGTACGGCCAGACCCAGGTCGGGCTTGGCGTAACGGCGTGACCGTGCGGCTACCGCCTCGGCGGCGAGCAAAGCGGCTCCACCCACGGTGCCGGCGATCAAGGCCAGCCCGGCGGCCTTCGCGAGACGCCGGATCAGGCGGGCAGTGTCCACGTCGACTTCGCTCCCTTCCCGGCCTAGTCCGCGGGGGTTGGGGCGATCGGGCCGACGGATCCGGCCGACACCCCCGTCACGGAGGGTACGGGGTGAACGCCGCTCTGCGCAGCCGCCGCACTGGTCGGGGTCAGGCCAAGCGCCTCCAGCGCGGAGGGCAGCACCGCGACGGCCGCCTCCCGATAGCCCTCCGCTGACGGGTGATAGCGGTCGGCCCCGAACATGTTGTCCGGCGCCGCCGCGAAGCGTGGACCGAGCAGGTCACCAAGAGCGACGGCGCGGCCACCGGCGCGGATAACGGCCACCGTCTGCGCCGCGGCCAGCTGGCGACTCCACCGCCGAGCGAGCCAGCGCAGGGGTGGCTGGATCGGTCGGATGGTGCCAAGGTCCGGACACGTCGCGACGACAACCTCGGCGCCGGCTTCGCGAAGCGTGTGTACGGCCTCGAAGAGGTGGCGTACGGCCGCGGACTCGCTCGCGCGGGTCGTCACGTCGTTCGCCCCGATGAAGACGACGGCTAGGTCAACGCCGGCCTCGAGGGCGATCTCCACCTGGGCCGAGAGCCACGCCGATACCGAGCCGACGACGGCCGGGCAGGTGAGGCGCACCGGACGCTTCGCCGCGTCGGCGATCCAGGTGGCGAGTAGGGCGCCCGGTGTCTCGGCGCGGGTCTGCACGCCGTAGCCGGCCGCGGTCGAGTCGCCGAGCACAGCCAGTCGCAGGGGCACCGCTACGCCGGCAGCCGCATCGGCGTACCCGGGGCCGTAGAGTCCGCTGCTGCGGGGCGGCGGCGCCTCGGCTCCCGGAATCGTCATCCGAGCGATGAGGACCTGACCGAGGAGGACGCCAATGCTGAGCGCCCCGGCGGCGGTGAGGGCCCCACCGGCGTACGCGGCGACAGCCGCTAGCCGGCGCTCCGGGCGGATAGGAGTCTGGTCGCTCACCGGCGTCCTCCCGACGACGAGTGGTGGTGATCCACAGACTACCTATGGCGATCCGGTCCCACGTGGCGCATTTCGATGCGGACGATCACCCGTTGCTCTCGCTCCATGGCGGCGCGATAGTCGCCCCAGTCTGGGTGTTCACCGCTGACGCTGCGGTAGTAATCGACCAGGAGATCCATCGCCTCGGGCAGATCGACAATCTCGGCGACGCCGTCGACCTGGATCCACCGCCCGAAGAAGGCGTCCGGTAGCACGCAGAGGAAGACCCGCGGGTCACGCTGGATGTTGCGGATCTTGTAGGCCGGCCGGCGAGTGCTGATCACGACGCGACCGGCGCCGTCGACCGCAGCGAGGACTGGTGTGAGCTGCGGCGTGCCATCTGCGCGCATGGTGGCGAGAACAGCGTGGTGTTGCGTTGACAGCACGTCGAGGGCGGTGTCAGTGTCCATGCCGTCTATCCTCCCGCGCCGGTCCGTTCGTCCCCGGCAACCGAACGGGGGTTTAGCTCCTCGAATTCGCGGCTAAGTTGGTGGCATGCCTGCCCGTCTGCGTCGCCACACCGCACTCATCGCCTTCGCGCGGGCCTTCAAGCCCGGAACGCCTGGACTCAGCCGCCGTCTGTCAGCCATGCCCCGATTGATCAAGGCATCACTTCGCGGGGAGTACGACGGGGGGATGCGCCTGTTCCTCATGGCCGCCGCGTCGCTTTACATCCTGTCGCCGCTCGACGCCATCCCCGAGTTGTTCACCGCGTTCATTGGTCTGATCGACGACGCGTTCGTGGTGACCTGGCTCATCGGCGCACTGCTCGCGGAGACCGAGCGCTTCTTAGAGTGGGAGAAGACTCGCGGCATGGGTCCGCAGGTGATCCCCGGGCAGGTCCTCAAGAGCTGAGCCCAGACCAGCGTGCCCGAGGCGCGCACTACTAGGCTGCGGGCATGCGCTACTTCGACAACGTCGTCGAGATGATCGGCAACACCCCGCTCGTGCGTCTCCGCAACGTGACCGAGGGCATCTCCGCGACGGTCCTCGCCAAGGTCGAGTACTTCAACCCGGGCGGAAGCGTGAAGGACCGCATCGCCCTACGCATGGTGGAGGAGGCCGAGAAGTCGGGTTTGCTCCACCCCGGTGGAACCATCGTCGAGCCGACGAGCGGCAACACCGGCGTGGGCTTGGCCCTGGTGGCGCAGCTCAAGGGGTATAAGTGCGTCTTCGTCTGCCCGGACAAGGTGAGCGAGGACAAGCGCAACGTGCTCAAGGCATTCGGTGCCGAGGTCGTCGTCTGTCCGACCGCCGTCGCACCCGAGGACCCGCGCTCGTACTATCTCGTCTCCGACCGACTCGCGGCCGAGATCCCCGGTGCTTGGAAGCCCAACCAGTACGTCAACCCGAACAACCCGTTGTCGCACTACGAGACGACCGGCCCGGAGCTGTGGGAGCAGACCAACGGTCGGATCACTCACTTCGTCGCGGGCGTCGGCACCGGAGGAACCATCTCCGGGACGGGCCGCTATCTCAAGGAGGCTTCCGGAGGCCGCGTCCGGATCATCGGCGCCGACCCGGAGGGATCGGTTTACTCCGGCGGGACGGGCCGGCCGTACCTCGTCGAGGGTGTGGGTGAGGACTTCTGGCCGGAGACGTACGACCGCACCGTCTGCGACGAGATCGTGGAGGTTTCGGACAAGGACTCGTTCGAGATCACCCGACGGCTGGCCCGCGAGGAGGGTCTGCTCGTTGGGGGCTCATGCGGGATGGCGGTGGTCGCGGCCCTGGAGGTGGCCCGAAAGGCATCGCCGGACGACGTCGTCGTCGTGCTGTTGCCCGATGGCGGCCGCGGGTACCTCTCGAAGATCTTCAACGACGACTGGATGGCCCGCTACGGGTTCCTCCGCTCGGGCTCGGCCGAGTCCACCGTCGCCGACGTGCTGGCCGGCAAGGGTGGCCGGATGCCGGAGATGGTGCACGTGCATCCGAGTGAGACCGTGCGCGACGCGATCGACTACATGCGCGAGTACGGGGTATCACAGCTCCCGGTGCTGAAGGCCGAACCGCCCGTGGTGACCGGCGAGATCGCCGGCTCGATCGCGGAGCGCGACCTGCTCGACGCCCTGTTCACTGGGCAGGCGCACCTGCACGACATGGTCGAGCGGCACATGGGTCCGGCCCTGCCCATGGTCGGTGGCGGTCAGCCGGTGAGCGAGGCGGTGGCGCTGCTGGAGAAGTCCGACGCCGCGATCATTCTCATCGACGGCAAGCCCGCTGGAGTGCTCACGCGGCAGGACCTTCTGGCGCACCTCGGCGCCGGCTGACCTCAGCCGTCCAGCGGTGCGGGAACGGCCACGACATCGACGAATGCGCCGCGCCGTAACACCGTGATCTGCAGCCTGGCGCCGATAGCCGAGCCCAGCATGAGTCGCGTGATGTCCTGAACGCCCTTCACCGGCTTCCCTCCCGCGGACACGATGATGTCGCCGAGAAAGAGGCCTGACCGCGCGGCCGGACTTCCCGGCACGACCTCCAACAGGCGCAGCCCGCGACGTTGGTTGAGTTTCTGCGCGACCTGCGGCGGCAGCGGCGCCGGCGCACCCGCGACGCCGAGCCAAGCGCGGCGTACCCGACCGGTCGACATCAGCTCCGAAATGATGGTGCGGGTCGTGGTGTTGATCGGTACGGCCAATCCCACGCCGATCCCGGCGACGGCGGTATTGATGCCCACCACGCGGCAGTTGGAGTCGGCCAGGGCGCCGCCGGAGTTGCCGGGGTTC
Source organism: Micromonosporaceae bacterium (assembly GCA_020027875.1). Lineage (GTDB taxonomy): Bacteria > Actinomycetota > Actinomycetes > Mycobacteriales > Micromonosporaceae > JAXIPB01. The sequence goes on along the minus strand of JAHRHA010000025.1, from coordinate 78,865 downwards.
AGCGCCGCGTCGGTCTGGATCACGTCATCGATGAGCCGTGCGCGCCGGCCGTCACGAACCGGGAGGGAACGGCCAAGGGCGCTGACCACGCCGGCGGTCACTGACCCGGCGAGGCCTAGCGGGTTACCGACGGCGACCACGAGCTGGCCGATCCGCAGTGTGTCCGCGTCGCCGAGGGTCGCCGGCGGTGCGCCACCGTCTCGTACCCGAAGCACAGCCAGGTCGGCCAATGGGTCCGTGCCGACCACGTCGAATCGGCTCTCCGTGCCGTCGGTGAACTCGGCTACCCCGGCCGGCGCACCTGCGACCACGTGCGCGCTGGTGAGCATGAACCCGTCGTCGGTGAACGCGACGCCCGAGCCAGCGCCGTCGCCGCGGGTGGTACGCACGACGAGACTCGCGACGCTGGGCAGCAGTTTGGCCGCGACGGTGGAGACGACATGCGAGTAGGCGTCGAGCGCGTCGGACTCGGAGGGCATGTCGGCGACAACGCCGTCTGGGCCTGGTTGATGCCCGTCGGCGTTTCGCTTCCGGCGAAGTGTCACGTTGATCGCCTCCGGCGCCGTTGCTTCCTTGATCGCCTCCGGCGCCGGTGCTTCGTTGATCGCCTCCGGCGAAGGTCCCCCCACATCGGCTCCTCCGCGTCGGTTAGGTGTGGGCGCTAAGGCAGACGTCGGGGAGGTCGAACCACCGCAGCGCCTCGAAGCCGGCCGAGACCATGGCCGCTGTGCCCGCCTCAGAGCGGCCCGCGTCCGGCTGCTCGGCCAGTTTGGCGAAGAGGTCGTGCGCCTCGTCGAGGTAACCCTCGAGGGCGCTCTCGGGCGCCCGCTCGTGACGGGCGGGCCAGCTTAGACGCCCGTCCGCCTCGTAGCGCAGCTGCGAGAGCCGCAACGGCGGCTCGACGAGCCCGGCGCGGTGCCGCCACAGACCGGTGGCTGGGGCGAATTTGTACTCGGAGAGCAACAGCCAGCCGTAGGTCGCGACCAGGTCTACCGCCTCGACGATGTAGCGAAACGTGGCGTCGGAGATGAAGTAGTTGAAACTGACCCGCACCCAGCCGGGTTTGATCCCCTCGCAGCCGGCGACGATCTCCTGCTCGAAGCGGTGCGACTGGTCGAGGTCGATGCCGAGCAAGCGGTGGCCGTACGGCCCGGCGCACGAACAGCCGCCGCGTGACTGGATGCCGAAGAGGTCATTGAGAACCGCGACGACAAAGTTGTGATGAAGGTACCGGCCACCCGGCCTGCGGATCACAAACGACAAGATGGACAACCTGTCGGCATCGACGTTGCCAAGGATCTGGATGTGCGGGTTCGCCCGCCAGGACGCGACCGCCCGATGAAGGAAGTGCTCCTCTTGGTCCCGTATGACATCGGTTCCGACCGCCTGCTTGAGCCCGACGACCAAGCCGGCCCGGATCGATTCGACGATGGCGGGCGTGCCACCCTCCTCGCGGTGGGCCGGGTCTGAGAGGTAGTGGTGGTCGTACTGGTTGACGTAGTCGACGGTGCCGCCGCCCGGCACAGTGGGCACGCGGTTGCGCAGCAGTTCGCGCCGCACGACGAGGATCCCCGGCGTCCCCGGGCCGCCCACAAACTTGTGCGGCGAGAGGAAGACCGCGTCCTTGTACGCCTTCGGGTGAGACGTACATGGCCCGTACATCTCGATCTCTACATAGGGGGCGGCGGCGGCGAAATCCCAGAACGACAATGCGCCATGGCGGTGCAGTAGGTCGGATATCGCGTGCGCATCAGTGACGATCCCGGTGACGTTGGAGGCGGCCGAGAACGATCCAATCCTCAGTGGACGGTCGCGATAGCGGACCAGTTCGGCTTCGAGCCGTGCGACGTCGATGTGCCCATCGGAGTCCTCGGGGATCACCACGACATCGGCGATGGACTCGCGCCAGGGCAGCTCGTTCGAATGGTGTTCGAACGGTCCAATGAACACGACCGGGCGGTGGTCGGGTGGAATCTGATCCGCGAACTTGTATGCGTCGTCGAGTTCGGCGGGTATCCGGATTCCCAGAATCCGGATCATTTTGTCGATGGCGCCTGTCGTTCCTGAGCCGGAGAAGATGACGATGGTCTGCTCGTCGCCGCCAACGGCGTCGCGGATGATCTGGCGCGCGTCCTCCCGCAGGCGGGTGGTCTGAAGGCCGGTGCCGGAGGACTCGGTGTGTGTGTTCGCGTACCGCGGGAGCACCTCATCGCGGATGAAATCTTCGATGAAGGTCACGCCGCGACCGGAAGCGGTGTAGTCCGCGTACGTGACACGGCGCGGGCCGAACGGTCCCCACATGACCTGGTCGTCCCCGATGACGGACTCCCTAATGCGACGTAGGAGTGGGCTCTCGGGCCGGGTGTCGGGCATGGTTCATTATGTGGGATAAGCGCGATTGCGCCTACCGCTGGGTCCATTCTCAGTGCCTTGTGCCCGGTCTTTTCCGGACGAAGTCGCACATGCTGTCCGTCGGTATGGCATGCCCCGCTCGTACGTTTTCTACGGAGCTACCCGGAGGGTCAGGCTCCAACCATGGGGAGGGGCTTTGAGTAAACTCGACCTCGTCGAGGCTGAATGTCCGGCGGTTGCTGAGTGTCCGGCTGATGTTGTGGACAGGCTGTTGTGGCGCAACGCACAGCGGATCCTGGACCGTCACGTAGTGCGTCTCGATGGTACCTGTCAGTGGTGCGGTAGGCGGTCGCCATGCTCGCCCAGGCGTCTCGCGGAGCGTGCCGATGCCGTATCCCGGCAACCCTGGCACGAGGCATGGATCGCACGGAACGAGATCACTCGTCTGTTGCCCGTGCTGACGGCCGACTTCGCGGTCTGGCCGGGCGGGTCCGGCCGGGCCGGGCGCCGGCGAAATGAGCGCGGCTTCGACTGAGGCTGACGCGCTGTCGGCGTCGCAGCTGCGGAGATCGCAGCGACAAGTCCAGAGTTCCCTCGCGGTAACGGTGTACACGCCCCCGCCGGCGCGGACCGTGACCGCACGACCCGCTCGCCGGGGCCGGCAAGCCTCCGTCGGTCACGCGCCTCCGGCCAGGCGCATCCCCGATCACGAGCGGGCCCGGAGGGGCGAGGGTGCGGGGCTCACGGTTCCCCCGCATTGATCGCAGCCGCGTGCCCTCGCCCAGCCCTAAGCCGCCGGTCCTACGTCGCCCGGGGCGAGGCGCGGTCTACATTGAGGCTCATGGCTGAGCTGCTCCCCGCCGACGCGGTCGCCTCGGGCCTGTCGGACGTCAACGACTGGTCGGGCGACGGATCTGGCATCACGCGCACCGTTTCGCTGCCGACGTTCCCCGCTGCGATCGACGTGGTCGACCGGATAGCTTTGGTCGCCGAGGAGATGGACCATCATCCCGACATCGACATCCGGTGGCGAAAACTAACCTTCACGTGCGCGACCCACTCGGCCGGTGGCGTCACGGCGAAAGACTTCGCGCTCGCCCACCGCATCGATGAGATAGTCGCGGCCGTCGCCCCCGGTTAGGCTGGGCCCGAATCTCGGACGACGACCGGACGAAGAGGTTGGCTTGGCGGGCACGCAGGTCCCGAGTGCTCTGTCCCCTTTGGACGGCCGATCCTATCTCCGGCGATCAACAGTATCGGGTATCCTCCCTCGTCTTCGGGCGCAAGGCGCCCGTGCTCCCACACGAGCGGAGCAGTCTCGCTTGACGACTCATCGCTGGACGTGCGCCCCGGTCACCAATGCTGCTCCGTTTCCGGTGGCCCTTGGGCGACTGCCCGTTCGGGCTCGAGGGTGACTCGACGCTGCGCGCCTGGAGATTGTGGTCATCCGTTGATCACGCCACTCGGGGTGTGCACGTGCTGCGCTTCCGTGGCGAGGAGGCATCCGTCGGCCTTCACGTGGACGCCAGTTACCGACTCGAGGTCGTCTGAGCGTGCCCGCGCCGCGACGGCTTTGGCGTCTGGCGAGTTTCGGCCGATTCCCCCGCTGGTACCTGCGACGATGGAGAGTCGACGGGGGTTGTGGATCGCGGCGGGTCGCCGCAGCAGCCGGCGAGGAGCGGGCAGATGATCCAATCGGAGACGATCGACCGCATTGTCAGGTGGAACGGCGATGGGCTGCCGGTAGTTTCGCTCTACGTTCACGTCGACCCGGACCGACGCCTGGATCTTGACAGTCAGCTCGCGAGCCTGCTGGACCAGATCCGGCCGCTGGCCTACGACGAGTCGCTGGCGCACGAGGCGAGGCTTTCGGTGCGCAACGACATCGAACACATTCAGGAGGCGGCAGGGCAGCAGCGGTGGAAGCCTGGCGCGGTCAGCATCTTCTCGTGCAGCGGCCGGGGTCTGTTCGAGGAGGTCGAACTTCCTCGTGCGGTTCACGACCGCGTCGTCGTGGACGCGACGCCCTGGGTCCGTCCGCTGCTCGCGGTGCTCGACGACTATCACCGCAGCTGCATCGTAATGATCGACAAGGGCCAGGCCCGGATGTGGGAGCTGTACCAGGACGAGTTGCGGGAGGCCGTGACGGTCCAGGGTGAGACGCTGCGCAAGCCCAACTATGCGCACGGGAAGGCCGAGCATAACGTCCACAACCGTGCCGAGGAGTTGATGAACCGGCATTACCGTGGGGTCGCGGAGCAGCTCGATCAGATGTTTCGGACCGACGGATACGAGCTGTTGGTCATCGGTGGTCACGACCACGACGTGCCGGGCTTTGTCGAATTCCTCCCGCTCAACCTGCGCGCTCGGGTCGCCGGCACGTTCACGATGGACCCGGGCACGGCCACGCCGGGCGACATCAGGAAAAGTGCTGAATCCATTCTTGAGCGGCACGAACGTGAGGAGGAGCGCCGGATTGCCGCCGAGGTTCTACAGCTGAACGCGATGGGAGGGTTGGCCGCCGTCGGGCTACGACGCTGTCTCTGGGCCGGCTCTATCGCGGCTGCGCAGCTGCTGCTTGTCGAAGGTGGCGCGACGGCTCCCGGGGTCATGTGTGACGAATCGCGCTGGTTGGCGCCCTCGGGCGAGGCGTGTCCCATGTGCGGCCGGGCGACGCGGCATATCCCCGATGTCATCGATGAGCTCGTGACCGCCGTGATCGACGACGGTGGATCGGTCGAGCATGTCCAGGCCGAGACGGAATTGCGCCAACACCTCGTCGCCGCGAGGCTCCGGTTCCCGCTGCCGCCCGATCCCGCGGATGATGTTTGAGGTAGCCGTCACGGCTGCTGGAAGCCTTGCGTCTCCCAGATGCGCTGGTCGAGGTAGCCACGCACGCGACCGACGTACTCCTCGCTGGCCGGTGTGTGCCAGCGCCCGCTGAACCAGCGGCCGATGCACCCCCACGCGTCACCGGCGGCGTACTCGCGACCCCGCTCGACCGTATTCAGCCAGCGCTCGTACCCCTCGAAACACGTGCGCCGGATCGCGTACGCCACGTCGGCGTTCATCGCTGTCGAGTAGGCGATGCCCGGCCAGGCCGACTGTTCGTACGGGTACCGGTTCTGCAGGATGCCGAAGCTCTCCGGGCACTGCCCGGGTTTGCCGTCGGCGCCCAGCCCGCGACCCGGCGCACACCGCGCAATGTCGGTAGTCCAGTCGCCGAGCGTGCCCTGCTGCCACCAACTCTCGATGGCCGCTTGCGCTAGTACAAGATCCTCGTCGATGCCCCACTTGCAGGCTGCCCAACGCAGAATTTGCCGGGTGGTGCCGGTGAATTGGCCGTCGACGCGCGGCGCCATGAACGAGTTGGCCCGCGGTTCGTCGCTGCTGAAGAAGTTTGCGCCCAGGTGGTGGCCGGTCTTCTGGTTCGCGCTTCTGTTGGCGCCCTTGCTCTCCGGATAGGACTTCTCGCGCACCCAGGCGGCGCATTGTGCGCCGGATGGCAGCTTCGTGCCCGGGCCCAGGGTGATGAAGCGTGCGGGTGCGGCAACGGGGGGCGGCTTGCTGGGCGTCACGGTCCTACTGGGGTTTATTGCGACCGCGGTGCTAGCCGCCGCCGAGGTGGCTCCGGTCGCCGAATCCGGCATGCCCGTGGAGCCGCCGCCGGACGGCGACGTTGCACCGCGGAATCCGACGATCGTGGTGGTCGCGACAGTGACCAGGAGGAGGCCGGCCGCAAGCCCGGCGACCGGCAACACGGGCCACCGGAGTGGCCGCCCGGGCCCCACGCTTCGCACCACGGCACGACGCTATTGGCGACGAAGCCGAACGGTCAACGCGACACCGTCGGCAGGTGGTATTTGGGCCGGCTCAGGGTACTTACACAGGATCGGGCGATCACCGGACTCGGGTGCGGCCGACCGAGCGAGCAGGAGGTTGCGATGACGTGCGCGGGAGCAGTCGATCGCAGCGATTGGGTCGGTTTCTTCGACCTGCTGACGAAAGATCAGGAGGGACGGCTCCTCGTCATCGAGGTGCTCCGTTACGGCTCCGGTGGTGGTGCACTTGGCGGACCGCTTTCTGGTGGGGCGGATTCGCCGTACTGCATACCTGCCCCCGACGGGCCGGACTCCGCCGGTTGGCTAGGCGGCGGTCCAGGCGGTGCGCCTGGCGAGGGCGATCCGCCCGCATAGACTGGCTGCCGTGGTCCCGCACGGGTGACGAGGCCCCAGATGAGGAGTGCGAGGCCCGCCAATGCGACGACCGCGCCGGCGATGAGGATGCCGAGTCCGATCCCAAACAAACCGTCGACCGTGAGGCCAAATTGCGCCTCCGCCCCGACGCCCGGCGAACCGTCCAGGTTCATCATGACCAGGCGGTAGTCGCCGTCCGCTACGTTCCAGTCCAAGGTGGGCGCAGTGCCCGTTGCCGAGTCCGTCCAGAAGGTCTCATCAGTCGGTGCTGCCGCGATCGGGCTCCCGTCGTGTCGAGTGGTGTCCACCCGGTACGGCGACAGGTTGAAGTCGGTGAGCTCGTCGAACGCAACACCGTTGAGGTAGTTTTCGACGTCCGAAGCGCGGGCTATTCCCAGGAAAATCGGTTGGGCGGCCCGCGCGGTAATGGTGATTGTCGCGGCGCCGATCCCCGCGGTACGCATGCCGCTGGCATCAGACACTCGAGCCGTCTCGGAGACCAGCGCCGATGTCTCCGTACCGATCGGGTGAAATCCGCTATCCAGCGTGTTGTCCGTGCCGCTTACCCCGGCGAGCAGCGCGCCGGGCACAATCGCACCCAGGCCGCAGAGCAGCAGAATGGCACCCGCCACGATCAGGATGATCTTCTTCGCCATCGGTTGGCCCCCTTGCGCAGGCACTTGCCTACACCGTATGGGCAGACAACGGCACAAAGTGGAGAAATCGGAGGATCCTCGCAGCACCGAGCCCGTCCAGATCACGCTGGAGCGGGTTCGTCAGCGCAGGTGAAGAACCGTGCGGAGGGCGTCGTCCACCTCAAACATCTCCCGACGCGTGAGGTGTCCAACAAGTTGGCCGAGCCTTTCAGGATCCACTGCCGCGGTTTGCTCTACGAGTACGTGTGTTGTCTTGCCGTCGACTTCGATCTCTGGCCGAAAGGTGGCCGGCCGTGCGCTAGTGGAGGTGGGGGCGACCAGCCAGGTGGACAAGGGTAGGAGATCGGACTGGACCACTACGGCGTAGCGGTTGTGGCGCTGCTCGTGACCCTTGGCGTCGCGAGGTGCTCGCAGCTCGTAAACGTCACCGCGCACGAAGCGCCTCCATGTCGCCGAGCACGGCGCGGGCTTCGTTCCGGTCATCCTCGTCTGCGGCGAGCGCCTGTGCCTCGGCCCGAAGCTGATCGTCGCGTCGAGCGCGCCACGCGGCCAGGATGGCTTCACGGATCACCTGGGAACGATCGCGATCGCCCGATGCGAGCTCTGCCAGGGCGTGATCGACTTCGTCGTCTGCGCGGAATGTAATTACCGACATACTACGGATTGTATTACGTGTTGTCGTTCGCCGCTGTGCGTTTGGCAGGAATCTGTGGCGCTGCCAAGGTCGCTCGTCTTGTAGGGCGCTTCACCTTGCTCCCTCCGGGGAGAGCGGCCGGTCAACGACTGCCCGACCGGGGAGATCCGCCCGCCGTTAGGAGCGGTAAACCCGATGCGCCGCCGTGTGTCCCGGCGACAGAATGCCTCGTGCTGATCGATCATTGGCCCCTGCAATGCCGCCTCGGTGGGCGTCTCCCGCAAGCTCGGCTCCCAGCCCGACGGGATCATGCGGGATGTCCTGCATGGCCGGGCCGTCGTGTCCCAGCGTCTGCGACTGACCCGACGGGAGTGGGAGCTGACGGACCGGCCCACGCTCACCATCAGCGGACTCGAGCCTTGCCTAGCGCAGTTCGGACTCGACGACTCAGAACAGGTGTGAGTCGGTCCCGCCGGACACCACCATCAGCGCTGGCAAACCACAAGTCCGCATCCTGGCCGTGTCAACCACAACTTCTGGTTGACAGAGCGACCGCTACCGTTCGGGTGTGCTTCGGATTGCGCTGGCTTGGCGCTGATAGCGGGACTTGGCGTACTCAGTGACCCAGCGTTTGCTGCTACGCCAGAGCCCGTCGTCACCCTTGACGGCACGGAGTCGGCCACGAATCGCTGCCACGCGAAGGGCATTCTCGGAGAGGTTGGGTGTCTCAAGTGCTGGCAGCGGAACTAGTTTGACCGGGCCGGCGACGGCCGGTATGACGAACCTATATAAGTTGGCGGTGACACTTCGGGCGATGAGCTCGCCGAGCGGGCCGAAGTCGTCGCCGTCGGCCCTACGCATCGCCTGCAGATACTTGTCACGATCGCGTTTGTAGATGATCGCTGGTGGATAGCCTAGCCGGCCGAGGATCAGGTTTAGGAGCAACCGCCCCGTACGACCATTTCCATCGAGGAACGGATGGATCTGCTCGAACCTGTTGTGAACGCAAGCGAGCCGTTCAGGGAGCGCTTCGTCGGCGTCCCGCCGGATGGTGTTGACGCTGCCGAGCCAGTCGCGCGTACGGTGATCGACTTCAGACCATTGTGGCGGCGTCATGCCACCGGGGAATGAGGCGATCTCGTGGCGCCGGAAGTTGCCGGGGCTCTCGCTATCGCCGGCATGCGGATGTGGGGCGACGGACCAAACGAGGTGCATCGCGGTGTGGTGGACGCGGCGAACTTCCTGTAGGGACAGCAGTTCGCCCGTGGTCCAGTCCCCAGGGTCCAGAGCTTGGCCGTATACCCAACGCGCGGCGTCTCCATAGCCGCGCACTTCCATGTAGTCGCGCAGCGGCTTGGCGCCGACCGCTCGACCTTGCTCCAACAATTCCTCAACTTCGCGTAGGACAAGCGTGTTGCCCTCGAGTGCGGTGCTGTTGTGAGCTTCGTGGTGCCAGATGTCCGACCATGTGTCCTCGGCTTCGGCGGGCGCGGGGAGCCCGCCCAGGCGCTGCCTAAGCTCTGCGACGGCCTCGTCGAGCCGCTGGTAGATCGCCGTTCGGCTGGGACGACCACGTCCCGACATCTGCGCCTCCCGAGATTTTGTTTGGTCAGGGGTCTGCTAAATGTACCGAACACTTTCGGCGGAAGTTGTACGGTCTGCGACACTCTAATTGTTCCGTACAACTTCGCGCCCAAAGGGTCGAGGGCCAGGGCCGGTCTCGTGGCTTAGAAGGTCGAGAAACACGGACACCGAAAACCCGGCTCCACGAGGGAACCGGGTGGTGTCGCCAAGAACGTTAACAGTGGTCGCCCGGGTTCTTGGCATCGGACAGGTACTGCTGGTGGTGGTGCCGCCGTCGCGAGGGACCGCCAGTGGCACAACCTGCCTGGGTGGCCCCACACGAAGAAACCTGACCCCAGAGGGGCCAGGTGGTGTACGTCAATGGTGCCTCATCCGGATCGTCCCCGGCAACCTCAACGGCCATGCGGCGCGTCACCACCCGGAGGACTTCGTGAGACTGTGTCACGCACCAGGACTTGCCACGCAGCCGTCGTCAGGACGGGTTGGCCGCGCTGCCCTTCCAGTGCGAGTGGCCCCTTGGCGAACCGTGATACATAGTGCCCGTAGTCGATTTCGTCAACCGCTCCGACCACAGCTAGGGTTCTCAAGTAGACGTCCCGGTCGTTGACGCGCGAAGTCGACGGCGGCGCGCGAGAGCACGTAGTTGTCGCCGGCCGTCGATAGCCGGTGCGGGAGATGAAGCACGTGACGGCCCAGAACCGGTCGTCGTTCTTTTTCCTCATCCCGTCCGGCCCGGCACGCGGGTGCGTAGCAGCCTCACGAACGCAGTGCGGGGCTCGATCGAGCACCAGCATTGCTTGAGACCTTAGAGTTGGGCCTTGGGAGGCCCTTCGCGTCATACGATGATGACGACCTTCGCGCGCGCGTGCTCCACCTCGAGGTACCGGATGGCCTCGGGTGCTTTGCTCAACGGGTAGGTCCGGTCGATGACCGGGGTGACCTTTCCGGATTCGACGAGTTCCCTCAGCGTCGCGAGGTTCACCTTGCTCGGCTTCGCCGTGAGTACGAGCAGCCGGTGGCGAACGAAGCGGGACAGCATCTGCCCCCTGATGATGAGACCGACCGGCCCGATGAGGCTGCCACCTTCGGACACGCCGCCACCGGACAGGATGAGCGTCCCCGCGGGTGTCAGCGCGCGCCGGAACTCAGTCAACGAGCGGTTGCCGACGAGGTCGAGCACCACGTCGTAGCGCCGTCCGTTGTGGGTGAAGTCTTCCCGGGTGTAGTCGATGACGTGGTCCCCGCCGATCGACCGGACCAGGTCCACGTTTCCTGTGCTGCAAACGCCGGTCACGTCCGCGCCGAACGACTTGGCGATCTGTACGGCGAATGTGCCCACGCCGCCGGAGGCGCCGTTGATCAGGACCTGCTGTCCGGGCTGTACCCGCCCCACGTCGCGCAGGCCCATGAGAGCGGTGTTGCCCGCCAGCGGCACTGCAGCTGCCTGCTCGAACGTCAGGTTGGCCGGTTTCGGCTCTACCACGTCGTCCGGGACACACACGTACTCGGCGAATGCGCCATCGATTTCGCCGTACACCTCGTCACCGGGACGGAACCGTTTCACGTCCCGGCCGACCGCTTCAACCCGACCCGCGAAGTCCGTGCCCCGGATTTTCACCTTGGGCCGGCCGAAACCGAGCGTCAGGCGCGCCAGGTACGGGTCGCCCCGCATGACGTGCCAGTCGCGCGCGTTGACCCCGGCCGCGTGAATCCGTACCAGCACCTCGTTGTCGGCCGCCACCGGCTTGTCGACCTCCCTGAGCTGCAGAACGTCGGGTGAGCCGTACCGATCCTGGATTATTGCCTTCATCGGGTCTCCTCAATGGGCTGGTTCGCCTGACTTAGGTGTACGGTGTACACCGCATGCATTGACGGTAGGTGTACGCCGTACACCTGTCAAGAGGAGGTACCGAAAGGGCGGTGATCGGGATGACTGTGCAGGTGGACGCTCTGCGCCGAGTCCCCCTGAGCAGGGACCGCGTGCTGCGCGCCGCGGTCGCGCTTGCCGACGACGCCGGGATCGAGTCACTCAGCATGCGCAAGCTCGCTCAGGAGCTGGGCGTCGTGCCGATGGCGCTCTACAAGCATGTGGCCAACAAGGAAGAGCTCCTGAACGGCATCGTCGATGTCGTCCTCGGCGAGATCAATCCTCCGGTCCGTGGAACCGACTGGAAGAACGCGGTGCGGCAGCGGATCCTCTCGGCGCGACAAGCGCTCCTCCGTCACCCCTGGGCGTCTCAAGTGATCGAGTCGCGAACCACCCCTACACCGGTTGTGCTGGAGTACTTGGACTCGATGATCGGAATGTTCCGCGTTGGTGGCTTCTCCGTCGATCTCACCCATCATGTGATGCACGCCATGGGCAGCCGGATATTGGGGTTCACCCAGGAGCTGTTCGACGACTCACAAAGCGTCGACCCGGAAGTGCAGGCGGTCATGTTCGGCGAGATGGCTGGGAAATACCCCTACGTCACGGAGATAGCCATGGCGGCGGCCCACGTCGAAGAGTCGGTCGTGGGTCAAGGTTGCGACGATCAGTTCGAGTTCGAGTTCGCGCTAGATCTGCTCTTGGACGGGTTCGAAAGGCTCCGGCAACAAGCCTGGACGTCCGCCGACTAGTCGTGACGGGACGACAGCACGTGACGGTCGCGGTCGACCGCCGGCGTGCGGCACCCCCGACGACTTCACACAAACGACTGGCCTCGACCCACGGCAAGGTCGGGGCGTGGTTCGTTGATAGGTAACGCTAGTGGGCGTCGGTCGCCACACGGGCCACGCCGACCGGGCAGGTCAGGCCGTTGGGCCGTGATTGATGTAGCCGCCTGGGTCTCTTGGCATCGAACGGGTGCTGGTGCCATTGGTCGGCGTACGTGCCGGTGGCTGCCCACAATTCGAGTGACGGCGCGTCTCGTAGCCTCGCCACGCAGGTAGCCACGACCCTCGTCGCTGGCCGACTTAAGAGAAACCCGGCTCCGCGAGGGAACCGGGTGATGTATCTGTCCACAGTAGCACGACGTCTCCGGCAGGCTCGGGTTCGCATCGGTCGCGAGACGTTGCATCACGGCAGCATGGAGGCACCAGGGAATGACCTCGCCGCGTAGAACCAATGTGTACGTGGACGGTTCAACCTCTACGCAATCCTCAGCCGAATGGTCCGCACACGGTGGAGGTGATTAAGACTGAAGAGAAGGGCTCGGACGTCAGCCTTGCTACCTATGTGGTCCTCGACGCGTGCCGCCAAGACTGTGATGTCATTGTTGTGATCAGTAATGACTCAGACCTTGCCGAGCCGCTTCGGATCGTGCGCGACGAACTTGGCATCATGACGGTCGTGGTGAACCCACAACCTGCGGCCCAACGGAGTCGCAACATCGCTGCTGATGTGTTCAAGCAGCTCAGGGCGTCAACACTGGCGGCGCGCCAGCTTCCGGCGAAAATCACCGATCAGGCCGGCCGTGTCATCCAGAAACCGGCAGCCTGGTAAGGCAGAAGCCCCCGCCGAGGCCGGGGGCTTCGCACTCAGCCGCCGAAGCGAACTGAGGGGAGGTGGCCACTATACACCGCGCATCTGCATAGGTGCATCGCACCGCGTGCCTGGGCTCGGGCGTCAACTCGCGCGGGCGAGGCGTTCGCTAGTGGGCGTCGGACGCCACGCGGGCCACGCCGACGGGACACTAGGTCAGGCTGTTGGGCCGTGGTTGCCGTACCCGTTGGGGTTTCTGACTTGAAAGGCACCGCCCTGCTCGGCGTCTATGTACTCTGCGTCGCGGTCTTCGGCGCTTCCTGAGCCAACGTCCTCCGACGAACTCGGCGCCGCGCCCGTCCAGGCCACGTGCACCGTAGGAGAGGTTGTGACCATCGACGCAAGCGTCGGACCGCACCCGAGCGACGCCGATCGAGCGATTAGAGATCGAGGTCGAAGGCGGCCGCGATCGCTTCGGCAAGGGCGTGTTCCTGAGCCGGCTGGAGGTAGCCGAGAAGGCGTCCGACAGCGGCGCGCGGGATGGTCGTGATGTTGTCGCAGGAGACAACCGATTCGCGGTCTAGGCCGTTGGCCTTCCCGACCGGGACCTCGGTCGAGAGTCCTCTGATCGTGCTGGTGATGGGCGCGATCGTGATCGCATTGAGGTATGGGCGGACTTGGGGACGGGTGAGGATAAGTACCGGCCGGGTCTTGTCGAGTGCGGTGAGATGGATCGGCCGCATCAGTCGATGTCCATGGGTCGAGTGGCCGCCCACGTGGCCAGTTCGTCGAGGTCGCCAGGCTTGGAGATCGCGGCATAGATGCCTGCGTCGCGCTCGGCTGCGGTCCTGCGTCGTTCATGCTCCAGAGCGCGCGCAACGACGGCGGCGCGGCTTGACGCAGCGCCCGAGCTCACTTGCTCGTCTACGAACGCCACGATGTCGTCGGGTAGGCGGACGGCGATCTGGGTGGTCATACCAGTATGCTACCAGATCGGGATTGAACATGGTACCACTGTCCCCCGCGACACGTCCGATCACACGCTGGTTAAAGGCACCGTCCACACGAGACCAGCCCCGACCCTGGATGAGGTCGAGGCTGGATACGTCGACGGGCTAATGAACGTCGGAAGGTACTCGGGCGACGCCGACCGGACAGGTAAGCCCGTTGGGGCCGTGATTGCAGTACCCCTTGGGGTTTTTCGACTCTGGCGGACGGTGTACTACTACTGCTGCGGCCACAGGTGACGTCGCCGCGAAGCCCTACGGTGAGGGCCAAGAGTCCGGTCGACTGCGCGGTCGTGCCTCGGGGAGGGCCGTGACTATCGCCCGTACAGGCTCCGGAGCTCCTTCTCAATCTGGGCCACTTCTGTGAGCCTCCCGTTGGCCACCGACAGCATGAACAATTCGGCCGCGTCAACGTCGACGGCGGGAACAGGGACACGGTTGAGAGCAAGGAAGGTCACGGCTGCGGCCCAGGCAAGCCGCTTGTTTCCATCTAGCAATGTGTGGTTCTGGCAAACGGAAAACAGCAGAGCCGCCGCCTTGCCGAACAACGACGGGTACGCGACCTGTCCGAAGACCACGGTGGAGGGGCGGGCGGCGGCCGCTGCCAGGAGGCCAGGGTCGCGGACAACCGGCGGCTGTCCCAGGACTGCCTCAGCCAGGATGAGTAGGTCCTCGGCCGTGAGGTAGTCGATCGATTCGGGGTTCACCGCGCTAGGCGTCGTAGTAGCTCGCTGTGCTTCTCGGCGATCTCGGCTCCGATCTCCGAGACCCGCTGTGCCCGCTGGCGTCGATGGACGTGATCGCTGAGAGCGACCACTATGGCAGCGTTGATAGAGCGATGGTCGGCGGCAGCCTCAGTCTTGATCGCTTCGTAGATGTCTGCTGGCAGCTTCAGCGAGGTCGTGATCGTCTCGGCGGTCATACCAAAACAGTACCACTTCAGCACTGATCTGATGTAGCGAGATTGGGTTGCTGGTGTGACCCCCACGAGGCTGGCCACGATCGGTGTGCCAGGTCGTGGCCAGATCCTTTGGCAAGCAACGCTAATGGGCGTCAGCGGGCGTCCGGGCCACGCCAACCGGACAGGTCAGGCCGTTGGGACCGTGGTTGCAGTAGCCGTTCGGGTTTTTGGACTCTGGCGCAGGGTGTAGTACTTCGCAGCTGGGACCGCCGACTCCCCACTCACTCATCACCGGGTTGCGGGGCGCGGCCGAACCGTCGGACCTCCTGGGGCCAGCCGCATGCTTCCGCGAGCTTGCCGGCCCACATCCGGGCCGTTTCCTCGTCGGCCACGTCCACCACGGTCAGCCCGCCCAGCCACTCCTTGGTTTCGACGTAGGGCCCGTCGGTGAATATCAATGTGCCGCTCGTGGCGTCGGCACTGAAGACGGGGCCTTCCTCCTCCAGGCCCCCGGCGAACACGTACGCCCCGGCTGCCTTGATCTCGTTCACGACCGCCATGGCGAGCGGCCCGCGCCCGCGAAACCACTCCTCGGTGTGGTCACCCACCCACTGCTGGTTGAAGTAGATGAGGTACTCGGCCATGTCTGCTCCCTCGTCTCGGGCGGACCTTTGTCTGCCTCCATCTTCGCTACGAACGGCGCCGGGCGGATACGACACCTCAGGCCGGAAATTTCCACGTCGATGTTGGCGGGGGAGCGGTGGTGCGGGTCCGTCACCGGTCCACGTGGGCGAGCGACGCGAGCGACGCGTACGGTTGTCGTTCCGTTTTGGGGTGGCGGTCGGCTCTGTCCAAGAGACTAGTGAAGGTCGGACGGCACCCGGGCGACGCCGACGGGGCAGGTCAGGCCGTTGGGGCCGTGGTTGCAATAACCGTTCGGGTTCTTCGAGTCCGACAGATAATGCTGGTGCTGGTGGTCGTCCTCGGCGTTGTAACCGAGATCACACCGCGTAGTCGGCGCGTCCATCTGCGGCGCACGCACTCCGCCATCTACGCTCCCGCGAGCGACGCTCGCCGCGCAGCGGTTCCGGGAGCGTAGATGGCGGAGTCCCGCCTTCGAAGCCATGACCCGGAGAGCCCACGCCTCGAAGCTAGTACTATGAGCGTAGGGTTTAAGCCTACGAAGGTGATACTAGATGGCAAGGACTGCTCTCGGCCTTCCACCGGAACTAGCCCGGCGTGCCAATCGCGTCCTGCGTCCGCGAGACGCCGAAGGCATCTATGAGCACCCGCGGGCGGAGTTCGCTCGGCTTACTAACCTCGGCGTTCTCCGGCGGCTCGTCACCGGCTATTACGCTTTGGTCCCGCAAGAGCGCCTCGGCGATCATCGTTGGAAGCCGAACGTTGAGGCCACCGCGCTCGGAGTCGCGCAAGCGGACTATGGCGTCGCGGATGTGGCGCTCATGGGCGTAAGTGCAGCTCGGCACCATGGAGCGATACCGCGTGCACTGGCAGTGGCCGTGGTGGCCGTGCCGAAGCAGCGTCCGCACGTAGATAGCGACCTCGGTCGCATCGTGTTCGTCAAGCGCGACGTGAGTCAGTTAGACCTTGAACGCGTGGATACGCAGCTGACGTCGGGGTGGGTTACGACCATCGAACAGACTCTCCTCGATCTATCGGCTCGCCCGACGTTGGGTGATCTCAGGCGTCTAGATATCGAAGAAGCGGTGAAGTCGCTCGCCGTGAGAGCCGACTGGACGCTCCTCGAGCAGCTGGCGCAGGACCAGCACAAGCCGGCCGCGCTCGCCGAAGCGATCCGAATGGCAGGTCGCGCCGATGCTTGAGCCCGACGAGCTAGCCGACACGGCGGCTGCATTTGGCGTCGCTGAGGACCAGGTCCGGCGCGACCACCTGATCAGCCATCTGCTTTTCGCCCTCGCTCAACTCAAACTGCCCGTGGTTTTCTTCGGCGGCACGGCACTGGCGCGAACACACCCTGACAGACTCTGGAACCGGCGCACGTTTATCTGAGGACGTCGACTTGTACAGCTCTGCTCGGAAGGAGACGGCCGCAACTCTTGATGAGGAGCTGCCTCGCCGACTGCGTCGCGAGTTTCCCCGCCTTCGGTGGGAACCTCCACTGTCGTCTGTGCGATCCATGGACCCGGGCCAACTGGTGAGTGCGGACGGCATCCGGGTCCGTCTTCAGCTACTCGACAGCGGGCGAGACCATCGTGACTATGCCGCTTGGCCCATCGGGGACACTCACGTTGAACTGCGCTATCGGGACATGCCTACCTCGGTCATGCTGCGCACGCCCACTCTGGCCGCATTCGCGGCGATGAAGACCGCAGCGTGGGCGGATCGGCGGGCTGCTCGTGATCTCTTTGATCTTGCCGGTCTCGCCCGAATCGGCGCGCTGACGAGCGAAGCGGCGGATCTGGTCAAGGCTGCGACCGGGCTCACCGTCGGCCGCAATCTGTTCGCCCCTGCGCGCGTCCGCGATTGGGAGGCCCAGCTAGCACACCAGACCCTGGCTTTGCCTACCGTGCGGCAATGCCTAGACGAAGTCAGTGAGGCTTATGCCGAAGCGCTCGGCTGGCCACGGCCGTACGACCCATTCGAATAAGCGCACTGCCGATTCAGCACGAGTTCGATGCCATTACGAGGCTGGCCTCGACCATTGTGCGCGGGTCGAGGCCAGATCCCTTGTGGCACAAGCTAATGCGCGGCGGTCGATGTGCGGGCGACGCCCACTGGGCAGGTCAGGCCGTTGGGGCCGTGGTTGCAATAACCGTTCGGATTCTTCTGACTTGAAAGGTACTGCTGGTGGTAGTCCTCCGCGTAGTAGAACGGCCCCGCGGGGGCGATCTCCGTCGTGATATCACCCAGCCCAGCACCCTTCACGGCGGGCGCGAAGGCGCCGCGTGACGCCGCGGCCGCAGCGAGCTGCTCCTCCGACGTGGTGTAGATGGCCGAGCGGTACTGCGTACCGACGTCGTTACCCTGGCGCATGCCCTGGGACGGGTCGTGGTTCTCCCAGAACACCTTCAGCAGGTCCTCATAGGACACCTTCGCCGGGTCGTAGACGACCTGAACGGCCTCCGTATGCCCGGTCCGGCCGGTGCACGTCTCCTCATAGGTCGGGTTCTGGGTGAACCCGCCCTGGTAACCCACCGAGGTCGAGTAGACCCCCGGCATCAGCCAGAAGAGCCGCTCCGCACCCCAGAAACACCCCATCGCGAAGTACGCGACCTGCAGACCCGTCGGCCAGGGCCCGCGCAGCGGCGTGCCCAGCACGGTGTGGCGGTCGGAGACGGGGATCTCGGCGGAACGCCCGGGCAAAGCCTCAGCGGGCGTGATCATGTCGACCTTCTTATAGCGCAGAAACATGCTCCAAGCATGCCGCGCCGGTGCGACGAGGGCCATTACGAGCCGCGAACGGCCGAACGATCATTGCAGGGCAGCCGCGATCCGGGCCGCGTAGGACGCCGCCTCCTCGGGCGAGTCATACTTGGTCCGGGGCCAGAAGAATCCGCGCAGACCATCGCCCTTTGTGCGAGGTACGACGTGAGCGTGCATATGAGGCACCGACTGGCTCACCCGGTTGTTGATGGCGACAAACGTCCCAGCAGCGTCGAGTCCCACCTCAACCGCCGCCGCGAGGCGCTGGACGTCGCGAAAGAAAGGCCCGACGTCGGTTTCGGGAAGGTCCGCCAGCACGGGCACGTGCGCGCGTGGCACGACCAGGACGTGGCCCTTGAACACCGGACGGTGATCAAGAAAGGCGAACGACGTTGCCGAGGACAACACCGCATTCACCGACACCGAACCCGCGACAGCGGCACAGAAGAGGCACTCGCTCACGGCGCTGACGGTACAGCGGGATAGCCTCGGGCCATGACCTTCGGCTTTGAGACGCTTGCCATCCACGCGGGACAGGAGCCCGAGCCGCGGACCGGCGCCGTGGTGCCACCGATCTACCAGACGTCCACTTACGCTCAGGACGCCGTGGGCGCCCCCCGGGAGGGCTACGAGTACTCCCGCACTGCCAACCCCACCCGGGACGCCCTGCAGGAGTGCCTCGCCGCGCTCGAGGGAGGCCGTCGAGGCCTAGCGTTCGCGAGCGGGCTCGCGGCCGAGGACACGCTCCTGCGTAGCGTCTGCCAGCCGGGGGATCACGTGGTGATCCCCGATGATGCGTACGGCGGCACGTTCCGTCTCTTCGCCAAGGTCGCCCAGCGCTGGGGCCTGGACTGGACCGCCGCGAAGGTCTCCGATGTCGACGCCGTCCGCGCCGCGATCACGCCGAGGACGAAGATCATCTGGGTGGAGACCCCGACGAACCCGCTGCTCGGCATCGCCGACATCGCGGCGCTCGCGGCGCTCGCCAAGGACCATGACGCCTTGCTGACGGTCGACAACACCTTCGCGAGCCCGTACCTCCAGCAGCCCCTCGCGCACGGCGCGGACATCGTCGTCCACTCGACGACCAAGTACGTGGGTGGCCACTCCGACGTCGTCGGCGGTGCCCTCATCGTCGATGAGGAGGGCCTCGGCCAGGAGCTCGCCTACCACCAGAACGCAATGGGCGCGATCAATGGCCCGTTCGACGCGTGGCTCACCCTTCGCGGCGTCAAGACTCTCGGCGTGCGCATGGACCGCCACTGCGACAACGCCGAGCGCTTGGTGGAGTTCCTCGCCTCGCACAGGAAGGTCGCGCAGGTTCTCTACCCGGGCATGCCCGAGCACCCCGGACATGAGATCGCGGCCAAGCAGATGCGCCGCTTCGGCGGCATGATCAGCTTCCGGGCCGTCGGGGGAGAGGACGAGGCCATAGCGATCTGCAACCGGGCCCGGCTGTTCGTACTCGGTGAGTCGCTCGGCGGCGTGGAGTCATTGATCGAGCACCCCGGTCGGATGACCCACGCGAGCGTCGTGGGCTCACCGCTCGAAGTCCCCGGCGACCTCGTCCGGCTCTCGGTCGGGATCGAGACCGTCGATGACCTGGTCGCGGATCTGGACCAAGCGCTCGGGTGAGTCGTTAAGGGAGTGAGAGCGGCGAATGGCGACAGGGGGAGGCACGCCATGCTCGGTCAACACTCCTGGGTCGGCGCCACCGCGCAGCAGATCGCCCGGGCCGTGCAGCGCGGCGACGCGACGGCCACCGAGGTCGTCGCGGACCACATTGACCACGCCCGCGTGGCCGACCGCGTCCTTGATGTGCTGCGCGTTCTGCGCGATGGCGAGGGGATCGCCGAGGCTGAGCAGGTCGATGAGCAGCCCGACCTGGCGAACCTGCCGCTGGCGGGCGTACCAGTCCTGGTGAAGGAGAACACTCCGGTTGCGGGGCTGCCGACCTGGAACGGCTCGGCAGCGGCTCGTACCGGGGTGGAGCCCGAAGATCACGAAGTGGTCCGGCGGCTGCGAGGTGCTGGGGCGGTCGTGCTCGGGGTCACCCGCATGTCCGAGCTTGGTTTGTGGGGGATGACCGACGACGCATCCGCCGTGACCCGCAATCCGTGGCGCAGCGATCGGACTCCCGGCGGCTCCTCGGGTGGGTCCGCCGCGGCGGTCGCGGCCGGCGTCGTACCGATCGCACAGGGCACCGACGGGCTCGGCTCCGTGCGCATCCCGGCCGCCTGCTGTGGCCTTATCGGGCTCAAGCCCGGCCGCGGAGTCATCGCACACAACCTCGGCGTCACCGACTGGTTCGGCCTGGCCGAACACGGCATCCTCGCCACGACGGTGGCCGACGCGGCCCTCGGTTTCGACGTGCTCGCGGGCCGGTCGGCGGCGCCCCTACCGCAACCCGGACGGCTCCGCGTTGCGGTCTCGTTGCGTAGCCCGATGCGCGGGGTGACCCCAGACTCCGACGTCCGCGAGGCGGTGGCCCAGGCCGCCCGCCTGCTCGTCGGCCTCGGCCATGACGCCGTTGCCGCCGATCCGGTCTACCCGGCCCGCCTGGCCATGATGGGGACGGGCACCGGGTTCGCCGTCGCGTACGGAGAGTCCGAGGCCGCCGACGCGGCGAACCTGCAGCCGCGTACCCGCCGCCACGCGGCGCTGGGCGCGCAGGCCCTGCGGCGCGGCCTGGTCCGTGAGGGTGAGCGAGCCGACTGGCGCGAGCGCTGCGTCGCTTGGTTTTCGGACGGCGGATTCGACGTCATTATGTCGCCCGCCCTGGCCGGTCCACCGCCGGCGGCCGCGCGATGGTCCGCCCGGTCCTGGCGGACGAACATGGGGACGTGCCTGCGCTACGCCCCGTACACGGCGGCGTGGAACTTCGCCGGCCTACCCGCGATGGCCGTTCCGATGGGGGTACGCCGCGACGGCCTGCCCGCGTCGGTGCAGCTCGTCGGGCCGCCCGGCGCAGAGGTCCTCCTGCTCGCCGTCGCGGCACAGCTCGAACAGGCCGCCCCGTGGCGGCCACATGCACCGAGCTGGCCGCGAAACGCAGCTACACGAGCGCGTCGGAGCCGTGCGAGTATCTGGGCATGACCGCGCATCCCGATGATCGGCTCGCAAGCTTAGCCGATGGGCCGGCAACGGAGCTGGTGACCCTGGAAGACGTCGAGGCGGCCCGGAAGGTACTCGCTGGGGTCGTTCGGTTGACCCCGATGGAGCCGAGCCGTCCACTCAGCGCCGCCCTGGGCGGTCCGGCGTGGCTCAAGTGCGAGAACGTCCAGCGGGCGGGCTCGTACAAGATCCGCGGCGCGTACCTTCGGATCTCGCGGCTCAGCTCGGGGGAGCGGACGCGGGGCGTGGTCGCAGCCAGCGCCGGAAACCACGGCCAGGGGGTTGCGCTCGCGGCCGGCATGCTCGGCGCCGCGGCCACCGTATTCATGCCCGTCGGTGCACCGCTGCCCAAGGTCGCCGCCACGAAGGGCTACGGCGCGAAGGTCGAGCTGGTCGGGGCGACGGTCGACGAGAGCCTCATCGCGGCACAGGAGCACGCAGAGCGTACCGGCGCCGTCTTCATCCACCCCTTTGATCATGCCGACGTGATCGCGGGGCAGGGCACGGTGGGACTGGAGATCCTTGAGCAATGCCCGGACGTGCGCACGATCGTCACTGCAGTCGGCGGGGGCGGACTGATCTCCGGCATCGCGGTCGCCGCGAAGGCGATCAGCCCACAGGTACGCGTCATCGGCGTGCAGGCCGCCGG
This sequence comes from Micromonosporaceae bacterium, assembly GCA_020027875.1. Lineage (GTDB taxonomy): Bacteria > Actinomycetota > Actinomycetes > Mycobacteriales > Micromonosporaceae > JAXIPB01. The sequence goes on along the minus strand of JAHRHA010000025.1, from coordinate 56,904 downwards.
GTGCGCGGCGATGCCGGCCTCGCTGAAGGCGGGCCGGCCGGTGCGCCTCGACTCGTACGCGACGATCGCCGATGGTATCGCCGTCGGTCGCCCGGGCGACCTCACCTACGCCCATGTCAGCAAGCTCGTCGACGAGATGGTCACCGTTACCGAGGAGGACATCGCCCGGGCGCTGGTGATGCTCCTCGAGCGCAACAAGCTGGTGGTAGAGCCCGCGGGCGCCGTCGGCGTCGCCGCCCTGATGGCCGGGGTCATCCAGGCCGCCGAGGCGCCGGCGGTCGCGGTCCTCTCCGGAGGAAACATCGACCCGCTGCTCATGATGCGCGTGATCGAGCGAGGGCTCGCGGCTGCTGGGCGCTACCTACGCTTCACGGTGCAGTGCACGGACCGTCCGGGTCAGCTCGCGGCGCTGCTTACCCTGATCGGCCAGCAAGGTGCCAACGTCGATGACGTGGCCCATCGCCGCCACGACCCCCGGCTGCGCTTGGGTGAGGTGGAGGTGGAGCTCTCGGTGGAGACACGAGGGGCCGAGCACTCCGACCGGCTCATCTCCGCCCTGCGACAGGCCGGCTACCCGGTCACGCTGGCTCGTGCCGACCACGGGCTGCGGTGAGTGCCTTACCCGGTGAGCGTTGCGGCGAACGCAGATCAGCCGGCGAAGGCTTCGAATGACACTACGGTGACCTTGATGTCCGCGCCGCTGGGTGCCGTGTAGGTGACGGTCTGGCCGGCCCGCGCGCCGAGGATCGCCCGTCCCAGCGCGGACTCCGGGCTGTAGACCGTCAGCTCCGTGCTGGATGAGATCTCCCGGGAGCCCAGCAGGAAGATCTCGGTGTCGTCGGTGTCGTCGTCAAAGTAGATCGTCACGACCGTGCCCGGCGAAACGATGTCCGCCGTCGGCGCCTCGCCCACGTGCGCGGTGCTGAGGAGTTCCTTCAGGTAGCGGATCCGGGCCTCCATCTTGCCCTGCTCCTCGCGGGCGGCATGGTAGCCGCCGTTCTCGCGGAGGTCGCCCTCCTGGCGCCGGGCGTTGATCTCGGCCGAGATGGTCGGACGGTGTGCGATGAGCGCCTCGAGTTCTGCCTGCAGCCGGTCGTGCGCGTCCTGCGAGAGCCAGGCGGTGGACGCGTCGCGGTCGGTGGTAGACACGGAGATCTCCTCGGCGGTGGACAGTCGGACTTTCCAAGGTACCAGTGATCAGGCTTTCGCCGACCACGTCGATTCAGCGGTGAGATGCGAGGTCACCGCTGATCCGAGCGGTCCCTGCTCTGGTTAGCGCGCCGGACCGCAGCCCGGCACCTCGCCGGTGACCGGCCGTTTTGTGGTCCTGAGTGTAAAGGTGATCTGCGTCGTGGTCTCCTGTGGTCCGCCGGCAGGCACGTCCACCTCCGCCTTGCCCACCTCCTCGCCGGCGCGGGTATGGGCGAGAACGGTGCACGTCGCGCCCTTTCCAGCCGGTCTGCGGACCTCGAAGGTGACCGTCACCGCGGTGTCGGTGAGATTAGTGACACTGATGATGCGGACCTGGTACGGGGCCTCGGCGTACTGCCGGTAGAGCTTGACCGAGATCGCTACTCCGGCGAGGACGACAATGGCCGCGAGCACGTAGGTGACCCATCGCCGCCGGCGCTGGCGCACCGGGTCGCGCCTGCGTCCGTACCGCCCAGTCGGGAACACGGGCAGGGCCTCGGGAGTCTGCGGCACGGTGTGGGTGACCTCTCGTCTGACGCGTGAGCTAGCGTGGGCATTCTCCCAGCAGTCAGCGGACCAGCCGTACCCGGAGGAGACATCCGTGTCCGAGACGCCCGAAACTCTGCGCCTCATGGCCGTCCACGCCCATCCCGACGACGAGTCGAGCAAGGGCGCCGCGACGACATCCCGCTACGTGGCGGAGGGCGTCGACGTCATGGTCGTAACATGCACCGGCGGCGAGCGGGGCAGTGTGCTGAACCCGAAGCTCGACCGGCCGGAGATCGTGGAGAACATGTCCGAGATCCGCCGCGCGGAGATGGACCGCGCCCGCGAGATCCTCGGCGTCCGGCAGGCGTGGCTCGGCTTCGTGGACTCTGGCCTGCCCGAGGGTGATCCGTTGCCACCGCTGCCCGAGGGCTGTTTCGCGCTGGTGGATGCGCAGACCGGCGCCGAGCCCTTGGTGCGACTTATCCGGGAGTTCCGGCCGCACGTGGTCACCACGTACGACGAGAACGGCGGCTATCCGCACCCCGATCACATCATGTGCCACACCGTGAGCGTGGTGGCCTTCGATGCGGCGGGCGACCCGGACCGTTTCCCCGGTACGGGTGAGCCGTGGCAGCCGCTGAAGCTCTACTACCACATGGGGTTCTCCAAGGAGCGCATCACGGCGTTGCATGAGGCGAGGGTTCTGGTTCCGGGTCCCGATGGAAGTCCAGCGCGCGGCGTGGCCGACCGAGGATTATGAGCTCGCCCGATCGTTCGTAGACACCAGCCTCCCCGAGGACGATCTCTTCGCCGGGGTGCGGGAGACGCTCGCGTGCGGCGAGCCCGTGCCGCGGCCGTGACAGGTCGGGCGTAGCGTGACAGTGCCGGCGTAGCGTGCGCCCGGTCGGAAGGAATGGTCATGATCGAGCTGCTCGCGGAGAACAACTTCGGGGACACCCGCTCCGGCGGCCTCGCGGGGCCGACTGGCCTGGTGATCATCCTGCTGCTCGTGGTGGCCACCATCCTGCTGATCCGCAACATGAACGCGCGTCTTCGTCGGCTGCCGGAGCGCTTCGAGCAGCCGCCAACGTCGGCAGCGGGTGAGCACACCCGAACCGAGGACGAAGACACGAAGTAAGTTCGCGTGTTAACGCCACGTCCATGAATTCACAGTGTCCGCTCCCTCAATCGTCCGATGGCTTTACCCGCTTCGAAGGACTAACGTCCCGACGGGGTACGCAGACATCGGAGGGAGCCAATGGCGGGCTCCATCGGTGGTGTCGGCCGCGGGAGGGCGGCGGCCAGCCGGTCGGGCACTGACGGCCGGATACTGCGGGTATTTCCGACCGCTCGCCGCTGCGTGCTGTTCTACCTCGTGATCGCTGCTGCGGTGGCCGCCGTGGTTTCGTATCTCACGGTCGCTGGTCGGAGCGGGATAGCGGTCGGCTACCGGGAACTCCTCGTCGCGGTCACCGCCTTCATGGCGGCGCAACTGGCCCGGGTCAAGCATCGTGTGGGCAGCGATGTGGTCATGCTCGGCTGGGGCGAGGTGGGCGTCGTGGCCGCGCTCTGTCTCGTACCGGCGCCCTGGGTCCCGGTGGCGGTGGCTGCCGGAGGCGTCCTCGGCCACGCCGGCCGGCTGGTCGGGGCGGATGCCGCGACGCGGACCCGCGTCGTGTACGGCGTATCGGCGCTCACGGCGGGCGGCGCCGTCGCCACTGTGGTTGTGGCTGTCGCGGCAGTGGTGGCCGGCGCGGCCGACACCGCCGAGCCGGTGAGCGTGGACATCGAACGCCCGGCGACCTTCGTACCGCTCCTGCTCGCCTCGCTGGGGTACTTCGTGGTCACGAGCCTGCTCGCATCGGCTTGGGTGGCGAGTACCACACGGGGTGAATTCGGTTCGGTCTGGCTGCGAGTGGCCCGCGGCAAAAGGGTCATGCTCGCCGGCAACGTCGCGGTCGGGCTGGCCGTGGCTTTCGTGATCGGTGTGAACGCGATCTGGCTGGCCCCGCTCGCGCCGGTGTTGTGGGTTCTCCACCTGGGGTACGCCCACCAGATGCGGTCGGCACAGGAGCGCGACACCTGGGTCGCGCTCGCGGAGGCAACCAGGGGCCTCAATCAACTCGACGAAGGAGGCGTGGCGAAGGCCGCCCTGCGGGGTGCGGCCCAGCTGTTCGAGCCGGACGAGGTCGAGGTGGTGCTGCACCGGCCGTCCGGCCGGCGGCGCGGCTACCTCGCGCGAGTCAAAGACCTCAGCCAAGAGACACCGGATGCGGTCCGCGCGATCGACACACCATGGGACACCGGCACAACCACAGCCGCTGCCGCCGCCGCGAGCGGCGCGAGGGCACCGCACGCCGCGGTGCGTCGGTTGGTCGTGGGCGATGTCGATATTGGTGAGCTCCGGCTCAGATTCCGTCGCCAGGTCGCGCTGGGCACGTCCGAGCAGCACGCGTTCTCAACCTTCGCCGACGCGGTGGCCTCCGCCTTACATGACGCGGCCACCCATCGCCAACTGCAGGCGATGACGGCGCGCAGCGCGTACGACGCCGTGACCCGCTGACCGGGCTGAGCAACCGGTCCGCGCTGTTTGCCCGTGGCAACGGAGAACTCCGTCGCGGCGATCCCGACCGGTCCGTCGCCCTCCTCCTGCTCGACGTCGACGGCTTCCGCGCGGTGAACGACGCGCTCAGCCACGCAGCTGGGGACGAACTACTGCGGGTTCTCGCCCAGCGCCTGGCCGACCGCCAGATCACGGGCGAGCTACTCGGCCGTCTCGGCGGTGACGAGTTCGCGCTCCTCGCGACGGGTCAGACCGCCAGCAGCGCCAGTGGGCTCGGCTGGGCGTACGCCTTCGACCGTGCGCGCTCGCTCATCTCGACCCTGGCCGTGCCCGCGCAGGTCTCCGGCGTGACCATCGCAGTGGAGGCATCCGCCGGTGTGGTGGTTGATACCGCCGGTAGCTGCGACATGACCGAACTGCTCCGGCGCGCCGACGTGGCTCTGCACCAGGCCAAGCGGGAAGGTGTTCGGGTAGCCCGGTATGACCCCACCAACGACGCCTCGAGCAGCGACCGCCTGGCCGTGCTCGCGGACTTCCGTGACGCGCTGTCTACGACCGACCAACTAACGCTGTACCTACAGCCCACAGTGGATCTGGTCACGGGTGCGCCGGTTAGTGCGGAAGCCCTCCTGCGGTGGCACCACCCCAGCCGCGGTCTGCTCTGCCCCGGGGACTTCATCGGAGCCATCGAGCACAGCGACCTGGCCGCCGGGCTCACCCGCCACGTCCTGGATATGGCGCTACGCATCGCGGCCGGCTGGGCCACCCAAGGCATCCATATTCCGATCTCGGTCAACCTGTGCGCCCGCTGCATGTTGGATCCGGAGCTCCCGGCCGGGGTCGCGGCGATGCTCGCGGCGCAGGCGGTGTCCCCAGGCCGGCTCATCCTGGAGATAACCGAGACCGTCACGGCCGCGGAACTGGATCTGGTGGGGGGCGTGATTGCCGGCCTACGGGCGGCCGGCGTACAGGTGTCTGTCGACGACTTCGGCACCGGCTCGGCGTCGCTGTCGTTCCTGACCCGGTTCCCGGTTGACGAGGTGAAGATCGATCGTACGTTCGTCGCGGCCATGGTCGAATCGCCCGAGACGGCGGCGATCGTACGGGCCACCGTCGACCTCGCGGCCGAGCTGGGCCTGCGGGTGGTGGCGGAGGGAGTTGAGCGGCCCGAGCAGCGCGCGGCCCTGGTCGGCCTGGGCGTGACCGCGGCCCAGGGGTTCCTTTTCCAGCCGCCACTGCGGCTGGAGGAGGCGACAGCGGCACTGCAGGGGATGGCGCACGCCGCGACCACGAGGAGCATCCCGATTGTCAGGACCCCATCGCCTTGATGGATCATTGAGAGATGGCGAACCGGCTGGCCGAGGCGACAAGTCCCTACCTGGAGCAGCACAAGGACAATCCCGTCGACTGGTGGCAGTGGAGTCCGGAGGCGTTCGAAGAGGCGCGCCGGCGGGACGTTCCCGTGTTGATTTCGGTCGGGTACGCGGCGTGTCATTGGTGTCACGTCATGGCTCATGAGTCCTTTGAGGACGCTTCGGCGGCTGCCATGGTCAACGCGTCGGTCGTACCGATCAAAGTGGACCGTGAGGAGCGGCCGGACGTCGATGCGGTCTACATGACCGCGACCCAGGCGATGACCGGACACGGCGGCTGGCCGATGACCGTCTTCGCGACCCCGGACGGCGAGCCATTCTTCTGTGGCACCTACTACCCCAGGGATGCTTTTGTGAACCTGGTGCAGGCGATATCGCAAGCATGGCGCGACCAGCGCGACGCCGTCCTGCGTCAGGGCGCCGCCGTCGTCGAGGCGGTCGCACGGTCCCAGGGTCGCGGCTTCTCCCTGGTCCGGGGTTCGGTCACCCCGGAGTTGCTGGATTCGGCCGCCGCGTCGTTACATGGTGACCACGACCCCACGTACGGGGGGTTCGGTGGCGCGCCCAAGTTCCCGCCGCACCTCGCGCTGCTCTTCCTGCTGAGGCATTATCACCGCACGGGTGACCCAACGTCGCTGGAGATCGTGCGCCACACGTGCGAGGCGATGGCCCGCGGCGGCATCTACGACCAACTCGGCGGCGGGTTCGCCCGCTACTCCGTCGACGAAACGTGGACCGTGCCCCACTTCGAAAAGATGCTGTACGACAACGCGCTCCTCCTGCGTGGGTACACCCACGCGTGGCGACTCACCGGTGACCCGCTCCCGCTTCGGGTGGCCGCGGAGACGGCGCAATTCATGATCCGCGATCTGTTTCACGATGGGTTCGCGTCGTCCCTGGACGCCGACACCGACGGGGCCGAGGGGTCGACCTATGTGTGGACGCCGGCCCAGCTGCGCGATGAACTGGGCGACGACGACGGAGCATGGGCGGCCGACCTGCTCGGTGTCTCGGGACGCGGCACCTTCGAGCACGGGACCAGCGTCCTGCGGCTGGCCCGGGACATCGACGCCGCCGACCCGGAACTCTCGTCGAGGTGGGCCGCGATCAGGGAGCGCCTGCTCGCTGCCCGGGCCCGGCGTCCCCAGCCGGGCCGGGACGACAAGGTGGTCGCGGCCTGGAACGGACTCGCGGTGACGGCACTGGCCGAGTTCGCCGCCCTCGCCGATGGCCCGGGCGCCACCCGGGCCCGCGAGTTCGCACAGCGGGCCGCGTGGGTGCTAGCAGACCGGCACATCGTCGACGGGCGGGTGCGGCGCGCGTCGCGGAACGGGGTCGTCGGGGACCCGGCCGGGGTGCTCGAAGACTACGGCTGCGTGGCGGAGGCGTTCTGCGCCATGCACCAGCTCACCGGTGAGGGACGTTGGTTGGCGTTGGCAGGGCAGCTGATCGACACGGCGTTGGCGCATTTCGCCGACGGCGACGGCGGATTCTTCGACACCGCCGACGATGCGGAAATGCTCGTGGCCCGGCCGGCTGACCCGACCGACAACGCCACTCCATCGGGGCTTTCGTCGATGGTCGCGGCGCTCGTCGCGTACTCGGCGCTGACCGGTGACATCCGCTACCGCGAGGCGGCCGAGCGGGCCTTGGAGGCGGTCGCGCCGGTGATGGCGCGCCACGCCCGGTTCGCCGGATACTCGTGCGCGTCGGCGGAGGCGCTCCTCTCCGGTCCGTACGAGATCGCCGTCGCCGGCTCTGGCGATTCTGATCTGGCCCGGACCGCCCGCCGGCTCGCGCCCCCCGGCGCGGTGGTCGTGACCGGGGTGCCGGACGCACCCGGCGTGCCATTGCTCGAGGGCCGACCAATGATCGACGGGATGGCGACAGCGTACGTCTGTCGCGGCTTCGTCTGCGACCGTCCGGTCACCGCAGTGGACGACCTGGCCGGGATGCTCCAGCCGACGCGCTGACGGCACCCGACGAACCGCCCACTCGTTGGCCACGGTGACGCCCTCGCTACCTCACCCCACCCCACCCAGATCGCGTCGATAAAGGACATATCGTCGTCCACAAGTTCTTGATCGGCGGGGAAGGGCTCGTGATATGACCGGCCTCGCCGCGGCGCTCAACGCGCCCGGATCCATCGACGCCCTCGCGGTTGCCCTGGCACCGCGCGGGGCCGACGGTGCGCTCTGCCGGCTCGACGGCCGCGGGGGAACCCGGTTGGAGGTGGCCGTACGCGCCGTCATGCCGGCCATCCCCAGGGTGGCTGACGACGAGGAGCGAACCGTCGCGGCGTTCGCCGTTGACGGCGTCGCCTCGATCACCGCCCTGGATGCCGGCTACACGGCGCGAGGGCCGGCCGGACTCATCGCGAGCGACGACGACCCGTACGCCGTGATTCTCGCCGATGCCGAGCGAGGGGAACTCGTCCTGGCGCGCAACGGGGACGGGCCGGGCCTCTACTACGCGCGCCACGGCGATGGTTGGCTGGTCGCCTCGGAACCGCTGGCACTCGTCAGCGCCGGGGTGGCGGCTCGGCCCGACGTCGACGTGATCCGGCGGTTTATCGAAACGGGCCTGTGTGACGACACCGAACGGACCTTCTTCGCGCTCGTCTGGCGGGTGCTGCCCGGCGAGGCGGTGGTGCTGACGGCCGACGGCTCCGCGACATCGTCCGGGTCCTGGTGGGAACGGGGCACCCCGTCGGCGTCGACGGCGCTGCGGTCGGCGCTGCGGGCCGCGCCGGCCGACGCGCGGGCGGGTGTGCTGTTGGGTCCGGGGCTGGCGGGTGCGGCGCTGCTCGGCACGGCGCTGCTCGGCACGGCGCTGTCCCGTACCGATCGTCGCTCCGATCGCGCTCGGCCGGTTGCCGTGTATACGGCGACCTTCCCGGGTCTGCGGGCGCCAGCCTCGCAGATGCCCGCGATCCTGGCGGCGATGCCGTACGGCACGATCCGCCACGTCCCCTATACCTTCGAGCCATCCGGACTCGACCTGGACGCGTTCTTTCGCGACCTCGGTGAACCCGTGCCCGATCTCGACCTATATCTGCTGTGGGCAATCGCGAAGGGACGCAGCGGCGAGGTGGACACGCTGCTGGATACGGCGTTGGGCGAGCCAGCCTGCGTGGCTCGGGTCTGCGATCGCATCTCGGCACGCTACGGAGTGGTGGTGCGCTCACCGCTGCGTGAGGTCGAGCCGGTCGGGTTGATCGGGGACGAGTTGGAGTCCATCGTCGGTCAGACACTGCCACCTGCTGTCGCTCGTTACGCCGGCACGGACCCGGCCCGGGCGGCAACCGCAGGCGAGATCGTGTTGTGGCTGCGCGACCTGGTCGCCGCCGCCCTTGCGGTACCGAGGCCGTGGCATGACCGGACGGGTGGGATCGATCCGCTGCGGCGGCTCGCCGCCGGGGAGCCGATCGATGAGGAGTCGCTGCTGCGCGCCTACCTCGTCGAACGCTGGCTGCGGGCCGTGGGCGACCCGGGCACGACCGACGCCTCGCAGTCCGACGATCTGCCCGAGTCCGACCTGGGGACGGACGACCTCGAGGTTGCTGGTGTGACGTGGGCCCGGCTGCCCGTCCACACCGAGGTGTTCGCACCCGGCGACGAGTTGGTGGCGAAGGCGGCCTGGTATGTGGCGGACGCATTGACTGAGCAGTTCGCGGTCAGTCTGCTCCGGGAGACACTGCGCGGGCCATGGTTCGCCGCGCTCGCCGGCAAGGTGGTCGCAGTTAGCCAGCGCCGGGTCTGTCCACTGTGGGATATCAAGCCCAGCCTCGCGGCGCGCGTGCTTGCCCGGTTCGCGCGACGCTGGTTGCCCCGCCTCGGAGAGGCGTGGACGATGCAGGTGGCCATCGACCACGGCGGGCTACCGCGGGTGGCGGCGGGCACGCTCGCGGCGGCGCTGAGTATGGACCGGTCGGAACGGCTGCTGCCGCAGACCGCGGCCACGCTCTACCCGCCCCGAGCCGGCGCCGTTGCCCCCGCGGACGGTGCAGTCGTGCGCGGCCCGTTCAATCCGGACGACGTGGCGGAGGCACTCCTCGACGCGCTGCATTACTCGCTGCCGCCCCACCTCGTGGACACGCTCGCCGGGTGTGCGGTCGTCTCGGTGGACGAGATGGGGAGCCGGCTGCTGGGTTTCGCGCCCGGCCCTTACGCCCATGCCGTCCCGCACGCGGAGCCGATCGTCGCGGAGATCTTCGCCGACAACCCGGCAGGTCAGGGCGTCGAGTGCACACCGATCGTTCTGGTCTGCCCTGCGCCCCAGCCCCGGACGGCGGGCCCTCGTGAGCGCGCCAGGGACTTCGCGACGCTCGACACCACGGCCAAGGCCGGGCGGTCGGTGTCGCGGGAGCGCGGTGTGACTACCCGGCCGACGTGACACTCATTGCTCGGCGCGCAGCGCGGCATCCTTCTTCTCAACCAGTGCGCGCAGGCCATCCTGGAACGCTGCCATCCGCTGCCGCAGCGAAGCGTCGGTGGCGGCGAGGATACGGACCGCGAGAAGGCCAGCGTTGCGGGCTCCGCCGATGGAGACCGTCGCGACGGGAACGCCCGCCGGCATCTGCACGATCGAGAGCAGCGAGTCCATCCCGTCCAGATACCGCAGCGGTACGGGCACGCCGATCACTGGCAATGGAGTGGCGCTCGCCACCATGCCGGGCAGGTGTGCCGCGCCGCCCGCGCCGGCGATGATGACGCGTAGGCCACTATCGGCCGCGCCGCGGGCGTAGGCCAACATGGCCTCCGGGGTGCGGTGCGCGGACAGCACTCGGACCTCGTGGGCGACGTCGAACTCGGCGAGTGCCTCGGTTGCCGCGCGCATGGTCGGCCAGTCGGAGTCGCTGCCCATGATGACTCCGACGACCGGCGCGATGTCAGTCACCGACACCCTCCCTCAGCCACCGCGCCGCGCGGGCGGCCCGCGCCCGCAAGAATCGCATGTCTTCGCCCAGCACCGTGACGTGTCCGATCTTGCGACCCGGCCTTACCTGCTTGCCATAGAGATGCACCCGCACGCCGGGGTCGGACGCGAACAGATGGTGCACCCGCTCGTCAATCCCCATCCCACCGGACGGTCCACCGAGGACGTTGGCCATCACCACCGCGGGCGCTGTCAGCGAGGTTTCACCCAGCGGGTAGTCGAGAACAGCCCGCAGGTGCTGTTCGAACTGTGACGTGCGCGCACCCTCTATCGTCCAATGTGCCGAGTTGTGTGGCCGCATGGCGAGCTCGTTGACGACCAGGCCGCCACCGTCCACTTCGAACAACTCGACCGCCAGCACGCCCACGACCTCGAGTTCGGTCGCGATGCGGATGGCCAGCTGTTGGGCCTGTACGGCCGCATCGACGGTCAGCCCGGGGGCTGGGGCGAGCACCTCGATGCATATGCCGTCGCGCTGAACCGTTTCCACGACCGGGTACGCCGCGACCTGACCCCACGGCGAGCGGGCCACCACCGCGGCCAGTTCACGGCGCAGCCGTACCTTCTCCTCGACAATCAGCTCGATACCCTCGGCGAGAAGTCGCTGTACGTCGGATGGGTCGTCGAGGATCCACACGCCGCGCCCGTCGTAGCCTCCGGTCGTGGCCTTAGCGACGATCGGGCCACCACCGAGCGCGGACGCGAAGTCAGCGACCTCAGCTTGGCTCGTCACCGCGCGCCATGTGGGCACCGGCACACCGAGCGCGGTGAGCTTGTAGCGCATGGCCCGCTTGTCGTGGGCGTGCTGCAACGTGTCCGCGCTTGGGCGCACCGTCACACCCTCGGCGGCGAGCGTCCGGATGTGGTCACTGGGAACGTGTTCGTGGTCGAACGTGACGACGTCGCAGCCCTTGGCGAACCCCCGCAGGGCCTCGAGGTCGGTGTGGTCGCCGATCACCGTGTCCGCGACGACGAGCGCGGCACCATCGTCGGGGGAGGCGGCGAGCACCCGCAGCGACTGTCCAAGGGCGATCGCGGCCTGGTGGGTCATCCGGGCGAGCTGGCCGCCCCCCACCATGCCGACGATTGGTAGACCGGTCCGGGAATCCATCACCCGCCAGCCTAGGTGACCGGTGAACGTGGTCGCTCTCAGGCCAGGCGGGGCACTGATCAGGACATCCGGCGAAGCGCTCCGCGCAGGCGTTTCTCCGACACGCCGCCGAACACGATCAGCACCACACCCGCCACGGCGACCAGCACCGCACCCGCGATCGCCCCTTGGATCAACAGCCGGATCATCTCCGTCACGGCGACGATCACCGCGACGGAGCCACCGGTCACCACGGGCGCGTGCCGGCGTCGCCACGAGCCCATGATGACCGTGACGATCGCGGCGGCAAAGAGAGCCACCCACCGCCACACGACGCGGTCGCCGACGAGAACCAACGCCAGACTGGGCAGGAAGCCGCCCGCCAGGGCCGGACCATAGGCGATCCACGACGACAGTTCCGGCCGTCGGCGTAGCTCAAGCGCGCCGCCGAGGAGAGCGACTAAGGCGAATGGCAGCGTGTACGCCTCGGCCAACCCCACCTCGACCGAGTAGAGCAGCAGCCAACAGGCCCCGACCTCGGCCGCGAGGGCCGCGCGAACGAGCCACTGACGGCGGGCCGCCGGACGGTCGCGGCGGAGCGCCGCGCCGCCGAGCAACAGGCCCCAGATGGTCAGGACCGCCGCCGCGTGACGCGCCGAGCCCAACGCCAGCAGCAGTGCGAACGCGGCGCCCAAGGATGCGCACAGCTCCACCGCAGCGGCCTCCGCACGTCGGATGGCGGAGCGGGCGAGCGCCCAGGCCACGACGATCAGCAGGCCACAGACGCCGAGCACGCCGAACGCGCCCGGCCGCAGCGGGTGGTCTGCGGCCGCGAGCGCCGTGACGGGCAGGGCGAAGCCGGCTGCGGCCGCGACGATCCACGCGACCATCCGGATGGCGGCGTCCCGGCCGAGCCAGGCTGCGACCGCGGCGGCGCCGACGAGGATGCCCAGCGCCGTCAATGTGTCGGCGCGGGTAGCCAGGGTGCCTGCGAGCCCGGCCCCACCGGTGACCGCGCAGATGATGCCGGCGGTGCCGCGCAGCAGCCGGGTCGCCGACGGCGCCGTCGGGGGAGCGAGCGCGGCGCCGAGACCGGTGGTGAGGGCGACGCCCAGCGCGACCCACGGGGCGCTAGCTCGCGGTGCGCCGATCGCCGTCGGCGCGACCAGAGCGAGGGCGGCGAGTGGCGGAAGGATTGCGGCGAGCAGGTAGCCCCGACCCCCCAGGGTGAGCGCGGTCGTGGCCGCGACGGCCGCGAGTAGCGCGAGGGTCACCGTGGCCGGCCCGGCACCGTCGGGGATCGGCGCGATGGCGTACCCCTGCCAGATCTGGCGGAGAGTTCGGTACGGCCCGACCACGGCGGTGAACCACGCCGGTGCGCTGGCTACGGCGGCGAGCAAGGCGGCTGGTCCGGCGGTCGCCACGATCACGGTGGTCGCAGCACGTTCGTCGGCAATGCCGCGTTGATCGCCTCCGGCGACGATGCCGTGTTGATCGCCTCCGGCGACGATGCCGTGTTGATCGCCTCCGGCGACGATGCTGCGTTGATCGCCTCCGGCGACGATGCTGCGTTGATCGCCTCCGGCGAAGGTACGAAGCGTTGCGGCCGCGGATACCGCCACGAGGGCGGCGGCGGCGGCCCAGACTTGCGCCTCACGAAGGTCGGGCAGCGATGCCAGCGCTACGACGAGGGCGGCGGTGCCAACGCCGAAGGCGGGATACCCACCCCACCGCATCCGGGCCAACCGGAGGGCGCCGACGATCAGCACGCCAAATGCGGCCAGCGCGAGTGCGGCGCCGAGTACGCCGGTTCGCGTCGCCCCACTCGCCACCGCGATCGTGGCGGCAGCGCCGGGGGCAGCGATCAGCGCGGCCGCCCCGGCGACGCCCGGCACGACGGGAGGCACGACCGTTCGTGCCTGGGCGATCCCGGCGACCATCACGCCGGCGAAAACGACGCCGCTCAGCGCCATCACCGTCGACCCGTACGTCCCCGCCGCGGCGGCTGTGGCGTAGAGACCCAGCAGGGCCGCAAGGCCGAGCCGACGCCCCGGGACATCCTCGGCATCGTCGGGTCCGACCAGAGCCGCGCCCACGCCGGCGGCGAAGGCGAGGGATCCGGCGATCGCGATCGGGCTCCACCAGGCCAGGCCCAGCGCGGCCGGGGCAGCGAGCCCAGCCAGCGAGAGCGTCACGAACCCGACGTCGCCGCCGACCGGAGCGGGCAGGAGCGCGGCCGCTGCGGCCGCGGCCAGCAGGAGGCTGGCCGGCACCTGCCAGCCGAACGGCGCCCATCCCGAGGCACGGTCATGCCACGCGGCGAGATCGGCCGCCCAGAACGGTGTGCTGGCTGCGATTACCCGTACGGCCTCGGCTATGGCGATGCCGGCGGTCAGAGCGCCGATCATGCCGCCGACCGCGACGCCGCCCAGGCGGGGCCCGCGGCGCCAAGCCTCAGGCAGAGCAAGGACGCCGAGGGATACCGCGAAGACCATCGCCGTCGTTGTGACCAGGCCGACGCCGGGTACGGCCACGGCGAACAGGCGGGCCATCGCGAAGATCAGAGCCGCCGTGGCGAGCGCCGCACCAACGGTGATTCCATCGGCCCGTAGGAGTTGGCTGCGCCGCCGTGGCCGGTCCGGGATGTCAGCCCCGCGGCCGATCGTGCCACCGATCGCGTCCTCGAGGGCCCCGACCGCGGCCGGGACGGAGGACACCGCCTCGACGAGTGCGCCCGCGGAGACCTCGAACGCTCGCGACGCGGCGGTGGCGGCCGCGGCAACCAGCAGGAGCACGGCGACGCCGATGTCCCCCGGCGTCGTGCCGTCGATCTGGATACTCAGCACTAGGCAGCCGGCGGTCGCGGCCAAGGCACCGCCCGCACTGCCCGTCCCGGGCATCGGTGCGGCCACCTGCGACAGGGCCGCCGCAAGCACACCGACCGCCGTGGCCAGCATGGTCACGGGCAGCAGTACGCCAGGCGCCGCGCCCCCGAGCCAGGCGTATGTGCCGACCGCGATCGGAAATGTGAAAGCCGCCGCGCCGCCGGCCGAATCCGCCACCCGATCGGCGTACGGGCCGAAGCGGTCGGGCCAGCCCGCGGCGCTGACCGCCGTCGCGGCAGCCACCAGGGCAAGGATCGCGCATACCGCGGCGGTCAGCTCAGGTCGGGCAAGGCTCGTGGCGACGGCATAGAGCCCAAGTAATGCGCCCGACCCGGACCGGATGAGCCCGCTTCGCCCTTCCGGGGCGAACAAGGCCGTCATCGTCGAAGCCGACGACGCGACGACGCCGAGCAGCGGCACCACCCACCAGGCGATGCTGCCCGTCCCAGGTGCGGCGAGCACGACCAGAAACCCGCCGACGACCGCCGCGTCAATGCGCCATCGGGGCGGCGCCGCCGCGACCGCGAGCACGGCCAGGAGGACCGCCGACGCGGGCACCTGCCAGCTCGTCGTGTGCACCCGTTCGGCGTACCCGGCGAGGTCTGCCGCCCACACCGACGGCGTGATCGCCGCACGAACCGTCGCCGCCGTGGTGCTCGACGCGCTGACGGTGACCACCAGCGCGGCCAGCGCCGCGCCGATCAGGCTCCCCATCTGCGGACCTCGGCGCGCATCGGCGGGAAGGAAACCAGCCGCGACCGCGATGCCGGCGGCCGTCGCCGTGGTCAGCACGAGCGTGTACTGCGGCAGCGCCAGGGCGTTGACCCGGCTCACCGCGGCGATAATGGTCAGCGCCGCCGCACCCGTTGCGACGTGGCGCAGCGTATCCCGACCGGCGAGCTGGCCTGCTGCGATGCCCACCGCGGCTGCGAGCAGGAGCACGAGCGATGTCTCGACCGCCTCGGCCACGGTGTCGGCCCGGACGAGTCCCGCCACGGCCAACCCCGCCGACATCGTCATCGCCACGCCGAACAGGAGCCAGGCCAGCTCGCGCAGCATGCGGGGCCGGCCAGGGCGCCGACGCTGCGGTCCCGCCCTCGCGCTGATCCTGTCGCCGCGGCTCAGCATGGCCACGGCGCCGAGATTCTGCGCGGCGACCACGGCGAAGATGGTCGCGAAGCCGTTGCGGCCGAGCCCGACATGGAGGCCTATCAGCGGCAACAGTGGCTGAACGGCGAGCAGTGCCGCGAACTGAGGCGCGCGCAGATGGGTCGCCAACCTGTACGCGGCGGCGACGACAGTGACCAGAGCGAACAGAACGGCGGCGAAGAGGGGCGGGGACACACTGCCCAGACCCGCGAGATCGGCGCTGTATGCGACGTATCCGTCCAGCAGTACCAGCAGCAGACCGAGCCCGGCGATTGTCTCCGCCGTAGCGGTCAGCGTCCGTCGGGCCAACAGCACTGGCACACCCAGGCAGAGGGTGGTGGCGATGCCCAGGATGAATGCCCGCCCACCGGTCTGAGTGGTCGTGTAGAAGAGTCCAGTGAAGACGATCGCGGCGATGCCCAGCAGCACGCCGCCGAGCGTGAGCAGCGTGTTCTGCGCCGACCGAGGCGAGGTCTCCGCCCCGATGGGCGTCTCGATGATTGCCTGAGTGGCGGTCGGGGTGCCGCCGGCCGTGCCGAGCGTGTGCTCGCCGCGCTGGGTAGGCGCCGTCTGGCTCGGCGCCGTCTGGCTCATCGCGGTCTGGCTCATCGCGGTCCGGCTCATCGCGGTCCGGCTCAGCACGGCGCGGGGACGCTTTCCCTTTCGCGCAGCGGCCTCATCGGCGAGACGTTGGGCCACCGCGTTCGTCAGCGCGAGTCGCTGCGCCTGAAGCCGGATCCGGCGGGCCCTTAGGTCGGACTGATCGTCAGCGAGTCGTCGCGACTCGTCGTCGAGTCCGGCCACCGCCTGGTTGAGTCGGGCGAGCGTCGCCGCCACCGGGTCATGGGCACGGCCGCACGAGCGGCACCCGTCGGTCTCGTCGGCGACGCCACCGCAGGCCGGGCACGGGTAAGTGTCCACGACAGACACTCTGCCGTGTGCGGGCGCGGGATGCTACGACCTCGGCGGGAAAGGGGGCGGCGAGAGCGGGGCGGTGGCGAGGCGTTAGGGGTTGGGGCGGCCCATGCCACGGAACTCCCAGCCGGCCGCGGTCCACAGAGGCTGGTCGAGGCAGTTGAGTCCGTCGATGACGCGCTTGCCGTTGACAAGCGCGCCGAGGACGTTGGGGTCGGCGTAGCGGAACTCTTCCCACGCCGTGAGGACACACACCAGGTCGGCGTCGCGCACGACGTCGGTCATGCTCTGCGCGTACGAGACCTCCGGCAGGTCCCGCTTCGCGTTCTCCATACCCTGCGGGTCGTACACGCCCACCTGGGCGCCCGTGCGGGCCAACTTGCGGGCGACCGCGATGGCCGGCGAGTCGCGTACGTCGTCGGTGTTCGGCTTGAAGGTCGCTCCCAGGACGGCGATACGCATGCCGCTGAGATCAGGACCGGCCGGGCCGTACGGGCGGCCGAGCAGCTCGGCGGCGAGCTGGACCACGCGCCCGCGTCGGCGCTGGTTGATGAGGTCGACCTCGTGCAGGAACCGTAGGGCCTCGCCTGCGCCGAGTTCCTGAGCCCGAGCCTGGAACGAACGGATGTCCTTGGGGAGGCAGCCGCCGCCGAAGCCGACCCCGGCCCGCAGGAATTTCTTGCCGATCCGGTCGTCGTAGCCGATGGCTCGCGCCAATTGGCTCACGTCTGCGCCAGAGGCTTCGCAGACCTCGGCCATCGCGTTGATGAAGGAGATCTTGGTGGCGAGGAACGCGTTCGCCGCGACCTTGACCAGCTCGGCAGTGGCGAAGTCGGTCACCACGACGGGGACCTCGCGGTCCTCGTTGACGGCGAGTTCGAAGACACCCTTATGGGCGGCGAAGAGCATCGAGTGGGCCCAGGCGCTCTTCAGACCGAGCACGAGTCGGTTGGGGCGCAGGACGTCCTCGACCGCGAAGCCCTCCTGGAGGAATTCGGGGCTCCAGGCCACCTCGACGCCGAGCTCCGCGGGCGCGTGCTTGCCGACAAGCTGCTCGACCCACTCGGCCGTGCCGACCGGGACGGTCGACTTGCCGACGATGAGGGCTTTGCGGGTGAGATGAGGCACCAACGATGTGACCGCGGTCTCCACGTAGCTCAGATCGGCGCTCATGCCGTCGGGGCGCTGCGGCGTACCGACACAGATGAAATGCACGTCGCCGAAATCGGCCGCCTCGCGGTAGTCGGTGGAGAACCGCAGGCGCCCCGCGGCGAGGTTGCGGCGCAGGAGCTCGTCAAGTCCCGGCTCGTGGATCGGGACCTCGCCCGCGGCCAGCTTGGCGATCTTGGCTTCGTCGACGTCGACGCCGAGGACCTCATAGCCCAACTCCGCGAAACAGATGGCGTAGGTCGCCCCGAGGTAGCCCGTACCTATGAAGGTCAGCCTCGGTCGTTGTGCTCCGGACGGCATCACGACCGGGGTCGGTTGTTGCGCCTGGGGCGGGGGGTACGCCTGGGTCGGGGAATAGGGGAAGCTCACACGTCTCTCCGCTCGCTGTCTCACCGCGCGGATGCGGTGACCGGTTTTCTCGGGCCCTGGGGTATCGGTCCGATACCGGCTGATCACACCTGCGGCTTCGGCTCAGCCTAAGCCAGCACGTCGACGCCGTGGGGGTGCGGCGTATCCGGCGAGGATAGTCGGCCCAGCAACCCCTCCGTCGATCTAGGGCGTAGTCGCGCGATTTGATCTCCAATCACGCGACTATCCCCTTGATCAACGAAGAATGGCGTCGTCGCCTTCGCTGGCGTCGGCTGGCGTCGCCTGGGCAGGCTCGGTGACGCTCGGATAGGTCGGGGCGGCCGGCGGCGCCGGCGTGTACACCGGGGGCTCGTACGTGGGGGCCGGGGTCGCCGGAGTCTCATAGGAAGGCGACGTGTCGTAGCTCGGCGCTGCCGAGCCCGGTGCTGGCGGGTAGGCCGGCGCGGCCTGGTACGCAACGGCGCCTGGCTGGGCGTTGCGGCGCCAGCGGCGTGGGCTGAACACCGTGAAGAGCAGGGGTACGGCGAGCAGGGCCGTACCGAAGCCCACCGGGACGTAGAGCACGTCATCCACCCCGAACAGGCGAGCCGGCATCGTGTTGAGGAAGCCGCTCGGAGCGAGCAACGCCCACAGCGTCAGGCCGAGGTACACCACGCCCGCGAAGACGGGGCCGACCGGCGAGAGGCGCGCCATCACCAGCAGCGCGTAGAGAGCACCAGCGACGAAGGCCGCGAACAGCCCGACCAGGGCTGGGACGATCTCGATGTCGCCTAGCTCGTTCGCCTCGCCAAACTTGATGGCCGAGAGCCCTGTGGCGATGTAGATCAGCGGAGTCAGCACGAGCGCCAACCCGACGCTCAGGAGGTGGCGCATCTGCACTCCTCACGATCGGGAACGATCGCACGGTAGCGTGCCGGGCCGCCACGCGGTGTCCCACGAACGGACGGTTGGCGGTGGTCAACCTGTGTGGGTTGGGCATACTTCGGCACCGCTGGTTGGTGCCCGACAATGTGCGTACCGCGGCGTCCGGCAGGATGGTGCCGGCCACGAGGGTGGGGAGGAGGCTGCGATGACCGCGGGCGAGGTGTTGTGGACACCGCCGGCTGACATTCTGGACCGGTCCCGGGTGGGCGACTTCGTACGCTTCGTGGAGCGCACCCGGGGAATCACCGTGGGGCGGGACTACGCGACGCTGTGGCGCTGGTCGGTGGGGGACATCTCCGCGTTCTGGGCGGCAGTGTGGGACTACTTCGAGGTCATCGCGCACACCCAACCCGCGCAAACGCTGGCGGATCCGATAGATCCCCACGCCGGCGGCGCCGCGATGCCGGGCGCACGCTGGTTCCCCGGCGCCACGTTGAACTACGCCGAACACGTGCTGCGTATGCCGGGCCTCGCCGCCGACCACCCCGTCGTGCTGGCGTACTCGCAGACCAGAGCTCCCACCACGCTGACGGCCGCAGACCTCCGTGAGCAGGTCCGACGGGTTCGGGCGGGCCTGCGGCGGCTCGGGGTCGGGCGGGGCGACCGAGTGGCGGCGTACGCGCCAAACATTCCGGAGACGTTCATCCTCATGCTCGCCGCGGCCAGCCTGGGAGCGGTATTTACCAGCTGTGCGCCGGAGTTCGGCACCCGGTCGGTGGTCGACCGGTGGCGGCAGGTGGAGCCGAAGGTGCTGGTAGCGGTCGACGGCTACACCTACGGGGACAAGCCCGTCGAGCGCGCCGGCGAGGTGGCCGACATCCGGGCCGCGCTGCCCTCCCTTGCACACGTCGTCACGTTGTCGTATCTGCGGGACTTGTCGTATCTGCACGACTTGTCCTACCTTCGGGACGGACCGCCGGCCGACGACCTGGCCTGGTCCGAGCTTGCCGCGGAGACGGACGCGCCGCTCGAGTTCGATGCGGTGCCCTTTGACCATCCGCTATACGTGCTCTACTCCTCCGGCACGACCGGGCTACCCAAGCCGATCGTGCATGGGCACGGCGGCATCCTGCTCGAGCACCTCAAGATGCTGGCGCTGCACAGCGACCTGGGCCCGGGTGACCGGTTCTTCTGGTTCAGCACCACCGGCTGGATGATGTGGAACTTCCTGGTCTCGGCGCCCGCCGTGGGCTCGGCCATCGTGATGTTCGATGGCAACCCGGCCGCTCCCGACCTTGGCGAGCTGTGGCGGCTGGCCGAGACGGCGGGCATAACCTACTTCGGGACGTCTGCGCCATTCCTGCTGGCGTGCCGGAAGGCCGGGATCGTGCCGCGGGAGTTGGCCGACCTGTCGAGGCTGCGCGCCGTGGGTTCGACCGGGGCGCCGCTACCGCCCGAGGGCTTTCGCTGGGTGTACGAGGCGGTCAGCGACGCGGTCCAGCTTCAGTCGATCTCCGGTGGCACCGACATGTGTACCGGCTTCGTCGGCGCCTCGCCGCTGCTCCCCGTCTATGAAGGGGAGATCGCCTGTCGTTGCCTTGGCGCGAAGGTTGAGGCGTTCGACCAAGCCGGCAAGCCGGTGATCGGAGAGGTCGGCGAGCTTGTCATCACGGCGCCGATGCCGTCGATGCCGGTCGGCTTCTGGAATGACCCGGACGGTTCCCGCTACCGCGAGGCGTACTTCGACGTGTTCCCCGGGGTCTGGCGCCACGGCGACTGGATCACGATCACTGAGCGCGGCTCATGCGTGATCACGGGGCGCTCCGACGCCACGCTCAATCGGGGCGGGGTGCGGCTGGGCACGAGCGAGTTCTACTCCGTCGTGGAGGGGCTCGACGAGGTGGTCGACTCGGTGGTCGTACATCTCGAGGATCCTGACGGTGGTGCCGGGGAGCTGTTGCTCTTCGTGGTGCTCGCCGACGGGTTGACGCTGGACGACGAGCTGCGGGCGCGGATCGCGCGGGAGCTGCGCACAAACCTGTCACCGCGCCACATTCCGGATGAGATCTACCAGGTATGGGCAGTGCCGCGGACCCTGTCGGCGAAGAAGCTCGAGGTGCCGGTCAAGAGGATCCTGACCGGTACTCCGGTGGAGGCCGCAGCGGCGAAGGGTGCGCTTGCCAACCCCGAGTCGCTGGCCGCGTTCGAGGAGCTGGCTAGGCAACGAGCGGTGACGAGTTAGTTCGAGTTAGTTCGCGGACCGCTCAGTTCGATGACCATTGATAGACGTCCTGCTCCTCCGTCAGCGCCTCGCTGCACAGATCGCGAAGCGCGGCGTTGCGGTCGATCTCGGCTTGACCCAGCCGCTCCGCCTCGGCATAATCGCGCAGCGTCGCGTCGTCCACGAACGCCATCGCCTCGGTATCGGCGGTGGGGAGCTGGGCCACCCACGGACCTTCCCACTCCGCATCGTCAACCTCGGGAAAGACCAGCTCGGCCTCGCCGAACTCGCTGATGTCGCGACCCGTCAGCGCGGCGACGAGCGGGGTCAGTCCGTCCAGCCAGTCCGCACAGTCAACGTACGGCCAGTCGCTGCCGGCTGGGCCCACGAAGGGATCGATCCGCGCGAACTCGATCTTTGTCGCGGCGAAGAGATGCACATGCATGCTCATGGCCGCTGATCTTAGGCGTAGGCCAGCGCTCGTGCTGCCCGTAGCATTGACAGATGCAGGTGGCCGTCTGTGGGCCGGCGACATGTACCGACGAGGAGGCCAGGGCGGCCTTCGAGGTCGGGCGGCATCTCGTCCGGCGCGGCGCGATTGTCCTCTGTGGAGGCGGCACGGGTGTGATGTCGGCGGTCGCTGCCGGGGCGCGATCCTTGGATGGGCTGGTTGTGGGCGTACGACCTGGCCTCGACGCCGGTGCGGCGGCCGCGGACCTCTCGGTGGTGATCGCCACGAACCTGGGCGAGGCCCGAAACGCGGTTCTGGTCTCGAGCGCCGATGCCATCATCGTGGTGGGCGGCTCCTGGGGCACGCTGTCGGAGCTGGCTTTGGCGATGCGGCGGGCGCGCGACCTGCCGGCGGAGTCGCTGCCCGTGGTCAGCCTGGGCGGCTGGCGAGTGCTCGACGCGACCGGCGCGCCGGTGCCGGGCATCCTGGAGGCGATAGACCCCGAGCATGCCGTTGCCCTCGCGTGCGGCGACGTCACGGGTACGCGATAGCGCGCTCACTGGCGAGGCGGGCTTCCAGCCGAGCGGGGTCGAGGCCGCGGCAGAGCACGACCGAGGAGTCCATGACGAGCGGTGCGACCAGCCAGGAGATGGGGTCGCTCAGCACGTCCGCGTTTACCAGCACCCGGGCGCGGGACGGTACGCCACGGGAAGCGGCGAGCGCGACCAGTTCGGCGTGCGTCATGCCGTCCGCGAGCGCGGCCGTGTGCGGGCCGATCCTAGAGGGGGCGAAATGGTCGCCGTGCGAGCGCACCTCCACCACATAGTCCAACGCACCCGGCGGAGGGCCTGACCGGAAGGGCGCGGCCAACGGCGCGAGGGCGAGGGCGAACGTCTCGTCGGCGGCGACCTCCCGCAGTCGGTCGGCGGCGACGAAAGCTACTGCGGCGGGTTCGGTGGCGACGGAGGCCGGGCCGGTACCCGTACCGCCGAGATCGACCGACAGGCCGGCGGACCAGCAGCCCAGCAGCACCGCACCGGTCTGCCAATGCGCCGGCAGCCGAACGGCGGCGACATCACCGGTGCCGAGGCCGAGACCGTCCACCAGCAGGTTGGCCGTCTTCGCGATCCAGTTGGCCAGGGTGGCCCCGGACAGTTCGGTGCGTTCGCCGGTGCCATCGTCGTAGTAGGTCAGCCGCGGCCGAGTGGCGTCCGTTGAGGTCCACGCCGCGAGTGCCGCGACAACCGTGGGCGGGAGATCGCTGTCCATGTCGGGATCACGATAGTGGCCGTCAGGAGTAATCGGAGCGAACTGTGCGTTCGGCCGCGTCGTGAGCACACTGACGCTCTGTGGCGGGCGTAGGCTTGCGGATTGGTTACCCGTTGTCGTGTCCGATTGAGGAGACCTGTCGTGACTGCCGGTCGTTCGCCTCGCGTACTGGTTGACGCCACGAGCGTGCCGGCCGATCGTGGCGGCGTGGGCCGCTATGTCGACGGCCTGCTCGGCGCGCTGGGGCGCCGAGACGACGTGGATCTCGCGGTCGTCTGCCTCCGGCCGGATGTCGAACGGTATCAGCGGCTGCTCCCCGAAGCGCACATCGTCGCGGCCCCGGCCGCGGTGAACCACCGGCCCGCCCGGCTGGCCTGGGAACAGACCGGACTTCCGTTGCTCGCGCAGCAGGTCGGCGCGAAGGTCCTGCACTCGCCCTTCTACACCTGTCCGTTGCGGGCGGCCTGCCCAGTCACGGTGACCGTGCATGACGCCACGTTCTTCACCGAACCAGAGCATTACGACAAGTCTCGCCGCACCTTCTTCCGGTCGGCGATCAAGACATCGCTGCGCCGCGCGGAGCGGGTCATCGTGCCGAGCAAGGCGACCCGGGATGAGCTGATCCGCCTGCTCGACGCCGACCCGACCCGGATCGACGTCGCCTACCACGGCGTCGATCACGTGGCGTTCCATGCGCCCGCGGCCGAGGAGAAGGCGCGGGTACGGGCCCGGCTCGGCCTCGGTGACACCTCGTATGTCGCCTTCCTTGGCGCCAAGGAGCCCCGCAAGAACGTGCCCAACCTCATCCGCGGCTGGGCCGCGGCGGTGAAGGACCGGCCCGACCCGCCAGCTCTGGTCGTCGCTGGGGGCCAGGGCCACGACGACGAGATCGATCAGGCGGTGGCGGGCGTACCGGCGAGTCTGCGGCTGCTGCGACCCGGGTACCTGCGCTTCGCCGACCTGCCGGGCTACCTCGGCGGCGCGCTCGTCGCTGCGTACCCCTCGTACGGCGAGGGCTTCGGCCTGCCGGTGCTCGAGGCGATGGCGTGCGGAGCGCCGGTACTGACCACGCCACGGCTCTCTCTGCCCGAGGTCGGTGGCGACGCCGTGGCGTACACCGGTCCGGATCCCGACGACATCGCCCGTGATCTTCGTGCGCTCCTGGATGACGAGCCGAGGCGCCTGGCGCTGGCGGTCGCCGGGCTCGCCCGGGCCAAGGAGTTCACGTGGGACTCCAGCGCCGATGTTCACCTAGGCGCCTGGACGCGTGCCACAGCGTCTTGATCCTGTTGATACCACCTTCGTCGGAGGCAATCAATTAGGCACCTTTGGGCCAGTCTGGGGTTATCCCGGCGCGTTGCCCGCGGTCAGGCATGATGACCTGATGGACCGTGCGGGCTCGACAGACGTGGGCGCTCTCTACTCGGTGATTCCCGCCGGGGGCAGCGGAACGCGGTTGTGGCCGCTGTCCCGGGCCGGCCACCCGAAGTTCCTACATGCGCTCACCGGATCGCCGGCGTCGCTGTTGCAGGCGACTGTGGCGCGCCTCGCGCCGTTGTCCTCACACGATGAGATTTACGTGGTGACCGGTGCCGCTCATGCGGCGGCGGTGGCCCGGCAGGTGCCCGAGCTCCCGGAGAACAATCTGCTGATCGAGCCCTCGCCGCGCGACTCCTGCGCCGCCATCGGGCTTGCCGCGGCGGTAATCGTCCGGCGCGACCCCGATGCGATCATGGGTTCGTTCGCCGCCGATCATCTGATCCGGGATGAAGGCGCGTTTGTCGAGGTGATCCGCGCCGCCGTTCGCGGGGCGCGCGAGGGTCGACTCATGACGGTGGGTATCACCCCGACCCATCCGGAGACCGGGTACGGGTACCTGCGGTGCGCGGACGACGGCGACGCGTCGGGTGTGCGGGCGGTTTTTGAGTTCAAGGAGAAACCGTCGTACGAGGTTGCGGTGGACTATCTGGCGTCCGGCCGCTACCTGTGGAACGCCAGCATGTTCGTGTGGCGGGTCGAGGCGTTCCTGGCCGAGTTGCGGCGCCAACAACCAGGGCTGTTCGCCGAACTGACCGCCATCGCGCGGGTGTGGGGGACGGCAGACCAGGACGAGGTTGTCAGCGAGGTGTGGCCAGGTCTGCCCAAGATCTCGGTTGACCACGCGGTCATGGAGGGCGCCGCCGACGCAGGGCTCGTCGCCACCGTGCCGGGTGACTTCGGCTGGACCGACGTGGGCGACTTCGACACGCTGGCGCAGGTCCTGGCCGCACCCGAGGTCGGCGGCGCGGACCACGCTGGGAACGTGGTCGTCTCCGAGCCGAAGGATGCGCCGGTGCTGCTCCGAAACACCACAGACTCGGTAGTGGTGGCACGGTCCGGGCGGCTCGTCGCCACCCTCGGCCTGCGCGATGTCATCGTGGTGGACACCCCGGACGCGGTACTCGTCTGTGCGCGCGACCGGGCTCAGGACATCAAGTCCATTGTCGACGAGCTCAGGGAGCGTGGCGACGACCGCTACCTCTGAAGGTCGCGGGCGGCCTTCAGCGCCGGCACGATCAGTCGATCGGTCGCGCCTGGATCAGCCCGGCGCCAGCCGGTGTCGTGGCGGGCGGCCGCTCCGCGGACCTGGGGGGCCGCGCGGACCCCCGTTGCAACCGCACCGCCACGACGTGCCTCCCCAGGCCAGCAGCGCCAGTGTCCTCACAGCCGTGACCAGTAGTCGAGGACCTTCGGCTACAGCCGAAACATGCCGGTCAAGCCCGCGAGGTAGAGTCGCAAGCCCACAACGAGAGCGCTCCCATCACGATGCTGAGGATCTTCTTCACCGGAGACGATGTCGCCCGGACAAGGCTTGCCCCTGCGCCAGACCCGCTCTGGGAGACGGTGCTGAGCCTGCACATCCTGCGCAGTCAGCGGGCGAACGCGGTGCACGGCGAGTGGCGGCGCAGCGTCGCGACCGATCTGCAGGCTTCGCCAATGATGTCTGACCTGAGGCTGTTGCTCGCGCTCAACCCTTCGACGGGCTACTTTCCCGACTTTCTCACCCCGCTCGCCGGCGCGGATGGCCTCGATGCGGGTCTGGACGCGGTGGCCGGGACCCCGCCGGAACTGCTCCGTCGCGACCTCGCCATCCTGGCGGAGGAGCGACCGTTGCCGGCCGACGTGGGTGCGTTGGCCCGAGGCGACGCCGAGGCGTTGCGGCTCCTGACCGACGCGATGCGCGCGTACTACGACCGCGCGGTAGCCCCGGAGTGGTCACGCATCGAGGCGGTCGTGGAGGGTGACCGGGCCCGCCGGATTCGGGCCGTAGCCGCGCAGGGCGCGGAGGGATTGCTGGAGAGCTTGCGACCGGCGATGCGGTGGCGCGCCGGCGAGCTCCACGTCGACTACCCGTTCGATCAGGAGATGCACCTCGGCGGTCGGGGTCTGCTACTCGTCCCGTCGTACTTCTGCTGGCGATATCCGGTGACGCTGCTCGACCCGGAGCTGCCTCCGGTCCTGGTCTATCCGGCCGATCGCCCGGTGGCGGCTCCGGACCGAGCCGATACCAGCCGTCGCGCGTTGGGGGCTCTGCTCGGCAACACCCGGGCGGCCGCTCTCGCGGCGATCGGCGACGGCTGCTCGACGACCGACCTCGCCCGCAGGGTAGGCATCTCCGCGGCGGCGGCGAGCCAGCACGCGACCATCCTTCGCAACGCCGGTCTGATCACGAGTAACCGCGAGCGCAACATGGTGCTCCACTCGCTGACCCCGCTCGGCGTGTCGGTGCTCAACGGCCGCTGACCCGGTGGACTGAGTCCGCGTTGGGTTTCCTCGCGAACTGCTGGCTCCGCGTTCGCAGAGCGTGAATCGCATGAGTTTGAGGTCCGTGACGTTCGTCGCCGTACCGATAGGATTTTGTCCTATGGCTACGGAGCAGCTGTCGATCACGGTCCCGAAAGAGCTCGCTGACCGAGCGCAGGCGATGGTTGCCGCCGGCGAAGCGCGGTCGTTGTCGGGCTACCTCTCCGGAGCGCTTGCTCATCAACTTGACGAAGACGAGCGTCGTGTGCGGTCCCGGGCACTTGTTCACAGCATCTTCGGACTCGATCCTGACGCTGACGCTGACGCCGACGCAGCCGCGGCCCGAGCGGTAGCCGTCATGCATGCGCAGGCTGCCGCGCTCGGCTGGGTCCGAGACACGACAGGGTCTATCCGGCACCCCGCCCGGTCGCCGATGCCATCGCAGCGGCGGCTCAGAAGCTCCGAGCAGATGATGACCGCGACCCGGCCCTTTTACTTCGTCAGACCGCAATCGACGCGCTCGCCGAGTACCGGGCCGCCGCCTCGTGACCGGCTACATCGTGGACGATGCGGCTCTAGTTGCCGGGCTGGGCGCGGGCACAGAATCCCAGCGTCGTGAACTCTCGCGGTTTGCAGACGGTGCCCTTGACGGCGGGCCGCACCTGCACATAACGGCCCTCGGACTGGCGGCCGCCGTGATTGTGCGCCCCGCCATCGCCGACCACGTGGCAATGCTTGTCAACTCTGGGCCAGCCGGCCCATTCGAGATCAGAGGACTACGCGGCGGGCAGCTCGCCCGGATTGTCAGCGAACATCCTGGTCTCGGTTTCGCGGCCGCGCACGCGGCCATCGAGGCCATGAGCGACGGGTCGATCATCATTCCCACTGACGTCGCCCGCTATGCCGACGTTCAGGTCGACGCTATGGCTCTGTGATCGTGTCAGGGGGGCCGACGGCGAGGAGGCCGATCCGGCCGGGCCTGGGAATCGGCAGCCAGATCGTGAGGAGGTCCTCAGCGGCGAGGGCACAGCGGAGTCGATGTACGTCGGCGCCTAGGGCGACGAGCCGGTGTGGATCTTCCGGCTCCGTGACCCCGCACGCGACCACGAATGCCGTGTTGCTGGGTAGGTCGGCCGGAGCGGAGGTCTCGGTCAGCACGAGCAACGTGTCGGGGGCGGCCGCGACCGCCGACATAGCGCGCGCGATGACTGCGGCGTCGACAGGCCCGTCGCCGAATGCCACAGGCTCGCTCAGGCCGGCGGCGGCGGCCAGGCCTGCGGCCCGCGCCTCGGCCGTACCCAGCGAGAACAGGTCGTGCTGTGAATCACGGATCAGCGCGGCGGCGCCCGGACCGTCGTCGAGGCCGGGGCCCGATGGAAGATACCCGCGCACCACGGCGACCGGCACCTGGTCGCGCTTGCCCTTGACCAGCTCGGCCGCAGCGCTCAGCTCGTCGATCACCGCCATCTGGGTGATATGGAGCTCGTTGCCGTAGGCGTCAGTCTCGCCGCGGTGGTCGCGGATCGGCTCGATCCCCGCAGCGCCGAGGGCGACATCGGTGAGACCTGTTCGCCAGGGTCGACCCATCGTGTCCGACACGATGACAGCGACGTTGAGCCCGAACCGCTCGCGCAACGCCGACCGCAACTCACGAGCGGACGCGTCCGGATCCTTCGGCAGGAGTACCAGCTTAGAGCGCTCCACATTGGAAGCGTCAACACCGGCAGAGGCCATCACGAAACCATGGTGGGTCTGCACGATCTGGGTGTGGCCCCGACGGGCGACTAGTCGGGCGGTCTCCGCGGTCAGCGTCTCCTCGCGGGCGGCCTCGCGCTCTGGACCGGATACCGGTACGTCGACCAGCTGCCCCTCGGCCTTCGACACAATCTTGCTAGTCACGACAAGGACGTCCCCGTCGCGTAGCCACGGCGCCGCGGCGGCGATCGTGCCGGCTAGATCGGAGCCAGGTGTGATATCGCCGATGCCACGCATCGGAATGATCTCGAGTTGCTCAGTCATCCGCCACCCCTGCCAACGTTAGCGCCTCGCGTACCATCGCCTCCGTCGCCATTTCATCCTTCATCCATAGTGGAACCGGTCGAACCACGACGCCTGGCACGATGGCCGCCGCGTCCGATGTGTCGACCAGCCATCCGTCCAGCAGCCCTCCGCCGGCCCGACTCCCATAAAGGGCACCTACACCGGCGGCACTGCACTCTACGTCTAGCGCGGCCAGGCACCGGTCGGCCATCCCGCGCACTGGAGCGCCACCAATGATCGGAGAGACACCGACAACGGGAGCGCGACCAGCCACCACCGCCTCCCGGATGCCGGGCACTGCCAGGATCGGCGCGATGCTCACGACCGGGTTGCTGGGCGCCACCAGTATCACGTCAGCGTCGGCGAGGGCGTCGAGCACACCCGCGGCGGGCTTGGCCGACTCGGCCCCGACGAAGACGAATCGCTTCGCGGCCAGGGCACCCCGATGCCGTACCCACCATTCCTGGAAGTGGATCGCGGCTTCGCCGCCTGCGCCGTCCGACGACGGTACGACGACATGGGTCTCGACCCGGTCATCGCTGGCGGGAAGGAGCCGCACGCCCGGCTGCCAGCGGGCGCACAGTGCCTCGGTCACCGCCGAGAGGGGATACCCGGCGTCCAGCATCCGGGTCCGCACCAGATGGGTCGCCACGTCCCGATCGCCCAGGCCGAACCAGGAGGGCTCCGCGCCATACGCGGCCAGCTCCTCCTTGATCGTCCAGGTCTCGCCGGCGCGACCCCAGCCTCGCTCCGAATCCGCCCCGCCACCTAGGGTGTACATGACGCTGTCCAGGTCCGGGCAGATCCGTAGCCCATGCAGGGTGACATCGTCGCCCACGTTGATCACTGCGGTGACCGCCACATCGTGGCCACGCGCCCACGCCCGGACACCGAGCAGGAAGCGGGCTCCACCGATGCCACCGGCCAGCACGACGATGCGCATGGCCACATAATTCCGGGCCACCAAGAAGGCATCGCGGCCGGGATAGCACTAGGCTCGGCCCCGTGACGCTGCCCAGTCCCTATTCAGATCCGTCGAGCCCGGTGACCGCGGTGGGCACGACCGCCGGGACCCCCGCCCGTCAGTTCAGCGAGCCGCTGCGCGAGATGTGCGCGCTGGCCCTGCTCGGGGGAAACGCGGTGTTTCTTTTCCTCGGCTTCAGCAGTCTGTTCTTCGTCATCGACGGGTGGGCGAGCGGCTTCGGCCTTCGCTGCGCGGCCGTGTTCTCGACCTTTGTCGGGCCGCTGGCCATCGGACTGCCAATGGCCGCCGTGCTGTTGGCCACCTACGTCGCTCCGATGGTGCCTCGATCCAGGGTCATCCTGCTCACGGCGCTCATCGAGTACGGGATCGGCGCGTTCTTCGGGGCGGTCACGTTCCTCGGCGCCTTCGCCAGCGATCTGGTGTCGGTCCGGGCGACTCTAGAGGGTCTGCTCGGCCGCTCGGTATGGCTCGGCTTCCTCATACTGGCCGGCGTCGTGGTTGTCCGGGTGTGGATGGGGTTGTTCCCGGCGCCGAGACCGCGGCCGGTCGCCTACGCCGGCGCCTACGCTCAACCCGCGTATGGCAGGCCATACCCGGGCCAGCCCATGTATCCGCACGCCACCTACAAGCCCGGCTCGGCGGCGCCGACCTATCCGGCCTCCGACGAGCCGACTTCAGAGACCGGGTGGCCTCTGGTCCCGCCGCCGCCGATGCCGGGGCCGCTCGTCGTCGATGCCGATCCGACGATGCGTGTCGCGCCGACGACCATCGAGATCGGGGGCGACGCCACCCAGGCGGTGCCCGCACCCGCACCAACCCCGGTGCCCGTTCACGTGGAGTCCCCCACGCAGCAGATCTCCGGGTCGACCTCCGACCGCGGAGCGTAGGCTTCGCTGGTGCCAGACGCTGTTGAGCCAGGCGGCCCGAGTTCGGCCGTGCGCAGGGCGCTGCGGCGCGCCAGCGACGGTCGTACCCTCGACGTCACCGAATCGGCCGTCCTGCTCGGCGCCCGTGGTGAGGCGCTGGACGAACTGCTCGCGGCGGCTGCAACCGTTCGGGATGCCGGACTGGCCTCGGCCCATCGAGCGGGGGTCGTCACGTACTCCAAAAAGGTCTTCATCCCGCTCACCCGGCTCTGCCGGGACCGCTGCCACTACTGCACGTTCGTGACCGTGCCCCACCGCCTGCCGGCGGCATATCTCGACCGCGACGAGGTGGTGGCGATCGCCCGGGCCGGCGCGGAGCAAGGGTGCAAGGAGGCGCTGTTCACCCTCGGCGACCGGCCGGAGGAGAGGTGGCCGGCGGCGCGGGAGTGGCTCGATGAGCGCGGCTATGGCTCCACAGTGGATTATCTGCGCTCGTCCGCGATCGCGGTGCTCGAGGAGACCGGGCTGCTGCCGCACCTGAACCCGGGGGTGCTGTCCTGGGCTGAGTTACAGCGCCTGCGACCCGTGGCGCCGAGCATGGGCATGATGCTCGAGACCACATCGGAGCGGCTGTGGTCCACCCCGGGGGCACCGCATTACGGCTCTCCCGACAAAGAGCCAGCGTTGCGCCTGCGCGTCCTCGAGGATGCCGGGCGGGTCGGGGTGCCGTTCACTACCGGGATCCTGATCGGCATCGGAGAGACGCTTGCGGAGCGGACCGAGTCGATGTACGCGATCCGCCGGATCGGACGCGAGTATGGACACCTCCAGGAAGTGATCATCCAAAATTTCCGGGCAAAGCCAGACACGGCCATGCGCTCGACGCCCGACGCGGATCTGGCCGACCTGGCCGCCACGGTGGCCGTCGCCAGACTCGTGCTCGGCTCGAAGGTACGCATTCAGGCCCCGCCGAACCTGCTCACCGCCGACGGCGACGCGGGGGAGGAAGAGGTCGGTCTGCTGCTGCGGGCCGGCATCGACGACTGGGGTGGGGTCTCGCCCGTCACGCCCGACCACGTCAACCCAGAGCGGCCATGGCCGCGGATCGAGGCGCTGGCGCGGCTATCGGCCCAAGCCGGGTTCACCCTTCGAGAACGGCTGACGATCTATCCGGAGTACGTCCGAGCGTGGCTTGCCGGCGCGCCGTGGGTGGACCCACGGGTGGCGCCGCACGTGACGGCACTCGCCGACCCGGAGAACGGCCTGGCATTGGAGTCCGCGCGACCGGTGGGGCGGCCATGGCAGGAGCCCGATGGCGGGTTTGCGGTTGGCGGCACGGGACGCACCGACCTGCACGCGAGTATCGACATCACCGGCCGGACGAACGATCGGCGCGGCGACTTCGACAGCGTCTACGGCGACTGGGCCGAGGTGGCCGAGCACGCTCGTCACACCGGGTCGGGATCGGCTGCTGGCGCATCCCGGCTCGACGACGACCTGCGCCGGGGGCTGCGCGTCGCCGCCGACAACCCCGCCGCATTGCTCGATCCCCCGTACGAAGCCGCTGCGCTCGCCCTGTTCGCCGCCGACGGGCCGGCGCTGGACACGCTGGTGGGACTCGCCGACGACCTGCGTCAGCACGCAGTCGGCGACGACGTGACCTATGTGGTCAATCGGAACATCAACTTCACCAATGTTTGCTATGTGGGATGCCGGTTCTGCGCCTTCGCCCAGCGTGAGCGCGACGCGGACTCCTACCGCCTCTCCCTCGACCAGGTGGCCGACCGGGCTGAGCAGGCGTGGTCCTACGGTGCCACCGAAGTCTGCATGCAGGGCGGCATCGACCCGGCGTTGCCCGTCACGGCGTACGCCGATCTTGTCCGGGCGGTGAAGAAGCGCGTGCCGGGCATGCACGTGCATGCCTTCTCACCGATGGAGGTCGTCACGGGAGCGGCGAAGGCGGGAGTGTCGGTTCGCGATTTCCTTACCGATCTGCGTGACGCCGGCCTCGACACGATCCCGGGGACCGCCGCTGAGATCTTGGATGACGACGTTCGTTGGGTGCTGACCAAGGGCAAGCTGCCGGCCGCGGCCTGGGTCGACGTGGTGAGCACCGCGCACTCCCTGGGCATCCGGTCCAGCTCCACCATGATGTACGGGCACGTGGATCATCCGCGGCAGTGGCTGGGCCACTTCCGGGTGCTGGCCGACGTCCAGGACGCCACGGGCGGCTTCACCGAGTTCGTGGCGCTGCCGTTCGTCCACCACAACGCGCCGATCTACTTGGCCGGGATCGCTCGGCCGGGCCCGACCTGGCGCGAGAACCGCGCCGTCCACGCGATGGCGCGGGTACTCCTGCACGGGCGGATCGCCAACATCCAGTGCTCCTGGGTAAAACTCGGCGATGAAGGCACGATCGCGATGCTCAACGGCGGTTGCAACGACCTGGGCGGCACGCTCATGGAGGAGACGATCTCGCGCATGGCCGGGTCCGAGCATGGGTCGGCCCGGACTGTCTCCCAGCTTCACGCGATCGCCGCCGCAGCGGACCGGCCGGCGCGGGAGCGAACGACGACGTACGCGACGGTCTCGCGCTAGTGGTCTCGCGCTAGTGGTCTTGAGCCGCCTATCGTTAGCGGCATGCTCGAAGATCCCGCCCGTACCGCCTTTGTTCTGGGTGGTGGTGGGTTGCTCGGCGCCCATGAGGTCGGCATGCTCGCCGCGCTCGCCGAGGCCGGTATCCGTCCAGATCTCGTCCTCGGCACCTCGATCGGCGCCATCAACGGCGTCTTCGTCGCGGCGGACCCAGATGGTGCCGCTAAGCGTCTTGAGACGGTCTGGCGGTCCGACGTCGTGCGGATCGCCTTCCGCAGCTCGATCATCGGGCGGCTGGGCACGCTCGCCCGGTCCGGCACCCACCTGCACGGAAACCTGCCGCTGCGGCGGCTGCTGGGGGAGCACCTGCAAGAGCGGCGTTTCGACCAGTTGGCGGTGCCGTTCCAGTGCGTCGCGGCCAGCGTCGAGCGGGCCGCCGCCCACTGGTTCCACAGTGGTGCGATCATTCCGGCGGTGCTCGCCTCCGCGGCTGTACCCGGCCTGCTGCCGCCGGTACGTATCGCCGGTGAGCATTTCTTCGACGGGGGTCTGGTGCACAGCATCCCGGTCGGGCGGGCCGTGCAGCTCGGCGCGCGGCGGATCTTCGTCCTGCATGTCGGGCGGATCGAGCAGCCGCTCGTCGTGCCGCGCAGACCGTGGGAGGTCGGCCTGGTCGCGTTTGAGATAGCGCGGCGGCACAGATTTGTCGAAGAGATGGCGACGCTGCCGGCCGACGTCACGGTTCACGTCCTGCCGGCAGGCACGAACGGGCGTACCGACCTGGCCGCCCAACTGCGATACCGCGACCACTCCCGGGTCGAGGAGTACATCAGCCGCGCCCGCGCGGCCACCACTGGGTACCTCGCCGCCGTTGACGACAGCGCTGTCGACGACAACAGCGGCGCACCGTCCTAACCGTTCGGAGGTGGCTCCTTGCTCCCGCCCCGTTTCCTGCGCCGCCTGATCTTCGCTCCCCTGGTATTTCTGATCACCATTGCCGCGCTGGTGCTTTCGCCACTGCTCCTGCTGGTGGCGCTCGTGGCGGCGCCGTCCAGATCGGGTCGGCGTCGGGCGCTGCGACTCATCTGGTTCGCTTTGGCCTGGTTGGTGATGGAGTCGCTGGCACTGGTCGCGTGCCTAGGTCTGTGGATCGCGAGCGGGTTCGGGGGTCGGCTGCGTACGGAGGCGTCGATGGACCGCCACTACGGTCTGGTCCGCTGGTTCCTCGCCACCCTGTACCGCCAAGCCCTGCGGGTGTTCCGCCTGAAGGTGGAGATCGAGGAGCCGCCGGCGACGCCGGAGGAGTTGGCGGCCCGGCTGACCCGACCGGTCATCGTGCTCAGCCGGCACGCCGGCCCGGGCGACTCGTTCCTCTTGGTCCACCACCTGCTGAGCCTTTACCGACGCAAGCCGCGAATCGTAATGAAAGCGGCGCTGCAGTTCGACCCGAGCCTCGATGTCGTGATCAACAGGTTGCCGCACGCATTCGTCCGTCCACATCGGCCGGTGCCCGCTCCCCGGCCCGTGCCCGATCAGGCCAGAGCGGTTCAGACGGAGCCGCCCACGAGCAGCGCCGTCATCGATGAGATCCGCCGGCTCGCCTCGGGGCTCGGTCCTGCCGGTGCCCTGGTGATCTTCCCCGAGGGTGGGAACTTCACCCCTTCACGCCGGCGGCGGGGGATCAACCAGCTTGAGGAGAGCCGCCGATATGACGAGGCCCGGCGGGCCCGGGGGATGGCGAACCTGTTGCCGCCCCGCTCCGGTGGCGCGTTCGCGGCCATCGACTCCGCCCCCACAGCGGACGTCATCTTCGTCGCGCACACCGGCCTGGACGACCTGGTCACGGTCGGCGACGTATGGCGGGCCCTGCCGATGGAGCAGATCATCAAGGCAAAGTGGTGGCGCGTACCGGCGGCGGACATACCGCGGGACCGCGATGAGATGGTGCGCTGGCTCTATGACTGGTGGGAGCGCATCGACCTGTGGATCGCGGAGAACCGCCCCGCCCGCACCCCCCTTCCCCCCCGCCGCATCCAGCGCCGATCATGACCTGGAGGTCATGATCGACGCTGTTTCGCGACGGTGAGCTCATGATCGTGGCGATCTTGAGAGGGTGCGTGGCCCGCAGCGCGCCAGCCCGACGTGCGATGGACGGCACGACGTCGGTGGGTTACAGGGGCTCGGCCGCGTGCCAGCGGGCAAGGTCCTCCGGAGTCTGTCTTTTCGGCGTGTCGCGTCACGTTTGCCCGTTACCGGGAGGGACGGTCGCTCGATAGAGAGACAGCAAGCACCCACTTGACCCCGGTAAGCCCCGTTCGAGTCGGACGCCGAGTGTGCTAGCTACCCAATGCTTTGCGCAGAGTGCACCAGATTCGCCCGCGCGTCAGTGGCGCCACGTCGGCCGAACGTGTGCATTTACCAGGTTCGGCTTGACGGGGCCCGCATTACACGCGTGTAATTCCACCGGGGAAGTTCTGACGCGAGACGGAACCACCGCCTCGCAACCGGCTCCGCGAGCTTGCGAGCGGAGCAACGCAACAAGGAAAGACACGTGCGCCTTTCGCGTGGGGGGTTGTGCCGGCCGGGCCGGCACACAGCAAGGAGGCAGGGTATGGAGAGCGGCCGACTGGTCGTGATGGACCTTCTGGGGAACGCACCGGAGTGGCAGGAGCGGGCGCTCTGCTCGCAGACCGACCCCGAGGCATTCTTCCCCGAGAAGGGTGGCTCAACCCGGGAAGCAAAGCGGATCTGCTCGCGCTGCGAGGTCAAGGGAGAGTGCCTTGAGTACGCCCTCGGCCACGACGAGAGGTTCGGCATCTGGGGCGGGCTTTCGGAGCGGGAGCGCCGTCGGCTCAAGCGGCGCGTCGCCTAGAACGTGGTTGGCCCGGCCCGTCGTACGACCGGCCGGGCACCGCGACGCTCAGTCGGATTGGATGTCTTCCGGATCGAGCCCGAGCAGATTCGCCACCTGTTCAATGATCACGTCGTGGACAAGATCGGCGAGATCGTCCCGGTCCACCGCCCGGAACTCCAGCGGCCTGCGGTAAAGCACGATCCGCGGTGGCGTGTCGGACCGACCGGGCCGCCCAGGGAGGAGCCGCGCAAGTGGTACGTCTCCGTCTTCGAGCACATCCGTGTCGTAGACATTGAGATCCGGCGGTACCTCCTCTACCGCGAACTCGACCCCGGCCAACTCCCGCGAATACCGCAACTCCAGCGACTCCACCGTGTCCAGGACCAGGTCGTCGAAGACTTCCGCCCGGGTCCGGGCCAGCGGCACCGAGGCGGGCACCAGCCGCCCCCGTAGCCCACGTCCGTGCCGGTCCCGCCGCGGCCGCCGGCCGGGGCCGCGCAGACTCCTGCCACGGCGGCGACGGGCGTCGGAGTCCTGTGTCACCTGGACAGCCTAGCGCCCGCGCGGTGGGTGGCGCGTTGAGTGATCTTTGAGGACGGCGTGTCGCGCGGCGCGGCGCGCCGCCGCGGGCGGTCCTGGGCGATACGTTTTGGCTTCGTAAGCGTGAGGCACCCCTCCATCGCGGACGAAAGGCAAACTCCGTGAGGTCACCCCGGCGCTGTTCCCGTAACGGATGCCCGAAGACGGCCGTAGCCACGCTGACCTATGTCTACGCGGATTCCACCGCGGTGGTCGGCCCCCTCGCCGCCTTCGCCGAGCCACACTCCTACGACCTGTGCGAGCGGCACGCCGTCGGGCTGACGGCACCGCGCGGCTGGGATCTGGTTCGCCACGAAGGGGAGTTCGATGCCCCGCCGCCCAGCATCGACGATCTGGTGGCGCTCGCCGAGGCGGTCCGCGAGGCCGCCCGGCCTTCGCCGCGGCGCGACCAGTCGGCTGGGCGAACGCCCGCGCGCCCGCCTGCTCAGGTGGGCCGACGGGGTCACTTGCGCGTCATCCCACCACCGGCCCGGTAACCCGGGGCCGGAGCGGATTACTGGCCGAGGAGCCGACCGAACAGAGCCGCCCGCCGGGACGCGCGGCCCGAGCGCGCTTCGGCGGCGTCCGCGGACTCCATCAGGCGGAGCCCGGCATTGACCCCGACCCACCGCAGCGGCTCCGGGATCCACTGCGGCCATCGGTGGTTCACCCAGGGGTGCTTAACCAGGTCGCTGTTTACACCGCGGATCAAGTCCGCGAGCGTGCGGCCGGCGAGGTTGGATGTGGCGACGCCGTCTCCGACGTAGCCGCCCGCCCAGGCCAGCCCGACCTCCCGGTCGAGCCCGACCGAAGCGGCCCAGTCTCTCGCCACCCCGAGTGGGCCGCCCCACGCGTTCGTGATCCGTGGGATGCCGATCGCGGGGAACAGTTCCCGCACAACTCGGCTCAATTCGAGGTGAACCTTTGGCTCGTCATCGAACTCGGGGCGTACGGCCGAGCCGAAGTGGTACGGCGCCCCCCGCCCGCCGAAGGCCAGCCGGTTGTCGGCGGTCCGCTGCCCATAAATGATCAGGTGCCGGTGGTCGGAGAAGGTCTCCCGGTCGGCCAGGCCGGCCGATGCCCAGAAGGACGCGTCGAGCGGCTCGGTCGCGATCATGAGGGAGTACACAGGCGCCAGCGTGCGGCGGTGGCCGGGCAGCGAAGCTGTGTAGCCCTCGGTCGCCCGTACCACAACGTCCGCCCGTACCGTGCCATGGTCGGTCTGAATCGTCCATGGCTGGATCGACGTTGCTCGGGTCCGTTCGAAGATTTGTACGCCCCGACGCTCGGCCGCCCTGGCCAACCCGCGTACCAGCCGGGCCGGATGAATCGCCGCACAATGCGGGGTGTACGTCGCACCAAGGACATGCGTTGCCGCGCATCGCTCGCGCGCCTCGTCTGCGTCGAGCAGGGCCAGGTCGTCGGCGCCGAAGCCGAACACCCGCGCCTCCTCGACTTCGTCACGGGCCCTCGCCAGCTGCGCCTCGTTCCGCGCGAGAACGACCGTACCGCCTTTGTCGAAGTGGCAGTCGATGCCTTCCGACGCGGCGACCCGTCCGACTTCGTCCACTGTGGCCTGCATCGCGCGGTAGAGCGCCACCGCCTTTGCTCGTCCGTGCTTGCGCGCCAGCGCAGCCACCGACTGGGGGAACAGAGCCGAGCACCAGCCACCGTTTCGCCCCGACGCCCCGTACCCGGCGATCTCGGCCTCGAGGACGACGATGCGCAGTGCCTGGTCGGCCTCGGCCAAGTAGTAGGCCGTCCACAACCCCGTGTACCCGGCACCGACGATCGCGACGTCGACGTCGAGGTCGCTGGCGAGGGATGGGCGTGGAGTCAGGTCGTCCTCCACGCTGGACATCCAGTACGACAGCCCCCGATACCCGTCGATCATGACCTGGAGGTCATGATCGACGGGTTTTGACGACGGTGAGCTCATGATCGACGTAGGGAATCGGGGTCAGACGTGGGACCAGGCCTCGCTGAGCACCGAGCGAAGGATCTGCTCGATCTCGGCGAAATGAGCCTCCTCGCAGATCAGCGGGGGGGCGAGCTGCACGACGGGATCACCACGGTCATCGGCACGGCAGTAGAGCCCGCCGTCGAAGAGTGCCTTGGACAGGAACCCGCGCAGGAGCCGCTCACACTCATCGTCGTCGAAGGTCGCCTTCGTGGCCTTGTCCTTGACGAGTTCGATGCCGTAGAAGTAACCGTCGCCCCGGACATCGCCCACGATGGGTAGATCCCGCAGACGGTCCAGATAGGACCGGAAGATCGCCTCGTTCTTCTTGACGTGACCGTTGAGGTCCTCGCGGGAGAAGATGTCGAGATTGGCCAGCGCCACCGCACTCGCCACCGGGTGGCCGCCGAACGTGACGCCGTGGGCGAACCAGTTGGTGTCCTTCAGGAACGGCGCGGCCAGGCGGTCCGACGCGATCATCGCACCAAGCGGGACGTAGCCACTGGTCATGCCCTTCGCGCAGGTGATGATGTCCGGCTGATAGCCGTAGCGCGTCGCCCCGAAGTACTCGCCGAGCCGGCCGAACGCGCAGATCACCTCGTCGGAGACGAGTAGGACGTCATATTCGTCGCAGATTTCGCGGACCCGCTGGAAGTAGCCGGGCGGCGGCGGGAAGCAGCCGCCGGAGTTCTGCACCGGCTCCAGGAACACTGCGGCTACCGTGTCCGGTCCCTCAAACTCGATGGCCTCGGCGATGCGGTCGGCGGCCCAGCGGCCAAAGGCTTCGGCGTCGCTGCCGTCGGCACCGGCCGTACCGTTCGGTGCCCGGTACAGGTTGGTGTTGGGAACACGTATCCCCGACGGGACGAGCGGCTCGAAGTCTTCCTTGATGCTCGGCAGACCGGTGATCGACAGCGCCCCCATCGACGTGCCGTGGTAGGCGATGTGTCGCGAGATCACCTTGTGCTTCGCGGGCTTGCCGACGCGCTTGAAGTACGACCGGGCCAGCTTCCAGGCGGACTCGACCGCCTCCGAGCCGCTGGTCGTGAAGAAGATCCGATTGAGGTCGCCCGGGGCAAGGTCGGCGAGACGATCGGCCAACTCGACCGCCTTGGGATGTGCGTACGACCAGAGCGGGAAGTAGGCGAGCTCGCTGGCCTGCTTGGCAGCGGCGTCGGCGAGCTCATGCCGGCCGTGTCCGGCCTGCACGACGAACAGGCCGGAGAGGCCGTCCAGGTAACGCTTGCCGTTGAGGTCGAAGACGTAGGCACCCTCGCCGCGAACGATCATCGGTATCGGCGCCTTGGCGTAGGCCGACATGCGGGTGAAATGCATCCAGAGGTGGTCGCGCGCGGCGGTGTTCAGGCTCTTCTTGTTCATCGGGTTCCCCATGCATATGTTTGCTTCGCCAACTTGAGGTAGACGAAGGTCTCCGTCCCTGTCACGCCGGGAATCGAGCGAATCTTGTCGTTCAGCAGTGCCAGCAGGTGGTCGTCGTCGGTGCACACCAGCTCGGCGAGCAGGTCGTACGCGCCGGCGCAGATGACGACGTAGTCGACCTCCGGAATCGTGGCCAACGAGGAGGCGACCGAACGCATGTCGCCCTCGACCTTCAGCCCTATCATGACCTGCCGGGCGAAGCCGAGGGTGAGCGGATCGGTGACCGCGACGATCTGCATCACCCCGGTGTCCAGCAGCCGTTGGACACGCTGCCGAACCGCCGCCTCGGAAAGGCCGACGACCTTGGCCAGACCCGCGTACGACATCCGGCCATCGCGCTGAAGGCAATCGATGATCCGTTTGCTGACGTCGTCAAGAGCGTCGGTCACGCTAAGGATCCTGACTCATATGCTCATCTTTTGCAACCGAATCCGTTGCATGACGTGCCCCATACACATGATTCCGCAATCATGGTGACGCCCCCACTGTCGCGATCAAGGGCGTATGGTCGTGATCAGGTGATCAAAGTACGACCGTAAGTCCTTGATCGGTGGGGAGGGGGGCGCCATGCGGGTTCTCCTCGTCGGCGCTGGCGGCGTCGGCTCGGCCGCGGTAGGGATCGCGGCCCGGCGGGACTTCTTTGAGCAGTGCGTGGTAGCCGACTACGACCTAGCGAGGGCGCGCAGAGCAGTGGCCGCGGTCACTTCCACAGCCGAGGGCCGATTCACCGCCGCTCGCGTCGACGCGTCTTCGGCGACCGACGTAATGAGTCTGTGCCGACAGCACGGCATCACCCACGTACTCAACGCGGTTGATCCGCGCTTTGTGATGCCGATCTTCGACGGCGCCTTCGCCGGCGGGGCTCACTACCTCGACATGGCGATGTCGTTGTCACGGCCACACCCCCAGCGACCGCACGAGGAGTGCGGCGTCAAGCTCGGCGATGACCAGTTCGCCGACGCGGAGAAGTGGGAGCGCACGGAGCGTCTCGCGCTCGTGGGGATCGGCGTGGAGCCTGGACTGTCTGATGTGTTCGCTCGCTACGCCGCGGACCACCTGTTCTCATCTATTGAGGAGATAGGAGTACGCGACGGCGCCAACCTGGTGGTCGAGGGGTACGACTTCGCGCCGTCATTCTCGATCTGGACCACCATTGAGGAGTGCCTCAACCCCCCGGTGATCTGGGAAGCGGACCGGGGCTGGTTCACCACCCCACCGTTCTCCGAGCCCGAGGTGTTCGACTTTCCCGAGGGCATCGGGCCGGTCGAGTGCGTCAACGTGGAGCACGAGGAAGTGCTGTTGATCCCGCGATGGGTCACGTCGAAACGAGTGACGTTCAAGTACGGCCTAGGCGATGAGTTCATCGACGTTCTCAAGACTCTGCACAAGCTCGGTCTGGACCGGACCGAGAAGGTGCGGGTCGGTGGCGCCGAGGTCTCGCCGCGCGACGTGGTCGCCGCCTGCCTGCCTGACCCGGCCGGGCTGGGAGACCGGATGCGCGGCAAGACCTGTGCGGGGACCTGGGTGCGGGGTACGGGCACGGACGGCGCATCGCGAGCGGTCTACCTCTATCACGTGGTCGACAACGAGTGGTCCATGCGGGAGTACGGCTCGCAGGCGGTCGTCTGGCAGACCGCGATCAACCCAGTGATAGCGCTGGAGCTGCTCGCCGCGGGCACGTGGTCGGGCGCGGGGGTACTCGGCCCCGAAGCATTCGATCCCGTGCCGTTCCTGGACAAGCTGACCGAGTACGGCTCGCCGTGGGGCGTACAGGAGATGAATCCCTAGGGTCGACGGAAGCATTCAAAATCCGCGGGCGAGACTAGGAGCCATGGGCCGCTACGGTGCGATGTACGGGCCGGACTTCACGTTTCTCGGAGTGCCCGGCTGTGACCTGGCCGATGTGGACTCGTACGCGGGCGCGGACGTCGTGATTGTGGGGGCGCCGTTCGACGGAGGTACGTCATACCGGCCGGGCGCCAGGTTGGGGCCGGCGGCGATGCGGCAGGCGTGCTATCTGCCCCACGATGGGTCGCGCCCATCGCTCGCGCTCCGAGTCGATGCGCTGCAGGACCTGAGAGTGCTCGACGGCGGTGACGTCGAGATGTACTCCGGGGACGTGGAGCGATCGATCGCGGCACTCGAGACGGCGGTGTATGCGATCGCCTCGGCCGCGGCGATCCCGGTCGTCCTCGGCGGCGATCACACGATCGCGCTCCCCGACGCCACCGGCGTCGCTCGTGAGTTCGGGTTCGGTCGGGTTTCGGTGGTCCACTTTGACGCCCACGAAGACGCTCATCGATGTTGACGATCGGGCCCTGGCAGTTGCCATGGCCGAGTACGGAACCACCACGAAGGTTGAGACCGTGAATCGGGCGCTGCGTGACGTCGCGGACCGACGGCGGAAGCGGGTGGACGATTTGATGGACACGGCGATGTTCATCTCCGATCGGCTAGCGGAGTGTGACGTTCGGGCGCTTGCGTGGCGGTGATCTATCTCGTAGACAAGTCGGCCTGGGAACAACTCCGGTACAGCGAGGCCGCCCGGTCAAAGTTCGCCGACCTAGGCACCTTTGGCGAGATCGCGACCTGTCCCGTCATCGCCGGTGAGATGTTGTTCTCGGCTCGCAACCATTCCGATCTGGTCGAGTTCCGTGGCCGGCTCGAGCAGCTGCTCTGGCTAGAGACCACGGACGATGCGGAACACCGAATGCTCGGAGTGCAGCAGGACCTGGCGCGGAAGGGGCATCATCGCGCGGTGGGTACGGTCGACCTTCTCATCGCGGCCACGGCAGAGGCGCATTGGGCGACGGTGTTGCACTACGACAGCGACTTCGAGCGCATTGCGGAGATCACCGGCCAACCGCACGAGTGGATCGTCCCGCGCGGCGAGGGCCACGGCCGCGACGCCTGACGGAACCGGCTACGGCCTACATGCCGTTGGGGTGGCTCGTCACGAGGTCGTCGAGGCGAGGGCCTCCGTGAGGATGTCGAGTCCGCGGTTCAGGGTGTCGTCGGGCATGACGAGAGGCGGCAGGAACCGCAACACGTTGCCGTAGGTGCCGCAGGTCAGCACGAGTAGCCCGGACGCGTGGCACGCCTTCGCGACCGCCTGCGTGGCCGACGCGTTCGGCGTCGGTCCGCCCGGCCCGTCGGTTTCCGGCTCGACCAGTTCGATCGCGATCATCGCGCCGCGTCCGCGGACATCACCGATGAACGCGTGTCGAGTGGCCAACTCGTTGAGACGAGGCCTCATGACCGTCTCGAGCCGGCGGGCTGCGGAGCAGAGGTCAAGCTCGCGCATCGTCTCGATCGAAGCCAGCGCGGCCGCGCAGGCGATCGGGTTGCCGCCGTACGTCCCGCCGAGGCCGCCCGGGTGGATCGCGTCCATGATGTCGGTGCGACCGGTGACGCCGGCGAGCGGAAGGCCACCGGCGATGCCCTTCGCCGTCGTGACGAGGTCGGGGACCACCGACTCGTGCTCGCTGGCGAACCAGTCCCCGGTCCGGCAGAACCCGGTCTGGATCTCGTCCGCGATCAGCAATGCGCCGTTCGCGGACGCCCACGCCGATAATGCCGGCAGGAAGCCGGGCGCGGGTACGACGAAGCCGCCCTCGCCCTGGATGGGCTCGATCAGTACGGCGGCGACGTTCTCTGCGCCGATCTGCTTCTCGATGAGGTCGAGGGAGCGCGCCGCGGCCGCCGCTCCGGTCAGCCCGCCATCCCGCAGCGGGTATGACATCGGCACCCGGTAGATCTCACCGGCGAATGGCCCGAACCGGTGCTTGTACGGCATGCTCTTGGCCGTCAACGCCATCGTGAGGTTCGTCCGACCGTGGTAGGCATGGTCGAAGGCGACCACCGCCTGCCGCCCGGTGGTGTGCCGCGCGATCTTCACGGCATTCTCTACCGCCTCGGCGCCGGAGTTGAACAGTGCCGACCGCTTGTCGTGGTCGCCTGGCGTGAGCGAGTTGAGCTGTTCGCAGACGGCCACATAGGACTCATACGGGGCAACCATGAAGCACGTGTGGGTGAAGCGTTCGACCTGCGCCTTGACCGCCTCGACAACGCGCGGTGCGGAGTTGCCAATGCTGGTCACCGCGATGCCGGAGCCGAAGTCGATCCACTCCCGACCGTCCACATCGGTCAGGGTTCCGCCCGAGGCATGCTCCACGTAGGACGCCAGCATGC
The DNA here is from genome assembly GCA_020027875.1 of Micromonosporaceae bacterium. Taxonomy (GTDB): domain Bacteria; phylum Actinomycetota; class Actinomycetes; order Mycobacteriales; family Micromonosporaceae; genus JAXIPB01. Next base: position 12,674 of record JAHRHA010000025.1, on the reverse strand, counting down.
TGCTCACACCACGCGATACGGCTGCGCCACGGCGCTTGTGTAATTCCTCCGACGAAGTCACTGTCTTATCGCGCATTTTCTACACCTCGATGTTGTGCATCACGTGCTTGACGCGGGTGTAGTCCTCCAGGCCATACATGGACAGGTCCTTGCCATGGCCGGAGTGCTTGAAGCCGCCGTGGGGCATCTCGGCGACCAGCGGGATGTGCGTGTTGACCCAGACGCAGCCGAAGTCGAGGCGGCGTGAGACCCGCATGGCCCGACCGTGGTCTCGGGTCCACACGGACGAGGCAAGGCCATACTGCACGCCGTTGGCCCAGCGCACTGCCTCGTCCTCGTCGCTGAAGCGCTGCACGGTGATGACGGGACCGAACACCTCGTCCTGGATGATCTCGTCGTCCTGGCGCAGACCGTCGACGACCGTGGGCGCGTAGAAGAAGCCCCGTTCGCCGACCCGCGTCCCGCCTGTCTGCAGCACGGCATGGTCAGGGAGGCGATCCATAAATCCGATTACACGAGTGAGTTGATTGGCGTTGTTCAACGGTCCATAGAGGACGTCGGCGTCGCCTGGGCCTCCGGTCTTCGTACTCCTCGCCTGCTCGGCCAGCGCGGCGACGAATTCATCGTGGACGCCCTGACCGGCGAGCACCCGCGTCGCGGCGGTGCAGTCCTGACCGGCGTTGAAGTAGCCGGCGACCGCGATCGCCTCGGCTGCCGCGGCGATGTCCGCGTCGTCGAAGACGATCACCGGCGCCTTGCCGCCCAGTTCCAGGTGAGTCCGTTTGAGATCAATGGCGGCCGCAGCGGCCACCTCCTTGCCGGCGCGGGTCGAGCCGGTGATCGATACGAGTTGCGGAGTCGGGTGGGAGACGAGGGCGCGGCCGGTGTCGCGGTCACCGCAGATCACGTTGAGCACACCCGGTGGGAGGAACTCGGCCGCGATCTCGGCGAGCAGGAGAGTCGAGGCCGGGGTTGTGTCCGACGGCTTCAATACGACGGTGTTGCCCGCCGCGATGGCCGGCGCGAACTTCCACACGGCCATCATCATCGGGTAGTTCCACGGAGTCACCTGGGCGCAGACGCCGATCGGTTCCCGCCGGACGTACGAGGTGTGTCCCGCCATGTACTCACCCGCCGACCGGCCCTCGAGCACCCGTGCGGCGCCCGCGAAGAAGCGGATCTGGTCCACCATGGGCGGGATCTCTTCGCTGGCCGTCAGGCCGCGGGGCTTACCCGTGTTGCGGCATTCAGCATCCAGCAAGTCGTCGGTCCGAGCCTCGATCGCGTCGGCAAGCCTCAGTAGCGCGCGCTGGCGCTCGGACGGCGTGGTATCGCGCCAACTCTCGAAGGCGTTCGCCGCGGCGCTCATCGCGCGGTCAACATCGGCGGAGGTGGAGACCGGGGCGGCGGCGAAGACCTCGCCCGTGCTGGGGTCGACGAGATCGGCATAGCCGCCGTCCGTCGGCTCGACCTGCTCTCCACCCACGAAGTTGCGCAAAACCTGCTTGTCAGTCACCGTCGTATCCCATCTAGAGCGTCTTCCGCCACGATTACCCTAGCTCACTCGCCATCTTCGCGACTGATTCCGTCGCGGGCAACCCCTAGGGCAACTGTTTCCGCATCGATCGTGCTCGTCTAGTCTGCCGGGAACAGTCAAACGCGGAGGTAACAGTGACCGAGTCAGACCGTCCGTTCTACGTCGCCGGGCGTCCGGAGACCAGTCGCGACCCTCTCATCGTGCGCCACCCCTACGACGGGCGCGAGGTCGGTCGTACGAGTCTCGCGTCGCCCGCTCAGGTGGACCGTGCGGTGGCGGCGACCACCACTGTGGCCGCGGAGGTTGCCGGCCTATCGGCGCACGTCCGGGCGGGCGCCCTCGAGCACGTGTCGAGGCGTCTGGCGGAACGAGCCGAGGAGGTCACCCAGCTGATCACGGCGGAGAACGGCAAGCCGCTCAGGTGGGCCCGAGCGGAAGTAGGGCGGGCTGTGTCGACATTTCGATGGGCGAGTGAGGAGGCCCGCCGCTTCTCGGGGGAGTTGCAGCGCCTGGACACTGACCCGGCGGCGGCTGGACGCTTCGCGATGGTGCGGCGGGTGCCTCGCGGGCCGGTGCTGGGCATCAGCCCGTTCAACTTTCCGCTAAACCTGGTCGCGCACAAAGTCGCGCCGGCGATCGCGGTCGGTGCCCCGATTATCCTTAAGCCGGCGCCGGCCACACCGTTGTCGGCGCTGTTGCTCGGGGATCTCCTGGCTGAGGCCGGATTGCCCGAGGGCATGTTCTCCGTGCTGCCAATCCCGAACGAGCGAGCGGGCGATCTCGTGGCCGACCCTCGCCTGCCGGTGGTGTCGTTCACGGGTTCCGGTCCAGTTGGGGCGGCGATCCGTGCGGCCGTCCCGCACAAGCACATCACCCTGGAGTTGGGCGGCAACGCGGCCGCCGTCGTGTGCGCGGACTGGGCCGCCGACCCGGATCTGGACTGGGCGGCGACCCGGATCGCGACATTCTCGAACTACCAGGCCGGGCAGAGTTGCGTCGCGGTGCAACGGGTGATCGCGCACGCGTCCCTCTACGACCGCCTCGCCGACCTGGTGGTGGCCAAGGTCGCAGCGCTTCGCACCGGCGACCCGGCCGACGAGGCCACCGACGTCGGCCCGCTGATCAACGAAGACGCCGCGCGGCGCGTGGAGGCGTGGGTGGACGAGGCCGTAGCGTCGGGGGCGAAGGTGCTAACCGGCGGAGTACGCGACGGGGTGTCCTATGCCCCGACTGTGATCGTGGACGCACCGGCCGATGCGAAGGTGTGCGCTGAGGAAGTGTTCGGCCCGGTGCTCGTACTCTCCCGCGCCGAGTCCGACGAGGCGGCGTTCGCCGCGGTCAACGACTCGGTGTACGGGTTGCAGGCCGGCGTGTTCACGCACAATCTTCAGACCGCGTTCGCCGCCCATCGCCGACTCGAGGTCGGCGGCGTGATCGTCGGCGACGTGCCGAGCTTCCGGGCTGATCAGATGCCGTACGGCGGGATGAAGGGCTCCGGCGTCGGCCGGGAAGGCGTAAGAAGCGCGATGGACGATTACACCGAACCCCGCGTGCTCGTGTTCACCGGCGTCGATCTCTAGCCTCAAGATCCCGGGGATCATGAGCTGACCGTCGCATAACAGCCCCGATCATGACCTCCAGGTCATGATCGGCGGGAGAGGGGCCGGTACGCTCACCACATAGCGGTGTCGATTCATGCCAAGGAGACCGAGATGTCGGATCTGACTGCCATCGTCAAGGCGTACGACGTTCGGGGCATCGTGCCGGACCAAGTGAACGCAGACGTGGCCCGGGCAATCGGCTCGGCATTCGTGCAGACCCTCCGGGCAGGTGGTGAGCAGGCTGACCGGATCGTGATCGCTCACGACATGCGCGAGTCCTCGCCGGGCCTCGCCGCCGCCTTCGGCGAGGGAGCGCGGGCCGAGGGCGCCGACGTGGTTGAGGCCGGGCTGGGCTCCACCGACCTGCTCTACTTCGCGACCGGGCGGCTTGCCATACCGGGCGCCATGTTCACTGCGAGCCACAATCCGGCGCAGTACAACGGCATCAAGATGTGCCGGGCCGCGGCGCTGCCCATCGGCCAGGACACCGGTCTGGCCGAGATTCGCGACCGCGCCCAGGCGATCCTCGATGGCCGGGCGAAGCTTGGCGAGCCGACCGGAAGAGCGGAGTCGCGGGACCTTCTCGCCGAGTATGCGGCGCACCTGCGTACCCTTGTGGATCTTTCAGGGATAAGGCCCCTCACCGTCGTGGTCGACGCGGGCAACGGCATGGGGGGATACACGGTGCCGGCCGTTCTCGGCGACGCGGTCCTCCGCGCCCTCCCGCTAGAGATCGTCCCGCTCTACTTCGAACTCGACGGGTCGTTCCCGAACCACGAGGCCAACCCGTTGGAACCGAAGAACATCGTGGACCTGCAGGCGGCCGTCCGGGAGCACGGCGCGGACGTCGGCATCGCCTTCGACGGGGACGCCGACCGCTGCTTCGTGGTGGACGCCGACGGCAATCCTGTGTCGCCGAGCGCCATCACCGCCCTGGTCGCCTCGCGCGAGCTCGCCAAGCATCCCGGCGACACGATCATTCACAACCTGATCACGTCGCGCGCGGTGGCGGAGATCGTGCGAGAAAATGGCGGCGTACCGGTACGCAGCCGCGTGGGCCACTCGTTCATCAAGGCCGAGATGGCCCGCACCGGGGCGGTCTTCGGCGGCGAGCATTCGGCCCACTATTACTTCCGCGACTTCTGGGGCGCCGACACCGGCATGCTGGCCGCGATGCATGTGCTCGCCGCGCTGGGTGAGCAGGACCGGCCGCTGTCGGAGCTGGCCCGGGCATACGAGCGGTACACATCGTCAGGTGAGATCAACTCTGCAGTTACCGATCAGGCCGGGAAGATCGCAGAGGTCGAGAAGGCCTTCCCCGAGGCGGAGGTCGACCACCTCGACGGGCTGACCCTCACCTTCCCCGACGGCTCCTGGGCGAATCTGCGCCCGTCCAACACCGAGCCACTCCTCCGGCTCAACGTGGAGGCCGCCGACGAGGCCCGGATGGCTGCTCTGCGAGACCAGGTCCTCGCGGTCGTTCGTGGCTGACCATGCGGTCCCTGCCGGCGTGGGGCGACGCTCTAAGCTGCGGGGGTCGGCCCTAAGGGGGTCGCCGTATTGGTGACAGTGGAGGGTGCACGATGTCTCTCGACCCAGATTTGTTGGAGATCCTCGCCTGCCCGGACACACACCACGCGCCACTGCGCTACGACGCCGAGAACCAGACGCTGACCTGCACCGAATGCGCTCGGGTCTTCGAGATCAGGGACGGCATCCCGGTGCTGCTGCTAGACGAGGCGCGGCCGGTCGTGAAGGACGCCTGATGACCTCGCTGAACGGCTCCGCGAGTGTGCGTGGACACCGTCACGTCGAAGAGTCGCTGCTCAACGACGCCGCTCGGGTGCAGGCCGCGGACGCGTCCGGAATGTTGCGGGCGCTGGCCTCGGCCGGGGCGCAGGTACGGGAGTCCGCCGCGCTCGCCGCCGAGGCGAACCTGAGCACGCTGGCCGACGAAGGCCGGCCGCGAGCCGTGGTGGTGGCGGGTGTCGGCACGGCCGCCCGCACTGGTGATCTGTTGGAGACCGTCGCCGGTCCGCGCTGCCCGGTCCCGGTCGTGGGACACCGCAGCGCCGGCATCCCTGGCTGGGTCGGTGCCGCCGACGCGGTGATCGCTGTTTCCGCCTCCGGTCGAAGCCCTGAGGCACTCGCCGCTGCCGAGGCCGCTGGGCGCCGCGGCGCCCGACTCGTCGCGATCGGCCCTCCGGACTCCGAGCTTCAGGCGTTGGCAGAACGGGCCCGGGCGCCGTTCGTGCCCGTGCCCCGCCGCGCGCCGGCGCGAGCGAGCTTGTGGGCGCTGACGGTGCCGGTGCTTCTGGCCGCCCGGACGCTAGGTCTGGTCCGCATCAATGAGGCCGACTTCGCCGAGACCGCGGCGCGCCTCGACGACGATGCCGAGCGCTGCCGGCCGGACGCTGAGTCCTTCGTCAACCCGGCCAAGGCTCTCGCGCTCGACCTCGCCAACTCCATCCCGATCGTCTGGGGCTCGTCGCCGCTCGCCACCGTCGCCGCCCGCCGGGTCGGTGACATGCTGGCCGCCAACGCCCGCTACCCCGTCGTCGCGGGCTCGCTCGGCGAGGCGGGTCGCGGTCGGGTCGGCCTCATCGACGGCATTTATGGCGGCCTGGTCGAGTCCGAGCGTGACATCTTTGCCGATCCGGGGGATCAGCCCGAACCGACCCGGCTGCGACTCCTCATCCTTCGCGACGGCGGACTCGCCGACGAGGAGATGGAGGCGGGTGAGCCGACGGCGGTCGAGGAACGCCGGGCGGACGCCGTCGTGGAGCTCTCCGCCCGCCGGGGCGTCCGGTGTGAAGTGGTTCAGGCCGAGGGCGCCTCCCCGTTGGAGCGGCTCGCCTCGCTCATCGCGGTGCCGGACTTCGCTTCGGTATATCTAGCTCTGGCTCATGGCCTGGATCCGACCGCGGTGCCCGCGGTCGACGAGTTGAAGGAGTTCACGCGTAGATGAGCGCCGCCAGCGGCACACGGGCGATCGTCGCGGCACTGGCCGCGAACCTGGGCATCGCCGCTACCAAGTTCATCGCCTTCGCTCTGACCGGTTCGTCGTCGATGCTCGCCGAGTCGATCCACTCGGTGGCCGACTCGGGCAACCAGGCTTTGTTGCTGGTCGGCGGCAGGCGGGCGCGGCGGGAGGCGACCCCGCGGCATCCGTTCGGCTTCGGGCGTGAGCGCTACGTGTACGCGTTCATCGTCTCCATCGTGCTCTTCAGCGTGGGTGGGCTCTTCGCGCTGTACGAGGGATGGCACAAGTTGCAGCACCCGGCGCCGATCACCGCCTGGCAATGGGTGCCGATCACGGTTCTGGTCGTCGCGATCGGGCTCGAGGGATTCTCCTTCCGTACCGCGATCCAGGAGAGCAACAAGATCCGCGGCACGTCCAGTTGGGTCGGCTTTGTTCGCCACTCCCGTGTACCCGAGCTGCCGGTGGTCCTGCTCGAGGACCTCGCCGCGCTCATCGGTCTTGTCTTGGCGCTCTTCGGTGTCGGGCTCACGCTCGTGACGGGCGATGGTGTCTGGGACGGCATCGGCACCGTGCTCATCGGTCTGCTGCTCGTCGCGGTGGCCATCGTTCTGGCCATCGAGACGAAGAGCCTCCTCATCGGAGAGTCGGCGAGGAGCGAGCACGTGACGAAGATCGAGGCGGCCCTGGTCGACGGCGGGGACATCGAGCGCATCATCCATATGCGCACGCTCCACTTGGGACCGGAGGAGCTCCTGGTCGCCGCGAAGGTCGGCGTCCCAAACGCCGCCAGCGCGGCGGATGTCGCTCGGGCCATCGACGCAGCCGAGTCGCGCATCCGCGAGGCCGTCCCCATCGCGCGGGTGATCTACATCGAGCCAGACATCTACCGTGCGTCTGTGACGACGTGAGGCCGCTGACCAACCCCATCCGCCGCTACGCCTGGGGGTCGCGGACCGCCCTTGCCTCGCTGCAGCGCCGGCCGGCCCCGACGCCGGAGCCCGAGGCGGAGCTGTGGATGGGCGCACACCCGACGGCGCCGTCGTTGCTGTCCGATGAGGACGGTTCGATACCGCTGACCGAAGCGATCGATGGCGACCCGTCCGCGGCTCTGGGCGAGGCGGTGGTGGCCGAGTTCGGCAGCCGTCTACCGTACCTGCTCAAGATTCTCGCCGCGGCACAGCCGCTGTCGCTGCAGGCGCATCCAGACTCGGAGCAGGCCCGCGCGGGGTTCGCGGCCGAAGAGGCGGCCGGGTTGGCCCGCGATGCCCCGGTACGCAACTACGCCGACCCGTACCACAAGCCGGAGCTCCTGGTCGCGATCGAGGAGTTCGACGCCCTGTGCGGATTTCGGGATCCCGACGCGACAGCGGCACTGCTCGGATCATTTGGCGTGCCCGCGCTCAAACCGGTGATCGCTGCGCTCGAGGCGGGTCCGGTCGCCACGCGGCTGCGCTCGGCGGCCGAGATGCTGACGCGGTGGCCGGCGGGTGACCGCACGGGGCTCGTCGCCGCCGTGGCCGCGGCAGGGCGTTCGTTCTCGTCGAGGGGGGAGTCGTATGCCCTCGCCGGTGATCTTGGGCGGCGCTATCCGGGCGATGTCGGTGTCGTGGTGGCGTTGCTGCTCAACCAGGTTCGACTGCGACCGGACGAGGCCGTGTTCATGCCGGCCGGCAACCTCCATGCCTACCTGGCTGGGGTGGGCGTTGAGGTCATGGCGGCGAGCGACAATGTGATCCGGGGCGGGCTGACGCCCAAGCACGTCGACGTCGCCGAGCTGTTGCGGGTGCTGCGCTACGACGTGATGGCCGACCCGGTGGTGCGGCCGACGCCGGTCGGACCCGGGGTGGTGACCTGGGCGGCGCCGGTGCGCGAGTTCAGCCTCGTCAAGGCGGTCGCGTCCGCCGCGTCCACGCCGGTGTCAGTGCCGGGCGCGGGCCCGCGCATCCTCGTCTGCATCCGGGGCGCGGCCCTGCTGAGTGTGGGCAGCCAGGTTAGGCGAGTCACCTCGGGCGAGTCGGTCTTCGTGCCGGCCACAGAGCCCTCGGTCGAGGTGAGCGGGGACGCGACGGTCTTCCAGGTGGCGCCCGGCTAGGCGGGCGGGCTCCGCGACCGGACCCGGACAGTCGGGGCGCCGGGGGTAGGTTTCGGGCTGTTTTGTGGGCGTTGCTGCGCTTTTTTGGTATTTAGCTTGACAGCACTTGTGCAGAGTGTGAGTCTTTAACTACGCAGCGTCATCGCGACTACGGTCCGAGCCACGCGCGGGGGAACCAAACCGGGGGGAAGCACGGGGTGGTAGGCCCAGAGTGGAGAGTCCACTTTCGGCTACCGCCCCGTGCGCTATCTCCGGGCCTGGCGTTAGCTCCGGGTCTGGCGCAAGCACGGCGGCAGTGTCACGTATGGTGGGACGTCGGCCGTACCGTCTGACGAATCCGGAGTTAGCTACATGACCAGCACGCTGCCCACCGCCACCCGACCCCAGACTGTTGCCGACGGCGACTTCAAGGTCGCCGACCTGGGGCTCGCTGCCTTCGGTCGCAAAGAGATCCAGCTCGCTGAGCATGAGATGCCCGGGCTGATGGCGATCCGACGGGAGTACGCCGAGTCGCAGCCGCTTCGTGGCGCGCGCATCACCGGGTCGCTGCACATGACGATTCAAACGGCCGTGCTGATCGAGACGCTAGTGGCGCTGGGCGCACAGGTGCGTTGGGCGTCCTGCAACATCTTCTCCACCCAGGACCACGCCGCCGCGGCGGTCGCGGTCGGTCCACATGGGACGGTGACGGCTCCTTCCGGCATACCTGTCTACGCGTGGAAGGGCGAGACGCTGCCCGAGTACTGGTGGTGCACGGAGCAGGTGCTGCTATGGCCAGACGGTGGCGGGCCGAACATGATCCTCGACGACGGCGGTGACGCGACCCTGCTCGTACACAAGGGCACGGAGTTCGAGGCCGCCGGCGCAGTGCCGTCGACGGCGGAGTCCGACTCCGAGGAGTTCGGCGTCATCCTGGATCTGCTAAGCCGCTCGCTCGTAGAGGACGGCGAGCGTTGGACGCGCGTCGCCGCCGGCATCAAGGGCGTCACCGAGGAGACCACGACCGGCGTGCACCGCCTCTACGAGATGCACAACGCCGGTACTCTGCTCTTCCCCGCGATCAACGTCAACGACTCGGTGACCAAGTCGAAGTTCGACAACAAGTACGGCTGCCGCCACTCGCTCATCGACGGCATCAACCGCGCCACCGACGTGCTCATCGGCGGCAAGGTCGCGGTGGTGTTCGGGTACGGCGACGTGGGGAAGGGCTGCGCGGAGTCGCTGCGCGGGCAGGGCGCCCGGGTCATTATCACTGAGATCGACCCGATCTGCGCGCTGCAGGCGGCGATGGACGGCTACCAGGTCACGACGATCGAAGCGGTGGTCGAGACAGCGGACATCTTCATTACCGCGACCGGCTGCTTCGACGTGATTACCGCCGACCACATGGCGCGGATGAAGCACCAGGCGATCGTGGGCAACATCGGCCACTTCGACAACGAGATCGACATGGCCGGTCTGGCGAAGCGTTCCGACGTGCGCCGCGTGAACGTCAAGCCGCAGGTCGACGAATGGGTCTTCGCCGATGGTCACTCGGTCATCGTGCTCTCCGAGGGCCGGCTGTTGAACCTGGGCAACGCCACCGGGCACCCGTCGTTCGTGATGTCCAACAGCTTCTCTAACCAGACGATCGCGCAGATCGAGCTGTTCACCAAGACCGACCAGTACCCGATCGGGGTCTACACGCTGCCGAAGCACCTCGACGAGAAGGTGGCCCGGCTGCACCTCGCCGCGCTCGGGGTGAAGCTCACCGAGCTGACCAAGGAGCAGGCGTCCTACCTGGGCGTGCCGGTCGAGGGCCCGTTCAAGTCAGACCACTACCGCTACTGATCCACGGCACCGTTCGTAGGGTCGGGGTAGGCCCGGGCTGTGCCGCGCACACGTACCGCGATACGGTCGCCGACTTCCGGCGCCGCCATGGTCGGGTCGAAGATCCGGGCGGGCACCTCGTGGCCGTCGTCGAGCCGCACCAGCAGCAGCGCGTCGTGGCCGTGGAAATCGTGGCGCAGCACGGTCGCCGCGACGCCGCAGGCGGTGTTCACGGGCAGCACCTGCAGCTGTTCGGGGCGCAGGAACACGGTCGCGGCGCCGGCCGACGTGCCGGCCACGGGCAGCTCCCCGAGCGGGGTGTGGGCCCGGGCGCTGGCGACGAGGCCAGGCAGCAGCACCGCCTCGCCGACGAAGCTTGCCACCCAGGCGTCGGCCGGCTCCCGGTACACGTCGGCCGGGGGTCCGCATTGGACGATGCGGCCCGCGCGCATGACCGCCACCTGGTCGGCCATCGACAGGGCCTCGCCCTGGTCGTGGGTGACCAACACCGCGGTGGCACCGTCGGCGCGCAGCGCGGCTCGTACGACGCGGCGCAGTTCCGCGCGTAGGCCGGCGTCCAGGGCGCTGAACGGCTCGTCGAGCAGCACCAGGGGCGGGCGCGGGGCCAGCGCCCGGGCGAGGGCCACGCGCTGCTGCTGGCCGCCGGAGAGCTGATGCGGCATCCGGTCTTCGAAGCCAGCCAGGTCCACCAGAGACAGGACCTGCGCTACGCGCTCGGACCGGCGCCCGGCCCGGTCGAGGCCGTACGCCACATTGCCGGCCACCGACAGGTGCGGGAACAGCGCCCCCTCCTGCGGCACTATCGCGACCCGTCGCCGGTGCGGGGCCAGGTGCGTCCCGCCGCCGGCGACCAGGCGGCCACCGACGCGAACCTCGCCCGCGCCGACGTGTTCGAATCCGGCGATGCAGCGCAGCAGGGTGGTCTTCCCGCAGCCGGACGGGCCGAGCACCGCTGCCAGCGTGCCGGTGGCAACGGTCAGGTCGACGCCGTCGACAGCGAGCACCGGCCCGTAGGCCTTGGACACGTTTCGCACGTCCAGTTCGCTCATGTGAGGCGCCCGCTGTTCAGGACGCCCGTTCGCACCGCGAGCATCGACGTGGGTACGGCCGCAAGTCCGACCAGCAGGGCGGCGTACGGTGCGGCCGCGGCGTACTCGGCCACCGCGGTATGCGACCACAGCTTGGTGGCGAGGGTGTCCATTCCGGTTGGGCGCAGCAGCAGGGTGGCCGGAAGCTCCTTCATGCAGGCCAGGAAGACCAGCGCCGCTCCGGCGCCGATACCGGGCAGGGTCAGCGGCAGCGTGATGGTGGCGAAGACGGTCGGGGGGCGCCGGCCCAGCGTACGTGCGACGTCTTCCAGCACCGGTGGGCACTGAGCCGCCGCCGCGGCCACCGCGGCCACCGCGAGCGGCAGGAACAGCACCGCGTAAGCCAGTGCGAGGAGCCACACGCTCTGGTAGAGCGGATACGCGACGTTGATTCCGAAGTAGACCAGCGACAGGCCGATGACGAGGCCGGGCAGCGCATGCGCGAGGTAGGTCACCCGGTCTAGCCCGACGGCCAGCGGCCCGGGGGCCCGGGCGGCGAGCAGCCCGATCGGCAGGGCGAGCCCCACGGTGAGTCCGGTACCGACGAGACAGACCCACAGCGAGTTGCCGGCCGCGGCGGCGACCTCGTCGAGGGAGCCGGGACGGGACACTCCGGCGGCAAGCCACCGGACGAGGCTGACCGCGGGTACGCCGAGCGCGAGTGCCGCTAGGACGCCGCACAGCCCGGCTGCGGGCCACCGAAGGACGTGCAGCCGTAGCCGGACCGGCGGCCGGCCGGCGCCACCTGTGCGGGCGTGGCGGGCGCCGCGGCGGCGGGTGAGCGTCTCGCCGGTGAGCAGCAGCACGGTCAGCACCACTAACACGGTGGACAGCACCAGCGCGCCGGTGCGGTCGAAGCCGAGGTTGAAGGCGGTGAAGATGGCTCGGGTGAAGGTGTCCACCCGAACGATCGAGACCGCGCCGAAGTCGGACAGCACGTACAGCGCAACCAGCAGCGCTCCGGCGGCGACTGCGGGACGCACCTGGCGCAGCGTGACGCCGGTGAAGGTCTGCCAGGCGCCGCGGCCCAGGCTACGGGATACCTCCTCCTGCGCCGGGTCGGCGCCGGTCAAGGCCGCGGCAACCGGAAGAAACACATACGGGTACGAGCAGAGCGTGAGCACCAGGGCCGCGGCCCAGAAGCCCTCGAAGGTGTCCACGGTGGACACCCAGGCGAAGCCGGCGACGTAGGTGGGTATGGCCAACGGCAATGCGGCGAGCACCCCGAACAACCGCCGCGCCGGCAGATCGGTGCGGGTGACCAGGAACGCTCCAGCGACGCCCAGCGTGACGCAGCATGCAGTGACCACGCCCGCGAGGGCGAGGCTACGCGCGGCTAGGACTCCGGTGCGCCGGGATAACACTTCGGCGGCCACCCGCGTCCAGCCCGCTTCGCCGGTGCGGACAGCCAGATAGGCCAACGGCAGTACGGCGATCACCGCGGCCAGGCCGGCGCCAGCGAGCAGGACGGGGCGCGGCGCCGCCCGTCGCGCCCAGGCCAGCGCAGAGCGCCGGGCGGGCGCACCGGTGCGCGCCCGCCGGG
>JAHRHA010000102.1 GCA_020027875.1 Micromonosporaceae bacterium | reverse complement strand
GCGCCGAGCTGCTCCAGCCGAACAGAGACCTGCTCCACCATGAGAGTTTCGATATCCAGATGCATCCGGTTCTTGCCGGCCTTGGGCTCGGACACCTTCTGCAGCAACAGCTTCGGGCCACCGCCACCACCGGGCACAAGTAGCACGTAGTTCCCGACCGCTCCCAACGTGACATAGCCCAGCGCCGCCTCCCAGAACGGTGCCAAGGCCTTGCGGATCACGGCAGTCGAGCACGAGGCCTACCGTCAGTTGCTCTGTCATGCCACTCCCTATGGATGCTGCCTGCGACCGGGCTCGACGACTCCTTCGGGACCCAATGCTCTGCCGGTCGCGTGACCCGGCAAGTGGTCGTGCCAGGCCCCTTGCGCAGCTTCGCTCGGCTAATGGGCTAATAGTTTGGCACAGCGGGTTGAGCGTGTGTCTCGTGCATTCGCACGGCGACGACGATGCCGGAGGCGGCGGTGATGGCGGCGATGAGCGCGCCGATCGCGTAGCCGGCATCGCGCCAGAGGTGGTTGGCGTTAGTCGAACGGCACCTGAGCGCGGCCGTTCGTACCGCAAGAATTGTCGTAACGTGTCCGCGCTATTGCGCGATCATGGGCCCAAAGTAGATCAGTGGGAGCTGGCGCCTCCCCCCGCCCGAGAGGATGTCAGACCGATGTCGGCAATAATGAGTAAGCGCTTCGACGAGCCGGACGAGCTTCGTGCACCGCCGATGGCGAACGTCGCGATCGTCGACTTGGCTGGGACGAAGGTGGCCCGTTTCAGGTTGGAGCCTGGTTGGCGCTGGTCCGATTCAGTCAAGCCGATCGTGGGCACGGACACATGTCAGGTACACCATCTGGGGGTGCTCGTCTCTGGACGGATGCATGTGCTCGCGGCCGACGGCAGCGAGGCCGAGGTCGGGCCGGGCGCGTGTTATGTGATCGAGCCTGGCCACGACGCATGGGTCGTCGGGGATGAACCTCTTGTCGCCTACGAGTTCGACTCCCGCGCGGCGGCCACATACGCGACGCCGACGAGCTGACTTCGGTCTTCGCGGCGAGAGTTCTCGGCTACGCCCTGGCGTTCTTGCGGCGCCGCGCCCGCCCGGGGCGCGGCCGCCGTTGCGGAGCCATGCACCGCCAATTGTTGGGCCATGCTCTTCGGCCCAAGCAGCACGCTGCGCTTTGGGATTTGCCGGAACTGTGGGCACGCGGGTCAATCGGCGGCGGCCGTCGCCGTAGTTGCTGTCGCTTGCGTAGGCGGGATTATCGGCGAGCCGGATTAAGGCATCGCCCTGGGCCCGCGAGCAGCGGCCGTCGTCCGTCGCCGGACTGACGTCCGTTGCGCTAGGCGGCGCGTCGCTTGCGCATCTGATCCAGCGCAGACAGTGCGGTCTCGTCGGCATCCGGCAGTGTGTGCAGGTACTTCTCCGTCGTGGAGATCTTTTTGTGACCCAGCCGTTCCTTCACGACCTGGAGGTCGGCGCCGCCGGCCAGGAGCCACGAGGCGTGGGCGTGGCGGAGGTCGTGCATGCGGACGTGGGTCTGGATTTCGGCCGCGGCGAGCGCAGGCATCCAGATCGTCGTGCGGAACCAGTCGCGAGAGATGTGGCCGTCGGTGTCGCGGACCCGCACTCCGCGCGGTGAGTCCTTGCCATCGGAACGGCGTGCTGCTCGGTACTGCGCGTAGCTGCTACGGCAGCGTTGGCACCGGCACCGCCCGGCGGAGTAGCCGGACAGCGTGCCATGCAGATACTGGCGTCCCTCGGCGTTGGGTTCGGTCAGCAAGGGCCTTGCCGGGTCAACCGGCGCTGGCTTCGGCGCCTTTGGTAGCGGCTCGCGGGGGGCGGTGAAGAGCAGGTCGTCACGGTCGAGCTTGTGCTCGGTGATGTGCGCGCTGATCTTGGAGGCAATCTGCGCGCTGAGCTTGAATCTGCGGAACTCCTTGTCCTTGGGATACTCCTTGGCGAGGAAGCGTCCACGTCGGGATGGAACTTCGGGTTCAGTTCGACCACAGCGCGGCTGACGGTGAGGATCCGGGTGATCAGGTTGAGGGCATCCGCCCGCAACTCGGTCAGCTCGCCCCAGCGCAGGCCGCTCTCGATCTCTGTCTCTACTAGAAGCCGGATCTCTTCGCTCGGCAGCGCTGTGTAGATCACATCGAACTGATCTGGCGTGATGATCTTTAGCGGCTTGACTGCCACAGTGGGCGTCTTGACGCCCTTGCAGGGGTGTAGGAAGGTCACCTGGTCGTTGAGCGCGGTGGTGAAGATCGCGCTTAGGATGTTCTTGAGGTTCTTGATCGTCGCCGGGGTCACACCCGAGCCCTTCAGCTCAGCGACCCACTCCCGCACATGGGGGCAAAGATTTCAAACATGCGCATCTTGCCGAAATATGGCGTGATGTGCTTGTTGATCGAATAGGCATAGCCCTGCCGAGTGCTCGGCTCCATCTCGTGGTTCGGCAACCACTCCTGCTCCACGTAGCGGCGGAAGGTCTGGCGCCCCCGGCGGGGGTCGCCGATCCGGCCCTCGGCCATGCGGAACTCGGCCCGCTGCCAGGCCCTGTCGGCGGCCTTCTCGGTGGTGAACGTACCGGCCGACCGGATCCGCCCACGAAGGTCGCGGTAGATCGCCGCCCACCGCACTCGTCCGTCAGTGTCCACACGCCTACGGGCGAACCCCACGCCAACCTCCAAGATCGCTTGTCATCACCGTGTCATCGGGACTGCGTGGTCACCCAGCGAACTCCGTGATACGGAGTGGCACTGAAATCCGTTGTGACGTAAGGATTCTAGCGGAGACTTCGATGGACGCCAACATGCATATGAACGGCTGATTGGCACTCATAACCCAGAGGTCCCAGGTTCAAATCCTGGCCCCGCTACGAAGAAGTCCCAGGTCAAGGGCCGGTTCTCGGAAGATCGAGAACCGACTCTTGATCGTTTGACCCTCATCTGACCCTGGGACTGAGCGGCGCAAACCAGGATCGATCAGCAGTTGGGGTCCGAGTTGCGGACGACAGTCGAGATCTTGGCGAGACGGTTGAACGCGCTCCGTGCCAAGATGATCTCGTCATGTGGCGCTATGGACCGTTCTCGGCGCGGCGCCTCATGCGACGGTCGTCGCGTCGGCGACCGCCGCGATGATGTTCCTGGGAAGTTCCATCTGTGCTTTTCTGCCGGCGGGCGTGCCGATGTAGGCAAGCAATCTCCGCGGCTGCTCTGGCCGTCCGAGGGGAACTGGTTCGAGGCGCCGCCATCCTCGAGCCGAGGCGGTCTTGATGGCTGTGAGATAGGCGGCCTCGGGCATGCGGCCCAAGTCCTTGGCGCGCCTGAGGAGCGCGGCGAGGGAGACCTGCCAGTGGCGCTTGAGGTCAAAGAATCTCGACCAATCCACCGTCTGCGGAAGCTGTGGGTGGATTTCGTGGGCCGGCATGAGGAACGCAGCGGCGAACATGTGAGCTTGTTTTTCTACCTCTGGCATTCCCCAGATGTGCTCACCGTGCATGACGAGGTGGCCGAGCTCGTGGGCAGCGTCGAAGCGGGATCTAGCTCGGTCGTTCTTGTCCGCGCCGAGTACGACCACGGGATGGTCCGGGAACGGTAGGGAGAAGGCGTCGACGTCGGCAGTGCCCAAAGGCAGGCGAATGACCACGACGCCGTGATCTTCGAGCAGCTGGACCACGTCCGGTACCGGCCCGGACAGTATGCCCAGCGCTGTGCGAACACGGCCGGCAATGTGCTCGATCTCGTCGCCACCGGCTTCGAGTCCACTGACCTGAATGCTGGGGACGGCACTTGCTGGGAACCGTCCTGCCGCGGCCGCGTGGAGCGCGAGATCGTGCGCAACGTAGGCGGTAGCACGGGCCCGGCGCCGGTCGGTAACACCGGTGCGGCGAAGGGACCGGAAGAAGCCCTCGTGTGTCTCGGTCAGCGGCCGCACAAAGAAGGCAGTCGGCACGTTGAGCGCGGAGCCGAGCGTGCTAAGGGTGTCGGCGCCGGGCCGGGCCGCTCCGCTCTCGAACACCTCGCGCGGTGGTCGGATGAGTTGGTGGCAGTAGCAGGTGATCAGGTTGCCGAGACGGGGATCTCGGTGTACCGTCCCCGTCCCCGTCGGCGCCCGGCTGCTGGCCCGAGGTCCTGGCTACGCTGTTCGGCGCGTCGTCCACCAATGGCGGGAGCGCGCGATGACCATCGCGGCGCCGGCTATCACGGTTAATGGTGGCTGCTGCGGCAACGGCAGGCCCAGATGCTCGCCGAGACTCGTACGGCCATCGACTCCGACGGCTTCGCCCGCGTGGAGTCCGACGCCAAGCAGGCGGCTGGCTGGGCCAGATCCGACGCCCTCAACAAGATCACCTGGATGGTGATCTGCAAGGGCGGGCTCGTCGCCGACATCACCGTCGGCGATTGCATCGAGCTGACCACCGCGTTGCAGCAGCACCATTTCCGCGGCAGTGCGGGTGGGCCCTTGTTCTACGGGTTGTTGAAAGAAGGTCGGCGTGCTGCCTGCCACGGCACCGGAGCGGCTGCGGGTGCTGCGGCTGGAAGGCCGCCGCAGCGTCGAGCAGATCGTCGACGGCTACGGCCTCCAGTGCCGGCCTGTGCGCGATCTGCTTGTCGAGTATCTCACCGAACGAGCTCCGGACCTCGACCACACCTCGCTGCGCTTACTCGCCCCGAACCTGTGCCGGCTTTTCTGGCGCGACCTGGAGACCCTCCACCAAGGCATCGATTCGCTGCGGCTCACGCCCGAGTGGCGATGTCAACCCGAGCTGGCCCCGCCTTGACGGCGCGAGTTGGCCCCATCTCGGGTCGAGGCGAGGCGCGGTCGGCCTACGACCCTCGCGGTTATCCCCAGAAGATGCAGGTAGTGTCGCGGTCGATCTCGGTGAGCAGGTCGTCGACTCGGTTCGAGGATGCGAGTTGGTCGTAGAGGTGGAAGCGGATGTTGCGGTCGCGACAGTAGAGGGTCCATGACTTGTCGGCGGCGGAGTATCGCAGACGGGCGATCGGGAAGCTGATCCATTCCGATCCGGGTTCCTTGCGCCAGGGCTCGCGTCGCTCGACGATGGTGAGGTGTCGTGCGGCGACCTGACACTCGACGCGGACCTGGTGTTGGGCGTGTTCGGGCACCCGCGCGGCGCACTAGCGCTGTACTCGTGCGACGTCTAGTGCTGGTAGGACCACGGGATCACCGGCCGTCAGCGGCTGCGTCGTTGAGCGCGTCGAATGCGGCATCGAGCCGTTGACGGCGACGCCGGTTGGGCTCGTGGTTGGCTTCGGCGGCCACTGACCCGATCAGCTCGTCCAGGTCGTCGTCGGTGGCGGCCAGGACGGCGCCGTTGTGGTGAGCGCGGACCCGGAATACGAGTCGTTCGCACTCGGTGTCCAGCAGTCGCAGATCGCGCAAGGCTGCCGCGACCTCGTTCGGGATGACGATCTCGTTGGCGGCTCCGGCGACGGTGAGTTGTCGGCGGCGCAGATCGAAGGCCGAGTCCTCCCAGTTGCTGATCACGCCGGCGTCGTCGCAGGCGCTGCACCGCCATCGGATCGGCGCCCGCGGCTCGGTATGGAGCACGATCATCCGACCGGGGCAAGCCCGGTTGGCTGGCCGGCGTCGGCACGGCAGCGCGCTTTCCCAGGCGGTGCCGGCATCACCTGCTGTCGCGGCCTTAACGATGTTGCTCAGGTGCTCAGCCAGTCGCCGCGCCGGGCCTGGAGTGTCCTGCGGTAGGTCGATCAGGTGGTGCAGGTCGGTGACCAACATTCCCGGGACTGTATCGACCGGTCGGTCTGGCCCGGCTGGTGGCCTTGGTCAGCTCGCGGCGCGTCGTGAGCGGGCGTGGGCGAGCCGGTAGGAGGTGGTGCCGGTCTCTATGATCTGTCCGGCGAAGGTGAGCCGGTCGACGATTGCGGCACAGAGCCGTGGGTCGGTGAAGGTTTTGGTCCAGCCCGAGAACGGCTCGTTAGAGGCGATCGCGACGGCCGAGCGCTCCTCTCGCTCAGTGAGTACTTGGAAGAGGAGTTCGGCGCCGCGTCGGTCAAGTTCCGTGTAGCCAAGCTCATCGAGGCAGAGCAGGTCGACGCGGCCGTAGCGGGCGATCGTCTTGGACAGCTGCTTGTCGTCGGCAGCCTCCACGAGCCGTTGACGAGTTTGGAGGCCAGGGTGTAGCGGACCCGGTGCCCGGCCTCGGCGGCGGCGGTTCCCAGACCGACGAGCAGGTGCGATTTCCCGGTGCCGCTGTCACCGATCAGGCAAAGTGGCTGGCCGGCTTTGACCCAGGCGCAGGTCGCCAGCTGATGGATGACCGCGGGGTTGACCAAGGAGTTGGCGGCGAAGTCGAACTCTTCGATGCGCTTGTCGCGTGGGAAGCCGGCGTCGTGGATGCGCCGTGCGGCGCGACGCTTGTCCCGGTCGTCGCGTTCGGCCATGACGAGTTCGGCGAGAAGGCCGAGGTAGGAAAGCTGCTCGCGTTCGGCCGCGGCGGCGATCTCTTCGAACCTGTCACGGATGGTGGGCAGCCGTAGTACCCGGGTGCCGGAGTCGATCGCGGCGACGGCGGCTTGCTCGGTAACGCCGCACCGGGTCGCCGGGATGCGCTTGGCAGTGGTTGTGCTCATGAGCCGGCCTTTCCGAGCAGGACGTCGTAGACATCGACCGAAGGCAGCGGCCGGCCATCACCGGGCAGCTGGGCCAAACGGCGCTCAGTCAGGCTGACGTCCTGCTGCCGGCGCGGTGACACCTCGACAGGCGGCGCATGGACCCCACGCTGCTGGGCGGCCTTGCGGGCCTCGACCGCGACCACGTCGGCGCTGACCGAGCCGACGGACAGGGCGGCGCTGATACCAGCGAGCACGTCGGCGTGTTCGGGGTGGCGGTGCAACAGCAACACCTCGATCAGCGCCCGGGTACCGCCACTATCACCCAGACCCTTGCGCGCGGCCGCCCATAACGCGTCATGCGACGCGGTGAACGTGCCGCTGGCGCGAGCCTGGACAAGGGCGGTGGCACCAGGCAGCGCGCCGGGCTTGCGCCGCAGGATCTCCAGGTAGTGATCCAGCTCGAGGACCTTCACCCCCTTGCCGATCGCCCGCTGATGACGCGCCACCACGGCGTTGCGGTCGAAGACGGTGACCGTGGACGCGGACAGTTTCACTCGCAGGCGGTGACCGATGAACGACGCCGGCACGCTGTACTGGTTGCAGCGCACCATCACCTGCGCATACCGATCCACCCGCGGCGTCAGGACGAGTGCGGTGTCGAACGGCTCGTCCGGCAGCGATCGCAGCGATGCCTTCTCCAACGCCCATTCGTACCGACGCTGTTGGTCCGGTTGCCGATTCGGCGCGCATCGTCGGCGTCGTCCCAGGCCTCGAACAGCGCGTTGAGTTCCTCGATCGAGTCCACCACCGGCATCGGGACGCAGTGGTTGCGGCGGAACCTGCCACCCTCACCCTCCACCCCGCCCTTCTCGTGACTGCCCTCATGGCCCGGGCGGCAATAGAACGCGTCGAAGCCATAGTGCGACCTGAACGCCACCCAACGGTCGGACTCGACTCGGGTGCGGCCGAACAACACCCGAGACACCGCGGGTTTGAGGTTGTCGTAGCGGATCTGTTGCAGCGGGACGCCGCCGAGCCGGTCGAAGGCGTAGACGTGACTTTCCAGGAACGCTTCCTGCCCCTGGGACAACGACGCGCGGTGCGCGGCTCGGCCGGAGAACGACAGGCGCATGGTGAACAGCGCGGTCTTGGTCTTGACCCCACGCAAGATCACCCACAGGTCATGGAAGTCCACCTCACCTTCTGCCGCCGGCGGGTGGGTCTGCGGCACGCAGCCCTCCTCGGTCGTCCTACCAGCCTCGGCGGCGATCTCCGGTCGGCGTCTTCGGACGTAGTCGCGCACCGTCGAGTACGACAGATCCTTCACGCCGTGCTCGTCGACAAGCCGCGCCACGATGCGGCGGACCGTATGCCGCTGCTTCCTCGGCGCATCCAAATCACAGCGCAGCATGTCGTCGATGAAGCTCTTGAACGGCTCCAGCCGCGGCGAGGTCGCGTCGGTGTCTTGCGCGTCGGCGGGATCGCGCTCGCCAACGCCTGCCGCACCGTGCGTCGGTGAACGTGATGCCTGTCGGCCAGCTCGCGGATCGAGCACTCCTCGACCCGCGCGTCGCGTCTGATCGCGGCGAACAACTCCACCCTCGACCTCACCCTTCGGCCCTTCCGTGATCACCAGTTGGTCGGTGACCAGGGTCGAGCGGGGACATCTCACGCCGTCACAACCGCCCCGGCGTGTCGACAGGTGGCCCGGCAACAGACCGTCACAACGACACTGAGACGCCGTCCAGGTGGAGCCACTTCAAGCCGTCACGGCGGGGCCAACTAAGGCTGTCACGGCCACCCGAGGTCGCACAGGCGTGGAAGGAGCGCCTGGCCCACATCCGCGACGCCGACGGTCGGCCGATACGGCCGCGGTGAACTACCGCAGCGAGCTGGTCTTCGTCCGGGCCTGTGTCCGTGATCTGTTGGCTACGATGCCGAGATGGCTACGGATCAGGACACGGCCAAGCCGGCCTCCGAATCGGAGTTTCCGCCCAAGCGGGTGGCTGGGCGTGCACGAGGCTGGTATCGGGGCGACTGCCACGTACATACGCAGCGCTCATCCGGCGGCGAGCTCACGCCGGAAGAGCTCGCAACGGCTGCCCGCGAGGTAGGTCTGGAGTTTATCGCCATCACCGAGCACAACACCGCAGACACACATGGCGCGTGGGGATCGCTGACCGATGACGATCTTTTGGTCATCCTCGGCCAGGAGGTCGTCACCACCACCGGGCACTGGCTGGCTGTCGGCATCGACCCGGGGCAGGTCATCGACTGGCGCTACGGAATCCGCGACGACTTGATCGACCGGGCTGTTGACCAGGTTCATAAGGTCGGCGGCCTATGCATCGCAGCCCACCCGCACGCACCGTACCCGTCCGGCGTCTTCATGTATCCATTCCGGCGATTCGACGCGGTTGAGGTATGGAATGGTCTTTGGCGATCGGATCTGCTATGGAACGCCGACAACGAGGCGGCGCTGGCCGAATGGGGCCGTGGCCTGGCCGCGGAAATCCACCAAGGGGCGTGGCGCCCGGCCATAGGCAACAGCGACGTCCACCAGGCAGGTCAAATCGGCACTCCGCAGACCGTCGTGCTGGCGGACGAGTTGGGCACCAATGCCTTGCTCGCCGGTATCCGTGCCGGACACAGTTGGATCGCCGAATCAGCCGAGGTTCATCTGACGTTCACGGTCCGCGCCGGTGACCGTTGCGCCGGGATCGGTGAACGATCGAGGACCGGCGAGGAGCCGGCGGCGGCGCGGGTAGAGGTCAAGGGCGTACCAGCCGGCGTTGTTGGCTTCCACACCGACCGGGGCCGAGTACACCACGAACTGCTGCCCAGCGATGGAATGGGCACCGTGGAGTGGCGCACCAGCAGGGATGAGTCGGAATTCGTCCGCATCGAGGTACGCCACCCCGCCGGGCACATGGCTGCACTCACCAACCCGATCATCCTGACCTGAACGTCCCGTTGCCGCTGCCAAGCGCGTCGCCCGCTCCTAGGCTTGTTCCTTCGCCGGACTTCACACACCGACACGTCCGGGCGACGCTGACATTGAAATCCCCCGTCACCCTCCGTGCTGCGTGCCGGCGTCGGCCCGAGAGCACACCAGGCGACGGATCTTCGGGTTGCAACAGGCCTGCTACCAACTTGGGCTGCTGGCCTGCCCGCCGCGACGCAGCGGGCCGGTGGCACATTCCCCGGCCGAGCACGCCGCCTCGGTTAGTCAGCCGCGGATCCGCACCGAGGTGGTCCGATACGTGACTACCATTTCGACCACGCTGCGACCCAGCACCGTCGCGACGCGGGCTAAGGCGATGCTGGTGTTTCTTCGACTACCTGGCCCCACATTTCCTACAGGTGCAGCGGATCGACCAGATCGACCGAGCCCACGTCGAGGCATACCTTGCCTGGGCGCGGCAGCGTCCGTGGCGCGGACCCACGGGCGGGGCCGCACCGTTGGACTGACCGTCTACCACCAAGACGTCGTGGACCTGCGCTGCTTCTTTGAAGACATCGCCGGCTGGGGACGGGCCTCGGCACCACCACGGCGGCCGCTGTTCTACTCCGACATCCCACGGCTTCCCAAGCCGTTGCCCCGGGCGCTGGCACCCGACGTGGACCGGGCCCTGATAGCCGCGGTGGCCCGCCTTGAAGACCGGTTCGTGCGCACCGGCTAACCCTGCTACGCGCCACCGGCCTGCGCGTGGGCGAACTACTCGACCTCGAGCTGGACTGCCTGGTCGACTTCGCCGGTCACGGCACCTGGCTCAGGGTACCCATCGGCAAGCTCGGCACCGAACGCATGGTGCCCCTCGAGCCCGACACCCTCGCCGTCCTCGACGACTGGATCGCCCACCGCGGCCCTCAGCGCGCCATCCCGCACCCCCGCCATGAGCGGCCCACCGAATTCCTGTTCCTCGACCACGGCACCCGGCCAACCGCATTCCGGCTGCGCACTGGTCTCAACCTCGCCGTAGATGCGGCCGGGCTACGCGGCCGCGACGGCAGGCCGCTCCACGTAACACCACACCAACTCAGGCACACCTTTGGCACCAGCCTGAAAGTGAGCGGAGTTGCGCTGGACGCATCATTCGGCAGGTTCTGCGATCGTTCACCTTTGGCAGTTGGCTTCCAGACGTCCGAGGAACGATGTTCACACCTGGTCCGGGAGTCGTTGGCGCACTTACGAATGGCGACTTCTGTTGCGTCAGATGCATCGATGTTGCATCGGCTCTTTGTTGCGCTTGATGTTACGCGCCGTCGGCGACGGCGCGCTCGGCTTCTGGGGCACGCTGCGGGAAGTGTTCCCCGAGACCTGCGAGCATTGATGCTTTTCCACAAGATCGCAATTAACCGGCCCTCAAGATCACTGTCAGCTGGTCCGAGTTCGAGATGGCGGCGTAGTCGGTTGAGGCGGGTTTGCAAGGCTTCGGGTACGCGGGTGTGGCGTGCGGCTTCGTCGCCCCAGCCGCGGGCCTGGGCATCGGCGCGGAGGGCGTGGATGTCATCGAGTTGGACGGAGAGCACCTGCGTTGCGTCGGGTGCGGGGACGAAGTTGTCGCACTGCTCGCAGATGTCGGCGTATGGGCAGGCACCGGCGGCCTGGGGGCGGGAGCAGTAGCCGTGGGCGAGGCGGGTCTTGAGCATTTCGGCGTGCAGCCACTCGATCCGGTCCGGTATAACCGGTGCGCCGCCGATGGCAATGATCGGCAGCGCCTGTCGGCCGCGAAGGGTGTCCGTGGCGGACTGGTAGGCGGCGCGGATGGTCGGTGAGGCGAGCTTGGCGTAGCGCAGGGTAATCTCCGGCGTGACGTGGCCAATCAAGGCCATCAGCGCCGGTAGTCCGATGCCGCCGTTAAAACTGGTAAGAGCGTTGTTCTAGCCCTGTCGAATGCTGTCGGTGACCCATCACGGCGACCTGGCCGGCTCTTCGGTGCGTCTTTGATCAGATCCCCGTCACAGAGCCAGATGCGTGCCACGGGCGGTACTGGGGCCGTCAACTCCGCTTGCACTAGATGCATCAGGACCGGGGCCCGCATGCCGCGGCGCTTGCAGTCGCGTAGCAGGCCCGCCCATGACCCGCTCGACTCGCGGTGGCCGTCGGTGAGGGCGACGAGTTCTTTGGTGCCGTCGACACGCACGCCGATCATCACCAGCAGGCACATCTTCTCCTCGTCGAGGCGGATGTTGAGGTGGATCCCGTCGGCGCATAAGTAAAACATAGTCCACACTGGACAGATCTCGGTTGTTGAACTGCCTGGTCGTCCTACCACTGTACGGCCAGCCGGGTGATCGTCGCCGCGGATAGCCCGGCGCCGGTGCCAAGAAACCCCTCCAGCGCCGGGACGAAGTCCTGGCTGGACAGTCCGTGTAGATACAGCAGCGGCAGCACCTCGTTAAGCTTCGGCGACCTGCGGCACCACGCCGGCAGGATCGCCGAGGAGAACCGCTGGCGTTCGCCCGTGGCCTCGTCGACGCGTTTTCGTTGACTCGCGGTGCTCGTACCCCGATCGCGCCGGCCGAGGTGAGCAGCTGCCGCGCCTCGGCGTGCCCACTGCGTACCACCAGCCGCCGACCGTGCTCGTTGAGCTGGTCCGCGCGCGACGTGACGTACGCGGCGACCTCAGCCTCCAACGCGGCGGCCAACATCCGCCGCGCCCCTTCCGTACGATCTCGTCGATCAGCGACCCACTCACAACCGGGACTGCTGGCGTGTCCTCGTTTGTTGGTGACTACCGAGAGCACGGGCGTACCTTCCCGACCCGCGTTCCGCCGCGGGCCTTGGTTGATCCCTAAACCAAACAACTCGAGGGGGTACGCCTCCCACGACCCTTCCACAGGTTTCAAGCATTGCTCAGCTCCAGCCCACGCTGCCGGAGCGGGTCTCTGCCCGGTGCGGTCAGGTCCGCCGTCCGACGGTCAGATAACCCACGAAGGTGGCAGTCAGTTGAGGCCAGCCTAGCGACTCCAGTCGGTGCCTCACACGGGCGAGGAACTCCGCGCTTCTGGCCTTACCGAGAGCGTTAGTGCCCGACTGCGTGGCCAGGTTGGTGAGGTAGTCCTCAGCCTCATACACAACCTGAAAGGGGTAGCGCCGGCTCGCCACCTCTCTAAAGAGACTCCCAGCCTCAGGCGCGAAGTGCTGCTGGCCGATCTCCTCGGGAGGCGGCGGCGGGCTGCCTTCATATCCCACGGCCCTGTAGTCCTCCTGTACATCAGTCCAGAAGCGTTCGGCATCCGCCGGCCGGGCCCACAGGCAGCCGGCCACGGCCAGGGAACCCCCGGAGCGCAGGAGTTCATGGGGCTTCGAGTAACGAACCTGCGGATCGATCCAATGCAAGGAGTTGGTGGCTACCGCCGCGGCAAACGGGGCACCGTGCGGCTGCCAGTCTTCGAACGAGCTGGTCACCACCTCGACCGCCGGGAATCCGGTCAAGCGGCGACGGGCGACGGCGGCCAGCTCGGCACCCAATTCCACAGCGGTGACGGCAAGCCCGCGCTCAGCGAGCGGAACGGTCGCCTGGCCGGCGCCACACCCAATTTCGACCACGCGATCCCCCGCTTCGAGTCCGGCCAGGTCGATCAGGTCGTCGAACAGCTGAGGCGGACAGACTGGCCTGGTGCGCTGGTAATCCTCGGCCGCCCGGTCGAATCCGGTACGCAAACAATGACGCCTCTGGCCATCCTCCATACATCCATGGTGCCCAGGTCCGGCGGCGCGGGCGACCGCATCGGCTTATCGTCGCACTTTGAATCTGGCTCCACCTGCGCCTAGCGGTGGTCCCATCTCTCACACACGATAGCCTTGCGCCACTCCCTGACATAGAGAACGCTCGGTCATGGCGGCGGAACACCACGATCTTCAAGATCAGATAGGATCCGTCGGATTTGATCTTCCAAAGTGAAGCGAAGCAGGATCGGACAGGCCCCCGCCCGGGCCGGCTCAGATCGCTAGCGAGGATGCCGGCATGACCAGTCAGAAGACCTTCGCCGAGCTGGTGGCCGTTACAAGACAAGTGGCTGCCGCTTTTGACACTGTGGATCGTCGTCCATGGACGGTCGAGGTCATCGTGTTGGAGCTGGCGAAGCAGGTTGGGGACCTTACCAGGAGGATCCTGGCGGCCGAGGGCTACTACCTGGCCGACAGGGAAGGCAGAGCCGAGTACGCCGCCAGCCCGGCCGATATCGGCGACGAGCTGGCCGACATCCTCTACTGCCTGATCCGCATCGGCGACCACTACTCGATCGATCTGGAGGCGGCTCATCTCAAGGCGCGACGGCAAGAGATGTACTACATTGGCCGCGAACCCGATTTCTAGCCCATCGGCAGATACTTGAACGCCTCAACAAGGCCACACCCCGAGCGCCTCACCCTGCCGTTGAAGGCGCAGGACCACACCCTCGCGCACCTTCGCCAGTCCGCCTGAGATGGCGGGTCCGAGATCGCCAGCGTCGACCCGTATTGGGATTAGTGTGCCAGCACTGCGGCGACCTTCCGATCGAAATGCCCGGGGACGTCTTCACCGTAGTCTCGTTGGTGAGGCGACCACAGCAAATGGCCACGCGATGCGCCGGCCTCACCGTCGAGACGAAGAGCAGCCCTCGGTTCATCGGATGACGTCGGTTCGCCGCGTGGCGCCTGCACATCAGTCGTGTCGTTTCTCACGGGACAGTGAACGCCGTCTTCCGCATTGGCGACCAGTTCGAGGCTCGGTTCGCCCTGGAACCACCGGATGTCGACTCGGTCCGTCGACGGCTCGAGTCCGAGCCGGAAGCAGCTCGCGAGTTGCTGGTTCGGACCCGGTTCCCGACGCCCGAGCCGGTCGCGCTGGGTGAACCGGGGGCAGGCTACCCGCTTCCGTGGGCGGCGCAGACCTGGGTGCCGGGCGTGGTGGCCACCGACGAGCTATGCCAACTGGTCGTCAGCGGGTCCCTGAGGGAGCCGGGTGGTTGCCGGAACCTCCGACAAAGCCAGTACAACCGCTGCTCGGTCGATCAGAAGCCGCCGAGCAGGGCGCCGGCATGGCTTACTGGCGCGGAGTGGGTGACGCAGTCAGACCCTGTAAGTAAGTGCAGCAGGTAGCCAGTCGGCTCGGCCACGTAGCCGATCATGCGGTCGGCCCGCACGCACAGGTCGCTTTGCCGGTAGTGCTGGGGGCGATGACCACCATGCCGTCGGCGAGCGGCGCGCAGATCACGCGGTGAACGTGGCCAGCCAGTACCCACACCACGTTGCGATGTCGCGAGATCACGGCAGCCAGAGCCGGACCATCGCCCAGTCGCATGCCATCGAGGAACGGAATGCCGACCGCGATCGGTGGATGGTGCAGGCATACGAAAGCCGGCGTCTTTGGCCGCCGGGCCAGCATCTCATGCAGCCAGGCGAGCTGTTCTTCTCCGAGGAGGCCGGCGGGGCTGTCGGGCCGCTTGGAGTCCAGAACGACGATGGTCGCCGCCGGATAGCCGACCGTGTAACGCGTTGTCGTGGTACCACCGAGAAATGCTGTACCACCGAAGGTCTTCAACAAGGCATCGCGGTCGTCGTGATTGCCGGTCGTCAGGTGAATCGGCAAGGGGAAACGGCCGATCAAGGTGCGCAGCTCGGGATAGGCGTCGAGATGCCCGTACTCACACAGATCACCGGTGATGACAACACAGTCAGGCTGAGGATCCAGCGCGAGGATCCGTCCCAGGGCCCGGTGTAGGCCCGGAGCGGGTTCCCCCGCCGACGATCCGGTCCGGACATGGGGATCGCTGATGGCATTACCCTCTCTTTGCACGGTGACCTCCGGGGAACGCTTTGGTCGCTTGTCCTTTAAGGACTGACATGAGACGGCGTCCTCGGAGGTGACCGGCGGAGGTCTGATGCCCTCGAGGATGTTGTCCTATAAGGACTTTTCCATCAGCACGATGCCGCGCCTCCGTCGACCGTGATCGGTTCCGTCGATGCAGGAGGAGGCAGGGTTGCTTGGGGTTGGTCTGGACTGGGCCGAGCAGTTCCACGACGTGGCGCTGGGAGCGCCGGGGAAAGGAGTGATCGAAGAGTTCCGTATTGAGCACAGCCCGGCCGGGGTCGCCCGGCTGGTGGCCCGATGCTTGGCGCTGGAGCCGGATCCGGGCGAGGTGCGTGTGGTGGTGGAGACCCGTCACGGGCTGCTGGTCGAGGCGCTGCTCGACGCTGGGTTCACCGTGCTGCCGGTCAACCCGGACCTGGTGGCCCGCCGCCGCGGCCCGGCGAAGAAGAAGGACGATGCCGCCGACGCGCGCATCTGCTGCCTGCTCGCACTGGACCAGTTCGCCGAGCTGCGCAGGCTGATCCCGCATGGCGAGCTGGGCGCCGAACTGCGCTCCATCGCCCGCGATGACGACCGCGCCGCCCGCGATGGACGACGCCTGGGCAACCGCCTGCGCGCCGACCTGATCGCCGTCTTCCCGGCCGCCATCGACATCGCCGACGGCGACCTCGGCGCGCCCGTGTTCCTGCGGCTGCTCGAACGCTGGCCCTCCTCGCAGGAACTCGCCAGCGCCGGCCGTGACGAAATCGCCGCGTTCGCCCGCGCCGCCCGCCATGGATGGCCAGACCGGTTCGCCGACCGCGTCGTGGCCGCTGTGGCCGCCCAGCACCTGCCGGTGCGGCCGGAACTGGCCCGCGCCAAGGCCGGCACCATCCGCCTCACCGCCGCGCAACTGCTCCTGCTCCACCAGCAACGCCGCGTGTGGCAGCGGCGCATCGGCGAGATCCTGGTCGGCGGCGCCCGCTACGGACGAGCCAAGCAACCCGAGGACCCCACCCTGGGGAACGCATTCCCTGGCGGCGAGACCTACCTGAGCATGCCTGGCCTGGGTGACCGTCTCGCCGCCAGGGTCGCCGGTGAGATCGGCGAACACGTCGAGCAGTTCACCACGCCCAACGCGCTGCAATGCTACGCCGGCGCCGCCCCGGTCACCCGACGCTCCGGGCGCAGCGAGTTCGTCGTCGCCCGCCGCCTGGCCTACAACCGCTACCTCGGCAACGCCGTACAACAGTGGGCCTTCTGCAGCCTGCAACAGTCCCGATGGGCCCGCGAGTACTACGACGCGAAGGTCGCGGCCGGCAAAACCCACAACGCCGCCCCCCGCGCCCTCGGCAACCGCTGGCTGGAGATCCTCTGGCACTGTCTGCGCATCGGCGTGACCTACGACGAGGCCACCCACGCCGCCAACAGAGCCCGCGGCCTTCAACGAGCGGCCTGAGGTTGACAGATCGGCCGGAACTCTCCGTGTCCTTTGTAGATCGTGCGTGCTGCCAGAGTCAGCGGAGCCACGAATGTGCCGCCGCCCTTGGCTCCTCGGGCTCGTCGTGGGCGCGGGGTGCCGGTACCATATAGGACGCGAGTCGAGCTGGATCTGACGGCAGGCCTGGCTGGTTTTTGGCACCGCAAGCGGGGCGCCGGCTGGGACCGGCGGCCGTTCGGCTCCGACAGCACCAACCATGTCTCGGTGTACCGTCCAACCTGACCGGCCTGCGCAACGGACGTTAGCATGCCGCTCCGGCAGGGGACCAGCAGGGCATGGTGATCATGAGCAACCCGACGATACTGCGCGTCGAGATCGACGGCCGTACCCCCAGCGTCGAGCGGCTGCGTGCCGTGGCGCTGGCGAGCTACGGTCACTTCACTGCGATGCAGGTCAGGAACCGCCGGGTGCGGGGTCTGGATCTGCACCTCAAACGCCTGGACGTGGCCAACCGGGAAGTATTCGGTGCGGACCTCGACGGCGACCGCGTCCGAGACCACATCCGGCATGCCCTCGGCGAGAACACGCCGGACGCCTCGGTGCGGGTCTACGTCCAACAGCCCAATGCGGATCAAGCGCCATCGGCGACGGTGATCGTGCGCTCAGCCGCCGCCATGCCGGGCACGGAACTGCGCCTTCAGTCCGTTCCGTATCAGCGTTCCGTAGCCCATATCAAGCACATCGGCGACTTTGGGCAGAGTTACTACGGGCGTCTGGCCCAACGCAACGGATTCGACGAGGCCCTGCTCACCGGTCCCGACGGGACCATCTCGGAGGGCGCGATCACCAACATCGGATTCTTCGACGGGACCACTATCGTCTGGCCCACTGCGCCCCTGCTGCAGGGGATCACCATGCAGCTACTCCAAGCGAGGCTCCCAAGCCGTGGCCTCCCGTCGCGCAGTAGTCCGGTCCGCCTGGCGGACGTGAACTTCTTCACTGGCGTCTTCGTGACCAACTCCAGGGGTATCGCCCCGGTCCGGCAGATCGACGATCACGTCTTGCCCCTCGATGTACGGCTGATGACACAGTTGACCGAGATCTACGAGTCGGTCCCCTGGGACCAGATATGAACAATGGGAGCTGTTGACAGCCGGGAAATATCCGACATCAAAATGCAGTGCGCGTGTCTTCCACTGGCTCTCACATTGCGGCGCCCTCAACTCCATCACGTTCAACTTGGGGGCAGCGTGAACAGGCCCTGATCCATTGCCGCCGCCGGGCCCTCGCCATGATTCAGGAAATCGGCAACCGCGCAGTCGACGCGGCGACATGGGACAGTCTCGGCTACGCAGACCACCGTCTCGGCGGGCACGAGCAGGCCTCCGACCGCTACAGGCGGGCGCTCGAGATGTTGCGCGAAATCGGTGACGTTTCTATTCGGCCTAGACCCTTCACCAGCTTGGCGACTCGCATGCAGCTGCAGACAACCCGGACGCCGCCCGCGACGACAAGCCGTCGCAGTCCTAGATGGTCTGGACACGCCGACGCCGAACGGATCCACGAGAAACGAGCCGGCCGGCGCCTTGACACGCGTCTAAGCGGCGGTTCATTCTGACTAGCCACCCCGACGCGAGACCACCGTCAGCAGCAGAGACGGACGCGTGAACGAAGCGAACGCTACGCGACCCGATGTTTGCACAGCGTGCCTCCATCAACTCTCCAGGCGGACTGCCTCCGCTGCTAGTTGCCCTGGCTCCTCGTCAACGCCGGACCAGCATTAAGGGGCTCGCGGAACTGCGGCGACCGCGA
>JAHRHA010000209.1 GCA_020027875.1 Micromonosporaceae bacterium | reverse complement strand
GACCACGACGATCACATTGCCAGGCAGGCGTCTTCCCTGCTCGCAGCCCTGACGCTGAACTTGCACCCTTCAGCCCCAACGTGCCGATGTCAGGTAGTCCGCGAAGCAGCGTTCTCTGCATGCGTCTCGCCCGAAAGGCGTGACTGAGGCGGCAACTGCGCCGGTGGTCAGCCGACAGACGGGTGTGTAGGGGCCTGTTGCCGCTGGCCAGGCTAACTTTGCCCAGACGGTCGGGAGCGCGGTGTGGAGGCGATTCCGCTGTCCCGGTGAGAGGTCAGGTCTGGACGACCCGGAAGGGTCCGCCGGACGCGTCGGCGACCACGTCCATGAACGATTGGCCGTCCGGTAGGTCGTCGGTCGAGTACAGATCCGCGACCTCGCGGAGGGCCTCGACGAGGGTCGCACGAGGTACGGCGGTCGCAGGGGTAGTACCGTGCACGCCCGCCCGCGTGCTCATCAACGCTGTGATGCGCGGCGCGTCGGGCGGACGCTGTGCCCAAAGCCCGAGAAGCCTGCGTGGTGTCGCGTTGCGGCTGCCGTGATGCCCGACCTTGTACAGGTCGATACCGGCGAGCTTGGCGCGCAACTCCGCATCGTCGTCGAGCCGGTCGAGGGTGTATCGCCAGTTCTCGATCTGGGCGTCGCCGGGGAACAGCATGCTCACGCCGCCGATCTCGAGCAATAGGATGAGGCTGGTGTTGTTCAGCGCGTCGTCGAGTGCCCGCACCAGTCGCGCGACCGAGTGTGTCTGATGGTCGGCCAGGTGCTCCACCAGCCAGCGCACCGGCCCCGGCGGCACGTCGGCATATGGTGTCGCGTCAGCGCCGCGGCCGGTTGACGAGCCGGTGGACGCGAGCCGGGAGCGCTTCGAGGGTCGTTCCGGGGGCACCGCGGCGTGGAGCGCGCGTTGCAGGCGAAGCATCCAGTACTCGGGGTCACGGCTGACCTGTCGGGCCACCTTCGGGTACTGCTCGATCGTTGGCGGGCCGAGCACCGTCACTTTCATACCAGGGATGATCCGGCCCAGTTCCAAAGAGCTGCCAGCATGCAGATACCGTCCCCGGCGACCGGCAGCCATAGCGTCCAGCGTGGCGATGGCCTGCTGGTTGGGTTGCTGGTCCGACGCGGCAGCGTGCAGGTCGCGCCGCACTCCCCGCCCGGACACCGGCTGGTCTGCGAGGCGTCCCGCTGCCTCCTGCGCGGCGGACAGCTGCGCCGCGAACCGCCGTGACGCGGCGCCTGCTCGGGATGCCGATGACGGTGCCATCGCGTCGTCCGCGGGATTCGGGTTCTCGGTCCACGGACGAAGCACGAGCCTCGGGGACAGAGCCGCCAGCGTCTGGGAGCCGTCTCGATCACCGAATCCGAAAAGGTGGTCCTTGTGCCGGTGGGTGACCACGACGACGTCGAGCTGACCATTCGTATGCTGCGCCACGAGGTCCGCGACATCCTTCATCGTCGCCGCGCCCATGCGTGGCGAGCGGGTGGACCCAAGGTCGAACAGGATGTGCCGCTCGGCGCGGCCGTCAGGTCCGGACGTCCCGTACTCGACCGTGACGAGGAAGCAGTCGCCGAACCCGACCTGATACATGCGGACCCGAACCCTCACCGGGACAGGCGCGGCGGTCACCATGCCTCCCCACTGCCCGGGTCGCTATTGTGCAACTCCGCGAACGCCTGGCCGCGTGCCTCCCCATAGGAGAAGCCGAGACGGCCGCTTCGGTCGTAGAGCCCGGTCTTGTGTAGGTACTCGAGACGCTGGACCTGACGCGCCCAACCGTCGAGGCGCTTGAAGATGTGCAGCTTGGCGCGACCGAACTGGTCGAACACTAAGGTGCCTCCGCCAAAGACCTGCAGCGGTGTCGCCGGGTCGAGGTGGACGGGCAGCGGCGCGCCATAGAACGCTTCCAGCTCGGCCGCAGTCAGCTCGAGCATCTGCACGTAGTTGGCGACCGACTCTGTGACGACCAGCCCGTCAGGGCCGACCCGCTGACTCGGCTGGACCGACTCGACGTGGGTGTAGTAGGCGGTGTTCAGCCCGAGCTGGTCGGCGTTTTGCCACATGAACCGGAACACCTCGTCGCCGTCGGTCCGTATCGCAGCGAAGTTCAAACCGTGGTACCGGGGCACGAACCGGCCAGACAGCAGATCGTGACCGGTGCCGGACGGCCGGACGATGCCGGATCGTTCGAACCGGCCGAGCAACGCATCGCGGTAGCCCAAGTCGTCGTCGGGTGCGACCTCCTCGTCCGCACGCATCACCGCGTCCACCAGGTCGCCGAACTCGAACTCGACA
The DNA here is from genome assembly GCA_020027875.1 of Micromonosporaceae bacterium. Classification (GTDB taxonomy): domain Bacteria; phylum Actinomycetota; class Actinomycetes; order Mycobacteriales; family Micromonosporaceae; genus JAXIPB01. Next base: position 4,100 of record JAHRHA010000209.1, on the reverse strand, counting down.
GGCGGTAGGTAGTCCAGGCCGCGGATGAGCATCGTCAGCAGGTGCCCGGCCGCCTTCGCGCCCTCCTCTGCTGCCCGTGGTCGGTCAATGCTCCGAGGGACATGTCCGGACTCGGGGGCAAGGAGCGGCTGCAGCCGTCTGGTCCAGATGTCGATGAGGACGTCCAGGACGACCGCGACGAGTACCTCTCCGCGTCGGTGCGGCGCGACGTACGCGGGGTCGTCGGCCCAGCCCGGCGGCGGCGGGTCGAGCGCCGACTGCCGCAGCGCGCCCCGCCCCTGGGTGAGGACGTCACCGAGCTGCTCCGCGACCCCGGTGAGAACGCTGCGCCGCAGGTGCTCACGGTCGACCTTGGCCCGGCTGATGCGGCCATCGGCGTTTGCCGGACCGAGACATACCTCGACGACCGGCCTCAGGGAGAACACCGACAGCAGCGCCACGATGTCCGCGAACCCCTCATGAAACGCCGCCTGATCCGGCAGGCCGGGCTCGAGGAATCGGCGCCGCAACCCGTCGAGCACCGCATGGGTGGTCTCGTGGACCACGACGTCATGCGACAGGCAGGTGTAGATGGCCGAACCGTCCTCGTCCGGGACGTACCCAAACAGCAGGGCCCTGTCGTTCCACGAGTAGTAGGCGTTCGCCTCGCTGAACGCGTGCGGCACCAGATGCAGCTGGTGTCCGGCAAACCCCCATTGCAGGCGGCGGCCGAGCGCCGACTCGAAGGTGGCCAATGTCCGCGCCGCCACCGCGTAGACCTGCTGCGCATGAAACGCGAAATCACTGCACAACGTCGCGTCGTCGGCGTCGGCGAACCGGTCCACGTCTGACGGTAGGACCGCCGGATCGGCGAGCGCACCGGTGGACACGTCGTAGTCGACGACGTGGAACCGGGCAGTCCGCGGGCCGTCCTCCAGCCGTGCCCACGGAACCTGCGCGGGGGCGGTGACGATGCGCCCGTCGTCGCCCAGCACGGTCGGATCCTGGGCGACGATGGTCAGCCCGACGTGGCTACGCGGAGGCGGCGCTCCCAAGGCCGGGGCCTCGGAGAAGATGTCGGCGGTCATGCCAACCCCCCGATTTTCGGTCGGTACGGGCGCGGGCCGTCCGCGGTGCCTTCGATGCGCTGGTGGACGGAGGGGTGGACGTGGTCGCCCGGCCTGATGATGCGGCGGTGCCATCCGAATCCGACCACTGCCCACCACGGCGAGTTCGTGTGGATCCTGCCCAGTGCGTACGCCGGCGGCAAGGGAGTCCGCGGCGGCGCCCCGACCAGCTTCTCGTAGGTGGGCTCGTCTACGCGCAGCCCGGCGTCGATGGCCTCGTCGGCCATCCAGCCGAGTGCGATGTCGGAGAGTCTGTGGTCGTCGGGAAACTGGCCGCCGATGTCACTGTGCACGCCAGCGAACCACATTTCGCGGAGCCGGCCCGAGCGCTTCGCAACCTCCTTCGGATCGAAGCGGTACTCGCCGTAGGGGCGGCGGTTCTCGTCGATGGCGAGCGCAAGCCTGCCGATGGCCACGTTCGTCACGATGCGAGTGAACGGCCAGCGGGCCTGCTCAAACCTGGCGCGCGCGTTGAGCCAGCCGACTGACTTCACCGTGTCCCACAGGCCGAGGAACGTGACCTGCGGGGCGAACCGGTTCGGGAACTGCGGGTTGCCGAACTCCGTGTTGAATTCGTCGCGGATGCCAAAGAACTTCGCGTCGTCGGCTTTCGTCGGGTGTTCCTCGCCATGCTGGGCGTATAGCTTCATCGCGTACGGGACTAGGTTGTCGGCGCCGGGGCGCAGCAGGCCGACGGTACGCAGCATGCCGGTGAGGGCGAGCGAGGTGTAGGCGCCCCGGCTGAATCCTACGATGAAGATACGATCCCCTGCATCGAAGTTCTCCATCAGCCAGCGGTAGGCCTCCTCAATGTTGTCCTTGATGCCGTGACCGATTACCAGTCCAGCGACCCGAGTCATAGCCTTGCCAGCACGAGTGGTGGCGCTGCGGGCACCCATCGTCCCAACACCCGGGTCGTAGTACGCCAGCTGCGTATCGTCCTTCACCGCCATCGCGTACAGGCGGACGACGTTGGTTGCGCCAGTCTCGGGCTCGTTACGTGTCCCATCCAGACACACAAGAAGGTTGCGGCTCATCAGCACCCACCAGGCTCTCCCGGAATGGGCCGGGCCCCTAGGTTCATTCCCCACAACGGACGGGACACGGTGCTTGCGGGCTGCATGGCTCCCCCTGTCAAGCGGTGGCCTACTCACCGTGGCACCAGCCGGCAACCGACGCAAGACTTGCTTACATTCATAGAGGGCGAGCACGTCGGCGATCGCCTGTAGGCGCTCAGTCGCGAGCTTGGCAAAGCCGCTCTCCGCTTTGGAGAGTGCGGCCCGGACGATAGGCAGCCCGGCCCAGGAAGGAACCCTTCAACTCTCCGACGCGGGCCGCCGGGCACCCAACGCTGTGGAACCGTCGCTCGGTACGGCCGGCCTGACCCGGGAGTGCTCAGCGATGGTCGAGTCAGGTTTGGCCGGTGCGGGTTGGTGCTGTCCCGCCGACTCATCGTCGACCGTGGTCGGCGAAGGAACCGAACGTGCCAGGTGCTGCCTTGGCAGGGTCGATGGGCTGGCCGGCGGGGTCTGGCCGCTGCCCGCCGCCCGTCGCAGTACCTGCAGCAGGACGAGCAAACCCATGACCGCGACGTAGAGGGAGACCGGCCGAAGGGTCTTCGCGGCCTCGCCGGCGAGGACGTAGCCGCCACCACCAGCGGCCAATGCCCCCACCGCGGCGCAGATCCACCGGACGTATGCCGGGTCCGCACGGTGGACGAGTCTTCGGGCCGCCACGGCCAGGACCGCGGCCAACGCGACCAATAGCGCGATGAGTGTCACGGCGCCGACGAGGGCGGCATCGCCGCCGCCGGCGTGCAGCCCGACGAGGACGGCTGCGCTGACGAGCGCGACCGCGACCAGGTACAGCAAGCGTGCTGCGGCACGGACGGCGATCGGCACGGAACCGGCCGGGGCAGATCGGACGACGGCGTCGCCCGGCAGGCGCGTGGCGGACCGGGTGACGGCCTTCATACGACGCACCCAGCCGACCGTGACCCCCAGCCGAGCACGGACACCGCCGCCGCCAGCAGCACCCAGGCCGTATGCCCGCGCCAGAGCAGGACCGCGGTTGTCGCGGGAGCGGCGACGCAGGCAAGAAGGAGCGCGCCGAAGACCCTGTGATTGCTATGGATCCAGCCCATCGGCATGTCCCTCCCCGCTGGTTGTCGGCCGGCAGCCAGTGCCAACGATAGATGCCTCTGTCCATATGGTTGCCCACGCCGCGTCGGCCCAGCGCCGATGCCCTAGCCCCGACGGCCATGCCCATACGACGGTTGGGACGTCAGGCGGTTGGTCGTCGCAGCGAATCCCCGTAGGTCCGCCGCCGGGTCACCGGGGTTGCCCAAGCCCGTCCGGCTTCGTGCGTGAGTCGTTGCTCCTCCGGTCTCCGTTTGGGGCAAGGAGGCGATCATGCCCGGTGTCGTTGTGATCGGGTTGAACAGTCGGGGTCAGCGGCCGGGTGCACTGGCCGCGCCGCCCTGTGAGGCGCTCCTCGGGTCTCAGGACGATGCCACCTGAGCGAGGGCAGCCGTTTCGTCGTCGTAGGCCAGCCCCAGCCAGCCTCGGGGCAGGCCCAGCCCTTGAGCGAGGCGCTCGAGGACCGCGTAGGCGATGACCTGCCGCTTGCCGCACACGATGGCCGACACGTCCGACTGAGCGAGCCCCGTCAGCGCTGCGATCGCCCGCTGAGGCACCCCATGTCGCTGCATCAGCCGGAAGACGGTCTGCAGGTCATGACGAGCCAACGCCTGGCGCATGTCCGGGCGGTCCCACATCGACCGCGCCATCAAGACACCCGCCTCGGCCATGAGACGACCGCATCCGGATCGATGCCGGCCGCGCGCGTAAGGGTCTCCGCCGGGACAACCACCGGAGAATGTTCGACCGACGGCTTGGGCAGGTTGTGGTCCGGCTCGACTCCAAGCCAGCGGAGCAGGTCCGCCGACGCGCGCACCGCCTGCCCGGCGTGCTCGTACGTTTCGGACACGGTGAG
>JAHRHA010000208.1 GCA_020027875.1 Micromonosporaceae bacterium | reverse complement strand
GTCGCCGCATCCGACACGATCGCGGTTGCCATCCTCGGTAGCCTCGGGGCGATCCTGGAGATCCTCAACGGGAACGCGTCCCCGGACAGCATGACGATTTCCGACGCGTCCACCACACCCACCGGTGCGGCCGCCGCGGCCAACGCGCCATCGGTCACCAACGCCACGAACAAGGTGTTCCTGGTCACGCCACGGATGGCCGACCCGACCACGGGTCTGGTGACGGTCACCCATTCGGTCACGGCCACCGTGACGTACAAGCTCTACCCGCTGGGGTGACCATCGTGGATATTGATCTGCTGTTTAAGAGCCGCCTGCCGGAGGAGGATGTCGAGCTTCCGGGCGTCGGTGTGGTTCGCGTACGGGGTCTGTCGCGGGCCGAGGCTCTGAAGGTTCGTTCTATCGAGGGCCGGGCGGAGACCGAGCGGGCGATACTCGCCCTGGCGATGGTCGACCCGACAATGACCGAGGCCGAGGTGGGGCGCTGGCAGGCAGCCTCACCCGCGGGCGAGATGGAACCGGTCACCGACAAGGTGAGCGAACTGTCTGGGATGTTGGAGGACAGCGCTAAGGCGGCCTACAAAAGCGATGGAGACGAACCCGGACCTGGAGTTCGAGATGTTCCTCGCCCAGAAGCTGGCGATGACGAGGGCGACGCTACGAGCGTCGATGTCAGCTGACGAATATCTGGCCTGGTCGGTTTACTACTCCAGGCTGTCCCAAAGGCAAGAGCTGGAGCGGCTGAAAGCCAGGAGGTGAGCGGTGGCCGGCGACCCCGTCCGGATACAGATATACGGACTGACGGAGTTCAGACGTGAGCTGCGGGCACTGGACCGCGGACTTCCCAAGGCGCTTCGTATCGCGATGAATGAGGCCGCCGACGTGGTTGTGTCCGACGCCCGGCCGAAGGTGCCTCGCAGGACCGGCAAGGCCGCGGCGAGTATCAGAGCCCAGTCGACCCAGACCTCGGTTCGGGTGGCGGCCGGCGGTAATCGGGTGCCCTGGTATCCGTGGCTCGACTGGGGCGGGCGGGTCGGTAGGCGTAAGGCCGTCAAGCGTGCGTTTTTCAAGGAAGGCCGCTATCTGTACCCGGCCTACTACCGGGCCCGCGACTCGGGCAGGTTGCAGGAAATTCTGGGCAAGGCGCTCCGTGATGTGGCCGACTCTGCCGGAATCAGGGTGGGCTGATGGCCGACAAGAACACCGTCCGTTTGACGTTTACCGGGCAGTCCCGGGACCTGGAGCAGAAGTTCGACCGGGTGGGCCGCAGCTCAGACGGCTTTAGCCGCAAGCTCAAAGGCGTCGGACTGGCCGCGGCCGGCGCAGCCCTAGCCGTGGGGGCCGCGGCGATCGCCTTCGGGGTCGACGCGGTGAAGTCGTTCATGGAGGCGGAGAAGGCTCAGACGGAACTGTCGGACGCGTTCAAGAGGTTCCCCAAGCTGGCCGACACCAACATCAAGAAGCTCCAGAAGCTCAACACAGAACTGGCCAAGAAGACCCGGTTCGACGATGACGCCACAGCCTCGGCTCAGGCTGTCCTGGCGCAGTACAAGCTGACCGGCGCTCAGCTGGAGACGCTCACACCACTGGTGCAGGACTATGCGGCCAAGACGGGCCGGGACCTTCCCGAGGCGGCGTCGGTTCTGGGTAAGGCTCTGCTCGGCAAGGGCAGGGCCCTCGCCGATGTGGGTATCAAGTTCAAGGACACCGGCACGCTCGCGGGCAACTTCGACCAGATCGTGGCGGGTCTGCGTGTTCAGGTGGGTGGCTTCGCCGAGAAGGAAGGGACCACCGCAGCGGGCAAGCTGGAGATTCTCAAGAACCGGTTCGGTGAACTGAAGGAAGCCGTGGGCGAGAAGCTTCTGGGCGTTCTCGTACCGGCCTCAGACAAGCTCTTTGCGTTCGCCGACGAGGCCGCCCCGCGGATCAAGAGTTTCATCGACACCGAGTTGAAAGATCTCAGTAAGGCTCTCGTGGACCTGAAGGACAACGTACTCGGGGGAGTGAAGCTGGGCTTTGATGACATCAAGATCTCCGTTGACGAGAATGCGGAGTCTTGGAAGTCGCTAGGCGACAGCATTACTACCGTAGTGAAAGTCCTCAGTCCAGCCCTGAGGTGGATCGCGGAAACTCTCGTGCCTGGTGTTGTCAATGACCTGATCCAGACCGTGAAGTGGGTACTTGCGATTGGTAACGCTTTCATCTGGGCTATGCAGAAGGCAGCGGAGTTCTATGAATGGATTCTGCGTCACGCGCAACTTCCAGGTATGCCAGCTCTGCCAGCAAAACCTGTATTGAGCAAGATTCCTTCCGGCGGGGTCGTCTCGTCGGGTGACCGTCCACCCAAGTTCCACGCCGGCGGTGTGGTGCCCGGCGCGCCTGGTTCGGAGATGCTGACCACACTGCAGGCGGGGGAGCGGGTCACACCGGCCGGTCGGTCCGGGCCGATGGTGCTGGAGCTGCGCTCGAGCGGCGCCCGCGTCGATGACCTGCTTGTCGAGATCCTGGCCCGCGCCATCAAGGCCCGCGGCGGCAACGTTCAGGTCGCGTTGGGACGGTAGCCGTGGCCAAGAATGACGTGAGCGTGGAGCTGTACTACAGCGGGACGTGGAACGACATCACCGCCACCAATGACGTGTACACCCGCGACCCGATTGAGATAACCCGCGGCAGACCCGACCAGGTCTCGCGCATCCCACCCTCAACACTGAGCCTGTCTATCGAGAACCGGGACGGTAAGTACTCGCCCCGCAACCCCACCAGTCCCTTGTACGGGCTGATCGGCCGCAACACCCCTATCCGGGTGGGCATCGGAAAGTCGACGGTGTTGTCGGATGCCTTCACCCGGTCCGTCACCGACGGCTGGGGAACCTCCACCTCGGGACACGTGTACACGCTGCAGGGGACGGCCGGTGACTTCGATGTCAACGGCACCCAGGGCACCATCCAACCAAGTACAACGGGGACCGACCGCTTCGCACACGTTGACTCGGGTTGGACCGACGCCAACATCATCGGCGACTTCAGCCTCAACACCCTGCCCGCCAGCGGGATTGTCTACTTCGGGCTGACGGCCCGGTACACCGACGCCAACAACCACTATGTGGGGATGGTCCAGGTCGCCACCACTGGGGCAGTCACGCTGCGGCTACGTAGCCGGATCGCAGGCGTGACAACGGATGTCACCCAGGCCACCGGTCTCACGCTGAGCACCGGGGTAAAGCACCGGATCAGGTTCGAGTGCTACGGGAGCTTCCTACGGGTCAAGGTGTGGCTGGCTACGGGCACCGAACCTACCTCTGGTGCGGCTGTCCTCTCCACTTTGCTCCCTGGGTTGGTAGCGGGCACCCGCATCGGCGTGTTCGTGCGCAACGACACGGCCGTCACCACACATGTGATCTCTGTCGACGATGTCGCGGCCGAGCCACAGTTCCGTTTCCACGGTGAGGTGGAGTCCTGGCCGCAACGCTGGAATGTGAAAGGCAACGACGTGTGGGCGCCGGTCACAGCCAACGGCATCATGCACAGACTCAACGTACCGGGGACGAAGGCGACAGCCATCTCGGCACTACGTAGGGCATTGGCAGCCAGCGTGGCGCTCGGCCTTGTCGCCTACTACCCCCTTGAGGAGGGCAAGGACGCCGCGGCTCCGCTGCCTTACGGCACCCTGGGATCGCCGGGCCTGGTCAACTACAGGCCCGCCTACCAGCCAGGCCAGCAAGGGCCCACCGGCACACGATCGTTGTACGGGATTACACCGCTGGGTGGTGCCGGCACGTCGTTCATCCGCAACGGCGTCGGTGTCGCGCTCGGAGTCCCGGACCACGCGGCTACCGGCGTCGAGATCATCACCATGCACATCCGGTGGAAACCGTTCGAGAACGCGAAGGTACTCGACGGCGCCGACTTCGCCGAGATCAACCATCGGCTGGAGTTCATCGGCGGCGGGGTGTTCGGCGCACAGGTCAACATCCAGTCGTCCACGTCCTCGTCGACCACGGTTGCCGTCTTCCCGTACGACTCGACGTACACGGGACTTGGCAGTGTCGGCAACGTGTCGTCGACCGTCAACATGGCCGACGGTAATTGGCACGAGATACAGATCAGATTCGTTCAGAACGGCGCGGCCATCGATGTTGCGCTGTTTGTCGACGGGACCAATGTTGACACGGACACCATCTCCGCGACCACAATGGGCAACACCAAACGGGTCGTGCTTGGGGCGGAGGGCAGCTACGACAGCGGTCTCGTCGTGGGTTTACTCTTTGAGGGCGTGTATGAGGCCAGCCACGTCAGCGTTCACACCAACGCGGCGGTGGGCCAGTTCTACCAACCGATGATCGGGCACACCGGGGAGAAGGGCGCAACGCGGATCTCGCGGCTGTGCGCCGAGAATGGGATAACCCTGGCGGTTATTGGTGACCCGAACATGTCCGCGGCGGTCGGGGTCCAACGCGTCGCCCCAACGCTGGAGCTGTTGCACGACGCGGCCGATGCGGACGGCGGGATCCTCTACGAGCCGAGACACTCACTCGGGCTGGCCTACCGCACCCACGCGAGCCTGTACAACCAGACCCCCACGGTGGCGTTGAACTACGCGGCCGGAGGTGAGGTGGCGCCGCCACTGGCGCCGGTTGAGGACACCGACGCCATCGCGAACGACATCACTGTGACCCGGTTCGAGGGCGGTAGCGCCCGCGCCGTCCAGGAGACAGGGACGCTCAACGTCCAGGAATCTCCGGACGGTGTGGGTCGCATCCCGAAGGACTACACGCTTGTCTTGGCCGACGATGCGCAGACAGTCCAGCAAGCAGCGTGGCGACGGCACGTAGGCACGTGGGACGAGGCACGCTACCCGGTGGTCAGCCTGGACCTGACCGCCATGGCCGCTGAGGGCAAGACGCTACTCATCGCCCAGTCCGCGAGCCTCGACGTGGGGGACCGGCTCACCATCGCCAACCCTCCGGCCTGGCTGCCGCCGGATAAAATCGAACAACACGCTCGGGGTTTTACCGAGACGATCGAGTCGCACCGGTGGTCCATCGTCGCAAACACGACACCCGCATTGCCGTACAGTGTCGGCGCCTACGACACGGCCCGTTACGACAACGGTGCGTGCACACTGAACGAGGCGTTGGATACCACCGAGACCGCCGTGGATGTGATCTCGGTGGTAACGCCGTGGGGGTCACAGTTCCCGTACGACGTCAACATCGGCGGGGAGCGGATGACCGTGACCGCCCGCTCCGGCGCCGGGCTGACCCAGACGCTCACCGTGACCCGGTCGGTCAACGGTGTGATGAAGACGCACACGGCCGGCGCACCGGTCCGACTGTTCACGCCCGCCCGATACGCACTCTAGGAAAGGGGCGCTATGCCTGACGCTGGTGACATCATCCTGGCCGCGGACTTCCCGGCCGCGGTGAGCGACACCCAGGACACGTCCGGAACCACCACATCAACCACGTACACCGCGACGTTAACGGGTGGCGTCGCGTGCGGGGTGGTGTTCGTGGCCCCAACCAGCGGGCGGGTCACCGTGCTCAACTCCAGCCGGATCATCAACAACGGCGCGAACGCGACCTACTGCGGGTTCAGCCTTCGCACCGGCGGCACGATCGGGTCGGGCACCGTCGTCATGGCGGAAGGCGACAACCGCGCGATAGGCCATGAGCAGGCGACGAACACTCTCGACCGGATGACCGTGTCGCAGCTGGTGACCGGGCTCACGCCCGGCGCGACATACAACGTGCAGCAGCTCTTCCGAGCGGTCGCGGGCACGGGCAGCTTCGCCAACAAGCATCTATCTGTGATTCCGACGACGTGATGGCAGTAGCCGCCTACTACGCGTGGGTCCAGGACGGTCGACCGATCGTCCCGGCCCAACCCGTCCAGGACTTCGTCACGGCGATGAAAGCCGGCTATACGCGGGCCAGTCCTCTGTTCTCCTGGTACGCCGACGAAGCCCACTACCAGGCCGAGCCGCCACAGGACCACACCCCGTACTCGGTGACGGGTTGGCCGCTGCTCAATCCGTATCCGGTAGTTTTCGCGACCGACATCATGCACCGGCCCGACATCGGCGTGGACTGCTTCCCGCTGTTCGCCTACTGGCTGACCGAGGCGAAGGCCGGTCGGATGCCGTGGCTCAAGTACATGATCTGGCAGGCCAAACGCTACGACGTGCGTAACAACTGGGAACCGGTCGGCTCATCCGGTCATTTCGATCACATTCATCTATCGGCGCGAACCGATCATAGAACAACCCACCTCGGCTCGTGGAGCCCTGTACTAGGAGACGACATGCTGACCACCGACGATCTCGCGGCCATCAAGAAAGCGGTCTGGTACACCGATCTGGACACCGGGACCCGGGTGATCTCAGCGGGCACGGCTCTGCTCGGTATCTAC
>JAHRHA010000207.1 GCA_020027875.1 Micromonosporaceae bacterium | reverse complement strand
CGCCAGGTCGGACACGGGATGCAGCACGGTCTTGATTCCCTGGGTGGAAGAGCCGGTCATGGTCACTCCTGAAGTCGTGGGTCACATCGACCCGGGGTGTTTGGATTGTCGGGCTTAAAGACGAACGGGAAGCCCGGAAATCGACAGCCCGATCGCGATGGCTGGCTCTCCACGATCGGGGCGGATCTCGAAGCCGAGGACGTCGCGATAGAAGGCCAGGGATGCCTCGGGGTCGTTGTGCGGGAGGAAGGTCGCGTGAATGGTGATGTCCATGGCAGTCAGGCTAGTTGCGGCTCCGTGACCCGCGCTTCTCGATTCCTGATCGGTCTGGTCACCTGTCCACCGAATCGCGACCCCGTCTGTCGGTTGCGCACGCAATGCTCGTAGACGTATGCTTGCTGACGAGTATACGTAAGCGAGGTTGGGCCATGGCAAAGCGGCGCAAGGTGAGCAACCTGCTCGGGCTTGCCCTGCTGGCGCTGCTCGTGCCGGGGCGCCCGATGCATCCATACGAAATGGTCGTCGTGCTCCGCAAAACTGGCAAGGAGCACGACATGGGGATTAAATGGGGCTCCCTGTACACCGTCGTGCAGAACCTGGAGAAGCACGGCTTCATCGAGGCCACCGGAAGCGACCGAGATGGGCGCCGGCCCGAGCGGACTATCTACGCCATCACCGACGCCGGCCGCGTCGAGCTCAAGGACTGGCTGCGCGACCTCGTGGCCGTGCCCGAGCCGGAGCAGTCCCGATTCGTGGCCGCGCTGTCTGTCCTGGGCGTGCTCTCCCCTGACGAGGCGATCGCCCTGCTGGACCAACGGCTGCGTGCGCTCGACGAGGACATCGCCGCCCAGGGAGCGATGCTCGAGCGGGCCGCCAAAGACGTCGCTCGAATCTTCCTCATCGAGGGCGAGTACGCGCTGGCGATGCGCAGGGCCGAGGCGGAGTGGGTGCGCGGGCTGCTGGCTGAGCTGGTCGACGGCACGCTCCCCGGCGTGGCCGAGTGGCGGCACTACCACGAGACCGGGGGCGTCCCCCCGCAATGGACCGAGATGCTCGCCGAAGGAGGGCTGTCGACCGACTGACGACAGAGGTGACCCCGGCGCGGTGCGCGAACACCGCGACCGGGGTCGGGACCTCGCACCGATCCCGTGGGAACGGAACCTGGCGGACAAGGTGGCAACCGCAAGGATAGCCAGGCTGCTGCGAGCTTGCGAGCAACGCCGCATTGCTCCTCCCGCGGGTACGGCACCGCAACCCGTACCAGGAGTCTCGACATGCACGTCGAGGCACACGATCTCGACCGGCAGGCCACGCACACCCCCGCACCAACTAGCGGACCGTCCACATTGGCCGGCCGCGGTGTGGCCTGAAGCGTAGGTGGCGGAAATTTGAAAAATGCAATCGGCGTTCAAGAATGGCTTGGAGGGTTCACGAGATGAAGGACACGCGTCAGAAGCGGCTCAAGGTGCTGCCCGAGATGGAGGGAGTGGTGGCGCGCTGGTACACCCGGCTGCGTGGCTCGGGGAGCCAGATGGAGGTGTACCGGACGCAGGCGCCTTCTCGCTGCCGCCGCGGCTGAGTACTACGGCGCATCGGTCCTGCACCACGACGCCGACTTCAACCAAATAGCCGCGGTCACCGGACAATTGGTCGACTGGATCGCCCCGAAGGACGCCGTGCCCTAGGAGACCAGGGTGACGGTCATCTCACGATCTCACGTTGCACCTGCGCCGGGCGTCTTCAGAGCGTCAAGACGACGAAGGAGTGAGGTCATGGCGCCGACGCACACAGTCATGGGTTCGCCGATCGGCGACATCACGCTCGTAGGCGACGACGGGACGCTGGTCGGACTGTACTTTGCCAGGCATTGGCCGCGGCCTGACCGCATTGACTTCGGCCCGCGCGACGACGACGGGTTCGAGGACGCCGCTGCCCAGCTGGCCCAATACTTCGCCGGGAAGCGCGTTAGCTTCGACCTTCGCGTTGACGTCAAAGGAGAAACTTTTCAACGCCGGGTCTGGGCGTTGGTCGAGCAGATCCCGTACGGGCACACCAGCACCTACGGCGAGCTTGCGCGTCAGCTCGGCGATGCCTCGCTGGCCCGCGACGTTGGCGCGGCGGTAGGTAGCAATCCGTTGTGTGTGATCGTGCCGTGCCACCGGGTGGTGGCCAGGAACGGATCCCTCACGGGCTATGCGGGTGGGTTGAGGCGCAAGCGACACCTGCTGGACCTCGAGGAGTCGATGGCGGGCCGGGCGGTTCGGCTGTGGCGATGACTGCATTTGAGGAGATCGTCACCGCGTACGGGCCGATGGTGCTGCGGGTATGCCGGGCGGTGCTCGGGCCGGCCGACGCCGACGACGCGTGGTCGGAGACGTTTCTGGCCGCGCTGAAGGCATACCCCGAGCTGGATCCGGGCGCCAATGTGGAGGCGTGGTTGGTCACCATCGCGCACCGTAAGGCGATCGACGTGACTCGGGCCCGTGCCCGCGACCCGCTCCTGGTGGAGCGACTGCCGGAACCGCCGCAGGTGGCCGAACCGACTGTTGGCTGGGATGCCGAACTGTGGGCGGCGCTGAAGGCGTTGCCACGCCGGCAACGGGAGGCGGTCGCCTACCACTACCTGGCGGGGTTGCCGCACCGGGAGGTGGCCGCAATCACCGCGAGCAACACCGATGCGGTACGCAGAGCAGCCGCGGACGGCATCGCGACACTACGACGAACGTATCCGGGCAACACCGCAACGACAGGAGACACCCCATGAACACCGCATCAGAGTCGTGGTTGGGCGGTCTGGTCGCCGGACTCGGGCCGGTAGGTGAGGAGACGATGAGTCGGCTACACGCCCGGCTGATCACCAGAGCCGACGCCACCGGGATGCTCGACGTGGCGTATCGGACCATCGACAGCCCAGTCGGCTCGCTGCTGCTGGCCGCGACCGGGCAGGGCCTGGTGCGGGTGGCGTACGCCGGCCCCGCCGGCCAGGGCTATGACAAGGTCCTGGCCCAACTGGCAGAGCGGGTCAGCCCGCGGATCCTACGGGCCCCACGGCGGCTCGACGCAGCGGCAACTCAACTCGACGAGTACTTCGCCGGCACCCGACACGATTTCGACCTGGCGCTGGACTTGCGTCTGGTACACGGCTTCCGCCGTACCGTGCTGACCCAGCTGCGGGAGGTGGGCTACGGCCAGACCGCGAGTTACGCGGCGGTCGCCGCCGCCGCCGGACGTCCCACGGCGGTGCGCGCCGTCGGCACGGCCTGCGCGACCAACCCGCTGCCGATAGTGGTGCCCTGCCACCGGGTCATCCGCGCGGACGGCAGCACCGGCCAGTACGTCGGCGGCACCGCGGCGAAGCAGACACTGCTCACGTTGGAGGCGGCTGCATGAACCGCGACGGCCCGTCACCGCTACGGCGAGCTCGGCGGTTGTCACGATCGCCTATACCTGGTCAAACGGCGACAAGCCGCAGGATGATCGCCGCGTTCTGATCGTCACGACACCCGAGTGAACCGGTAGCTGTCGAAGCTGTATCGGCGTACCTCCTCGCCGCCCGCGGTCCTGACGGTCACCTCCGCCAGGCCGTCCACGATCCGGTGGGACACGATGCCCGTCACGCCATCGACGCCTACCTTCAGCAGTGTGGTCGTGTGAGCCACGTGGCTGACATGCTGAACCCACTCGTCCGTACGGCCTTCCGTACCACGGCAGGTCATGGTCACGAGGACATCGGGCGCGTCGACGCGGTACGGATCGGCCGGCTCGTTGAGGAACCCCCGGGAGATGCCGCCAACAAAATACTCGGCAGCGGTGAGGGAGATGCCCGGCTCCGCGTATCCCCATGCGCCGCTGGCACCGCCGACGAACGAAAGCCATCCTCCGTTGCCACACGGCGGTCCGTCCTCCGGCACGATCGGTAGGTGGATCGACCAGTTGCGCAGATCTACCGAGCGCATGTCGACCTCCCCTGGGAACACGGTCGGACCGCTTACCTGCACGAACCGGGAATCCCGCCACTGGAAGTGGCGTCGCTGCTCGAACGTTCCCTGCCCACCGCCGTCGCTCACCTCGACCACAAGGTCCTGCCCGTCCGGATAGAACCGGTCGAAGGACGTCACCTGTTCTGACCCGTCCGCGACGTAGCCCAGCGCTCGGAAGCCACCCGGTTCCACCTTGAGGGCCAGCAGCCTGAACTGCAGTTCTATCATGCCGCAACCCAGGGGCGCGACGATCTCGTCGCCGGGTTCGCCGTCGAGCTCAGCGAAGATTGCGCGCAGACCCTTGTGGAGGATGGCGTAGTCCGTGGTGTAACCGAGGTCGCCCGCACCGCTGATCACGGCCTTGCCGGCGTGGAAGGTGAATTGGCCCGCCGGGCACTGAGTTGCCAGGCCCTGCCACGCCGGGAGCGTGACGGTCATCCCGCGCAACCTGTCCGCGGTCTGCTGGTCCAGGAAGAGGACCTGATTGCCTTTGTCCGGCGCCGGGGGTACCCCCGGGGTATAGCCGTCAATCTCGGCGGGGGCCGAGGAGCTGCCACCGCTCGAGGGCGCTGCGGGAGGCTGGGGCGCCGCCGCCGGGCGCAGCATGACCGTGCCGGCCAACACCGCGACAACGGCGGCGGCCGCGGCCAGCAACGTCGCGACGCGGCGACGCGTGGTGCGGTTCCGAGCTTCCGAAAAGATCGCCGCGGATGGCGGCTGGGGGAACATCTCGCGGACCGCCCGGCGGTAATCGGCGAACTCCGCCGCCGTCCCGGCGTCCAGGTCGTCGTGGTCGGTCATCGGGATCCTCCCTCCCAGTAGTCGCTGAGATGCCGGGCGAGTTCGGTACGACCACGGTGCAGCCAGGACTTGACAGTCCCCTCCGCTACGGCGGTCTCGGCCGCGATGTCGGCGACAGAAAGGTCGGCCAGGTAATGCAGGACAAGCGCCCGTCTGAGCTGCTCGGGAACCTTGCGCAGGGCGGCCACGAGGACGACTCGGTCCGGGCCTGTTGGGGCTGTCGCCGCGGCGGGCTGGCTGTGGTCGGCCCAGTGGCGGATCAGTCTCAACCGGCGGTGCCGACTCATTGCGAGGTTCCAGGCCACCCTGCGTACCCAGCCGACCGGGTCCTCGTACCTGCCAACCGTGTGCCAGCGCTGCCACGCGCGCAGGAACGCCTCCTGCACCAGGTCGTGGGTTTCGCTCGGGTCGCCGGTGAACGCGTAGAGCTGAGCGGCGAGGTCGCTGAACCGTGCCTGGTACAGGCCGGAGAAATCCGCCTCCGCAGTGGCGGCCATCTTGCGCGTCGACGCGATGTCCACCCGTGCCTCCCGGGGCCTTTTCAACGACATAGTCACACCGAGGACACTCCGGCCGCACTGGAAAGGTTGCGGGTCAGTTGCACCGAATGCGGTCGAGGGGCGGCGTTGCATGGCCACGCGGCGGATCGAGCTAGGGCATCACGCTCGCTGCATATCTCGTCGCCCGCTGACCAGCGTTGACACACTGGGGTCGACGCCGCCGGATCGCGGGGTAGACCACCTCGGCAACGATCCGCTGACCGTGTTCCGCGACTCGGTGCATGCCGTGTCGGCCGCGTTCGAGGCCGACGGGTTCCTGGACCGGGTTATGACCGCGCCCTTCGGCGAGGTACTAGGCAGCCAGCTCGTCGACATGCGACGCAACGAGTTGACCGTGCACGGATGGGACCTCGCCAAGGCCACCGGCCAATCGACCGACTTCGACCCAGAGGTCATCGCCGCCTGTCTGGCCTCATACACAGCGTCGCCGTGGCTGCAGGACCGCGCGGGTGCTCCGTTCGACGCCGAACAGCCCGCACCACCGGGCGCCTCCGACGCTGACCACCTCGCCGCCTTTCTCGGCCGCAAGGTGTAAGGCGCGGACCGCCGGAGCGGCGTGGCGGGCTCATCGATGTCCACCTGGCGCGGCGAGCCATCGACCCAGCCCGCCCGCGCCGTACACGGTCTGGGTGCGCTTGAGCGCCGGCCGAAGGCGAGACAGCCGATCAGCCGAGCAGCGCCCACAGGTACGCCGCGACAGCGACGGCCATCAGCGCCCCCCCGACCTTCATGCAGGCCGTCTTCACGGCTGGGGTAGCGCCCTTGAGAACCCCTGCCGTGATTGCCAGTCCGCACAGCGCCGTCGCGTAGATGACGTGGCCCACCGCGGACCCGGGCGCCATGGTCGAGTAGTACGTCCCTTCGGCGCCGTCCGGATTATAGAACCAGTAGCGGTACGGCATCAGGTTGGCCAACGCACGCGCCCACAGCTTGTCGCCCACAAGCGACGTCTCCCCGATGGCCAGGCACAAGATCTCGACGAGGAACACAACGACCATCGCGAGCACGCCTGCGCCGGCGAAGCGAAGCCAGCGCGCCACGACGATGCCGAGCGCCGCGCCGCCGAAGGC
>JAHRHA010000024.1 GCA_020027875.1 Micromonosporaceae bacterium | reverse complement strand
GGGAACCGACCGCCCGCCTGCCGGTCATCGGGATCACCGGCACCGCCGGCAAGACGTCGACGGCGTACCTGATCGAGTCGGGACTTCGAGCGGCCGGCCACACGACCTGCATGATCGGGACCGTGGAGACCCGCATCGCCGGCATGGTGATCGACAGTGTGCGCACCACCCCCGAGGCGACCGACCTGCACGCTCTCTTTGCGATCGCGCTCGACGGCGGGGCTACCGCAGCGGTCATGGAGGTATCCAGCCACGCGCTGGCCTATGGCCGCGTCGGCGGTGTGCGGTTCGAGGTCGGCGCCTGGACCAACTTCGGGCTGGATCACCTCGATTTCCATACCGATGTGGACGATTACTTTGCCGCGAAGGCGCGACTGTTTGACGGGCGGTGCCGGGCGGAAGTGCTGAACCTGGACGATCCCGCGGTGCGCCGCCTGATGCGTCCGGGCCGGTTGACCTTCTCCGCGGCGGGAGATCCGGCCGCAACCTGGTGGGCAGCGGACGTCGCGGCGAAGGGATTCGTCCAGGGCTTCACCGCGCGGGGGCCGGACGGGGTGACCGTCAAGTCGGAGGTGGCCCTGCCCGGTGTGCACAATGTCGCCAATGCGTTGCTGGCGATCGCGTGCCTCGTCGAAGTCGGCGTGGACCCGGCAACGGCCGCTGCCGGGGTCGCCGCGTGTCGGGGCGTGCCCGGAAGGTTGGAACTCGTGGACGCGCCCGGCCCGGTACTCGGAGTCGTCGACTACGCCCACAAGCCCGACGCGATCGTGGCGGCGTTGGCCGCGTTGCGAGATCTGATCAATGGGCGTGGTCGGGGTCGGCTCATCTGCGTCATCGGCGCGGGCGGCGACCGCGACCGGGGCAAACGCCCGTACATGGGGGAGGCCGCCGCCCGTGGCGCCGACATCGTCGTGGTGACCGACGACAACCCGCGCACCGAGGACGCGGCGCAGATCCGGGCCGAGGTACTTCGCGGCGCGGTCGACACCGGCGCGAGGCCGATCGAGGTGGCTGGTCGTCGTGAGGCCATCGCCGACGCGGTAAGGCTGGCCGGGCCCGGCGATGTGATCGCGCTGCTCGGCAAGGGCCACGAGCGCGGACAGGAGATCGCCGGCATCACCTCAGCCTTCGACGACCGGGTCGAACTGGCCGCGGCCCTGGCCGAGCGTTTCGCGGGGGTACGCACATGATCGCGATGACGCTGGCGGAGATCGCGGCCGCCGTCGGTGGCACGGTGGTGGGCGGCGACCCGGCGACCGTGGTGAGCGGCCCGGTCGAGTTCGACTCGCGCAAGCTCGCGCCCGGTGGACTGTTTGTGGCGTTCGAGGGGGAGAAGGTCGACGGACACGAATTCGTCCCGGCGGCGGTTGAGGCCGGGGCCGTCGCGGTCATGGGCACTCGCGCCGTCGCCGCACCCACCGTGGTCGTCGCCGACTGCCTCACCGCCATCGGCGCGCTTGCCCGTTTGGTCGCGGACCGCCTGCCAGAGCTGACGATCATCGGGATAACCGGATCGTCTGGCAAGACGTCGACGAAGGACCTCGTCGCCCAGTTGCTCAGGCGCCTCGGGCCCACCGTGGCGCCGGTCGGGTCGTTCAACAACGAACTCGGGTTGCCGCACACCGTGCTGCGCGCCGATGCCCGTACCCGTTTCCTCGTGCTCGAGATGGGCGCCCGCGGCCCCGGCCATCTGCGCTATCTGTGCCAGATCGCGCCGCCGCGCGTGGGCGTGGTGGTCAACGTCGGGGTCGCTCACATCGGCGAGTTTGGCTCGCCCGACGCGATTGCGGCGGCCAAGGCCGAACTTATCGAGGCGCTGCCAGCGGACGGCGTGGCCGTGCTCAACGCCGACGACGAGCGGGTACGGGCGATGGCGGCACTCACCTCCGCCGAGGTGCTCACCGTCGGCGAGTGGCCCGAGGCGACCCTGCGGGCCGTTGACATCACCCTCGATGAGCGAGGACGCGCCGCGTATACGCTCCGATCGCCCGATGGGGCGTGCCCGGTTCGGCTCGGGGTCAGCGGGCGGCATCAGGTCGGCAACTCGCTCCTGGCCGCCGGGATCGCCCTCGTGCAGGGCATGCCGCTGGCCGATCTAGGCCCGGCACTGGGCGATCTTCGTCTCGTCTCGACCCGAAGGATGGATGTCTATGACCGGCCCGATGGTGTCACGGTCATCGACGACTCGTACAACGCCAACCCGGCGTCCACCGAGGCGGCGCTGCACGCGCTTGCCGCGATCGGTCGCGGTCGGCGGCGGGTCGCGGTGCTCGGCTATCTCGCCGAGCTCGGCCCGCAGGAGCGAGCCGGACACGAACAGATCGGTCGCGTCGCCGCGGAGCTGGGAACGGACCGCGTGATCGTGGTCGGGGCTGCCGCCGGGCCGATCCACGACGGCGCGGTGGCGGTTGCTGAATGGGGAGGAGAATCGGTGCAGGTTACCGATCAGGAGACGGCAGTGACGTTGCTGCGGCGTGAGCTAAGCCCCGGCGACGTCGTTCTGGTAAAGGGCTCCCGCTACCGCACGTGGGACATCGCCGACGCTCTGCGAGGCGATCATCAGCTCAGTGCCGACGCTTTGCAAGGCGATCATCAGCTCAGTGCCGACGCTTTGCAAGGCGATCATCAGCTCAGTGCCGACGATCCGCGCGAGGCGAACAATGACGTGGCGGTTGCACCGTGAGGGCGGTGATCGTCGCCGCAGCCGTCGCCTTTCTTATCTCGATCTTCGGCACGCCGCTGGCCATCCGCGCGTTCACCCGGCTCAAGGCCGGCCAGCCCATCCGCTCCGAGGGGCCGCAGACTCATCTGGTCAAGAAGGGCACGCCGACGATGGGCGGCGTGGTCGTCATTCTGGCCACGGTCCTCGCATATGTCGCGGGGCACTTCGTCCTGGCGACGCTCCCGCCCGATCAGCTCGGCGCCCCGACCGGTGTCACCACCACCGGGGTGGTGCTGCTCGGCCTGCTCATCTGCCTCGGCCTGCTGGGCTTCATCGACGACTTCCTCAAGGTACGCAAGCGCAACAGCACCGGGTTGAGCATGCGCAAGAAGCTGTTGGGCCAGATGATCATCGGCGCGGCGTTCGGGGTTGTGGCGCTGTGGATTCCGAGCGCACCCCCGGAGAAGGAGACGGTTGCCGCTGAGACGGTCTCATTCGTCAAGGATCTGCAGTGGATGGACATCACCAGGTTCGGTGCGCTGCTCCTGTTCATCTTCGTCGTGATGGCCATGTCGAACGCCGTCAACCTCACCGACGGGCTGGACGGTCTGGCCACCGGCACCTCGGTGATGGTGATCGGCTCGTACAGCCTGGTCGCCTTCTGGCAGTACCGCCACTGGGACGTGGATCCCAACTACCGCGGCCTCTACACCTACGAGGTCCGCGACCCGCTGGAGATCGCGATCATCGCCGCCGCCGTCGCGGCGGCCTGCTTCGGCTTCCTATGGTGGAACGCGTCGCCGGCCCGCATCTTCATGGGCGATACGGGGTCGCTGGCGCTCGGCGGGCTCATCGCCGGCCTGGCCTTCTCCACCCGTACTGTCCTGCTCCTGCCGCTGCTCGGCATCCTCTTCACCATCATCACGGTCACCTGGGTCATCCAGATCGGCTCGTACCAGCTCTGGCAGAGACGCGTGTTCCGGATGGTGCCGCTGCAGCACCACTTCGAGCTCGCCGGATGGAGCGAGGTCAATATCGTCATCCGGTTCTGGATCATCGCCGGACTCGGCGTGGCGGCCGCGCTCGGTCTGTTCTACGCAGACTTCCTGCGGGTGATGGAGTTCGAGTGAGCGCTGAGTTCACATGAGTGCTGCGGCGGATGGGTACGCCGGCCGCCGGGTTCTGGTGGCCGGCACCGGCATCGCCGGCGCCGCGTGCGCCGAGGTGCTGCTGGCACTCGGCGCGCGGGTGAGCGTGCTCGACCGGGTCGACGGTGAGGCGGTCGCGCGCCTGCGGACGGCGGGCGCCGCGGTGATCCTGGGCGACGAACCCCCCGTCGGGCTGCTGGCCGCGACCGACGACGTCGTGGTGTCGCCCGGCTTCGCGCCCCACACGCCCCTCGTACGGGCGGCGGTCGCGGCGGGGTTGCCGGTCTACTCGGAGCCCGAGTTGGCCTGGCGTCTGCGCGGTCCCGGCTCGCCCGCCTGGCTCGCGGTCACCGGCACCAACGGCAAGACCACCACCACGACGATGCTCGCGGCCATCCTGCGGGCGGCGGGTCTGCGCACGGCCGCGTTGGGCAACATCGGCGAACCGCTGGTGTTCGCCGCGCTCGACGCGGCCCGGTTCGACGTCCTCGCGGTGGAGTTATCCAGCTTCCAGCTGCACTGGTCGTCCACCCTCGCGCCCGAGGCGGGTGCCCTGCTCAACCTCGCCGACGATCACCTCGAATGGCACCGGACATTCGAGGCGTACGCCGAGGCGAAGCGGGCGGTGTGGCGCGCCGCCACGGCCGGCGGCGCCGGCGTCGCCGTCGGAAACCTCGACGACGCGCGGGTGGCTGCCGCCCTGGCCCGCGTGGACGGCCGAGCAGTCGGTGTGACGCTGCGCGAACCGAAGCCCGGCCAGGTGGGCGTTGTTGACGGTCTTCTGGTCGATCGTGGTTTCTCGGACGAGCCGGTGGAGCTGGCCGGGGCCGAGGGCATCCGACCCGCCGGTACGCACAATGTCAGCAACGCCCTGCACGCGGCGGCGCTGGCCCGGGCGTACGGGGTCGCGCCGTCCGCGGTGGCGTCCGGCCTCGCCGGATACCTACCCGAGCTGCACCGCAACGCGTTTGTGGCGATGGTCGGCGGCGTCGCGTACGTCGACGACAGCAAGGCCACGAACCCGCACGCCGCGCAGGCGTCGCTGACCGCGTACCCGCGCGTCGTCTGGGTGGCTGGCGGGCAGCTCAAGGGCGTGGACGTCACCGACCTGGTCGCCTCTGTCGCGGATCGGCTGGTCGGCGCGGTGCTGCTGGGCGTTGACCGGGCCGAGGTCGCGGCCGCCCTCGCGCGACACGCCCCGCACGTCCCCGTGGTAGCGGTAAAGAGGACGGATGATGGCGCCATGGCCGAGGTGGTAGGCGCCGCGGCGGCGCTGGCGCGCCCCGGTGACACGGTGCTGCTCGCCCCGGCCGCAGCCTCAAAGGACATGTTCGCGAGCTACGCCCACCGCGGCGAGGCCTTCGCCGACGCCGTGCGGGCGATCGCGGAGGACCGGGGGCGGGGATGAGCGGCGCGCCGCCGGCCGATCCGCAGGCGCCGGAGGTCCGCGGCGGTGCCCGCGAGTTGACCGAAGCGGCCCTGTCTCTGCTGCGCGGACTGCTCGGGCGCCCACTCGCCTCGTACTATCTGCTCGTCTCGAGCGCCGGCCTGCTGCTGGTCATCGGCCTCGCCATGGTCTTCTCGGCGACCAGCGTCGAGGCGTTCGTGACGAACGGTAACGCCTTCACGTCGATCGAGAACCAAGCCATCTCGGCCGGCATTGGTCTGCTCGCGTTCTGGCTCTGTCAACGCCTGCCGGTGCGCACATACCGCGTACTGGCGAAGCCCGGTCTGATCGTGGCCTTTGTCCTGATCTTCGCGTTGGACGTGTTGGCTCTGCTGGCGCAGGCGAAGGTGTTGAAGGACCCCACATTCGGGCCGGTCCGCGCCGATGAGCTGTGGCTCTATCTGGGTCCGCTGCAGGTGCAGCCGTCGGAACTCGCCAAGATCGCACTTGCGCTGTGGGTGGGCGATGTTCTGCTCCGCAAGGGCCCACAAGCCGGCGCGTGGCGGGAGCTGTCGCGCCCGCTCTTTCCGGTCGCCGGTGTGCTCTTCGTCCTGGTCGGGTACAACGACCTCGGTACGATGATCTGCCTGGTCGTGCTCTTCGTCAGCATGCTGTGGGCGGCTGGTGTCCGGCTGCGGATCTTCGCCGGCATGCTCGTGATCGCGCTGGCCGGCATCGTGGGGCTGATCTATTTGCCGGGCAACAGCTACCGCCAGGCCCGCATCGACGCGTTCACCAACCCGGAGCTCCACCAGCTCGGCGACGCCTACCAGGTCCGGGAGGGTCTGTTCGCCATCGCCAACGGCGGCTGGTTCGGCGTGGGCCTGGGCGAGGGACGCCTCAAGTGGGGCTGGCTGCCCAACGGTCACAACGACTTCATCTTTGCGGTGATCGCCGAGGAGTTGGGCGTCGTCGGCTGCCTGGTCGTCCTTGGCCTGTTCGGTGTGCTCGCCTACACGGGCCTTCGGATCGCGCGCCGCTGTACCAACCCGTTCCGCCGTCTGGTCGCCGCCGGCGTGACGGCGCTCATCGCGGGCCAGGCGACGATCAACCTGGCTGGTGTGGTCGGCCTGACGCCGGTGACGGGGCTGCCACTTCCGTTGATCTCCGATGGCGGCAGCGCGCTCGTGGTGACGCTCTCAATGATCGGGATTCTCGCCTCCTTCGCCCGGGCCGAGCCCGCGGCGGCCCACGCTCTGCATGCCCGGCCGCCCGGCCGGCTGGCCCGGCTACTCTGGGCTCCGTTGCCGCCCCTGCCGGTCGCGGTCATGGACAGGCGGGTTCGTGCTGGAAGGGCGGCAGCGGGTACGGAGAGGGGCGACGATGGCTGAGCTGAGGTCGGCCGTGCTGGCCGGCGGCGGCACCGGCGGACACATCTACCCGCTGCTCGCCTTCGCGGACTGCCTTCGACGCCATCAGAGCGACCTGCGGATCACCTGCGTCGGCAGCGCGAAGGGTCTCGAGAGCGAGCTGATCCCAGCAGCGGGGTACGACCTGCGCCAGGTACCTGCCTACCAACTGCCCCGCTCGGTCAGCCTCGACCTGGCCAAGACTCCGACCCGGATGCTGCGATCGATGAAGGCCGGCCGCGAGGTGCTCGATGACGTCGACGCGGACGTCGTCGTCGGCTTTGGCGGCTACGTCGCTGTGCCCGCATATCTGGCGGCGTGGCGGCGCCACACGCCCATCGTGATCCATGAGCTGAACGTGCCGCCGGGTGTCGCCAACCGACTCGGTATGCGCTTCACCAAGCATGTGGCGGTGGGCTTCCCATTCCAACCGACCGTGTCTGCGCTTCTGCGGGACGCCCGTGTCGTCGGGGTGCCACTGCGTCCGGCGATCACGACGCTGGACCGTTCGACCAGCCGGGTCGGGGCGCGGGAGCATTTTGGGCTCGACCCGAACCGGCCAACCCTGTTCGTCTTCGGTGCCTCGCAGGGCGCGCGTTCGATCAACCTCGCCATGGCGGGGGCCGCCAAGGCCCTCACCACGGCCGGCATCCAGGTGCTCCACGTCATCGGCTTACGCAACGAGCCGGTGGAGATCCCGCCCGACCTGCCGGCTCCCTATGTCACCGTGCCCTACATCGCCGACATGGAACTCGGCTACGCGGCCGCCGACCTCGTGTTGAGCCGGGGCGGTGGGATGACGCTGGCCGAGGTGACGACGGTGGGCCTGCCCGCAGTCTACGTTCCGTTACCGTACGGTAACGGGGAGCAGCGGCGAAACGCTCTCCCCGTGGTCCAGGCCGGCGGCGGGTTGCTCGTTGACGACGCCGATCTGACGCCAGAGTGGATCGAGGGGATGGTGATCCCGTTGGCGAATGACGCTCCTCGATTGTTGGAGATGGGCGCGACGGCGGCCCGCTTTGGCCGCGCCGATGGTGACGAGGCGTTGCGGACATTTGTGCTGGACGCGATGGCGGGTCGGACATGACGGCGCCGGGTCAGCTCTCCGCGGAGGACCTCGGCCGGGTCCATCTGATCGGGGTGGGCGGGGTGGGGATGAGCGGCCTCGCTCGCCTACTGCTCACCCGCGGAATCCCGGTCTCGGGCAGCGAACTCAAGGATTGGCCAGCGTTGGCGGGTCTGCGCGCCCTGGGTGGCACCATCCACATGCGACACGAGCCGTCCAATCTGGACGACGTCGACACGGTGGTGTATTCCACCGCGATCCCCGCCGACCATCTGGAGTTGGTCGAGGCGCGGGCCCGGGGGCTACGGGTCCTGCACCGATCGGAGGCGCTGGCCGCCACGATGGAGGGACGCCGCGGCATCGCCGTCGCGGGCACCCATGGCAAGACCACCACCACGTCCATGGTCACGTCGATCCTGCAGCACTGTGGGCTCGACCCGTCGTTCGTGATCGGCGGCGAAATCTCCGAGGTCGGCTCCAACGCGCATCACGGCACCGGCGAGCACTTCGTCGCGGAGGCAGACGAGAGCGATCGTTCGTTTCTGCACTACCGGCCGCACATAGCGATTGTCACCAATATCGACGCCGATCACCTAAACACGTATGGAGATGTGGCCGGGCTGACCGACGCGTTCGCCGAGTTCTGCTCGCTGGTGGAACCCGACGGCTTCGTGGTGATGTGCGCGGACGACCCGGGTGCCCGGCGGCTCGCCGCGCGTGTGGTCGCCACCGGGGTACGGGTGCAGACGTACGGCGAGGCGGAGGACGCCACGCTGCGGTTGAGCGAGATCAGGTCGACCGCAACGTCGGTGCGCTACTTCGCCGTGCTGGAGGGTGCGTTGCTCGGTGAGATCAGTCTCCCGGTGCCGGGTCATCACCTCGGGCTGAACAGCGCCGCGGCGGTGCTGACGACGCTGCGGCTCGGTCTCCCGCTGGCGCAGGTGGTGGACGCGCTCGCGGCGTTCCCGGGGGTGCGCCGGCGGTTCGAGCTGAAGGGGGTGGCGGACGGCGTCCGGGTGTACGACGAGTACGCGTACCATCCCACCGCGATGACCGCCGCGCTGCGGACCCTGCGAGACGTGGCGGGTGACGGCCGGCTCCTGGTGGTGTTCCAGCCCTACCGGGTGTACCGCACCCGCGACCTGCGCGCGGAGATTGCTGCCGCGCTCGCCCTCGCCGATGAAGCGATCATCATGGAGGTCTTCGGTCCGGGCGAGGCGCGGGCGCCGGGGGATGGCGGTATCGCGCTCACCGCCGCCGTGCCATTGCCACCCGAGCGCAAGGCCTTCGTAGCCTCATGGGAGGACGTTGCCGGCGAGGTTCGCCGCCGCGCCCGCGACGGCGACGTGGTCGTGACCATGGGCGCGCCGCCGATCTCGCTGATGGGCGATGAGTTGCTGGCGGCCCTCGACGAACGGGCCCGATCTCATGGCCAGCGGGAGGCAGCAGCCCCCGCAGGCGGATAGCCGGTGGCGCCAACCCCGCCGGCTCAGGCATCGATGGGGCGCGGCCACACCGAGCGCCGGTGGCGTCTCGTGCGCGCCCGCCGCGAAGCGGTGCCAGCCTCGGTGCGCCGGATGCATCAGCGGATCCGGCGACCACGGTTGCGCTCCGGAAAGCTCTGGCTCGTCAGTGCGCTCGCGTTCGTCGTACTCGCCACTTCGTCCTGGGTGGTGTGGTTCACGTCGGTCCTCGGTGTGCGCCACATCGAGGTGGCCGGGTCGCAGATCGTCGGTGCGGATCAGATCCGGGCCGTGGCCGCCGTCGTCGAGGGCACGCCGCTGGCTCGTGTCGACACCGATGCGGTCGGACGGCGGATCCTCTCCCTGCCGCCGGTGGCTGAGGTGGCCGTGAGCCGATCCTGGCCCAACACCTTGACGATCGAGGTCACCGAGCGGGTGCCGGCCGCCGTGGTCGCGGTCGGCCGGGGTTTCGTGGTTGTCGATTCCGACGGTGTCGTGTTCAACACGGTCACGGCCCGACCCGCCCGTGTGATTGTGCTGCGGGTCGCCTCGCCCGGCCCGGACGACCCGGCGACGCGAGCGGCGCTGGCGGTCCTGGCTGCCCTGACGCCGACGCTGCGAGGACAGGTCACAGAACTAGTGGCCGAGTCCGCGACCCGAATCCGGCTGGAGCTTACCGGCGGTCGGGTCGTCCTCTGGGGCGGCGCCGAACAGAGCGAGACCAAGGCGCGGGTAGCCACCTCGCTGCTGCCGCGACCGGGCCGGACCATCGACGTCAGCGCGCCCGAGGTCGCCACCGTCAGCGGCTGACGGACTATCACCGGCGACACGCCGCTGGGTTGCTTGGATCAAACCGTTGGTGCGCATACGGTCCGAAACAGACTCGTTAGTTGACACAACTATGAGTCTCTAGTAAAGGGTTAGGGTTTGTCCCGCCTGACCGTTCACCCGAACCCCCGGCATTACCCGTCGGCCCCGGTGCAGCGGCCACCGCAAGCCTTGAAGGGGAGCATTGATGACACCTCCGCACAACTATCTGGCGGTCATCAAGGTGGTCGGCATCGGTGGTGGCGGCGTGAACGCCGTCAACCGCATGATCGAGGTGGGGCTCAAGGGCGTCGAGTTCATCGCCATCAACACCGACGCCCAGGCGCTGCTGATGAGCGATGCGGATGTCAAGCTCGACGTCGGCCGCGAACTCACCCGCGGGCTCGGCGCGGGCGCCAACCCCGATGTGGGCCGCAACGCCGCCGAGGATCACCGCGATGAGATCGAGGAGGTCCTGCGCGGGGCCGACATGTGCTTTGTCACCTGCGGCGAGGGCGGCGGCACCGGCACCGGCGGGGCGCCGGTGGTGGCGAGCATCGCTCGCAAGATCGGCGCGTTGACGATCGGTGTGGTAACCCGGCCGTTCTCCTTCGAGGGCAAGCGACGTCAGGTGCAGGCGGAGACCGGCATCGAGGAGTTGCGCCAGCAATGCGACACGCTCATCGTGATCCCCAACGATCGGTTGCTCGCGCTCGGCGACCGCAGCATCAGCATGATGGACGCGTTCCGCCAGGCCGACCAGGTGCTGCTCTCCGGTGTGCAGGGCATCACCGATCTGATCACGACGCCGGGCCTGATCAACCTCGACTTCGCCGATGTGAAGAGCGTGATGAGCGGCGCTGGCAGCGCACTCATGGGGATCGGCGCCGCCCGTGGTGACAATCGGGCCGTCGAGGCGGCCGAGCGGGCGATCTCCAGCCCGCTGCTGGAGCAGAGCATGGATGGCGCCCGTGGTGTGCTGCTGTCCATCGCCGGCGGCTCCGACCTCGGTCTGTTCGAGATCAACGACGCTGCCCAGCTCGTCACGGACGCGGCGCACTCGGACGCCAACATCATCTTCGGGGCGGTTATCGACGATGCCCTCGGCGACGAGGTTCGGGTGACCGTGATCGCCGCGGGCTTCGACGGCGGTGCCCCGGCATATCGTCCAGCCGACGCCCAGCGCCGCTCGGTCTTTTCGAGTACCGCCGAGGTACCGGTCGTGGCTCGCCATTCCCCGGTCCAGCCACCGCGGCGGGTCTTGTTCGACGACGTGGACGTGCCCGACTTCCTGAAGAACGGCGCCTGACCGCGGAGATTCTTGGATACGGCTAAGTCGTGCGGCAGCATCCGCTAGGTGCAGCCGGTCCGGTTCCCGTAGAGGACCGGGTCGACGTGCTCGCGCCACCGCCGTTGGGTGCCGGGCCGGCCGCCGTGAGGCCGCGGTGGTGGGACGACATGACCTCGTATCCGCGTGCAGGCGGTGTCGGTTGGGTCGGTCGGGTTGCAACCGCCCGGCTCGCCCGGGCGCACGCCCACGTCCGGGCCGCCCGCCAGCACGCGCTGCATCAGGTGTCCAATCGGCTGGTCAACACCCACGACCGGCTCGCGCTGGAAGACCTCAACGTGGCGGGCATGCTGCGCAACCATCGGGTGGCCCGGGCCGTCAGCGACGCAGCCTGGGCCGAACTGGCCCGGCAGATACGCTACAAGCAGGTCTGGCGCGGCGGGCAGGCGGTCACCGTGGACCGCTGGTTCCCGTCGTCGAAAACCTGCCACGCCTGCGGGCACGTCGTCGCCGAGCTGCCGCTGCACACCCGGGTGTTCACCTGCCCGAATTGCCACACGCCGCCGATCTGCCGCGACCTGAAGGCGGCGATAAACCTGGCCGTCTGGGCCGAGCGGCACGCCCAGACCCCGGACCCCGAAGCACGAGGCCGGGTCACCAACGCCCGCCGAGGGACCAGCGCTGGCCGCGGCACCCGCCGCGGTGAAACTGGCCCCGATGACGCGGGAACCTCACCGTCAGCCGCACGACCAGCCTGACCACGGGGACACCCGAGAAGGGTGATGTCGAACAACCGAGGTTGTTCGACAGGCTTTAAGGTCGGTCGGGTGGGGGAGGAGCCCGAGGATGCCGCAGGGACGGCCCGCCGGATGGAGTTGGCGGGCAATGTGCGGGCGGTCCGGATCCGGCTCGCGGCGGCGTGTGCCAAGGCCGGGCGCGATGCCGATGAGGTAACCCTCGTGGCGGTCACCAAGACCCGTCCCGCTGTGGATGTCGTCCATCTGGCCGCGCTCGGCGTGGGAGACATCGGGGAGAATCGCGACCAGGAGGCCGCCCCGAAGGCCGCCGAGGTCGCCGCAACCGGAACGCGGGTGCGCTGGCACTTCGTCGGCCAACTCCAGCGCAACAAATGCAGGTCGGTGGTGTGCTACGCCGACGTGGTCCACTCGGTGGACAGCGCGCGGCTCGCCGCCGCGCTGGCCGAGGCGGTGCGCCGTCACCGGGAACGACCGCTCGACGTGCTCGTCCAGGTGAGCATCGACGGTGATCCGGCCCGGGGTGGGGCGGTGTCCGCGGTCGGCCACGGGCACGGCCCGGCCGAGGAGAACGTCGCACTCGACCGGGTGCTGGCGCGCGTCACCGAGGCGGACGGGCTCACGCTGCAAGGGCTCATGGCGGTGGCTCCGTTGGGCTGGGAGCCGGCCCGTGCGTACGAAACGCTGGCAGTGATCGTTGCCGACGTCCGCCGTGATTACCCCTCGTGCACGCTTCTGTCGGCCGGCATGAGCGATGACTTTGAGACAGCAATTGGTTACGGCGCGACACACGTTCGCGTGGGAAGTGCATTGTTAGGGAACCGTCCAACCCTCATGTAGCCTGGTCAGGACGCCGGGAATGACACGGCTGTCATTTGGATAACCGCCTTCGCGGGCGCGCGGTTATCGACACGCAATTGTCGGCACGCGGGGGGCGTGCGCAGAGCATACGGAGGGGCGCGGCGATGAGTGCATTGCGAAAGGCGGGCGTCTGGCTTGGACTGGTCGAAGAGGAGGACGACCGCATGGACGGCGCCATCTTCGAAGACGAGTTCGGTCACGACGATGAGGACGTCGCGCCGCCCGTTCGCCCGCGTTCGCTCACCCGGCCCGCACCTCGTTCGGGTGACCGGGACCACCGTGTGGCCGACCGTGACTCGCCGGCAAGCGACCGGGATCTGCCAGGTCCGGACCGCAGGCTGCGGAGCAGGGACCTCGACCCGCGGGCGAACGATCGTGCTGTGGATCACATCCGGACCGAGCGCGCCAGCGTGCGCCAGCTCGCCAGGCCGTCGTCGGCCACCGCTGTCGGCTACCCCAAACGCGACTACCCGACGCACGACAACCTGGCCCTCGCCCCCCAGACCCAGCTGCGTGAGCGGGCCGTCGTCAGTGACGACCAGGCCCGGCGATACCAGATCACGACCCTGCACCCGACCACGTACAACGAGGCTCGCGCGATCGGTGAGCACTTCCGCGACGGCCACCCAGTGATCATGAACCTGACCGAGATGGACGAGCCCGACGCAAAGCGATTGGTCGATTTCGCGGCCGGGCTGGCGTTTGGGTTGCGCGGTAGCATGGAGCGCGTCACCAACCGGGTGTTCCTGCTCTCGCCGCTCAACATCCAGGTGAGTGCTGAGGACAAGGCGCGGATCGCTGAGGGCGGGTTCTTCGATCAGGCTTAACGTGGCAGAGTCTTGCGAAGACGGCGGTGTGTTTGCTGAACGTGGCAGAGGTGGAGGACACATTACGTGTCGATCGTGTTGCAGATCGTGTACCTGATGCTCTTCGTGTTCCTTTACTTACTCTTCGCTAGGTTCATCATGGGCATGGTCATGAGCTTTGGCCGACGTTGGCGACCCGGTAGAAGGGCCGCCGCGGCATTGGAGGTGGTGTGGAGCGTCACCGATCCGCCCTTGAAGGCGTTGAGGCGAGTGATCCCCCCGTTGCGTCTTGGTACGGTGAGCTTTGATCTGGCATCACTTGTGCTTCTCGTTATTGTGTTCGTGCTGATGTCGTTCGTACTTCCACCCCTGATTGACATGACCGCCTGATCGCGCTAACCGCGGCCGTTACTGACCCGAGGAGTCTCGATGCCGCTGACCCCGGCCGACGTCCACAACGTCGCGTTTAAGAAGCCCCCCATCGGCAAGCGGGGGTACGACGAGGAGGAGGTCGACGCCTTCCTCGACGAGGTCGAGCGCGAACTCGCCCGCCTGATCGAAGAGAACAACGAGCTGCGGGCGCAGTCCGAGCGTGGCCGGGCGGGCGGACCGCCGCCCGCCGCCGGCGACATGCGGCACACCGGAGAGCTCGCCGATCTCAAGACGCAGCTGGACCGGATGCAGCGGGAGAAGGCCGCCGCCGAACAGGCCGCCCGCCAGATGCAGGTCGAGATGGAGCAGATGCGCACCTCGGGGCCGGTGAGTGCCGGCGACGGGGAGCAGCAGGCGCTGCGGGTGCTCATGATGGCTCAACGCACGGCGGACGAGCACGTCTCCGACGCCCGGCGTGAGGCGGACAAGCTGCTGACAGATGCACGGACCAAGTCTGAGGAGCTCACCCGCGACGCGCGGACCAAGGCCGACTCGCTGGAGCGCGACGCGCGCCAGCGCCACCAGGAGGTCATGGGCAGCCTCGACTCCAAGCGCACGGCGCTGCAGAAGCACATCGAGGAGCTCAAGCAGTTCGAGCGTGAGTACCGGACTCGGCTCAAGGCGTACCTGGAGAGCCAGCTTCGCGATCTCGAGGGCCGCGGCCAGGGTCTGGAGACCGAGCTCACCCGGGGCGCGTCGGCCAACGGCGAGGTCAAGGGCGCCGGGGGCGGGAACCTCGCCGCGGCCGGTGCCGGCACTGGTTCGTCAGGTTCCGGTAGCGGTGGCGCCCGGTCGACGTCCACGGACGGGGCGGCCCGGTAGGCCACTGATTGGGCAGAGGCGGCGAGGAGGGTGTGGCCGTGGTCACCGGAAGCATCCTCTTAGTAATCGTCGCCGCGGGCCTGCTCGTGGTCGGACTGTTCCGCGGTTCGGATCCCTACTTCTTCTACGGGTCGATCGTCGCTAGTGTGCTTGCCGCGCTCGCCCTCATCGTGGGCGTGCGCCAGTTGCCCGCCGCGCGGATGCCCGACGACGACTTCGACCTGGGTCGCGGGGATACCGAACTCGGCGTCCCGCCGACGGGCCGACTCTCGCCGCGACCCGTCGGCCGAGCGGGTGTTCCGCGTCAGGTCGGCATCGACATGGGTACGGGCGTCGACATGGGCACGGGCGTCGACATGGGTACGGGTGTCGACATGGGTACGGGCGTCGACGGCACCGACGCGGCGGTGCCGCCGGATGAGCCAGCCCAGCAGTCGGTGACAAATGCGGCGGCCGCCAAGGTCGCGCGATTGGGTACGGAGGTCGTGGTCATCGACGGGCGGCCACGCTACCACGTTGCGGAATGCCTGCACCTGCTCGGGCGCGAGTATCAACGACTTCCGGTCATCGAGGCGGTCGAGCTCGGCTTCACCCCGTGCGGGCTGTGCGAGCCGGCGACCGCGCTGCTCGCCGGCACTCCGAGGACGTAGCGCCGCTGCGCCGGTGTTTCAATGGTGCATGTCCCAGGTCGAGGCCGTCACGTTCGCGGTACGGGTGCGGCCGGGCGCATCTCGCACCGCGGTGGGTGGGCGATACGAGGGACCGCACGGGACCGCCCTCGTGGTCGCAGTGAACGCACCCGCGGTCGACGGTCGCGCCACGGCGGCCGCGCTTCGAGCCACGGCCGAGGCGTTGGGCCTGCGGCGCGGTGCCGTCGTGCTGCGTACCGGCGAGACGAGCCGGGACAAGGTGTTCACCATCGCCGATCCGCCACCCGACCTGCACGACCGCCTCCGCTCGCTCCGTGACGGCGTGCTGCGTGACGGCGGCGGCTCGGGTCCGGCGTGAGCGGCACCATCGACACGGCGCTCCTGCTCGGAGCCGCCGTACTTCTCGTGGCCGTCGTTGCGGTTCGGCTGTCGGCCCGCGCCGGCCTGCCCAGCCTGCTGGTGTATCTCGCCCTAGGGGTCGCGATCGGCGAGTCCGGGCTGGGCATCCAGTTCGAGAACGCGGAACTCACCCGAAACCTCGGTTTCGTCGCGCTCTTCGTGATCATTGCCGAGGGTGGTCTCACCACCCGGTGGTCGGTGGTGCGCCCGGTGCTCGCGGCCGCCGCGACGCTGGCGACCTTCGGCGTCTTCGTCAGCGTGGCGGTGGTGGGCGCAGCCGTTCATCTGCTGCTCGATCTGCCCTGGGAGGTGGCGCTGCTCTACGGCGCCGTCCTCTCGTCGACGGACGCCGCGGCCGTCTTCTCCACTCTGCGGCGTCTGCGTCTGCGGCCGCGGCTGACTGCGATGCTCGAGGCCGAGTCAGGCATCAACGATGCGCCGGCGGTGCTTCTGGTGGTTGCGCTGTCCACGTTCATCGCCGCGGACCACCCGGGTGTCTGGTGGCAGCAGGCGTTGTTGATCGCGTACGAGCTCGCCGCTGGTGCGGTCATCGGGCTCGCGGTCGGCCTCGTCGGCGCCATCGGGCTGCGTAAGTTCGCGTTGCCGGCCGCCGGGCTCTACCCCCTCGCCGCGATCGGGCTCACGGTGCTCGCGTACGCCACCGGATCCGTGGCCCACGCCTCCGGGTTCCTGGCCGTTTACGTCGCGGGTGTTGTGCTGGGTAACGGCCGCATACCTCACCGTCAGGCCGTGCTCGGCTTCGCGGACGGTCTCGCATGGCTCGCCCAGATCGGACTGTTCGTCCTGCTCGGGCTGCTCGCCTCGCCGTCGAGGCTGCCGAGCGCTGTGGTTCCCGCGCTGCTCGTCGGCTCCGTGTTGGTCCTGCTCGCCAGGCCGATCTCGGTGGCGGCGAGTGTGTCGTGGTTCCGGGTCGGCTGGAAAGAGCAGGGGTTCCTCTCCTGGGCCGGGCTTCGCGGCGCGGTGCCGATCGTCCTGGCGACCGTGCCGTTGTCGATGGCGTTGCCGGTGGCGGAGAAGCTCTTCGATGTGGTCTTCGTTCTTGTCGTGGTCTTCACCGTGGCGCAGACATCCACGATCGGGCCGGTGGCCCGATTGTTGGGCGTCACGGCACCCGCGGAGCCGACCGAGCTCAGAGTTGAAACGGCGCCGCTGGACCGCATGCAGGCGGACCTGCTGGAGTTGGACGTCCCACCGGGCTCGCACCTTGCCGGGGTCTATATTGACGAGCTCAGGTTGCCAGCCGGCGCTGTGGTCACGTTGGTGCTCCGCGACGGTGTCGGGTTCGTACCCGATCCGCGCACGAGATTGCGCGCTGGGGACAGCCTGCTCATCGTGGCCACCGCAGAGTGTCGGGATGCGGCGGAGCGGCGGCTGCGTGCGGTGAGCCGGCGCGGTCGACTCGCCCGCTGGCGCGGCGAGGGTGGGCGGTCGCACTAACGGGTTGATCTAACGCTGGATCGGGTGACTCGGGCGAATCGCCGGGTCGCATCTGGACAGAGTAGCCGAATTGGGACACCGGGGTGTGGCATGTTTGTCGCGGGACCGTAGGTTCCGTATTCTTGCCGTCTTCGGAGTGCGCGGCGCCCCGCCGTGCGCCCGTTTTGCATGTGGGGGATCGCCATGGCCGAGCGGGCGGGTGCCGTGCGGAAGGCCTCGAAGAGCGCCATTCCAGCACAGACCACGACGAAGAGCGACAAGACCGGAGTACGTGTGGCCGGCGTCGTATCGGGTAAGCCGGTCGCGACGGGTAAGGCGGCCACCGACCGGGCCGCGAAGGCTACCCCGGCTAGGAAGGCCTCGCCGGACACGTCGGCCGCGAAGAAGGCGTCCGCTTCTATGAACGCGGCGAAATCCAACAGGAAGGCCGCTGAGCTGACCATGAGCGATACGGTAAAGCCGACGTCCGGCCGCGTTGCCAAGTCCGCCCCAGCGAGCAAGACCGGATCGAGCAAGGCCACGCCCGGCAAGAAGGCCGCGCCGGCCGGAAACGGGAAGCCGGTTCCCAGGGCCAAGGCCGGGCCGGCCAAGGCCACCTCGGCCAAGGCCACCTCGGCCAAGGCCACCTCGGCCAAGGCCACGACGGCGAAGGCCACGACGGCGAACCGGACCGCGGCGGCGGCCAAGACGGCACCAGTCGGCAAGACCGCCTCCGCCAAGACAACCGTGGCGAAGACAACCGCGGCCAAGACCACCGCTGCGAAGTCGGCGTCAACGAAGTCCGCGAGCGCGAAGACCGCCCCAGCCAAGAGCGCGCCCGCGAAGACGGCACCGCCGACCAAGGCTGCAAGGTCAACGTCGACCCGGCGTGCGGCGACGGCCCCGCCCGACGCCAAGGCCGCCCCGGCGAAGGCAGTGCCGGCCCGGGCGACCCGAACCGCCGCCGAGACGGAGAAGATCCGGGTGGCGCTGTCCGAGCGGCGCGACGAGCTCAAGGCCGAGTACGACCAGACCATGTTGGAGATCGCTGACGCTCAGCGCGACCGGCTCACTGACTCCGCCGGCGACGACCAGGCTGACACGGGCACCAAGACGTTCGAACGCGAGCAGGAGATCTCGCTCGCCAACAGCATCCGGGAGCGGATCAGCCAGGTGGAGCGGGCGCTGGACCGTCTCGACGATGGTCAGTACGGCTGGTGCGAGCGGTGCGGAAATGCCATTCCGGTCGAGCGCCTGGCCGCCTTCCCGTCGGCTACCCTCTGCGTGACCTGTAAGCAGCTGGAGGAGCGGCGTTGACGGCGTCGCGGTCGGGGGACAGTAGCGTGGCGGTGCCGGATAGGTCGGAGAGTCCGCTGCCGGAGGCCACGCCGAACGAAGTCGGACAAGGTGATCGGGCCCACGTGCGTGCGTGGGCGCTGGTAGTGCTCGGACTGACGGCCATGCTCGCCGTCGCCGTCGACCTGGTAACGAAGCAGCTCGCGCTGACGCATCTCGGTGATGGGCACACCGTGCCGTTGCTCGGGGGAGCGGTCTACCTGGACCTGACCCGAAACAGCGGCGCCGCGTTTAGCATCGGCTCCGACTACACGATCGTCTTCCCGATCATCGCGGTCGTTGTCCTGGTGGGGATCGGATGGCTCGCGTGGCGCCTGCGCTCGCTCCCGTGGGCGGTGGCGATGGGTCTGATCCTCGGTGGTGCGTTGGGCAACCTGGTGGATCGCATCTTCCGGACCCCGTCGCCCTTCCGCGGCCACGTGGTCGATTTCATCAGCGTGTTCGCCGAGGATGGGCGGGTCTTTCCGATCTTCAACGCGGCGGACTCGGCACTGTTCTGCGGCGTCGTGCTCGCCATCTATCTGGAGTTCACTGGGCGGCGCCGGGACGGGACGAGGCTGCGGCCGGACAAGGTGAAACACTCGGACCGTGGCGGCGCCTGAGCGAAACGTGCCCGCCCGGGACCGGCGTGCGTTGCAACTTCCCGACGGCCTCGACGGCATGCGGTTGGACCAGGCAATTTCGCGGCTGTTCGGACTGTCCCGGACCGTGGCCGTGACGCTACTGGAAGGTGGCGATGTGCTCGTCGACGGAGTCGTCCGGGCGAAGTCCGAGAAGGTTGCTGCCGGGTCGTGGCTCGAGGTGACCCTGCCCGCCCCGATCGCCGATGTCGCACCCTCACTGTCAGTCACATCCTCGCTGTCACCTGTCGATGGTCTTGTCGTGGTTCACAGCGACGACGACCTCGTCGTCGTGGACAAGCCGGTGGGCGTCGCCGCCCACGCCAGCCCCGGTTGGACCGGGCCGACCGTGACGGCCGGCCTCGCCGCGATGGGTCACACGATCGCCACCAGCGGCGCGGCCGAGCGCCAAGGGGTCGTCCACCGGCTCGACGTCGGCACCACTGGGCTCATGGTCGTGGCGAAGAGCGAGACCGCGTACAGCGTCCTGAAGCGCGCGTTCAAGGCCCGCGAGGTCGACAAGGTCTACCACGCGGTGGTCCAGGGCCACCTCGACCCGCTGCGCGGAACCGTGGACGCGCCCATCGACCGCCACCCCACTCAGGACTACCGGTGGGCCGTCGTCTCCAGCGGTCGGGAGAGCATTACCCACTACGACACGATGGAGGCGTTCCCCGGTGCCAGCCTGCTCGAGGTTCACCTCGAGACCGGCCGCACCCACCAGATCAGGGTGCATTTCTCCGCCTTGCGCCACCCGTGCGTCGGTGATCTCACCTATGGCGCCGACCCGACGATGGCGGCGCGGCTGGGTCTGCGCCGACAGTGGCTGCACGCCTGGTCGCTCGCGTTCACTCATCCCTCCAGCGGTGATCTCGTGCGATTCGACAGTCCATACCCGCCGGATCTTGCCCACGCGCTCGAGGTCCTCCGCGGCCGCCCGGATCATGAGGCCCAATGGGACTGATCGATGCCCTTGCCCGGCTCGACGCGAGGGTGCTCCCCCGCCTGGCCCGCGGTCTTCGGCGGGCTGATCGACTGACCCGCCGGTCCCGGGTCAGCCCGCTGACGGTCGCCGCGATAGTCCTCGTCGCGGCCGTCGTCACCACGATCGTCTGGCGCATGGGCGAACCTCCCGGCGGAGTGGGGACGGGCTCGTCCGTCCGGGTCGGGGTCAGCGATGGCGATTCGATCCCGCAGTACGTCGAGCAGAGCCGCTCTGATCTCGAGCGGCTCGCGGTTGGGTCGTCGCCGCAGCCCCTCTTCGCCCTGGTGTCGTTCACCACATACCTGTCACCGGACCGGGTCGCGGCCCTCGTCGCCGCGGTCGTCGCTACCGGTAATGGTGACCTGACCACCATCAGGGCGCACGCCCGTGTTCCGGTGCCGCGCCGTCAGACCGAGCTCATCCACCTATCCGCCGATCGGCTACCCGACGATCTTGTGGCGGAGATGGCTGCGGTGGCCGTACGTAAGATCAGCGACGCGTCGAATTACACACAGCTAGCGCAGGGCGAGTCCGTGGCGGAGTTACGTGCGAGTTTTGAGGGGAGGGCCGCGCTGGCCCAGATCGAGGCGACCGCATTCCGGGGAGCATGCTCGTGCGTGTTCGCGCTGGTGGTCCGCGCCCCGGCCGCTGTTCTGGTGGCCCTGTCCAAGCAGCGCGATGTCCGCGTCGTCGACGCCGCTCCCGACGTCACCCAGCTCGATCGTGCCGTGTTCCTCCCGCCGTTACCCGAACAGCTCGACACGGTGCAACCGCCCCCCGACGACGGCGAGTCCTCGCCAGCAGCGGTGGCGACCTAATCCGCGCCCCTCCCACCTGGGCCATCCCTCCTAGCTGCTCGGCTGGAAGACACGATTCCGCTCGCAAGGCTCGCGGCTGCTACATGATCCGCTCGCAAGCTTCGCGGCTGGGCTACATGATCCGCTCGCAAGCTTCGCGGCTGGGCTACATGATCCGCTCGCAAGCTTCGCGGCTGGGCTACATGATCCGCTCGCAAGCTTCGCGGATTTGCCCATGCTGGGGGTGGCAAACCTTCGGGCAGTCCGTAGCCTGGCGTGGGAAACCTTTGTCAGGGGCAGGGGCCGCGTACGGACGCGGCGCGGGAGGGTGAGCGTGGAAACCGACACCGGGTGGAGCCGGGCTGCCGGCGAGTCGACCGGGCGGTGGCGCACCATCCTGGGTCGTGCCCGGATGACGGGCCGCGCGAGCGTGCCCACGCAGACTCAGCCGGTCGAGGCTCCCGTGGACGGGCGGGCGGGCGGGCGAGCCGACGGACGCGCGGAGGGGCGGGCCACGATTCCCACCCAGCGGCCCGGGCCGGGTCCGATTTCAGGCCCGATTGAGTGGCGGACCGCACCCGCGTCGGGCGTGAACGAGCAGGTCATCGCCGCTCTGCGGCGCGATCTGGGTACCCCTCGGGTGGTCGCCTTCGCCAACCCCAAGGGCGGTGTGCACAAGACCACCGCCACCGTGCTCGCGGCGGCCACCATCGGCAGCGTCCGCGGTCGCGGCGTCGTCGCCTGGGACGACAACGAAATGCGCGGCACGTTGGGACTGCGCGCCGGCAGCGCCCGGCACGCGCGCACGATTCGACACCTCGTCACTGAGCTTGCCGAGGTCGAGTCACACACCGGGTACGTGCTGGCCGAGCGCCTGGACGACTTCCTACGCCACGCCTCCGACGCCGCCTATGACGTCCTCGCCGGCGAGGAGGACCCACGCTTCGCTCGCAAGCTCGATCCGCACACCGTGCGTCGCGTGCTGGAACTCCTCCGCCGTACCCACGACGTGATCTGCGTGGACACGGGCAACAACGTGGAGAGCGCCAACTGGCAGACCGTGATGCAGACCGCTGACCAACTCGTCATCACCACGGTGCCCCGCGAGGACGCGGCCTTCACCGCCGATTGGATGCTTGACCTGCTCGAGGAGGCCGGCATGAACGAGCTGGTGGCCAACGCGGTCTCCCTCTTGTCGCTGCCAACGCCGCGCCCCTCGCCGATGGTCACCGACCTCGCCCGCCATTTCGCGACCCGAACCAGGGCCGTGGTCGTGGTCCCGTACGACCCCGCGCTGGAGGCTGGGGCCTCGATCGAGTACGGAGTGCTGCAGCCGGCGACCCGGCAGGCGTGGCTGGAGGCGGCTGGCGTAATGCTGGCGCCGTTCGGCCGCTGATTCGTCGCATCCGAGCTCAGTACTTTTCTGCGCTCCCGACCCACGGGTGAAGAACCGGGTCGTGTCGTGCACCGGTTCCTGTCCGACCCTGGGACTAGGCTCGCTGAGTCACCGGAGACCGGCGGCACCGGAACCGGAGTCACCGGAGACCGGAGGCATCGGAGACGACGATCGGGTGAGGGGGAGACCGGCTTGGGCGACTCCTTCGTTCATCTGCACGTTCACACCGAGTACTCGATGCTCGACGGTGCCGCCCGCCTCAAGCCGCTGTTCACTGAGGCGGCCCGGATGGGGATGCCGGCCCTGGCCATGACCGACCACGGCAATCTCTTCGGGGCGTATGACTTCCACAAGCAGGCCGTGGCGAACGGCATCAAGCCCATCATCGGCATGGAGGCGTACGTTACGCCCGGAACATCCCGGTTTGATCGCACGCGGGTTCGCTGGGCCGAGGGCGGTGAGAACGACGTCTCCGGCGGCGGCGCGTATACCCACATGACGCTGCTGGCACGCGACGCCGACGGCCTGCACAACCTGTTCCGGCTCGCCTCGCTTGCGAGCCTTGAGGGCTACTTCTATAAGCCGCGCGTCGACCTCGAACTGCTCCACCGGTACGGGCACGGGCTGATCGCGACGACGGGCTGCCCGTCGGGTGAGATCCAGACCTGGCTGCGCATCGGAGACTTCGAGAAGGCCTGCGCCGCCGCCGCGGAGTTCCGCGACATTTTCGGTGCGGAGAACTTCTACCTCGAGCTCATGGATCACGGCCTGGATATCCAGCGCCGGATCCACGACGACCTGCTGCGCCTGGGTAAGCGGCTGAACCTCACCCCCGTCGCGACGAATGACCTCCACTACACGTACCGCGACGACGCCGACGCCCATGAGGTGCTGCTCTGCGTGCAGTCCGGCTCGACCATGGCGGACCCGAAGCGATTCAAGCTCGAGGGCCGTGACTTCTACCTGAAGTCGGCCGACGAGATGCGCACACTGTGGGACACCCAGGTCCCCGGCGCCTGCGACGCCACGCTGGAGATCGCCGAGCGGATCGGCGACTATTCGGCCGTCTTCGCCTCCCGCGACCTGATGCCGCGATTCCCGGTGCCGGACGGGGAGTCGGAGGAGTCGTGGCTGCGTAAGGAGGTCGGCCGGGGCCTGCAGGCGCGGTTCCCCGGCAGCGTCCCCGAGGAGCATCTGCGGCGGGCCGAGTACGAGTTGGACGTCATCTGCCAGATGGGATTCCCGGGCTACCTGCTCGTCGTGGCGGATCTGTGCCAGCACGCGAAACGCGAGGGGATCCGGGTCGGCCCAGGCCGCGGGTCGGCGGCGGGAGCTGTCATCGCGTACGCGCTGGGCATCACCGAGTTGGACCCGATACAGCACAAGCTGCTCTTCGAGCGTTTCCTCAACCCGGACCGCATCTCGATGCCCGACATCGACCTGGATTTCGACGAGCGCCGGCGTGGCGACATGATCCGGTACGCGACGGAGAAGTACGGCGAGGAACGCGTCGCCCAGATCATCACATACAGCACGATCAAGGCGAAGGCGGCGATCAAGGACGCGGGCCGGGTGCTGGGCTATCCATTCGCCCTCGGCGACCGAATAACCAAGGCGATGCCGCCACCGGTGATGGGCAAGGAGATCCCTCTCACCGGCATCTTCGACCTCACGCACCAGCGCTACGCCGAGGCAGCGGAGTTCCGCACCCTGTACCAGGCCGAGGCCGACGTGCAGAAGGTCGTCGACACGGCCAAGGGCCTGGAGGGTCTCAAGCGCCAGTGGGGTGTCCACGCGGCCGGCGTGATCCTGTCCCGAGATCCACTGGTCGAGATTCTGCCGATCCAGAAGCGCGCGCAGGACGGCGCGATCATCACCCAGTGGGACATGACCGCGTGCGAATCCATCGGTCTGCTCAAGATGGACTTTCTGGGGCTGCGCAACCTCACCGTCATGGACGACTGCCTGGACAACATCAAGGCAAACCGCGGCGTCGACCTGGTGCTCGAGGAGCTGGCACTCGCGGACAAGGAGACCTATGAACTGCTCGGACGCGGTGACACCCTGGGCGTGTTCCAGTTCGACGGCGGCCCGATGCGCTCGCTGTTGCGCTCGATGGTGCCGGACAGCTTCGAGGATATCTCCGCCGTCGGCGCGCTCTATCGACCTGGGCCGATGGGCGCCAACGCCCACAACGACTATGCGGATCGCAAAAACAAGCGCAAGCCCGTCGTGCCGATTCACCCCGAGCTCGCCGAGCCGTTGGCCGACATCCTGGACGAGACGTACGGGCTGATCGTCTACCAGGAGCAGGTCATGGCGATCGCGCAGAAACTCGCCGGGTACTCCCTCGGCGCCGCGGACCTACTCCGGCGGGCCATGGGCAAGAAGAAGAAGGAGATTCTGGACAAGGAGTACGTGCCGTTCTCGGCCGGCATGCGCGAACGCGGGTACTCCGAGGCGGCCATCAAGACGCTGTGGGACATCCTGGTCCCGTTCTCCGACTACGCGTTCAACAAGGCACACAGTGCCGCCTATGGCCTCGTGTCGTACTGGACGGCTTACCTCAAGGCGAACTACCCGGCCGAGTACATGGCCGCTCTGCTCACGAGCGTCGGCGACGACAAGGACAGGTCGGCGGTCTATTTGGCCGAATGCCGCCGCAGGGGCATCAGAGTGCTCCCGCCCGATGTCAATGCCTCGTCCGCGCGGTTTGCCTCGGTCGGTGAGGACATCCGGTTCGGCTTGGCGGCGGTTCGCAACGTCGGGACAAACGTGGTCGAATCGATCATGCGGGTGCGGCGGGAGAAGGGCGCATTCACCGACTTTTACGACTTCCTGCGCAAGGTCGACGCGGTGGTCTGCAACAAGAAGACCGTCGAGTCATTGATCAAGGCGGGAGCCTTTGACTCGTTAGGCCACCCTCGTCGCGGGCTGCTCGCCGTTCACGCCGACGCGATCGACTCCTTCCTCGACGTTAAGCGCAACGAGGCGGTGGGGCAGTTCGACCTCTTCGCAGACCTCTTCGCCGACGACCCGGGTGGCAGCAGCGGCCTCGCCGTGACGCCGCCGATCCCGGTTGGTGACTGGAGCAAGTCCGACCGGCTCATGTTCGAACGGGAGATGCTCGGTCTCTACGTATCCGACCATCCGCTCTTCGGCTTGGAGCACATCCTCGCCAACGCGGCCGACGTGTCGATCGCGGCGCTGAGCGAGGAGGGGACCGTCGCCGACGGCCAGGTACTCCATCTGGCCGGCATCCTGTCCGGGGTGCAGCGCCGGATCACCAAGCAGGGCCGCGCGTGGGCGTCGGCGACCCTTGAGGACCTGGACGGCGCGGTCGAGGTGCTGTTCTTCCCGAACACGTACGAACTGGTCGGGCAGTACATCGCCGAGGACGCGATCGTCGTCGTACGAGGCCGGGTCGACCGCCGGGACGACCAGCCGCGCCTGATGGCGATGGACCTGTCGATCCCCGACACCAGCGCGCCGGACGTGTCGAAGCCGGTAATTCTCGCTCTTCCGCCGTCCCGGTGTACGCCGCCCCTGATGGAGCGGCTCAAGGAGGTTCTCTCCAGCCATCCCGGCGCGGCCGAGGTTCATCTCAAGCTCCTCAACGGTGGCCAGTCGACGCTGTTGCGGCTCGGTCCGGTCCGGGTCGCCCCGACGACGGCGCTCATGGCCGATCTCAAGGCGCTGCTCGGCCCCGGCGCCTTTGGCGTTTGACCCACTCGTCGATCAAGGGCGTAGTCCCGTGATTAGTGATCAACTCACGCGACTTAGGCCTAGATCGACGAGGGTGGACGGGCCCGGGTCAGCGCCGATACGGTGGGCCTGAAAGGATCTCGCGGGTGACCGACCCGTACCCCGACGCCGTTCCGCCACCAGCCGAGCCTGCACTAGCACACCCCGCCACCGTGGTTGAGGTGGCTCCCCCGCGGCGCAGGTTCTTCGGGTCGGGCTTCGCCGCGGTGCTTGTCGCGGTGATCGTGGCCGGGGTAGGTCTGGCCGTCGGATGGATCTGGGCCGCCGTCGCACCGCGGGTCGCGGTGATCAAGACTGCGAACGGCTTCGCCTACGCTGACCCGGAGCCGGAGCAGGCGGTCGCGGCCGATGGATGGTTCGCCATCGTGGGCCTGGCCGCCGGGATCGTCCTGGCCGTCGGGGTCTGGATGCTGCTGCGCCGTCACCGGGGCGTCGCGGTGATGGTGGGTCTCGCGATCGGGTCCTTGGTGGGGGCGAGCCTGGCCTGGTGGGTCGGCTACAAGATCGGCTTTGCGCAGTTCGAGCAGGTACGCGACTCGGCGGCGGTGGGCGCGCGCGTGGACGCCCCACTAGGTCTGCGGATCACCGATCTTGACAAGGACTCGTGGTGGCCGCCCAAACCGACCGGGGTGGCCGCGGTGCAGGCGCTCGCCGCAACATTCGTCTACACGATGCTCGCGGGATTCTCGTCCTACGCCAGCCTGCGTGGACCGGATCAGCCGCCGCACCCAGCATCGACGGGACCGGATCACCCGGGGGCTGGCTCGCCCGGTCCGGATCAGTTGGGGCCGGGCTTGACTGGGAGTTCCGACAGCGACACTGGTACCGCCCGAACCTGACTCAGCAGCCCAACTTCCCGATGCAGCAGCGCCAACTCGGCCCGGAGGCGACTTGCCGTGTCGGGTGTCGCGAGCAGGTGCTGGCGGTCGG
This sequence comes from Micromonosporaceae bacterium, assembly GCA_020027875.1. Classification (GTDB taxonomy): domain Bacteria; phylum Actinomycetota; class Actinomycetes; order Mycobacteriales; family Micromonosporaceae; genus JAXIPB01. The sequence goes on along the minus strand of JAHRHA010000024.1, from coordinate 28,022 downwards.
CGACGGTGAGTGCGGCGGTGGCGGCGACCAGGTGTGACAGCACCTGGGGGTCCTCGGGCAGCTGTTCGGCGACGTCGGTGGCATCGCCACGTACGAGGCCCAGGTAGGCGCGGAAGGCCGCCAGCACGCGAGGGCCGAGCGTGTCAGCGACATCGTCGGCGTCGGCCTCATCGGGGAGGTATCGCACCTCGGCCTGCAGGTATGGCGTGCCTGCCGGCACGATCTGCGCGATCTCGAAGCGGCGGCGCCCGACGGTGACGATGTCGAACCTGCCGTCAGGATGCTCGGTGATCTGGCGTACCTCGGCCGTGCAGCCGACCTCGTACAGGGTCACAGTGGCCGACGCGTCATCCACCTCGGTGTCGTTGACTTCCCAGCCACGTCGGATGGCTACGACCCCGAACTCGCGAGGGGTTCCGTCGGGCAGGTCGATGATGTGGCGCACGAGCGTGCGGTAGCGCTCCTCGAACACATGCAGCGGCATGACCAGGCCGGGAAAGAGCACAGTGCCGAGTGGGAACAGCGGAAGCGCCGCGCTGTCCGGCTGGGCCGGATGTGCCGAGGTCACCCATCGAGCGTATGTTGCTCCCGCCGTACGCGCCCCCGTCTCCTGCGCCCACTTCGTGCGCCGGCGACGTGCGCCGGCTACGTGCGCCGGCTACGTGCGTCCGCGCGGGACGATCTCGGCACATGGACCGGCAGGTCCGAGGCGTGTCCGAGCACGTAGACTCGCGGCGTGCTCACGCGTCTCGACCTCCGGGCCTCGCGCCCAGACCGGGCGGCGCTATCGGGTCTCTTACCCCGCGCCGCCGTCGATGTCGCGGCCGCTCTGACCGCGGTGGAGCCGATCGTGGTCGACGTGCGCCACCGCGGCGTGGACGCGATCCGGGAGGCGACGACCCGGTTCGACGGCGTGACCCGCGACGACGTCCGTGTCGACCCCGCCGAGATCACCGCCGCCCTGCAGGCGCTCGACCCTGAAGTCCGGACCGCACTTGAGGTTGCCATCGAGCGGGTACGGCTCGTGCACACGGCCCAGCGTCGCGACGACGTCACCACCCACGTCGTGCCCGGAGGCACCGTCACCCAGCGCTGGGTGCCCGTGCGCCGGGTCGGCCTCTATGTTCCTGGCGGCCTGGCGATGTATCCCTCGAGCGTGGTCATGAACGTGGTGCCGGCGCAGATCGCCGGCGTCGACGCCATCGCCGTGGCGAGCCCGCCGCAGAAGGAAACCGGTCGCCCGGATGCCCGGGTGCTGGCAGCGTGCGCCCTACTGGGTGTCGACGAGGCGTATGCAGTGGGCGGAGCGCAGGCGATCGCCATGTTTGCGTACGGCGCTGGGGTGTGCGAACCTGTCGATCTCGTGACCGGTCCGGGCAACGTCTACGTCACGGCGGCCAAGCGGATGCTGCGCGGCGTCGTCGGCATTGACGCGGAAGCCGGCCCGACCGAGATCGCCATCCTCGCCGACGACACGGCCGATCCGGTGCACGTGGCGGCCGACCTGATCAGTCAGGCCGAGCATGATCCGTCGGCGGCGAGCGTCCTGGTGACGTGTTCGGCTGCCCTGGCCAACGCGGTTGACTCCGAACTCGCGCGCCAGGTCCCGGTCGCCAAACACGCCGGCCGGATCACCACGGCGCTCACTGGTCCGCAGTCGGCGTTGGTGCTCGTGGACGACCTTGACGAGGGGCTGGACGTGGTGGATGCGTACGCCGCCGAGCACCTCGAGATCCACACGCGCGACGCCGCGTCCTGGGCCTCGCGGGTTCGCAATGCGGGCGCGGTATTCGTCGGGGCCTTCTCACCGGTTTCGCTCGGCGACTACTGTGCCGGGTCGAACCACGTGCTGCCGACGGGCGGGTGTGCCCGCCACAGCGGCGGGCTGTCGGTGCAGACGTTCGTGCGTGGCATCCAGGTCATCTCGTACGACGAAGGGGCGCTCCGTGAGGTCGCGAGGCACGTCGTCACGCTCGCCGAGGTGGAGGACCTGCCCGCGCACGGCCAAGCTGTAGCGGCTAGGTTCCGGTTGTGAGCACCGCGAGCGTAAGGAATGCAGAGTGAATCCGTTCGAAGAGCCCCCGCTGCGAGACGACCTTCGCGGTATGACGCCGTACGGTGCACCACAGCTCGACGTCGCGGTCCGGCTGAACACCAACGAGAACCCTTTCTCCGTACCTGATGCGGTTGCCGAGGCGATGGAGAAGGCGCTGCACGGCCTCCTGCGCGACCTCAACCGCTACCCTGACCGGGACGCACTGGCGCTGCGCGAGGACCTCGCCACATACCTCGGCCACGAGCTGAGCTCGGCCAACGTGTGGGCGGCGAACGGATCCAACGAGGTCCAGCAGCAGCTGCTCCAGGCCTTCGGCGGCCCGGGCCGGACCGCGATGGGCTTCTCCCCGTCGTACGCGATGCATCCGCTACTGGCCCGCGCGACCGGCACGAGCTGGCTCGACGGTTCCCGCAGCGCGCGGTTCGAACTCACCCGTGAGCACGCGATGGCGCAGGTTCGGGTCTACCAGCCCGACGTGGTTTTCCTGTGTTCACCGAACAACCCCACCGGCGGGGCGCTTGAGCTCGACGCGATCGAGGCGGTGGCATCCGAGGCGCCGGGCATGGTGATCGTGGACGAGGCGTACGCCGAATTTGCCCGCCCTGGCACCCAGAGTGCGGTAACCCTGCTGCCGCGCTTCCCGCGCCTCGTCGTGACCCGCACCATGAGCAAGGCGTTCGCCTTCGCCGGCGGCCGGGTGGGCTACCTCGCCGCGCGTCCCGCGGTGGTCGACGCGGTCCAGCTCGTCCGCCTGCCTTACCACCTCTCGTCGCTGACCCAGGCGGCGGCGCGGGCGGCGCTGGCCCATGCGCCGGCACTGCTGGCCCAGGTCGAGGCCATCAAGATTCAGCGCGACCGGATTGTCACAGGGCTGCGCGAGCTCGGGCTGACCGTGCCCGACAGCGATGCCAACTTCGTCCTTTTCGGACGGTTCAAGCACCAGAAGGCCGTGTGGCAGGCCCTCCTCGATCGGGGCGTGCTGGTGCGCGACGTCGGGCTCGCCGGCTGGCTGCGGGTCACGGCCGGCACCGCCGAGGAGACGGACGCGTTCCTCACCGCGATGGGCCAGGTGCCGCATGGCGCGTAGCTCGGTCGTGGAGCGGAACACGGCCGAGACCAAGGTCCGCGTGCAGCTCGATCTCGATGGCACTGGCCAATGGGACATCGCCACGGGCATCGGCTTCTACGACCACATGCTGGCCCAGCTGGCAAAGCACGCGGGCCTGGACCTGAGCATACGGACCGACGGCGACCTGCAGATCGACGCTCACCACACCGTCGAGGACACGGCAATCGCGCTGGGAGCCGCCCTGGCCGAGGCGTGGGGCGACAAGGCGGGCGTGCGGCGCTTCGGCAACTCGCTGGTGCCCCTGGACGAGGTGCTGGTGCAGGCCGCCGTGGACCTGTCGGGCCGTCCGTACGTGGTGCACGACGAACCAGAAACGTTGGCGCCCTTCGTCGGCGGGACCGGGACCGCGTTCCCGACCAGCCTCACCCGCCACTTCTGGGAGTCTCTTGGCCACGCCGCGCGGATCACCCTGCACGTGTGCGTATTGCGCGCCGGCCGCCCGGGGGCGCAGCCCGACGCGCACCACGTGATCGAAGCCCAGTGCAAGGCGGTGGCGCGGGCGCTGCGCGACGCCGTGCGCATCGAGGACCCAGCCGGTGGCGTGCCGAGCACCAAGGGCGTCCTGTGATGGGTGGTGTCATCCCGATCGCGCTCCTCGGTCTCGCCGGGGTACTCGTGGGCGGCGCGATTTCACTGCATCGGCAGGGCTCCAGCAAGGTCACGGTTGCCGTGATCGCGGTGCTGGCGGCGGTCGCGGCCGCGGCCGGCGTGCTGTGGCTGCTGCCGGAGTCGTGATGACGGCACGGCCGACGGTGGTGGTGCTCGACTATGGCTCGGGCAACCTGCGCTCCGCCGAACGGGCGCTCGCCCGTGCCGGCGCCGACGTCACCGTGACGCCGGACCTGGCCGCGGCCGCGTCAGCGGATGGCCTGGTGGTGCCCGGCGTCGGTGCCTACGCCGCGTGTATGGCAGGAGTGGACGCTCTCGGCGCGGGCCCGGTCATCGCGGCACGCGTCGCGGTGGGTCGAGCGGTGCTCGGGATCTGCGTGGGCATGCAGATTCTCTTTGAGTACGGCGACGAGCACGGGCTGGTGACCAAGGGGCTGGGCCTGCTCCCCGGTGGGGTCATCCGGCTGGAAGCGGACCGGCTACCCCACATGGGATGGAACACTGTCATCGCGTCCGAGGGGTCGTCGCTCTTCGCCGGCCTTGTTGAGACCACCCGGTTCTACTTCGTCCACTCATACGCGGCCCGGCTGGGCGAGGCGCTCGACGCGGCCGGGGTCGCCGTGAGTACCACAGTCCACGGTGGACCTTTTGCGGCTGCGGTCGAGGCCGGTCCGCTTGCCGCGACCCAGTTTCACCCGGAGAAGTCAGGCGACGCGGGCGCGTCGCTTCTGCGCAACTGGCTCCGGACGATTCCGACGCATCGTGAGCGACGCATCGTGAGCGGCGAGTCGTGAGTAGCGAGTCGTGAGCGGCGCATCGTGAGCGCCTCGTGAGCAAGGACAGGGCCCGGCGGCGTGCCGAGCGCGACGCCATACGAGCCGCCGCGGAGTCGAAGCGACTCCGGACGGAGCAACGGCGGGCACGCAGACAGGCGTTGCTACGGAAGATGACGCCCCGTGATCGGCGCCGGGCGTGGCTGCTCGCCCGACGTAGCCCCGGCGAACGAGCCCTCATCGTTGGGGTTGGCATCGGTCTGCTGTGGATGGTCTGGTATCTCGTGGACTCCTGGCCACTGCGTATCGGGTTCGCCCTGTTGGTGCTCCTGCTCCTCCCTGTCCTCGTCATCGTGACGTTCGACCGAAGGGTGTGACGCCATGACGTTGACCTTGCTGCCCGCCGTGGACGTGGCCGACGGTCAGGCCGTGCGGCTCGTGCAGGGTGCGGCCGGCTCCGAGACGTCCTACGGCGACCCGCTCGACGCGGCGCTCGCGTGGCAGCACGACGGTGCCGACTGGATTCATCTCGTCGACCTCGACGCGGCCTTCGGGCGGGGGACGAACGCGGCCCTGCTGGCGGACGTTGTCGGTCGCCTCGATGTGAAGGTCGAGTTGTCCGGTGGGATCCGCGACGACGCGTCGCTCACCGCCGCCCTCGCCACCGGCGCCGCGCGGGTCAACATCGGCACGGCGGCACTCGAGGACGCCGATTGGTGCGACCGTGTGGTCGGCGAGTTCGGCGACCTGGTGGCGATAGGGCTGGACGTGCGGGGGCGCACCCTGTCGGCGCGTGGCTGGACCCGCGACGGCGGCGACCTATTCGAGGTGTTGAACCGGCTGAACAAGGCCGGCTGTGCCCGCTACGTGATCACCGACATCATGCGGGACGGGATGATGCGCGGGCCGAATCTTCAATTGCTGCGCGAGGTGTGCTCGCATACCGACGCGCCCGTCATCGCCTCGGGTGGCGTGTCCACGCTGGACGACCTGCGCGCACTGGCGACACTGGAGCCTATCGGGGTCGAGGGCGTCATCACCGGGAAGGCCATCTACGCCGGTGTGTTCACCGTCGCCGAGGCGCTCGCGGCACTGCATGAGGCGTCATGAGCGTACGTCGGTACGGGTCGGGCGGTCCGTGGGAGGAGATCTTTGGCTACTCCCGGGTGGTGGCGGCCGGACCGTGGTTGGTGACGGCTGGCTGTACATCCACCGTGGACGGCGTCATCACAAATGTCGGCGACGCGGCTGGCCAGACCCGCCAGGCGTTCCGGATCGCCCTCGATGCGCTGGCCCGGGCTGGCGCGTCGGTTGAGCATGTCATACGTACGCGGATATATGTGGTCAACACCTCCGATGCGGACGCCGTCGGGCGGGCGCACGGCGAGATTTTCGGTGCGGTGAAGCCTGCCTCGACGATGGTGATGGTGGCGGCACTGATCGACCCGGACCACCTGGTCGAGGTAGAGGTCGACGCCTACCTCCCTAGATCCCGTCGATCATGACCTGGAGGTCATGATCGACGCTGTTTCGCGACGGTCAGAGCGTGATCAACGGGATCTTGACTACTCTCGTAGCATGACCGTGGCCGTGAGGGTGATCCCGTGTCTGGACGTCGACGCCGGCAGGGTCGTGAAGGGCGTCAACTTCCTCGACCTGCGTGATGCCGGCGACCCAGTGGAGCTTGGCGCGGCCTACGACGTGGCGGGCGCGGACGAGCTCGTGTTTCTCGACGTCACCGCGTCATCTGACCGGCGTCAGACGATGCTGGACGTGGTACGCCGTACTGCGGAGACCGTGTTCATTCCGCTGACCGTCGGCGGTGGAGTTCGGTCCGTCTCTGATGTGGACACCCTGCTGCGGGCAGGGGCCGACAAGGTCGGCGTGAACACCGCCGCGATCGCCGGGCCGGAGTTGATCGCAGAGATCGCGGGGCGGTTTGGCCGTCAGGTGCTCACGTTGTCCCTCGACGTTCGGCGCGCCCGCGATGTGCCCAGCGGCTTCGAGGTGACCACGCACGGCGGCCGACGCGGTACGGGCATGGACGCGATCGAGTGGGCGCGGTACGCATGTGAGCTCGGCGCCGGCGAGATCCTGCTCAACTCGATGGACCATGACGGCACCAAGAAGGGCTTCGACCTCCCGCTCATCCGTGCCGTGCGAGCAGCGGTGGAGGTGCCGGTCATCGCCTCGGGCGGTGCCGGCCGGGTGGAGGACTTCCCGCCTGCTGTCGAGGCGGGCGCGGACGCCGTGCTCGCGGCCAGCGTCTTCCACTTTGGAGAGCTTACGATCGGCGCGGTGAAGGACACTCTTCGCGACGCCGGCCACTCCGTCCGCTGACGTCGCCTCGCGGTTGCGGTGCACTGGCTGCATGAGCTTGCTGTCCACGTCGCTGTGCCGACGGATCGGCATCGAGGAGCCGATCGTTCAGGCGCCCATTGGGTCGCCGCCTCCCCGGAGCTGGTGGCCGCGGTATGCAACGCGGGTGGGCTGGGAATGCTCGCGTTCACCTGGACCTCCGCCAAGCAGATGATCGCCCCTGCGCCGGGTGCGAGAGCTGACCGACCGCCCGCCGCCGGCGCCATGCACCTGCATACGGTGGGATCGGCGGCCGAGGCGCGCCGGGCCGTCGAGGCCGGCGTCGACGTGGTCGTCGCGCAGGGCTGGGAGGCGGGCGGACACGTGTGGGATCAGTTAGCCACGCTACCGCTGGTGCCAGCCGTCGTGGACGCGGCGGCTCAGGTCCCGGTCATCGCCGCCGGCGGCGTCGCGGACGGGCGGGGACTGGCCGCGGTGCTCATGTTGGGTGCGCAGGCGGTCTGGATGGGCAGCCGGTTCGTCGCCGCCGAGGAGGCATTCACCCATGACGAGTACCGCCGTCGGGTCGTTGACGCCCACGGCGAGGACGCCGTGCACACCTTGTGTTTCGACGGCGCTTGGTCGCACGCCGCCCACCGGGTGGTCCGTAACAGCACGCTGGCTGCGTGGCAGGCCGCGGGAGGTCCGCCGGCGCCGAACCGACCGGGTGAGGGCGGCGTCGTGGCCGTCGATGCCGCCGGACGCGAACATCTGCGCTACGAAGACCTGATGCCACTGCCTGGGCTGACCGGAGACCTCGAGGCCATGGCGCTCTACGCAGGTCAGTCTGCGGGGCTGATCCATGACGTGATGCCCGCCGCGGACATCATCCGCCGCACCGTCGCCGAAGCCGAGGCCGCACTGGCAGGTCTCGAAGGTCAGCGATCGGCGAGGTGACCGCCGGTTCGGACCTGTTGCTCGCGCCATTCAGGCGGCAGCATGTGCTGATGATGGATGTGACGGCACAACGTTCGATGGTCGCATGGTGGATCGGGCTGGCCGGCCATCTCGCCATGTTGGTGTGGTACGCGGCCAGCGGGCTGGTCGCACCGCCGTGGGCCGTCATCGGGCTGTTGGTCATCTGGGCGGCACTGTTGCTGGTCGGCCTCCGCCTCCGTACGACCCGGCCGGTGTGGATGCTGTTGATTCCGGTGCTCGACGTCGCGATCTGGTTCGGCGTCGTCTCGGCGGGTGACGCCTTCCTGGGCTGGACCGCCTAACGAAGACACATGGCTGGCGTGGGCCGGGCACCATGGCAAGGGTGAGCCGCTGGACGTGTCCGTACTGCGAGCGCGAGTTCGGTCGGCACAAGCAGCCCCACACGTGTGTGCCGGGGGGAACGGTCGATGCGTCCTTCGCCGGGCGCCCTAGCGTCCAACGCGAGATCTTCGCCGAACTCATGGTGCACGTCAACGCGCTTGGACCCGTCCATGTGGACGCGGTTGGCGTCGGCGTGTTTCTCAAGAACGACCGTAAGCTCGCCGAGATCCGGCCGATGGCCCGAAGTCTGTCGCTGGCGCTGATCCTGCCGCATGCCATCGATCACCCACGGATCTCGAGGACGTTGAGGGCGTCGGCGGGTCGCGTCGTGAGCGTCGTCAAGCTCGTCCAGCTCACCGACGTAGATGACCAGGTCAAGGCGTGGCTGACGGACGCCTATGACGCCGCGACGGACTGATCGTTCATTGGGTGCCAGGAGAGCTCGCCGGCGCGAATCGGTGCGGCTACGCGGTTCTCCGCTGGTGCCAGCGGGCAGGCCCACGCCGGGTCGTATGCGCAACTCGGGTTGTACGCGTAGTTGAAGTCGAGCCGCACGACAGACGCGCCCAGCACAACGACGCCGCGCCCGTGGGTGCCCTTGACGGTGTCCGTGAGGTAGCGGCCGCCGCCGTAGGACTCCCGCCCGCACGTGTTGTCCCGGAAAGGCAGAAAGAGGCCACCGCCGTACGCCTCGATCCACCACAGGGTCACGGGACCGTACGACGTCTCGGCGACCCCGACGCGCCGGTACCGCACCACCCCATCGGGCCCGCCGGTGTCGATCTCGAGCGTCCCGGACGCCGGTCGGAGCGTCGCCTCCATCGCTGCGGCCGGGTCGGGCGGGAAGTAGGGCAAGCCGGCGAAGCCCGCCCGCTCATCGATGGGAAGAGGTGACTGTGGATGGTTCGCGAACAACTCGTCCCGCCGGGCGCGAAACCCCGCCAGATCAACGTCGGAGAGGTAGAGACGCGCGACCTGCGCGCGCCAGTCGGCGAGATCGAGATCCTCCACGTCCAGAACGTTAGCGCCGATTTTCACGCAGCGAATCAGACCCCAATCGGGTTGGCCCTTAGGGCGGCACAGCGCGTGTACCCCCGAAAGGGGGCACGGAGCCGTCCTTCAACCTTCGGCGGCACAGCGGCGGCGGTGGATGCGGCCGTCGCGATCCGGGCGGCGGTGCGGCGCCGCAATGGGAGGTGGGTCGAAGATGTCAGGCTGCCGAGCTCGCCGCAGTCCGGGAGACCGGCTTGATGTGGGAGAAGGCGCTGCGGGCGTTCCAGGTGGGGAAGGCTCGTACGAGCCACGAGGGGCCGTGGAGTTGGATGCGGCGGTTGCGGGTGGCTTCGGCCCAGCTGAGCTGGCCAGCGTGCCATTTGACGAAGGCTTCGGCCTCGGCCGTGATGTAGAGGTCCTCGTCGAGGCCGGGGTACGTCTTGCAGATCTCGGTGTCGCCGTGCTCGATCAGCAGCCAGTACCGCTCGGGGCGTTGGCGGCCCGTGAAGTCGAAGCGGATGACGGCGCGTCGACCCGGGAGCCGGTCTCGGCGGAGCATGTTGCACATCGACCACAGGGCCACGAAGGGATCGAGGTGCTCGGGGGCGATCTCGAGCCAGGCGGCACCCCACTCGCCGAGCGACACGCAGACCTTGAAGAGGTCGTGACCCGCGGGCGTGAGCTCGTAGTGGCGCCCGCGCCCGTCGGGCTTGGGTGCCGACTCGACGGTGCCGAGCCGTTCGAGCTGCTTGAGCCGCTGGGAGAGCAGGGTGCGGGAGAGCCCGGGCGCGCCCTCCAGGATCTCACTGAAGCTGCCGCAGCCCAGGTACAGGTTGCGGATGATCAGCGGCGTCCAGCGCTCGGCGAAGATCTCGGCGCCACGGGCGATGGGGCAGTACTGGCCGTAGGTCCGCACGACGCCAGTGTCGTGCCCCTGCCTTCGGGTGTGAAGTCCAGATTCTTGACTTCACGGCCGGGGTCCATGGTGATGCGATGGGGCCGTCGACAGCGGAAGGCCGATGACGACATCGACTATCGAGCAAGTCGGCCACATGAGCGAGGAGGTAACCGCCATGGAGATCGACGGGTTCCGGGGCCAGCTGATCACCGCTGACCACACCGACTACGACACCGCCCGTGCCGTGTGGAACGGCGCCGTCGACAGGCGCCCCCGGCTGATCGCCCGGTGCAGCGGGGCCGCCGACGTGGTCGCGGTCGTGCGCTTCGCCCGCGACCACGACCTGGAGATCGCCGTGCGGGGCGGGGGCCACAACGTGGCCGGCACCGCGGTGTGCGACGACGGGATCGTCATCGACCTCTCGGCGATGCGGGCCGTGTGGGTCGACCGCGCCGGCCGCACGGCCCGGGTGCAGGGTGGTGCTCTGTGGGGCGACGTCGACCACGAGACGCAGGCCCACGGTCTGGCCATCACCGGCGGCATCGTGGGCCACACCGGCGTCGCCGGGCTCACCCTCGGCGGTGGCATCGGCTGGCTCATGCGCAAACACGGGCTCACCGTCGACAACCTGTTGGCCGCTGAGGTGGTCACCGCCGAGGGCAGCATCGTCCGGGCGTCAGCCGACGAGCACCCCGATCTGTTCTGGGCGCTGCGAGGCGGTGGGGGCAACTTCGGCGTCGTCACGTCGCTCCGGTTCGCTCTGCACCCCCTCGGTCCGACCGTGATGGCCGGACCCGTCTTCTGGGCGGCCGATGACACCATCGACGTGCTGCGCTTCTACCGGGACTTCGCCGCCAAAGCCCCCGACGAGCTCGGCAGCGTGGTCAGGCTCGGCACCGTCCCGCCACTGCCGGTCATCCCCGAGGACCTGCACTGGCGGCCGGCCATCGCCGTCGCCTGCTGCTACGCCGGCGCCGTGGAAGACGGCGAGCGTGCGGTGCGGGCCCTCCGCCGGCTCGGGACGCCGCTCGTGGACCTGCTCGCACCCACGCCGTACGTCGCCCACCAGGGCGCCATCGACGACACCGTCCTCCACGGGTGGCACTACTACTGGAAATCCACGAACCTCGCCGGCCTCTCCGACAACGCCATTGCCGTCATCGCCGATCACGCCTACACAGCCAACTCGCCCCGGTCGTACGCGGCGATGTTTCACATGGGTGGCGCCGTCGCCGGAGTCCCCCACGACGCCACCGCCTACGCCGGTCGCGACGTGGACCACAACATCATCATCGACGCAGTGTGGCTCCCTGACGAGACCGGCGAGCACGCCGCTGCCGAGACCGCGTGGGCGCGGCGGTTCCTCCAAGCCCTCCAACCGCACCGCGCCGCCGGCGTCTACGTCAACTTCCTTGATGCCGACGACGACACCAGCCGCATTCGAGAGGCCTACGGCGATCACATCTACCGGCGACTCGCCCAGGTCAAGGCCAAGTACGACCCCGACAACGCCTTCCACCACAACAAGAACATCCGCCCTGGTTGAGCAGGGCCGGGCGACCATCGACGCGGTGGATGGCGGACCCGGACGCCCGGGACGAGAGCGACGACCACGACGTCGTGAACCGACGCACCACCCGAGGAGGAGCCCATGGGGTACCGCATCGCTGGGCGCTGCACCGATCTGTGTAGTTGTCACACTCCCTGCCCTTGCGCCTTTGGGCAGACGCCCACCGGAGGCACGTGTGCGGAGATGTTCTGTTTCGATATCCAAGAACGGTGAGGACGAGAACGTGAGTCTGGCCGGGACGAGTGCCATCTTCGCGGACGTCTTCTCGGGTGGCTCGACGTTTTGCGTGTTGGAGACAGCGAGATCCCCTCAGAGAAGACTCAACACTGGCTTCCAGACGAGCGAAGAACCCTTACGGATCAAGACTTTGACCACCCCGGGGGCGCGTCACCGACTCACCGGGCTGGGGGTGATCAGACTCGCCGCGAAATCGGCGTTAGCCCGTCCCAGCTAGCCAAAGGCGACTCCGCCGAGCAAGGATGCCCGCGTGGAGCGCTTCACAATCTGGATCGACGACGCCGTCCTGGACGACCTCCGGCGGCGGCTCGCCCGGACCCGCTGGCCCGACCAGCCCGACGGTGGGGGGTGGGACCTCGGCACCGACCTGGCGTACCTGCGCGGTCTGGTGGAGTACTGGCGCGACGGCTTCAACTGGCGCGGCGTGGAGGAGCTGCTGAATTCCTATGCGCAATTCACCACGACGATGGACGGCCAGCGGATCCACTTCGTGCATGTGCGGGGCGGGGCACGCGATCGCTACCTCTTGTGCTCACGCACGGCTGGCCCAGCACGTTCGCCGAACTATTGCCGATCGTCCCGGCGCTGACCGACCCACCCGACGAGTCCGATGCGTTCGACGTCGTCATCCCGTCCATACCCGGCTTCGGCTTCTCCGGTCCGCACACGGCGCGCGGCCCGCGACGGGCGCACGACCTGTGGGCCGCTCTCATGGGCGAGTTGGGCTACGAGAGGTTCGGCGCCTGTGGCAGCGACATCGGCGCGCGCATCACCAGCCGGCTGGGTTGGTACCACCCCGACCGCGTCGTCGGCATCCATCTGTCCAGTGTGGACCTAGAGGTGCCGAACCCACTTCCCGACGATCTCTCCGACGTGGAGCGCGACTACATCGCGCGGGGGGAGCGATGGGAGGGTGAGGAGGGTGCGTACGCGGCCCAGCAGGCCACCAGGCCGCAGACGCTCGCCTACGGTCTCGCGGACTCGCCGGTCGGCCTGGCGGGATGGATCGTGGAGAAGTTTAGGGCCTGGAGCGATTGCAACGGCGACATCGCGTCCCGGTTCAGCTACGACGAGCTCCTGACGACAACCACACTGTACTGGGTGACGGGGACGATCAACTCGGCCAACCGGTGGTACTACGAGTCCCGCCACGATCCCGCACCGCTCCGGCTACCGCCGGGGGTACGCATCGAGGTGCCCACCGGCGTCGCCATGTTCCCCGGCGAGGCGGAGCTCGTGGTGCCGCGCAGCATGGTGGAGCGGTGCTACCGGGTGCGGCGATGGACGGATATGCCGAGGGGCGGCCACTTCCCCGCGCTGGAGGAGCCGGACCTGCTCGTCGAGGACATCCGGGCTTTCTTCCGGCCGCTGCGTGACCGGCCGCTGCGTGACCGGCCGCTGCGTGACCGCGGGGGGAGCGACGCTGACCGTGAGGCGCGGGAGCAGGACGTGCACCAGCGGACCGATCGCCACGGCATAGACGACAGTGCCGACGCCGAGCGTGCCCCCGAGCAGCCAGCCGATCGCCACCACGCTCACCTCGATCCCGGTGCGTACGATCCGCAGTGAGTAGCCGCGTGCGACGAGCCCGGTCATCAGCCCGTCCCGAGGTCCGGGCCCCAGGCGAGCTCCTATGTAGAGACCTGAGGCCACCGCGCACAGCAGCACGGCACCGACCAGGAAGGCGATCCGGACGGCCAACGGGTCGGGCGCTGGCAGCAGCGCCAGCGCGGCGTCCGCCACGACCCCGATGACCACCACGTTGGCGATGGTCCCGATACCGGGTCGCTGCCGCAGCGGGATCCACAGCAGTAGCACGACAACGCCGACGACGACCGTCACGGTGCCGAAGGAGAGTCCGGTCAGGCGGGCCACTCCCTGGTGGAACACGTCCCACGGCTGGTTGCCGAGGTGAGCCTCGACCATGAGCGCCATGCTCACGCCGTACGCGATCAGGCCGATGAGAAGCTGCGCCAGTCGCCGGACAGGTCGCTCCCGCAACCGCGGAGTCGCAAATCCTAAGCCGGTGGCCTTGCCGGAAGCTGCCATGTATGCCAATCTGGAGGCCAATTGCGGCGAACGAAAGAGCCAATTCGTGAGGAGTGGCCTTGAGCAGCGTCGTGCGGGGTAGCCAACTCGTTCGGTTGCTGGACCGGTGGCAGTCCATCAGGGGACCTGCCGGCACCCGGCTGCCGGACTACGCCGCGCTCGCTGGCACCGTGCGGGGGCTCGTCCGCGACGGGCGGCTGGCGCTCGGCGTACGGCTCCCATCGGAGCGCGAACTGGCCGAGGCCCTTGCCATCAGCCGGACCACCGTCTCCGCGGCCTACCGCGAGTTGCGGGAGTCCGGCCACCTGTCCAGCCGGCGTGGGTCCGGGAGTTGGACCGCCCTGCCGGAGGGCCACCGCATCGCTACCTCCGGCATGTGGGCACCCACCGACGAACTGGATGTGATCGATCTCGGCTGTGCGGCGCTCGCCGCACCCCCGGAGCTCACCACCGCAGTCGGCGAAGCCCTCGCCGATCTGCCTCGCTACTCCGGCGGAGCCGGATATCACCCCACCGGCCTGCTGGAGCTACGGGAGAAAGTGGCGCGCGGCTTCGTGGCCCGTGGCGTGCCGACCCACGCCGACCAGATCATGATTGCCAACGGGGTTCAGCACGCGTTCGACCTCATCCTGCGGTTACTAGTCTCACCCGGACAGCCGGTGCTCGTCGAATCTCCCACCTATCCAAATGTGCTGGCAGCATTACAGGCGCACCGGGCGCGCGTCAGCACGGACAACCTCGATCCGCGCACCGGCTGGGACCCGGACATGCTGCTCGGCGCGCTGCGATCCGGACGGCCCACGCTCGCGTACCTCATCCCCGAATTCCACAACCCCACCGGTCACCTCATGCCCGTGAGCCTGCGCGAACGCCTCCCCGCCGCAGCTCACCGGGCCGGCACGGACCTCATCGTCGATGAGTCCTTCGTGGACCTTCCACTGGGGGCGGCGAGTGCACCAGCCGTGGCGTTGTTCGATCGCAACGCCCGCGTGCTGACCGTTGGTGGGATGACCAAGCCCTACTGGGGCGGCCTGCGGGTCGGCTGGATCCGGGCCGCCGCTCCGGTGATCGCCCGACTCTCCGCTCTGCGCGTGGCGGTCGACATGGCGGGCCCGGTGCTGGACCAACTCGTGGCGGTGCGATTGCTCGACCGTGCCGATGAGGTGATTGCGGCCCGCCGGATCCAGTTAGCTCACCAGCGCGATGCACTCGTTGGCGCGCTCCGCGAGTACCTGCCGGGGTGGACGTTCACGGTGCCGGCGGGCGGGGTCTGTCTGTGGGCGGAGTTGGAGGCGCCGGTCTCCACGGCGCTGGCGCACGCCGCCCACGAGGAAGGAGTACGGCTCGCCGCCGGACCCAGCTTCGGGGTCGCCGGCACCCTTGAGCGCTTCGTGCGGCTGCCCTTCACGCTGCCCGAGGATGATCTCACAGAGGCGGTACGCCGATTGGCCGCCGCCGCGGCCAACCTGGACCACTCCCACCCGCGCGAGCGGTACGCCCCCGCCCTGGTGGCGTAACCTCTCGTCGATCTAGGGCGTAACGACGTGCTTGGAGATCAACTCACGTCGCTACGCCCTAGATCGACGGCAAATGGGGCTAGGCCAGGGAACCCTCGTACATCTTCTCGATGTCGGCGGAGTAGGTCGTCTCGACCACCTTGCGCTTGACCTTCAGCGATGGCGTCAGCTCGCCCGACTCGATCGAGAGGTCGCGCGGCAGGATGGTGAACTTCTTGACCGTCTCCCACCGGTTGAGGCGCTCGTTGAGCTGCTTCACGTGCTCCTCGACCATCTGGTGGGCCTCCGGCGACGTGGCGATGGCCTCGTAGCCCTTGCCCTCCAGCGGTCCGCCAGCGGCCCAGGCCACGATGGCTTCCGGGTCGAGCGTGACGACCATCGTGACGTAGTTGCGCGCCTGCCCGATCACGATGACCTGCGATACGTACGGGCAGATGGCCTTGAATTGGCCCTCAATGTGGCTCGGCGCGACGTACTTTCCGCCCGAGGTCTTGATGAGGTCCTTCTTCCGGTCGGTGATCTTGAGGAATCCCTCGGCGTCGACCTCGCCGATGTCGCCGGTCTTGAAGTAGCCATCGGCGGTGAAGCAGTTCGCGGTCTCCGCGGGCAGGTTGTGATATCCACGCATGACCGGCACGCCCCGCAGCTCGATCTCGCCATCCTCGGCGATCCGGAGCTCCAGGTCGCCCATCGGTCGGCCCACCGTGCCGAACTTGAAGTGCTCGGGGTGGTTGACGAAGGCGCCGGCGGAGGTCTCGGTCAGGCCATAGCCCTCGAGGATCGTGAGTCCGGCCGCGTGGAAGAACTCGGCGATGTCCTTGCTCAGCGGGGCGGCGCCCGAGACCAGGATGCGGATGCGCCCACCCAGCCGATCGCGGATCTTGCTGAACACAAGCCTGTCGGCGAGGCCATGCTTGATCTTGAGCAGGCCCGACGGCTGTTTGCCCTGCCGCTGCAGCGCGGAGACCTCCCGTCCGACGCCGAAGGCCCAGTTGAAGATCTTCCACTTGGCCCCGCCGGCGTCCTTGGCGGTGGTCACCACGCGGTTGTACACCTTCTCGTACACACGCGGGGCGGCGCACATGAGCGTCGGCTTCACGATGCCCAGGTTCTCCACGAGCTTGTCGACCCGACCGTCGACGTAGGTCGGCAGGCCCACATGCAGGACGCCGCAGAGGAGCGTCTTGCCGAAGGAGTGTGACAGGGGCAGCCACAGGTACTGCAGGTCGTCGGCGCGCAGGATACCGAGGTTGGCCTGCGCGACGCCCTCCCAGCACCATCCGCCATGGAGCAGCTCCACACCCTTCGGGGTGCCCGTGGTGCCGGAGGTGTACATCAGCGTGGCGAGCTGGTCGGGCCGCACCGCGTTGGCGACGCGGGTGACCAACTCAGGATCCTCGGCCAGCGCCGCCTTTCCCTTCTGCTCAAGCTCCGCAAGCGAGAGCACGGGTACCGGCGCTTCTGGGGCGGAGCCGTCCATGGTTACCACGTGCGTCAGACCCGGCACGTCTGCGTTGGAGATCTTGCTGACCTGGGCAGCGTCCTCGGCGATCAGGACCTTGGATCCAGAGTCGCTCAGGATGAACGCGGCGTCCTTGGGCTCGGTCGTGGGGTAGATCGTGGTCGTGGCGGCGCCGGCACAAAGGATGCCGAGGTCGGCCAGCACCCACTCCACCCGTGTGTTCGACGCGATGGCGACCCGGTCTTCGGGCTGCACGCCGAGGCTGTGCAGGCCCGCGGCGATCGCGCTGGCCCGCTCGCCGACCGTTTTCCAGGTGAGCCAGGCAGGACTGGAGGCGGTCGGGTACGCGAACGCCTTCGCGTCCGGGGTGGCCGCCACCCGTTGGAGGAACATGTCGGGAATGGACCTGTATGGGACTTGCATGTTCTCGCTCATGGGACGCGTTGCCTCCGTGATCGGGGGGCGCGTGACGAAGGTCACGCGCTGCTCGGCTAAGCGAAGACTAGAGCCAACGGTCGTGCGAATGCCATACCAGGACGACCTGGCCGCGTGGGCTAGCGACCGGGATGCTCGAGCGCCCTGAGATAGGCCGTGGCCCAGGCGCGCACGTCGTGGGCCCGGACATGGCGGCGCATCGCCCGCATCCGGGCGCGGTTCTCTGGCGGGGACGCCTCCAATGCCCGTACCAGCGTGTCCTTGAGCCCATCCAGGTCGTGCGGGTTGATCAGGTACGACTCCGGCAGCTCGGCGGCCGCCCCGGTGAACTCGCTGAGCAGCAGCGCGCCTCCGTTGTCCACGCGCGCCGCGATGTACTCCTTCGCGACCAGGTTCATGCCGTCGCGCAGCGGGGTCACGGCCATGACATCGGCGGCGAGGTACAGCGCGGCGACCTCGGCCCGGTCGAAGGACTGGTTGAGGTAGTGCACGGCGGGTACGCCGACCCGCCCGAACTCGCCGTTGATGCGGCCCACCTCGCGCTCGACCTTGTCCTTCAGGATCTTGTAATGCTCCACGCGCTCCCGGCTGGGCACCGCGACCTGCACCATCACCGTGTCCTGCACCTTGATGCGGCCGGCCGTCAGGAGTTCCCGGTAAGCCTTGAGGCGGTGCTCGATGCCCTTCGTGTAGTCCAGCCGGTCCACGCCGAGGATCACCTTGTCGGGGTCGCCGAGGTCCTCCCGGAGCTTCTTGGCTCGCGCGATCACGTCCCGGTCGCGCCCCAGGCTCTCCATCTCGTCAACGTCGATCGAGATGGGAAAGGCCTGCGCCCGCACGATGCGACCGTCCACCGCTAGCTGGGCGCCGGTCGTCGTCAGGTTCAGCAGACGCCCCGCGAGCCGGATGAAGTTCTCCGCGCCGAACCTTGTCTGGAACCCCACCAGATCGGCGCCGAGAATCCCCCGCAGCAGCTCGGCCCGCCGGGGCAGCTGCATGAACAGCTCGGCCGGCGGGAAGGGGATGTGCATGAAGAAGCCGATCCGCAGGTCCGGACGAATCTCCCGCAGCATCGCTGGGACCAGCTGCAGGTGGTAGTCCTGCACCCACACCATCGACTCGCGCTCGGCGTACTCGGCGGTCGCCTGAGCAAAGCGAAGGTTGACCCGCTGGTACGCCTCCCACCAGCGGCGATGGAAGGCAGGCGTCTCGACCGCGTCGTGATAGAGCGGCCACAGCGTCGAGTTGGCGTACCCCTCGTAGTAATGCTCGTAGTCCGCCTCGGAGAGCGGCACCGTGCGCATGCGGATCCCGTCGGCGTCTGGCACGTCCGGCGCCGAATCGATCCCGCCGGACCAGCCGATCCAGGTACCACGCCGATCAATTAGCACCGGATGCAGCGCGCTGACCAGCCCGCCGGGGCTGCGTGACCACTCGACCGTCCCGTCGGGCCGGACCGTTTCGTCCACTGGCAGCCGGTTTGCCACGACGACCAACGATCTTCGCGCCATGGCGACCTCCTGGGTGGATCGTCGATCATTGAGCGGAATGTACCAACCTAAAGTTAGAGGGTCGTTGCGTTAGCGCTAATTGAATCGATGAATCCGCTCACACCTATCGCCATAGAGATCTCCCTGCGCAGGTCAGATGCCGTATCGGGCGGTACGCATGCGCGCGGTTATCGCGTCAGGGCCGGCGAGCTCGACCAGCGCGTGCGGCTGCCGGCCGGTGAGGAAGAGCATCAACTCCTGCGGTGGTCCCGTGAGAGCCACCGCCGGGCCGCCCCGCCCTGCCGTGACCGTGCCGAGGTTGCCGCGTTGATCGCCTCCGGCGAGGTTGCCGCGTTGATCGCCTCCGGCGAGGTTGCCGCGTTGATCGCCTCCGGCGAAGCCGGTGGCGGTCACCGAGACATTGGCCGGAGTCTTGCGCAGGACAAGTTTCGCCTGGGCCCGCACTCGCGACCACAATGCGGCGGAGAACTCCTCCGACAGTTCACGCGGCCGCCATCCGGGCTGCGCCCGTCGGATGTCCTCATGGTGCACGAAGTACTCCACCCGGTTGAACGCCTCATCGCTGAGCGCGGCCCACCACGGCCGGTGGCGGACCTGTCGCACGAGCGTGGACCACTCCTGCCCGGCCACCCGGTCCTGCACCCGCTTCGTGTGGCCAGCCAGGCCCGGGATCATGATGCCGGCGGCGGCGTCCGCACGGGTGGCGCGCACGACAAGGTGGGCAGCCAGGTCGCGGGTCGTCCAGCCCTCGCAGAGGGTGGGGGCGTCCGGCCCGAGCTCCTGCATCAAGTCGGCGAGGGCCGCACGCTCAAGCGGCGCGAACTCGGTCACACGCGGCATGTTACCCAGCAGTCGGCACGGTCACACCCCAGGGACGATGGGGCCGCATCGTCTGGGCCGCGGGCATGAGAGTGTAAGGACCTGCGTTGCGGCGGGTGGTGACCAGGTGTGGTGACCAGGTGTGGTGACCAGGTCAGGAATGGCGAGCAGGGCGGCGAGGAACGGGCGGTGAGCGGGGTGACGACGGGCGAGCGGGTAGCGGCCGGCGTGCTCGGCGAGGGCCTGCGCGTGCTCGGTCGCGGCATCAGATCGGAGCCTCGGGTCTTCGCCATATCGCTCGTCGGCAGCACCGCCTTCGGCCTGCTGACGATCGGCGGCGCGGTCGTCATCGGCGAGGTGGTGGGCAAGGTCGTCGTACCCGCACTCGAGAGCCGACGCGTCGTACCGTCGACGCTCGCGTTCGCCGCCGCAGCGATTCTCGGCCTGTCTCTGCTGAAGGTCTGCGCGATCTTCGGGCGCCGGTTGGGTGCCGGCGCGATGCAGTTCCGGCTGCAGGCCACCTACCGCCGCCAGGTGACCCGCCGATACCTCGACCTGCCGCTGGCCTGGCACCGCCGTCATGCGACCGGCACGCTGCTGTCCAACGCGAACGCCGACGTCGAGGCGATGTGGTTCCCGATCGCGCCGATGCCGTTCGCCGTCGGCACGCTGCTGATGCTGCTCGCCGCGATCGTGGCGCTCTTTGTGATCGACTGGCCGTTCGCGGTCATCGGGCTCGCGATCTTCCCGGCGCTATTCGGGCTCAACGTCGTCTACTCCCGGCTCATGTCGCCCCGGATCGAGCGCGCCCAGGCCCTGCGGGCCGAGACGAGCGCGATCGCCCACGAGAGCTTCGATGGTGCCCTCGTCGTCAAGACGATGGGCCGCGAGCACGACGAGACGCTGCGGTTCGCCGCGCGGGCCCAGGAGCTCCGCGACGCCATGATCCGGGTAGGGCGGCTGCGCGGGCTCTTCGACCCGCTGCTGGAGATCCTGCCCAGCCTCGGCACCCTCGCCGTGCTCGTCGTCGGGGTGCTTCGGCTGCGCCAGGGAGCGGTCGGGATCGCGGACGTGGTCACCGTCGCGTTCCTGTTCACCGTGCTGGCCTTCCCTATCCGAGCCATCGGCTGGGTGCTCACTGAGCTCCCGCGCAGCGTCGTGGGTTGGGAGCGGGTGCAGGAGGTGCTGACGGCGACCGGCGACATGCGGTACGGGGCGACGCCGCTGCCCTCGTCGGTGTACTCACCCGCGTCGCTCCGCTTTCGTCATGTCGGCTTCGCCTACGACGCCGCGGTGCCCGTGCTGCACGATGTCTCGTTCGAGGTGCCGGCCGGCCGGACCATCGCTCTCGTGGGTCCGACGGGTTCGGGCAAGTCGTCCATCGCGTCGCTCGCGGCGCGTCTGGTCGACCCGGCGGCTGGCACCATTGAGCTCGACGGCGTGGACATACGGGACCTGACCGCAGCCGACCTGGCCGCGACGGTGGCGCTGGTGTCCCAGGTGCCGTTCGTGTTCGACGACAGCGTGCGGGGAAACGTGACCCTGGGCCGAGAGGATATCGACGAGGCGACCGAATCCGTGGCTCTGCGCCGCGCCCAGGCCGACGGCTTCGTCGACCGGCTGCCGGACGGGCCGGACACCATGGTGGGCGAGCGCGGAACGTCCCTGTCGGGTGGGCAGCGTCAGCGACTCACCCTGGCCCGCGCATTGGCCGGCAGGCCGGGCCTGCTCGTGCTTGACGACGCCACCAGCGCTGTGGATCCACGGGTGGAGGCCGCCATCCTGCGGGGCCTCCGGGAGGAGAGCACGTCGGTCCTTGTGGTCGCGTACCGGCGTGCCACGATCGCCCTCGCCGACGAGGTCGTCTACCTCGAGCATGGCCGGGTGGTCGCTCGCGGCACGCACCGTGAGTTGCTCGCGACGGCGCCGGGGTACGCGGACCTGGTCACCGCCTACGAGAAGGCCGACGCCGAGCGTGAGCGTGAGCACGCGTACGACGAAGAAGCCGAGGTGGTCGTGTGACCACGACAGAGGCGCTCACCACCGAGGCGGCGGGCGCCAAGCTGCCCTCGTCGCTGCACACCATCCGGCGGGGCCTGGCACTCTCGCCCGAGCTTCGCGTCGGCCTGGCCGGAACGCTCGGCCTGTCCGTCATCGCGATGTCCGGCCGGGTCTCCGTCCCCGTCGCCGTTCAGCTCGGCATCGACCACGGCCTGCTCGCCCCCGGTGGCCCAGACGTCGGCGTGATCGTTGCAATCGTCGCCGCCACAGCCGGAGTACTAGCCGTGACCACCTGGTGTTCGTACCTGATGATGCGGCGCCTGTTCACGGTCAGCGAGACTGCCCTGGCGACCGTGCGGGCGCGGACCTTCCGGCACATCCACGACCTGTCGATGCTGCACCAGCAGTCCGAACGACGTGGCGTGCTCACCTCGCGGGTAACCAGCGACATCGACCAGATCACCCAGTTTCTACAGTGGGGCGGCGTCATCCTCGTCGTCAGCATCGGCCAGATCGTAGTCACCACGGTCGTGATGGCGATCTATTCGTGGCAACTGGCGTTGGTGGTGTACGCCGCGTTCGTGCCGTTGATGCTGGTGGTCCGCCTGTTCCAGCGCCGGCTGGCCGCCGCGTACGGCGAAGTTCGCACCCGCGTCGGGGCCATGCTCGGCGCGGTCAGCGAGAGCGTGGTCGGGGCCGAGGTCATCCGGGCGTACGGCGTAGGCGGGCGCACCGCGACGAAATTGGACGACGCCATCGAGAGCCACCGGGCGGCTCAGTACCGGGCGCTGCGCACGAGCGTCCTCTCGTTCTCCGCCGGAGAGCTCGCCGCCGGCCTGGCGACCGCGTCGGTGGTCGTCGTCGGCGTGCTTCTGGGCGTGGGCGGATCGCTGGGGGTCGGCGCGTTGACCGCGTTCCTGTTCCTGGTGGCCCTGTTCGTGCAGCCGGTCCAGATCGCGACCGAGGTGCTCAACGAGGCCCAGAACGCGGTCGCCGGCTGGCGCCGGGTGCTCGACGTACTGGACGTGGCACCCGACGTCTTTGATCCGGCCGAGTCCGGTCGCGACCTCCCGGTCGGGCCTATCGACGTCCGTTTCCGCGACGTCCACTACGCCTACCCCGCCGGTGCCGGAGAAATGGGACCAACGGTGCTGACAGACGTGGACCTGGTGGTCGAGGGCAAGTCCCGGGTGGCTGTGGTGGGCGAGACCGGTTCGGGCAAGACGACCTTCGCCAAGCTCCTCACCCGGCTGATGGATCCGACCAGCGGAGGGGTGCTGCTCTCCGGCGTACCGCTCACCGACGTCCGGTTCGCCTCGCTGCGTCGCCGGGTCGTGCTCGTGCCGCAGGACGGCTTCCTCTTCGATGCCACCATCGCGGAGAACGTGCGCTTCGCCCGGCCGGCGCTGTCGGACGAGAATCTGGCGCTCGCCTTCACCGAGCTGGGACTCACCGACTGGGTGGAGGGACTGCCCGCTGGGCTCGAGACGCCGGTGGGTGAACGCGGAGAGGCGCTGTCGGTGGGAGAGCGACAGCTCGTGGCGCTGGTCCGCGCATACGTCGCCGATCCGGATCTGCTCGTCCTGGACGAGGCGACGAGCGCGGTCGACCCGGCCACCGAGGTCAGGTTGCAGCGTGCGCTGGACGCGGTCACCCGGGGTCGGACGACGGTGGCCATCGCGCATCGGCTGTCCACGGCCGAGTCGGCCGACGAGGTCATCGTGTTCGATGGCGGCCGGGTGGTTCAGCGTGGCCCGCACGCGTCGCTGGTCCGGGAGACCGATTCCATCTACGGGCGCCTGCATTCGGCCTGGCTGGAGCAGACCCGCCCGGTCTGACGCTACGAGTAGTCGAAGGCACGGCATGCCGAAGACACGGTGGGCCGCCCGCGCCCGTCGGGTCCCGGGGCTCAGGCGGAACCCGCGGAACGTACGGGCGGTCCACCGTGGTCTTCGGTCCGGATCTGGTGACGATCCGGACACCCCCACCTGCACCCCCCACCGCTCGGTCAGGATAGGTGCACCCGAGTGGCGGACCTCGCGGCCTTGCAAGGGATAGCTAGCCATGAAATAAATGCTGTGCTATGCCGACGAACACGGACAGTGGTGCACCGCGTACCCCTCGCGGTCGCCCGTACCGGCCCACGGGGGCGTCGGCCGGCACGTCCGGGATGGCCGAACGGGTAGCGTGGCTCCTGCGGGTCAACCGGGTCCTCGCCTCGAACCAGGAGTGGGCAAGGGCGTCGGTGTTCGCGGCGGCGTTTCGGGGCGGCAGCTACCCGAACGGCGCCAGCGAGAGCACGATCTCGCGGTGGGAGACGGCCAAGGGGCGGGCGTCCTACCTCACCATCCGGCGCTACGAGGAGCTGCTCGACCTGTCACCCGGGCAGCTCGTCGCGACCGCCGACACGA
This sequence comes from Micromonosporaceae bacterium, assembly GCA_020027875.1. Classification (GTDB taxonomy): domain Bacteria; phylum Actinomycetota; class Actinomycetes; order Mycobacteriales; family Micromonosporaceae; genus JAXIPB01. The sequence goes on along the minus strand of JAHRHA010000024.1, from coordinate 3,934 downwards.
TCTACCGGTACGCCGCGCCGGCGGCGGCCGGCCCTCCCATCCTCTCCCGCGGTGAGGCTCCGCCGGCCGGCTCCCAGGCGCAGGCGAGGCTCGAGGAGATGCTCGAGCGGGCGCTGTCGAGCGAGCCGATGTCGGGCTGGCACTGGGACGAACTCACCGGGCAGCTCTCCACGATGCCGTCGCTGCTGATCGTGCCGAGTCGACTCTGGTTCGAACTCGCCACGAGGTTGCTGGAAGAGATGATCGTCGCGGACGGGTTGCCCTGGATGCAGCGATTCGAGGCGTTCAACCGGCTACTCGGGCACCCGACCGGCCAGCAGGCCGCCGTGGCGGCCTGCGTGAGCCTGGTCGGCGACCCGGCCAACCAGGTCTTCATCGAACCGGTCAGTGTGCTCGACGGCAGCGCTCACCCCGACGCCAACCGGTTCGTGCTCGGGCAGCTCACCCGCCCCACCAACGAACGCACCCGATACGGCGCGCTTCTGGCGTGCGTCCGGAAGGTGCGCTATGGGCACTTCCGCCCGGCGCAGCTGAGCGGCCTCGTGCCGGCCGTGTCCGAGCTGCTGCAGAACCCGGACTCCTTCAACGACGCGGCGGCCTTGGGGGTCGAGCTGTTGCGCCGGATGCCCGTTGCGTTGCGAACCGGCGCTGAGACAGGTCTGCGCCGGGCATTGGCGGACGACCGGCACCTGCACGAGGTGCTCTCGGCCGGCCGCTTGGCCGCGCGGTCCACCTCAGCGGTGGTGGTGAGGCGAATCGTCGCCGCGGCGGCCGCCGAGCTGAGCCGGCACGCGCCCGGGCTCACCGACAACCTGCTGCCCGTGCTCGTGGACGAGATGCTCTACGCCCCAGTGCTCGATGTGCGGCTCTACGCCTCGATGCTGATCCGCGCGACGCCTTACGCTCCGGCCGTGGCCGGCGCGCTCGGTGCCGAGCTGAACCGGCCTGCAGTCGACGGCACCCTTGCCGCGTCGCTGCTCTGGGGCGTACGGGTGATAGGTGGAGCGGATCAGCGCCCGATCGTGGAGCGTCTCATCCTGGCGCCCGGCCTGCCCCCGGAGGTGTCCGAGGCCGCGGTTCAGACCATCGGACACGTCGGCGGGGCTAGTTCGGATCTCTTCTATCTAAGCGCGATCTCCCAGCACGGCCGAAGCTGGCGAAGCCACCGGGTACGTCACAGCGCGGCGGCGCTGACGAGCCTTGTCTACGCGCTCGGTATCGCACAGAACCTCAGGCTGCTCGCCCGCGTCCGCGACGATGGGGAGGCGCCCGCGCCGGTTCGTGCCGCGGCCGGCTGGTGGCTGTCCCGGCCAACCCGGGTCTACGCGAGCGCCCGCCGCTAGGTGCTCCTCGTAGATCAAAGACTTGTTGCCGGGCTTTGATCTCCGATCCGCGACCGTTTTTCCTTGATCGGCGGGGGTGGGTTCGGCAGGGGTGGGTTCGGCAGGGGTGTGCCGGGCAGGGGATCCACGATGTAGCGCTGGATCGTGGGGCCAATCAGCGCCACGATCGTCTCGGGCGGTGCGCTGGCCAGGGGTTCGATCTTGATGATGTACCTCATCATGATGAGACCGCCAATCTGGGTGGCGACCAGGTTCGCCCGGATCGGACCCTCGTCCGGGTCGAGGTCGAGATCCTTCGCCACCCGGCGCAGGATTCGATTGACGATGAACTCGCGCATCATCTTGGCGATGAGCTCGTTGCTCATGGCGCTCCGGATGAGAGCGGCGGCGGCCCCGCCCGCGGCCGAATCCCAGACGCTGAGGAGCGTCCGGATCAGCCGTTCGCCGATCCCGTCGACCCCCTTCGCGAGCACCGAGGGCAGGATCTTCGCCGGATCGAAGGGTGCCTGTATCGCGTCGAGGAACAGCTGGTCCTTCGTACCGAAGTAGTGGTGCACGAGCGCGGGGTCAACCCCCGCGCCCGCCGCGATGAGGCGGATGGACGCACCGTCGTACCCGCTCTCGGCGAACGCCTGGCGCGCGGCGGCCAGGATCGCCTCGCGGGTGCCCTGGTTGCCCGGGCGCCTACCGGTGCGTACCACGCTCCTCCATCCGTGGCTCGGTGCTTCGGCGGACTCTAGGGGCTGCGGCGGACTCTAGGGGCTGCGGCGGCGCAGGGTTGCCGCCGCGAGGGTCAGCGCCACCACGACGCAGCCGACCACGATGCCGAGATCGCGCCATAGGGTGTCGGTCGCGTCCGCGTGGGCTCCAACCTGCTGGAGGGCCTCGACCGCGTACGACATCGGCAGCGCATCGCTGATCGCCTGCAGCCAGCCGGCCATCTGATCGCGAGCCACGAACAGGCCGCACAGGAGGAACTGCGGAATGACCACGATCGGCATGAACTGAACCGCCTGGAACTCGGTGCGCGCGAAGGCGCTGCAGAACAGGCCGAGCGCCACGCCGAGCACCGCGTTGGCGATGGCGATCAGGATGACCAGGCTTGTGCTGCCGGCCGTGTCGAGGTCGAAGAGCCAGTACGCGACGCCTGCTGCGATGGACGCTTGGATTGCGGCCGCGATACCGAAGGCGATGCCGTACGCGAAGAGCAGGTCAAGCTTGCCCATCGGGGTCGTCAACAGACGCTCCAACGTTCCGGTCGTGCGCTCCCGCAGCATGGCGATGCTCGTAATGAGAAACATGATCACGAACGGGAAGACGCCCAGCATGATCAAGCCGATTCGGTCGAACGTGGACGGCTGCCCGGGCAGGAGTGCCTCGTTCTTGAACATGAAGTAGAGCAAGGTCAGCAGGAGTATTGGGACTATCACGAGTAGTCCGACGGTGCGATGGTCGTGTCGCAGTTGGTTGAGAATGCGCTTCGTTGTGCTACCTAAGATTCGCGGGCTCATGACGCCACTCCCGTCTTCTCCATGGTTCGGATCAGGTGCAGGAACGCCGCATCGAGGTCGTTGGTGCCGGCCGACGCCCGCACGAGGTCGGGAGTGTCATCGGCGATGAGCGCGCCCTCGCGGATGAGCAGCAGCCGGTCGCATCGGCTGGCCTCGTCCATGACGTGGCTCGAGACGAGAAGGGTCGTCCCGGCCGCGGCCATGGCACGGAACTGGTGCCATAGCTCATCGCGTAGCACGGGGTCCTGCCCGACCGTGGGCTCGTCGAGGATGAGTACCTCGGGCCGGCTCACGAGAGTGCAGGCGAGCGAGGCGCGGGCGCGTTGGCCGCCGGAGAGCGTCGCGACAAGCTGATTCGCGGCGTCGCCGAGGCCGACCATCTCGACCGCGTTGTCGGCATCAGCTGGGGTAATTCCCTTGTAGAGCGAGGCGAAGTAGCGTGCGTTCTCGCGCACGGTGAGGTCGGCATACACACTCGGCGACTGGGTCAGATAGCCGATCTTGTGGCGCAACCGCGGAGTGCCGGCGGGCTCGCCGAGCACCGTCACGACACCCGACTTCACGATTTGGACGCCCACGATGGCGCGCATCAGGGTGGTCTTCCCGCTCCCGCTGGGGCCGAGCAGCCCGGTCACGCTGCCACGCGGGATGGAACAGGTCAGGCCGTGCAGTACGCGGCGCTTGCCGCGTTCGACGACGAGGTTGCGGACCTCGATCGCGGTCTCCATGGATTACCTCCGAGTCCCGTAGGGGAAACTCAACGGCTGTTGAACTCAACGCTAGATGAAATCTTCAGGCGGCGCAAGAGTGAGCCTGGATGAGTTGCTTGCGGGATCTAGGGCTTACGGCCGTGGTTTGATCTCCGATCCGCGACGCTAAGCCCTAGATCGGCAAAATCCACAGTGGAACCGCCAGAAAATCTCGCCGCAGGTCCTTGCTCCGATGCGGCGATGCGATAGGCTTACAACATGTGTACGACCGGCGAGGCGGACCCGTTGCAGCTGTTGCGGGCCGGCCTGTCCGGTCTGGTCGACACCGACCCGGTCGGCATGTCCGACGCCGCGGTGACCGCCGAACTGC
>JAHRHA010000005.1 GCA_020027875.1 Micromonosporaceae bacterium | reverse complement strand
CGTGGAGAACTTGTAGCCCTTGGTGTAGTCGAACTTCTCCACCGCGCGGATGAGACCGAGGTTGCCCTCCTGGATGAGGTCGAGGAAGGCCATGCCGCGACCGGTGTAACGCTTCGCGAGCGAGACAACGAGGCGAAGGTTGGCTTCGAGCAGATGGTTCTTGGCCCGCTCGCCGTCCCTTGAGATCCAGTCCAGGTCGCGGCGCTCCGGCGTGGGCAGCTTCTTGCCGTCCTCCTCGGCCGCGCGCAGCACCTCCGAGGCGTAGAGCCCGGCCTCGATCCGCTTGGCCAGGTCGACCTCCTGCTCGGCGTTGAGCAGCGGCACCTTGCCGATCTGCTTGAGGTACGCCCGGACCGAGTCCGCCGAGGCGGTGAGCTCGGCGTCACGGCGTGCCTGCTTGAGGGCCTCGGATTCCTCGTCGTCCCATTCGAAGTCGTCGTCCGCCTCGGCGTCGGCCTGGGCGGCCTCAACCAGCGCGGGCGGCTCCTCGGCGACAACCTTCTCAAGCTCCGCCGCGAGGTCCTCGTCAAGCTCGACGTCATCCAGTTCCGGCACCTCGGCCGGCGGTGTTCCGAGCGGCGCATCCGGCGGCGGAGCGGGCGGTGTAGCTGGCTCGACCGGAGTCGCTGCCGCCTTGGCGGGCGACTTCTTGCCCGCCTTGGGCGGGGGCGCAGTGTCGGCACCGTTGTCGGTGTTGGGCTGTTTAGCCGCACTCTTGCGGGTCGGAGCCTTCTTCGCGGCGCCGTTCGGAACCGAGCCGACCACCGGGTCGGCGTTATCCGGAACGCCGTCGGCAACCGCGCCATCCGCGAGGCTGGCCGCCGTCGCCGGGGCCTTCTTCCCGGCGGGCTTCGCGCGGGCGGGTTTGGTCTCTCCGGCTGGGCGGGACGCCTTGGCAGCCTTGGCGTTGGGCGCGGCAGCAGTCTTGGCGTCAGCGGACTCAGCTGTGGCGGCAACAGCGGTCGCGGAATCCGCCTCGGCGCTGACCGGGGTCGCCTTCACCGTCGTCGCCCGCGACGCCGCGGTGGCCGCACGGGCGGCCACGACGCGCGTCGCCCCGGCCTTCCGGCGGCTCGGGCCCGAGCCGTCGAAGACGAGCACGCCCGCCTCGGTAAGTGTCCGTACCAGCTTCTTGGCCTGGGCCGGCGTCGCGCGCGCCTCCTCCAGCCTCCGCCCGACCTCCGCCGAGGTCAGCTGGCCACCCGAGGTGGCGGACTGTGCGAGCAGCTCGTCGGTGATCGACTGGATATCGGCGCCGACATGGCCGAGATCCGGGTCCTGGCGCGTTTCTGTCACGAACGACCTTCCCGTGTGGCGAGACCGGCTGCCGGATCCGTCAACGGGCGCAGCGGCGCTGTGGCGCCCCCGTGCGGAGACCGGTGCTGTGTGTTTAACGCTCCGTTGGCAAGCTTCGCGGAGTCCTGCTGAGCCCTCGTGTCGGGCGGCTTCGGCGAGACACGCGGGTAGGGGTGAATTGTAGCGCCGTTCTTTGCGATCATCTCGTGTCACGGCCGTCCTATGGCTGCGAGGATAGTTGGCGCACGGCGACGGCTGAAACGATGAGGTCCCGGATGGGCGAGACGATAGGCGATTCGGTGGTCGCGGCGGACCCCCGAAAGCTGCTCAACGTGGCCGTGGCGGTGGCGCGTCGGGCGGCCGATCTGGCCCGGACCGAGCGTACGGCGGGGGTCGCGGGCGTGAGTACGAAGAGCACGTCGACCGACCTCGTCACGGCGGCCGACCGGGCGGTCGAGCAACTGATCGTGGACCTGCTGCGGGCCCGGCGCCCCGGCGACCAGGTTCTTGGCGAAGAGTTTGGCCTCGGCGAGGAGTCCGGGTCCGCCGAGAAACCCGCTGGGCCGACCGGGGCGACCGGGGTGCGCTGGGTCGTAGACCCCATCGACGGGACCGTGAATTACGTCTACGGGCTGCCGCACTACGCGGTCTCGATCGCGGCCGAGGTCGCCGGCGTCACGGTCGCTGGCGTAGTCCGAAACGCCGCCACGGGCGAGGAGTGGACCGCCGTGCGCGGTGGCGGCGCGTGGCGCGACGCGCAGCGGCTCGCCGGATCCGCCGTCACCGACCTGGGTCAGGCCCTTGTCGCGACCGGATTCGGCTACGACTCGGCCAGACGCACCCACCAGGCGGCCGTACTCGCACAGCTGCTGCCACGGGTCCGGGACATCCGCCGCTTCGGCGCGGCCTCGCTGGACCTCTGTTTCGCCGCCGAGGGACGAGTGGACGCCTTCTTCGAGAAGGGCCTCGGCGCCTGGGACAACGCCGCGGGCGGGTTGATCGCGGAGGAGGCTGGCCTGCGGGTGAGCGGCCTGCGGGGGGCGCCCGCAGGGCCAGACCTGGTGCTCGCCGCGCCGCCCGCCCTGCATGGGCAGCTGCACGACCTTCTCGTCGCCCTCGACGCGGACGGGGGACCATGATGACGGCGCGGCCGTGGTCTAGGCGATCACGCCTCGCACGTGCCCTCGGGGAGTTCGGGGTTGCCGAGCGCGGCGATGGACTGGTTGACCTCGGTGGTCGTGGCGAGCTGCTGGAACCGGGTACCTATGACGACGTCGACCTCGGTCCCCTTGCGTTTGATGTCGAAGTTCATCTTGGCCTCGTCGACCAGGAAGTACGCGCTGACGAGAGCCGCGGCGCCCACCGCTTCGGGTCCGTACGTGATCTCGGCAATCTCGGGGGAGAGCTTGTTGCCGGGTACGGTCTCCGTCTTCTTGACGTTGAAGCCCCGGTTCTTGAACTCGCCACCGACCTCCTGCGCCAGCCCGACCTTCGCGGTCCCGTTGAAGATGTTGATCGTCACCTCCCCGCGCTCTCCAGGCATCTTGATCTTCGCCGGGACAAGGCCCGACGGGCAGGGGTCGGCGGAGATGGGCTTCGTCTGGGTGTCCCGGCCAATGGCCATGATGACGACGACGCCGGCGGTGATGAACAGGACCGCGACGAAGATAAGGGCTCGTACCCTCGCGAACGTCATTCCTCGGTACTCCCCGTCCACATCTTCGGCATCAGCCACATTCCAGTGCCCCCGAGGGTAGCGTCCGGTCGCATCCGGCGCGGGGTATCTACACCGTCCATCGGCGCGCCGACAGTGATCGGGGGACGGCCAACCCCTACCTTGGTGTCGCCTAGGTCACATCGGGAACATTCTTAGGTGCGGACGCGTACAAGTTCCGCATGGGGAGGGTAAGGTACGCCGCCGGCGGGCCAACCGGGGCGTAGCACGCGAGAGTGCGATGCCCGCAGCGTTGCGCTCAGAAGCGGTTGGCGCCCGCGGTGTCAGGTGTGAGCAGCGCGAACGTGCGAGCGGAACCGGCAGGCAAGACATAGACGTTATGCATGGGAGTGTGACAACGGATGGCGACCGACTACGACGCGCCACGGCGTGACGAGGTCGAGCTCGGCGAGGACAGCATCGAGGAGCTGAAGTCCCGCCGGGTCGACGCGCAGTCGGGCAGTGTGGACGTCGACGACACAGACGTCGCGGAGAGCTTCGAGCTGCCCGGCGCCGATCTCGCCGACGAGGAGCTCACCGTCAGGGTCCTGCCGATGCAGGCCGACGAGTTCCGCTGCTCGCGCTGCTTCCTGGTACACCATCGCAGCCAACTCGCGTATGAGCGCAACGGCGAGTTGATCTGTACGGAGTGCGCCTGACCAACGACCGGTCTTCCGATCAGCGCCGGTCGGCGTTACTTCCGGTGATCGGGCGGGTGGGCCAGAATCGAGCAGTGGCCGGCGACGGCACTGACCGAGGGCGACCTCCGAATCGGAAGGCATAGCCATGACGACAGCCATGAAGGTACAGCGATGAGCCGGCAGCGGCGCGTGCCCGACGATGATCCGTCGGGCACTGTCGTATCTGGCGACGCCCTTACCGGCGATGGCATCCCGGGTCCCATCGTTCCGGGCGATGCCGAGGCGAGCGAAGCTACCGCCGCCGCGGTGGCCCGGCTCGCGGAGCCGGACCTGCCGGCGGCCGAGCGCCGGCGGGCCCTCGGCGAGATCGCATCAGCCCTGCGCAAGCGGGGTTTTAAGGACGTCTTCCGGCCCAAGGCGGCCATGGGCTGGATCGCCGACACCGTCGTCGACGTCGCGCCCAGGATCCCGGTACGCAACCTGGAGACGCTGCGCGCACACTTCCCCGGGCTGACCGACATGGCGATCGCCGGCCGGCTCGTGCGCAACGCAACCCGTACCAGCGCCGGCATCGGTGCCGTCGGTGGCGGCGTATCCGCCGTCCAGTGGGTCGCACCGCCGACGCTGCTCACAGCGCCGGTTCTCCTCGCCGCCGAGACGGTGGCGGTGGTCGCCGTCGAGCTCAAGCTGATCGGTGAACTGCAGGAGCTGTACGGGCAGCCGGTGCCCGGGGGGTCAGGTCAGCGCGCGATCACGCTGCTGCAGGCCTGGGCCGGGCGGCGCGGGGTGAGCCTGATGGTGCCCGGCCGCGGTCTCGCCGCGGTGCTGGGCACGGCCGCCCGACACGAACTGCGAGATCGGCTGGTACGCCGGTTCGGCCGCAGCCTGACCGCCCTGGGGCCGCTGTTTACCGGCGCTGCCATAGCGGCGTTCCTCAACCGGAGGGCGACCCTGCGGCTCGCCGAGGAGGTCCGCAAGGATCTCGCCAAGCAAATGCCGCCCCAGATCACGACGCAGTGACCTCGCCGCGGGCGTCGCGGGCGGCCAGCAGGGCTGCGGCGAGCTGGCCCGGGTGCCGAGTGCTGACGAACCAGTACGGCGTCGGGTCGGCCGGATCGGCCAGGTCGACGCGCACGCCACCGCCGATCCACGGTCGCTGGATCACGAACGCGAGCGGGTCGGCGTCCAACCCGAGCAGGTCGCGCCGCGCCTCCGGACCAATCACCTCGACGGATGCGATGACCTCGAGCGGTAACCGGGCGTCGTCCACCTGAAGCTCGCCGCCGTCAACGCGGATGAGTATCCGGCTCAGCGCGAACAGGGCGGCGGCGGCCAGCGCGCAGGCCAGGGCGAAGGTGACCGGGTGGCGCAGCGCCACCGCGCCGATCGCGAGTTCGGCCGCGAGGAACGCGGCGACGCCGAGCGTCGCCGGCCAGGCCCACCATGGGACCGTGAGTCGCTCGCGGTAGGACGTCGGCGGATTGGCCACGAGTGGAGGGTACGGCGGACGCGCTGCCTGGGCGCGGGCAGGATGATGGGTCGAACAGTGCACAAGGGAGATGCTGGTGGAGACCGTACGGGTGGGTGTGCGCCAACTCGACGCCGGGTTGCCCGTGCCGGCGTACGCGCACGAGGGCGACGCGGGCGCGGACCTGTACGCCGCGGTGGACGTCGAACTCGCCCCGGGCGCCCGGACGCTCGTGCCGACCGGGGTTGCCATCTCGCTGCCGCCGGGTTTCGTGGGGCTGGTGCACCCGCGCTCCGGACTGGCCAACCGCCTCGGCGTGACCGTGCTCAACGCACCGGGTACGGTCGACTCCGGCTACCGTGGCGAGATCATGGTCAACCTCGTCAACCACGATCCGGGGGCGACGGCGAGGATCGCCCGCGGTGACCGGATAGCCCAGCTTGTCGTGCAGCGGGTGGAGCGGGCAGACTTCCACGTTGTCGAGGACCTGTCGGACACTTCGCGGGGCGCCGGCGGACACGGTTCCACTGGCGGTCACGCCCAGCTGAGTACCGTTGATGAGCTGGGTACGGACGAACGACAGCGTGTTCCGGCGCAGAAGGAGTAGCGGTGATCTTCTCGCGACGTCGCGTGAACGCGGGTCGACATAGCTCGGCCGAGTCGGGTCGGGCGGGTCGGCACACTCGAAATCGCGGCCTCAACCAGCCAGTCGACGACGACGGTTTCTTCGAGCCCGACGGTCCGGACGTGCCGGAGTACGGTCCGTATGACGTCTCCCAGGCCCCCGACGACGAGCAGGAACGCCTGGACCTGGGTGCGCTGCGCATTCCGGCCGTCGCCGGCGTCGAGATCCACGTGCAGGCCGGCCCGCAGGGGCAGATCCAGCAGATCCAGTTGGCGCACGGCGGGAGCCGGCTGCAGCTCGGCGCCTTCGCCGCCCCACGTACGGAGGGCATCTGGACTGAGGTGCGGCAGAATCTGCGTACCTCGCTTGCCGCCGGCGGCGCACGACCCGAAGAAGTCGAGGGCGAGTACGGCGTAGAGTTGCGGGCCCGGGTTCGCGACGCCTCCGGCACCACCGACGTGCGCCACGTGGGCATCGACGGGCCCCGCTGGTTTGTGCATGGTGTCTTCCTCGGCGCGGCCGCCGTCGACCCGGGTAGGGCGGGCCCGCTGCGCGACGTCCTGAGGGGCCTGGTGGTCGATCGCGGCACCGAGGCGAGACCGGTCAGCGAGGCCTTGCCCCTGCGGCTGCCGCCCGAAGCCGCCGACCAGCTGACCGCGGCGGCCGACAGTGGTGCAGCGGCCATCGACGATCGTCAGGCCACCTGATGCCCGACGCCGCTGCCGAGCCGTCCCAAAGGGGGCTCCGCCGACTCTTGCGCCGGCTGACGGCCAGCGAGGCCGAACTGGACGCGGAGGAGTTGCGCGCCGAAACCGCGGCGGCGGGCTGCACGCCAGCCCGTGAGGCGAAGCGGGGCCAGTTCGTCAGTGTCACCGGCCGACTGCGCACCGTGGTCTACACTCCACGAACGAACCTGCCCACCCTCGAGGCGGACCTCTACGACGGCAGTGACGTGGTGACACTGGTGTGGCTGGGCCGGCGGCAGATCGCCGGGATCGAGCCGGGTCGGGCCCTCACCGCGCGCGGTCGAGTCGCGATCCGTGACGAGCGGAAGGTCATCTACAACCCCTACTACGAGCTGGACGAGGCGCCATGACGTCGGATGTGTCGAGGCAGGACGAGACCCTGCCCACCTTCTCCGAGCAGGTTGCCGACCAGTTGGGCGGTGTGCGGGGGATGATCGAGTCGGGTATCCCCGTCATCGCGTTCGTGCTCGTCAACATCGTTTGGGCGCTGAAACCCGCCTTGATCGTCGCGGTCGCCGTGGCGTTGGCGATCGCCGCGTTCCGGCTCAGCCGCCGCCAGTCCGTGCGGCACGCCATGAACGGGCTGTACGGCATCGGTATCGGTGCGCTCCTTGCCTGGCGAACCGGCAGCGCCAAGGACTTCTACCTGCCGGGCATCTTGCTGAGTCTCGCCTACGCGGTGGCCATGATCGGTTCGGTGGCGGCGCGCCGTCCGCTCGTCGGCTGGATCTGGTCGATCGTCGCGGACAAGGGCGGGACGCGTTGGCGCGACGACGCTCCACTGCGTCGGATCTTCGGTTGGCTCACCCTGCTCTGGGCCGCCACCTACCTCGCGAAAGTCCTCGTCAACAGCTGGGTCTACTTCGCCGATGCCCTCACCGACGACCAGAAGGCGAGCATCCTGGGCATCATGCGGATCGCGCTCGGATTCCCGCCGTACCTGCTGCTGCTGGCGCTGACCGCATGGGCGGTACGCCGTCACCTGCGGGTTCAGGACCGGGCCCAAGTCCCCGCCCTTCCCGCCTGACGATCATCGGACGGCTCGCTCGCCAAGGATGACCCGGCGGACGTCCTCTTCAACCTCGCTGGTGCACACGAACACGAGCTCATCACCCGACTCCAGCGAGTCGGCCGGCGTGGGTGCGACCACGCGCTTCCCGCGCAGGATGGCCACCAGTGCCGAGTCGCGGGGGAGCGGGATCTCCCGGACCGCGTGCCCGACGTAGGGCGCCGCCTCGGGCAGTGTGATCTCCACGAGATTCGCCTGCGACTGGCGGAAGGTCATCAGCCGGACCAGATCGCCGACGGTCACCGCCTCCTCGACGAGCGCCGCCATCAGGCGGGGCTTGCTGACGGAGACATCCACACCCCACTGGTCGGTGAATAGCCACTCGTTTTCGGCCCGGTTGACCCGGGCGACCACCCGTGGGACGGCGAACTCGGTCTTCGCGAGCAGGGACAACACCAGGTTCACCTTGTCGTCGCCGGTCGCCGCGACGACCACATCGCAGCTGGCCAGGTCCGCCTCCTGCAGGCTGGCCAGCTCGCAACAATCGGCCAGGATCCACTCCGCGGTGGGCACCCGCTCTGGCCGCAGCATGGACGGTTGCCGCTCGATGAGCAGTACCGTGTGGCCGTTCTCGATCAGCTCCTGGGCGATCGACCGGCCGACGTTGCCCGCTCCCCCGATCGCGACCCTCATCATCAGCACCCTCTCAGCCGGTGGCCGGCGCGGCGCCGGTGATCTTGGTGATCGGGCCGACCATGTCGTCGGTGACCAGAATGAAGACCTGGTCGCCGTCTTGGAGCACCGTCGATGCCGTGGGCACGGTCCCGATGCCGAACCGCTGCAGGTACGCCACCCTCGCGCCACAGGCCTCCTCGAGGGCCCGGACCGGGTGCGAGATCCACTCGGCGTGCACCGGGACCTCCACGATCGACACCGTGCTGGTCGGGTCACGCCAGAGCTCGACGATGCCCTCCGGCACCAAGTGACGGACCATCCGATCGGCGGTCCAGCGGACGGTGGCGACCGTCGGTATGCCCAGCCGCTCATACACCTCCGCGCGCTTCTGGTCGTAGATGCGCGCCACCACCCTGGGCACCCCGAACGTCTCCCGGGCCAGCCGCGCCGAGATGATGTTCGAGTTGTCGCCGCTGGACACCGCGGCGAACGCGTCGGCCCGCTCGACTCCGGCCTCGATGAGCACCTCGCGGTCGAAGCCGACACCCGTCACGGTGAGCCCAGCGAAGTCGGCACCGAGCCGACGGAACGCGTCCGGGTTCTGGTCGATGACCGCGATGGTGTGTCCTCGGGATTCGAGATTCTGCGCAAGGGTCGAACCGACCCGCCCGCACCCCATAATCACGATGTGCACGCTGGTCCTCCGGCGATGGATGGCGTGATCCCTGCCGGGGACGCTACACCGTGCGCGCACGCCTCCCACGGTCACCCGCGATGCACCGTGGGCCGTACCCTTCGCTTGTGGCCAATCCCACCTCGGTGCTCAAGCGACTTCTGCTCGGCCGCCCCTTCCGCTCCGACCGCCTTCACCACACCCTGCTGCCCAAGCGAATCGCGCTCCCGGTCTTCGCATCCGACGCGCTGTCCAGCGTCGCCTATGCGCCGGACGAGATCCTGCTGACGTTGTCGATCGCGGGAGCATCGGCCTACCTCTACTCACCGTGGGTGGCGTTGGCCGTGGTGGTCGTGATGCTCACCGTTGTGGCGAGCTACCGGCAGAACGTGCACGCCTACCCGTCGGGTGGTGGCGACTACGAGGTGGCCACGGTGAACCTCGGGCCCAAGTTCGGGCTGGGTGTGGCGAGCGCACTGCTCGTGGATTATGTCCTCACGGTAGCCGTCTCGGTCGCGGCGGGTGTGGCCAACCTCGGCTCGGTCGTGCCGTATGTCGCCGAGCACAAGGTGGCGATCGCGGTCATCGCGGTCGTGCTGCTCACCGCGATCAACCTGCGCGGCATCCGCGAGTCGGGGATAGCCTTCGCGATCCCGACCTACGGCTTCATGATCGTGATCATCGGTATGATCCTCACCGGTCTGTTCCGGCTTTTCGTTATGGGCGACGACCTGCGGGCACCTAGCGCCGATCTGACCATCGTCGCCGAAGCGGACCTCACCGGCTTCGCACTCTTCTTCCTGCTGCTGCGCGCGTTCTCGTCGGGTTGCGCCGCGCTCACCGGTGTCGAGGCCATCTCCAATGGCGTGCCGGCCTTCAAGCCCCCCAAGAGCCGCAACGCCGCCACGACGCTACTGCTGCTCGGCACGGTCGCGGTAACGATGCTCGTCGGCATCGTCGCGCTGTCGCGCATGACAGACCTGCAGTACGTCGAGGACCCGGCCCGACAGATCGTGTCCGGTCCCGCCGGCTATGTGCAGAAGACGGTCACCACCCAGCTCGGCGAGGCCGTGTTCGGGTCCGGGTTGCTGCTGTACGTAGTCGCTGGCGCCACCGCGCTCATCCTGTTCCTCGCCGCCAACACAGCCTTCAACGGCTTCCCGGTGCTCGGCTCGATCCTGGCGCAGGACCGCTACCTGCCACGGCAGCTGCACACCCGCGGCGACCGGCTGGCCTTCTCCAACGGCATCGGCTTTCTCTCCGCCTTCGCCGTCGTACTGATCATCTCGTTCCAGGCCGAGGTCTCTCGCCTGATCCAGCTCTACATCGTCGGCGTCTTCGTCTCGTTCACGCTGTCGCAGGCGGGCATGTTGCGGCACTGGAACAAGCTGCTCCGGACCGAGCGCGATCCGGCCGTCCGCCGTCAGATGCACCGGTCGCGCGCGATCAACGGCTTCGGCATGATGCTGACCGGCGCGGTGCTCGTCGTCGTCCTCGTCACCAAGTTCACCCACGGTGCCTGGATCGCGATAGCCGCCATGGCCGTCATCTACCTGGTGATGCTCGGCATCCGCCGGCACTACGACACCGTGGCGCTCGAGCTCGACCCCGCCGACGACAAGCCAGTACTGCCCGCCCGCAACCACGCGATCGTCCTGGTCAGCAAGGTTCACCAGCCCACGCTGCGAGCCGTCGCCTACGCCCAGGCGACCCGACCCGACACGCTAACCGGACTCACCGTGAATGTCGACGAGGCCGACACCAGGAAGATTCAGGCTGAGTGGGACGCGCGCGAGATCTCCGTTCCATTGACGGTCATCGAGTCGCCCTACCGCGAGATCACCCGTCCGATCATCGACTACGTGAAGTCTCTGCGCCGGGCCTCGCCGCGCGACGTCGTGACGGTGTTCATTCCCGAGTACGTGGTGGGCAAGTGGTGGGAGCATTTGCTGCACAACCAGAGCGCCCTGCGTATCAAGGGTCGGCTCCTCTTCGAACCGGGTGTGATGGTCACGAGCGTGCCATGGCAGCTCGCGTCGACCTCCACAAAGGACCTCGATCGCCTTGATCGTTCACTCAGTCATCGACTCCCGCGTGGGCCCCGCGCAGGGGACGAGTCCGACGATCGCGAGACGGCCGCGAAGCCGTGATCGAGCCAGACCTACTCGAGGGCGACGGGCTCGAGGGCGCGGTATTCGAGTTGGACGTCGGGCCGGTCGCGCACGGCGGCCACTGCGTCGCCCGTACGGCGGATGGACAGGTCGTCTTTGTCCGCCATGCGTTGCCGCAGGAGCGGGTGCGCGCCGTCGTCACCGAGCAGCGCAAGGGTTTCCTGCGCGCGGATGCGGTGGAGGTGCTGGTTGCCTCGGCCGAGCGGGTCGAGCCGCCGTGCCGTTGGGCCGGGCCGGACCGCTGCGGCGGCTGCGACTTCCAGCATGCAACACCAGCATTCCAGCGTGAGATGAAGGCCGCCGTCGTACGCGAGCAGTTGGCGCGACTGGCGGGTATGACCGAGGCTGAGATCTCGGCTCTTGATGTACGGGTGAGCGAGCTCCCCGGCGTCACCGGGCAGCCCGGAGGCCTGGGCTGGCGTACTCGAGTTCAGTACACAGTGGACTCAACGGGTCGCGCGGGGCTCCTCAAGCACCGCTCGCACGAGGTCGTACCGGTGGATCGGTGCCTGATCGCGCATCCACAGGTGCAGGAGGCCGCAGTGCTCGGCCAGGAGTGGCCGGACCTGGATGGCGTTGAGGTGGTGGCTTCGGCCGCCGGCGATGTCACGGTGCTGGGCACTCGGGGGCGGGGCCACCCTATGCTCGTCTCCGGCCCGTCCCGCGTCCGCGAGCATGCCGTAGGCCGAGAATGGAGCGTGTCCGCCGATTCGTTCTGGCAGGTCCACCCGGCGGCGGCCGATGCGTTGGCGGCGGCGGTGGTGGATCTGCTCAAGCCCCGGGCGGGCGAGCGGGTCTGGGACCTGTACGGCGGCGTGGGCGTCCTCGCGGCTGCGCTCGCGCCGCGCCTGGACTCGTCCGGACGGATCACCGTCGTCGAAGCGGACCCGAAGGCGGCCGGCGCCGCCCAGCGATGCCTGCGCGACCTGACCACGGTGACCGTGCTGCGGTCCGATGTGGAGCGGGCGCTTCGCAACCCGCGATGGCGCAGCGTCGACCTCGTGGTCCTCGACCCACCCCGGGCCGGGGCGGGCCGAGGGGTGGTCGAGGCGATCGTGGCCCGCGATCCCCGAGCCGTTGCGTACGTCGCGTGCGACCCCGCAGCCTTGGCCCGCGATGTGCGGACGTTCCGCGACGCGGGCTTTCGACTATCCACTCTGCGGTCCTTTGATCTATTTCCGATGACCCACCACGTCGAATGCGTCGCCCTCCTGACCCCAGACAATTCTCGTCGATCATGACCTGGAGGTCATGATCGACGCTGTTTCACGACGGTCAGCTCATGATCGACGGGATCTTGCAGGCCATCACGCAGGCGTGAAGATCGTGTGCGGGTTTGTACTGCTCAGTACCCTGGTTTCGCTGGCCGGATAGACTGGCCGGACCATCAGCGCGCGCGAGGAAGGCCCCGACTTGACCCACCCGGTTGAAGGTCTGCTCGATAGCATCCATGCTCCGCAGGACCTACGGGGCCTATCTCCGGACCAGCTTGCAGTTCTGGCGGCGGAGATCCGCGACTTCCTCGTTGAGAAGGTTGCCCGCACTGGCGGCCACCTTGGGCCGAACCTAGGCGTGGTCGAGCTCACCCTCGCACTGCATCGCGTCTTCGAATCCCCTAAGGACCGACTGCTGTTCGATACGGGACACCAGGCTTATGTGCACAAGATGGTCACCGGCCGTCTCGATGGGTTTGACATGCTCCGCCAGCGCGGGGGGCTCACTGGCTATCCGAGCCAGGCCGAGAGCGAGCACGACACCATCGAGAACTGCCATGCCTCGACCGCGTTGTCCTACGCCGACGGGCTCGCCAAGGCGTTCGCCCTGCGCGGTGAGCGACGCCACGTGGTGGCGATCGTCGGCGATGGGGCCCTCACCGGCGGCATGTGCTGGGAAGCGCTCAACAACATAGCCGCCGCCCAAAACCCGCTCGTCATCGTCGTCAACGACAACGGCCGCTCCTACGCCCCCACCATTGGCGGCCTCGCCAACCATCTCGCAACGCTGCGGCTCAACCCCGGTTACGAGAAGGTGCTCGACCTGATCAAGGACTCGCTGGCGAAGACGCCACTCGTGGGCGGTCCGCTCTACGAGGTGCTGCACGCGGTCAAGAAGGGGATCAAGGACGCCGTCTCGCCCCAGGCACTCTTCGAGGACCTTGGGATCAAGTACGTCGGGCCGGTCGACGGCCACGACCTCGTCGCCGTCGAGCGCGCGCTCCGCCGGGCCAAGGCGTTCGGCGGGCCGGTGATCGTGCATGCGGTAACCCGCAAGGGGTACGGGTACCAGCCCGCCGAGGACGACGAAGCTGACTGCATGCACAGCCCCAGCGGTGCCTTCGATCCCGAGACGGGCCGGCCGATGGCGCCGTCGTCGCTGAAGTGGACGTCCGTCTTCGGCGACGAGCTGGTGGCGCTCGCCGACGAGCGGCCCGACATCGTGGGCATCACAGCCGCGATGCCCGATTCGACCGGCATATCCAAGCTGGCGGCGCGCTACCCGGACCGCGCGTTCGACGTGGGCATCGCCGAACAGCACGCCACCACGTCGGCGGCGGGCCTGGCGCTGGGTGGCATGCATCCGGTGGTCGCCGTCTACGCGACCTTCCTCAACCGCGCCTTTGACCAGGTGCTGCTCGACGTTGCCCTGCATCGGCTGCCGGTGACCTTCGTACTCGACCGGGCCGGGATCACCGGACCGGACGGGCCCAGCCACTACGGCATCTGGGACATGTCGGTCTTCGGCGTCGTGCCGGGCCTGCGCATCGCTGCGCCGCGCGACGCGGCCACTCTGCGCGCGGAGCTGCGCGAGGCTGTGGCCATCGAGGACGGCCCCACGATCGTACGGTTCCCGACCGGCGCGGTACCGGCCGATCTGCCTGCGCTGCGCAGTGTCGGTGAGGTCGATGTGCTCGCCGAGGGCACGCGCACCGAGGTGCTGCTCCTCGCGGTGGGCTCCTTCGCCCACCTGGGCGTGGACGTGGCCGGCCGGCTCGCCGAGCACGGCTGCGGCGTAACGGTCGTTGACCCGCGCTGGGTGCGCCCGGTGCCGGTCGAACTGGTCGGACTCGCCGCCGAGCATCGGCTCGTTGTCGTCGTGGAGGACGGGGTGCGCGCCGGCGGCGTGGGGAGTGCGGTGGCGCAGAAGCTGCGCGACGCCGGTGTCGAGACCCCGGTGCGTGAGATCGGCGTCGAACCCGGCTGGTACCCGCACGGCAGCCGCAACGAAATCCTGGCCGACCTCGGGCTCACCGCCCAGGACGTAGCTCGCCAGGTGACCGGCTGGGTGTCCATCCTGGACGACACCCCTAACCCTGCGTCTAACCCTGCGTCGATCATGACCTCCAGGTCATGATCGGCAGGTTTTCGCGACGGTCAGCTCATGATCGAGCGGATCTAGGAGGACTTTCGGCGTCCTCGTGACGGGTCTACGGTTGTCGGGAGACGGCGGTAGGCGAGGTGTTCGCCGTGGCGGAGCTGATGGTCTTACGCGACACGGCCGTGGTCGAGGCCGGTCCCATCGATTCCTCTGCCATGATTGATCTCGGCCTGTCGGAAGCCTGGGATCCCGATTGGACCGATGAGCGGCCGCAGTTATCAGCCCGCGTGGTGGTCGCCTGGATCCTGGCGTTCGTCTGCCTGCTCGGCCTGCGTACGGCTGTTTCAGTGGAGACGGGGCCGGGCGATCTGCTGTGGACGCTGTCGGTGGGCTCGCAGGTGAGCATGATGGGCGGGACCGATGTCGTTTACCTGGTCGACTGGGTCGAGCCGCCCTTGCTCGTCGCACTGGATAGCCGAACCGGCGGGCGCCGATGGCAACTCGACATACCCCGCGTGCCGTACCGCGTCTCCGACCTCGGGCGAGGTATCGACGCGGTTCTCCTGCGGGAACCTACCGGCCCGAGCGCGGGGCAGACCGACGCCACGATTCTCGTGGACCGCGCGACCGGTGTGGTCCTGGCAAGGCACGCCGGTCGGCCCGTCCGACTCACTGGCCGGCTCGTGCTCTTCGAGGAGCGGGAGCGCCGCTGCGATAACGGCTCCGCGAGATGCCGAGAGGTGACGGCCCTCGACCTGACGACCGGGACCGACCTCTGGCGGCTGCGCCTTCCGCTTGGTGGCCGTCTCCCCGCGGACTGGTCCACGCCGGCACGCTTCGCGACGATAGGGCCCGAAGGTTCGATTACTGTTCGGGACGTCGCGACCTCGGCGGCGGTGGTCAGTACGCCAGGTGTGAACGCGGACGGGGCTGGGGCTTGGCAGAGCGCCTTCGTCGCCGACCTGCTCATCGTGGGTAAGACCGACAGCGAGGCGACGGTCTTGTTCGCCTACCGCGCCGCGGATCTGACCCGAATGTGGACCTTGCGCCTGCCGCGTGATTCCCCACCACCCGATGCCGAGGTCGGCCCGTTGGAGCTGCGCACCTGCGGAGGCTTCGTGTGCGTGAGCGACGGCGCCGGCACGGCGGTACTGGATGCTGTGACCGGTAGCGTGCAGTTCCGGACCGCGCTGACGGTCGTCACGCGGCTGGGTGGCGGCGTGCTGGTGGCCTCGTCGCACGTCAGCTTGCGTGGAGCGCTCGGCGGTACGGCGGCAGACCTATTGGCACTCGACTCAGACACGGGCGACGTACTGACGTCTCTGCCCAGCGCCCGGCTGTCCGACGCCGCCGCGGGTGGCGCCTCCATGCCCACTGGCGCGGCGGCTGTGCTGTTGACGTTCGGTGAGCAGCGCACCGGGTTCGCGGTCATGGCCAGCGATGGCACGCTAAGCCAGCTGTTCAGCGTCGATTACACCGACCTGCGGTGCGCCGTCGGGCCCGCGGTGGTCGCCTGCCTGGGCGACGACGGCGTACTGCGCGCCTGGCGCCTTTCCGCGTGACGGGCCGGTCGTGGCATGGAGCCGCGCGGCGGAGGGCCGCGCCGTTACGCGCGGCCGTGGGCGGCTCGGCCGCGCCGGGATAGCGAGTCAAGTATGACGGCGGCGAGCAGTACCGCAGCCGTGATCATGTAGCGCACCGACGACTCGAGCTGCAGCAGGAACATACCCGAGGCAATGGAGCCCAGCACGAGGCTGCCGAGCAGCGCGCCGTAGGCACTGCCCCGCCCACCGAAGAGACTGACCCCGCCGATAACCGCAGCCGCGATCGCGATAAGCAGGGTGTCGCCGCCACCGGTGGCCTGGCTTGCCGCGAAGGAGCGGGAGGCGAACAGGATCCCCCCGAAGGCGGCGAATGTCGACGCCAGCGCGAATACCGAGATGCGGATGGCCGCGACGTTCATGCCCGCACGACGGGCCGCCTCCACGTTGCCGCCGACGGCGAAGATCTGGCGCCCGTACCGGGTGCGACGCAACACCAGATCCATCACCACGACCAGGCCAACGAAGATCACCAACGCGAGCGGAACTCCCTGCCACGAGTTGAGGACGGCAACCGTGGCGCCGATGACGACGGCCAGCCCAATAATCCGGACCAGGGTCGCCGTCATGGACGGCGTCGGCAGCCCGGCTCTGGCCCGTCGGCGTCCGTCCACCACCGCCGCGGCCGCGTAAGCGACGACTATGAGCGCGCCCACCACCCAGCCGGCGATGCGGGAGAGGTTGGTGTGGGTGAGTTTCGCGACGAATCCGTCGTACGGGATGTTGATGGTGCCCTGGGGGAACAGCAGGTAGAGCTGCAGACCGAGCCAGCCGAGGTTGCCGGCCAGGGTAACCACGAACGCTGGAACACCGACCTTGGCGAAGATGAACCCTTGCAGCGTCCCGATCAATGCTCCCAATATCAGCACGATTATCACGGCCGGGACCTCGCCCACGCCATGGCGCACCGAGAGCACTGCGAGCGCGGCGGCGCCCACTCCGGCGACCGACCCCACCGACAGGTCGATCTCGCCAAGCAGGAGCACGAGTACGACGCCGACGCTGATCGTGCCCGCCGCAGCGATCTGCACCGCCATGTTGGAGAGGTTCTGGGCCGTGAGGAAGCGGTCATTGAGCGACTGGAAGACGATCCAGATAATGATCAGTCCGATGATCACCGGCCAGGGGCCGAGCTCGCCGCTGCGCAGTCGCTCGGCCACTACTCCGAAGGGCGATGACCGTTTCTCCGCCGTCGCGGGTTCGACCGGCGGCGGTGGCGGAGTGCTCGTGGTCGTCGTACTCATGACTGCTCCTGCGGGTCCGAGGCTTGGCGCTTCTGGCCGACATCTCGGGCGGCCTCGGCGGCTTCGACCCGGGCCTGACGGCGAGTCACCACGCTCTCCGAGGCCCCCGTGATGGCCTCCACGATCTGCTCCTGCGACGTCTCCGCCATCACGAACTCACCGGCGTTGCGGCCCAGGCGCAGCACGGCCACCCGATCCGCCACTGCCCGGACATCGGCGAGGTTGTGGCTGATCAGGACTACCCCGAGGCCCCGGTCGCGTAGCCGCTCGATGAGGTCGAGCACCTGCGCGGTCTGCGCGACGCCGAGTGCGGCGGTCGGCTCGTCGAGCAGTACCACCTTTGGCTCGCCGAGTAGCGACCGGGCGATCGCGACCGACTGCCGTTGGCCGCCGGAGAGCGACGCGACCGGCGTACGGACGCTCGGAATCTTCACCGACAGCGTATCGAGGAGCTCAGTCGCCCTACGCTCCATGGAGATCTCGTCGAGCACGATGCCGTTGGCGACCTCGTTGCCAAGGAAGAGGTTGGCTACGACGTCGAGGTTGTCGCAGAGCGCGAGATCCTGGTAGACGGTCGCGATCCCCAGCGTGGCAGCGTCGTGGGGCTTGGTGATCGTGACCGGCCGGCCCTCCCAGAGGATCTCGCCGTCGTCGGCCGGGTTAACCCCGGCGATGGCCTTGATCATCGTGGACTTGCCCGCGCCGTTGTCCCCAACGAGCGCCACGACCTCTCCGGCTTTGACCGCCAGCGAGGCGTCGCTGAGAGCATGGACCGCGCCAAACCGTTTCGAGATCCCGGCGAGTGACAGCACCGCCCCGTCGGGCGACGGCCCGCCGTCCCCCTGGCGTGTCGTACCGCCTGCCTGTTCGCTCATCGTCGGTCCCGCCGTGTCGTCTACGCCGTCCGTCGCCGAATCTCTGTCGCCGGATCTCTACCGCCAATCAGGAGATTCCGGCGCTGGCGCACGCCGCCGCGTACGGTGCGGTGCAGATCTGTGCGGCCGTGTAGAAGCCGTCCTTGATGACGGTGTCCTTCACGGTGGCCTTCGTGACCGCGACCGGGTTGAGTAGAACTGACGGCACCTCGGCCGTGCCGTTGTTCACATTGACCGTGGGTACGGTGGTGAACTGCTTGCCGGTTGCGGCGTCGATGGCCATCTGGGCCGCAATGTCCGCCTCGGGCTTGATCGCCTTGTAGACGGTCATCGCCTGCTCGCCGGAGATGATCCGCTGGATCGCGGCGAGTTCGGCATCCTGGCCGGTGACCGGCGGGAGCGTGGTGAAGCCCGCGCCCTTCATACCGGCGATCGCGCCGCCGGCGGTTCCATCATTGGCGGCGTAGACACCGATGATCGTGTTCTTGTTCAGCGCGGTGATCGCCTGCTCCATCTCCGTCTGCGCCTGATCGGGCGACCAGTCCGGAGTGTCGTACTCCTTGCCGATGGTGACCTTGCCGTCCAGCACCGAGTGCGCTCCGGCCTTGAAGTCCGCCGCGTTCGGGTCGGTGGGCGAGCCGTTGATCATGACAACGTTTCCGCGTTTCGGGTCGCCGCCCTTGGTCACCGCGTCCAGAAGTGCCTGACCCTGCGTCTGGCCGACCTTCTTGTTGTCGTACGACACGTAGTAATTGATCGGGCCGCTGGCCAGGCGGTCGTACGCCACGACCGGGATGTTCTGTCCCTTGGCGTTGGAAACGATGCCGCCGGCGCTCTTGGCGTCCACGGCATCAAGGATCATCACCTTGACACCCTGGGTCAGCATCGCCTCGGCCTGGGACTGCTGCTTTGCGGCATCCTGGTCGGCGTTCTGGTACAGGATCGTGCACTTGGGGCAGAGCTCCTTGAGCTTCGCCTCGATCAGCGGTCGGTCGAAGCTCTCGTACCGGGTCGTCTTCGACTCGGGCAACAGCAGGCCGATCGGGAAGCCCTGGTCCACGGTGACGCCCGTCCCACCGCCGCCACTCCCACCGTTGTCGCCGCAGGCCCCAAACGCGACCATCAGCGCGGAGACCCCCGCCACGGCCAGACCTCGACGTGTTCTGATTCTCATCCGAGCCTCCAGAGCTTCATGCCCACGGCCTTCACCGCGCACTGGTCGTTATGCCCTTTTTAGGATATTCACCGCAAAGTCGGAACGGGCGGCTTACCGGGAGAAAAGGTCAACGGGTTTGGGATCAAGCCGGCGGCGACTCCGCGCCCCGGCGGCGACTCCGCGCCGCGTCGGCGACTCCGCGCCGCGTCGGCGACTCCGCGCCGCCTCGACGACGTCCGCCCATGGCGCCGCCCGGCGGATGGACGAGCTCGCTTGAAGTCGGTGTCAGCGGTCGTCGTCGAGGCTGACCGACGGGTCGGGTAACGCGGAGAACGAAGCGCTCTCCCCGCCTGTGCCCGTGGCGACCTCGAGAGGATCGGCGAGGAGGCGTTCGAAGGCCAGCTCCGCCGCGCCCAGCAGTGCGGCGTCGCCACCCAGGGCGGGCGTACGCAGACGGACATGCTCTCGCACCGCCGGCAGGCACATGCGGTTGATCCGCCCGCGCACCTGCGCCGCCGATGCCAGATAAACGTCACGCAGCGTGCCACCAAAGATGATCATTTCGGGGTTGAAAACGTTCACCAGATTGGCCACGCCGAACCCGAGCCAGTCGCCAACCTGACGCACCGCCGCTTGGGCCATGGCGTCGCCGCGCCCGGCGGCGTCGACGACCGCGGCCACCGCGGCGCTCCCGGTCCCGTCTCGGCCGGCCGTACGCACGAGGGCGTACTCGCCGATCTCGGTCTCCCAGCAGCCGCGCGAGCCACAGTTGCAGGCCCGGCCCTGCGGGTTGACGGCCATGTGCCCGACTTCGCCGCCGTAACCGCCGTGCCCGGTTACCGGGCGTCCGCCCGCGATGATGCCGCCACCGACGCCCGCATCACCGTGAAGGTAGATGACGTTGTCGCAGCCGACCGCGACGCCACGGGTATGTTCGGCGAGGGCGGCCAGGTCGGCGCCGTTGCGCACCCGGGGGGCGAGGCCGGGTCGGCGTTCGTCACCCAACGCCTCGGCGAGCGCGTCACCGAGCGGTTCGTCGGCCCAGCCGATGTGTGGGCCGAGATGAACCAGTCCGTCCTCTTGGCGCACGATCGCGCTGACGGCGGCGGCGCTACCGATGCAGACGGCGCCATGTGGCACCATCTTCGCGGCGTCCCGGACAAACTCGGCCAGCGGCGCGACCACCTTGTCCGCTGGGCGGTCTCCGCGCGGCCGCGGGATCTCGCGCCGGTCCAGTACCACCCCGCCGAGCCCGACCCGCGCGGCGACGACCCGGTCGACCTCGATGGTGAACGCATAGACATAGATATGCTGTGCCTCAGGCTGGACCACGAGCGAGGGCCGGCCGGCTCGGCCGTGGTCGCGGGGGAGTTCCTCGCGGACCAGACCCGCGGCGGTCAAGTCAGCGGTGAGGGCGCCGATCGTACTGCGGTTGAGGCCCAGGCTCGCAGTCAACTCGGCCCGCGAGGTCGGACCTCGCACATGGACATACCGCAACAGCGTGCCCAAGTTGTGGCGGCGGATCTCTTCCTGGCTCGGTCCCGCGCGCATGGGGGGGTCAGATCGTTCCATCATGAGCGCTGATCAACGTAGGCCAGCGGTTGCCGCGCGCCGACGGGACAGCGCGTCGACACCCGCTGCGAGGAGCAGGACCGACCCGGTCACGATGAACCTGACCCCGGAACTAAAGCCCATCAATCCCATCCCGTTGTCGATGACGGCGACCACGGCGCCACCGAGCACCGCGTCAAGAATGCGTCCCTTGCCGCCGAAGAGGCTGGTGCCGCCGATGACTGCGGCGCCGACTGCGTAGAGCAGCACGTTGCTCCCGCCCGTGTTGGCGTCCACCGAGTTGGCACGCGACGCGGCGATGATGCCCCCGACGGCGGCCATGGTTGAACAGACAACGAAGGCGCTGATGCGGATCCGGTCGGTGTTGATGCCGGCACGGCGGGCCGCCTCCCGGTTCCCACCCACCGCGTAGATGTGCAGCCCGTATCCGGTGCGCTTGAGCACGAAGGTGAGAATGACCAGCAGAGCGACGATGATCGGCACGACGATGGGCACGCCCTTGAGCGACACGATCGCGGGGTTACGGCTGCGTTCTTGGTTGAGCACATACACAGCCCAACCGCCGAGCACGGCGAGAGCACCCACCCGGATGAGCACGAGGCTCAGTGGATCATGGGTCAGGCCCCGGCGCTGGCGTCCACGAATGCGCAGGAGCTGCACGGCCGCGTACGCGCCCACACCGAGGGCGAACAGCACCCACCCGAGCACGGGCGGCACGTTCTTGTTACCGATCGCGAGGATCACCGGGTCCTGAATGGAGATAATGGTGCCACCCTTGATCAGCAACAGTACGACGCCTTGGAAGGCAAGGAACGCCGCGAGTGTGACCACAAAGGACGGTATGCCGACCTTCGCCACGAGGGAGCCGAGTACGAATCCGACCACGGTCCCGGTGACGAGAGCGGCGAGGATCGCCAGATACCAGGGCAGGTCGTAGTCCGACAGCGCCAGCGCGAGGATGGCCGCGCAGACACCGCTGGTGTATCCGGCGGAGAGGTCGATCTCGCCTAGCAGCAGCACGAACACCAGGCCCATCGCGATGACCGTGACCGCCGCCCCCTGCGGTAGGAGGTTGGCGAAATTACCAGCGGTCAGGAAGGCCGGGCGCACGATGGAGAAGACGGTGCAGAGCACGATCAGGCCGAGGATGGCAGGCAGGGCGCCCATCTCGCCGCCGCGCACCCGGCTCCAGTAGCCGTTGACGTACGACGAGAGCGGCGCGGCCTCGACACCCGTAGCATCGGCCGGAGTTCGCAAGGCGGTCACTGGTCTACTCCGTTCGCGTCCATCGCGACTGCGGCCTCAGCCTGCGGCGGCAGCCCGAGGTCACCGCTACGCCCCGCCGTGATCAGCTCCACGATCTGCCCGTGGGTAACATCGGTCGCCTTGACCTGTGCCACCATCCGGCCCAGGTAGAGGGCAGCGATGCGGTCGGAGACGGCGAACACGTCGTTCATATTGTGCGAGATGAGCACCACGGCGAGGCCGTTGTCGGCGAGGCGGCGGACCAACTCGAGCACCTGCGCCGTCTGGGCCACACCCAGGGCTGCAGTCGGCTCGTCCAGGATGACGACCTTGCTGTTCCACAGCACGGCCTTGGCGATGGCGACCGTCTGGCGCTGGCCGCCGCTAAGGCTCGCAACCTGCTGGCGGACCGACTTGACCGTACGCACGGCGAGGCTAGCCAGCGTCTCGGCGGCCATCTGCTCCATCGTGGGGTCGTCGAGCACGGCGTTCCGGCGGCGCTCCCGACCGAGGAACATGTTCTGGACGATGTCGAGGTTGTCGCACAGCGCTAGATCCTGGTAGACGATCTCGATGCCGAGGTCCGCCGCGTCGCGGGGACCGTGGATGGTGATCGGACGGCCCTCGAATCGGAACTCGCCCGAGTCGTGGGAGTAGATGCCGCTGATGCATTTGACCAGAGTGGACTTTCCGGCGCCGTTGTCACCCACGAGAGCGGTGACCTGGCCCGGGTTGATGGAGAAGTCGACGTCGTGGAGGACCTGCACCGCGCCGAAGCTCTTGTAGAGACCGCGCAGTTCAAGCAGTGGCCGTTGGTCTGTGCCGTTCACCGTTCTCCCTCCCCGGACGCTGCTATGGCCAGTCCGCGGCGCCGTCCATTCTGGCGGGTCCGGCGCCGCGCGGCAGCCCGCGCGGCGCCGGGGTGGCGCGTCGTGGCGTACGCCTACGCGCACGCCGTCGATCATGCTAGAGGTTGGCCGCCGTGCACATGGCCGCGTAGGCACCCGTGCAGAGCTCGGCCTTCGTCACGAAACCGTCGTCGATGACGGTCTTGATGTTCTCCTTGGTGATCGATACCGGCACCAGGAGCTTGGCCGGCACGTCCTTGCCGGACTCGGTGTCCTTTACGGTCTCACCGGTGTTCACCGGCTCGCCCTTCGCCAGCGCGATCGCCAGCTTCGCGGCCTCGTCGGCCTCCTGCTTGATCGCCTTGTACACGGTCATGCACTGGTCGCCGGCGAGCACGTTCTGCAAGCCCTGGACGGTGGCGTCCTGACCGGTCACCGGGACCTGCCCGTTGAGCCCGTTGCGCTTGAGCACCGAGATGGCCGCGTTGCCGAGGCCGTCGTTAGCCGCGAGAACTCCATCGATCTTGTTCTGAGTCTGCGTCATCATCTGCTCGAACATGGTTCCGGCGGTGGTGTTGTTCCACTCCGGCACCGACTGGTCCGGGCCTTTGACATACTCGCCCGAGTCGTACTTGGGCTTGAGGACGGAGTCGTAGCCCTGCTTAAAGAGTGTCGCGTTGTTGTCGGTCGGCGAGCCGTTGAGCTCGGCCACGACCGGCTTCACCGCGTTCTTGGCGGTCAGGCATTTGACGAGGCCCTCGCCCTGAAGTTTGCCAACAGCGACATTATTAAAGCTGACGTAGTAGGACGCCCCGCCGTTGAGGGTGAGGCGGTCGTAGTCGATGACGCCGACGCCCTGCGCCTTCGCCTTGTCGATCACGGCCTTGCCGGTGCCTGAGTCCAGGTTGACGATCATCAACACGGTGGCGCCGCCCGTGATCATCTGGTCCGCGATTGTCTGGAACCGCGCCTTGTCGTTCTGGGCATTCTGGATGTCGTACTGCACGCCCGCAGCCTTGAACGCCTCCTCGAGGTACTTACGGTCTGCCGTCTCCCAGCGCGCGGACGACGCGCTGTCGGGCAGAATCACCCCGATCTTGGGCGTCTTCGTGGTACCGCCGCCGGAGTCGTCGCCGCAGGCGGCCACTCCGCCCATGGTTAGGAGGCCGGTGACGACCATCAGACAGATGCTCTTGCGCATCGCGCCCGATCCCTTCTGTGTGGTGCCGCCGTGAGGCGGCTTCGGATGGCGGGTGCTCAGTGTGTGCTGTGACCGGTCACACGGATTGTTGTGTCCGGCAACGTATTTCTTTTTCGCCATCGGGCACAAGATGACGCGCACATGAAGTTTGTTGTTTGAGATAACAATTTAGCAAACGACGCGTTAACCGGACGTCATATCGGGGCAACTCCCCCCGACTTGCCCGGCGGCGGCAGCCCGGACGAGGCAAGTCCCGAGGAGTTGCGCGGATCATGGCGGATTGGATCGCCGACGGTTAGCGTGAGCCACCGGCGGAGCAGCGAGCGGTGGGAGGCGATGGCGGTGCGGGTGCTGGTGGTCGAGGACGAGCGCAGCCTCGCCGACGCGATCGCGCGCGGGTTGCGCCGGGAGGGGCTCGCCGTGGACGTCGCCTACGACGGCTCGGCCGGACACGAGATGGCGTTGGTGACCCGCTACGACGTGGTCGTGCTCGACCGCGACCTGCCCGGAGTGCACGGCGACCAGATCTGCGCCGACCTCGTCGCGTCGGGGGCGCTCACCCGCGTACTGATGCTGACCGCGAGCGGCACCGTGGCCGAGCGGGTCGAAGGGCTGCAGCTCGGCGCCGACGATTACCTGCCCAAGCCGTTCGCCTTCGATGAGCTGGTGGCCCGGGTACGGGCATTGGGCCGGCGGGCGACGCCGATAGCCCCGCCGGTGCTGGTCGTCGCGGATGTCGTCCTCGACCAGACCCAGCGGACCGTGACCCGGGCCGGGGAGGCATTGGACCTGACCCGCAAGGAGTTCGGGATTCTCGAGGAGCTGCTCAAGGCCCGCGGCGGCGTGGTGTCCAGCGAGGAGCTGCTGGAGCGGGTCTGGGACGCCAACACGGACCCATTCACGACAACCGTACGGGTAACGATGACGACGTTGCGCAAAAAGCTGGGCGAACCGCCGCTGATCGAGACCGTCGTCGGCGTCGGCTATCGGGTGCCCGCCGCCGGACCGATGGGGTTAGGGCGGTTGCCATGACCGTCTACGACGCACGGACCGAGCGCCGGTGGGTCCGCCCGACCCTTCGGCTGCGACTCACCCTGCTCAACGGGGTCCTCCTCGTCGGCGGCGCGGCCGTGCTCGTCCTCCTCGCCTGGCTCCTGGTCGGCGACGCGCTCGGCGCGGCCGCGGAGCTCAAACCGGGCTCGCAGGTCACCCTGGCCGATGGGACCCAGAAGGATGCCATGCAATGGCAGTCGCAGCTCATGGCGGCAACCCAGCGCGACCTGCTGCTTAATGGGTTCATCGCAGTGCTGGCGGTCAGCATTGTGGGCGTGGCCGGGGCGTACGTCGTCGCGGGCCGGGCGCTGCGTCCGCTGCAGCAGGTCACCTCGACCGCCCAACACCTCACCGGCGAGACGCTGGACCAGCGCATCCGCTACGTCGGCGCGGATGACGAGGTCGCCGAGCTCGCCGCGACGTTCGACGCGATGCTCGACCGGATCAACACGACGTTCGAGACCCAGAAACGCTTTGTCGCCAACGCTTCGCACGAGTTGCGTACGCCGTTAGCCGTGATGCGCACCGAGGTCGATGTCACCCTGGCGGACCCGGACGCGGACGTCGCGGAGTACCGCCGGATGGCCAAGGTGGTACGCGACGGATCGGAGCGCGCGAATGCGCTCGTGGACGCGCTGCTCGTACTCGCGCGCAGCGAGGCGCAGGCGGGACGGCGGCTCTCCCGGAAGGTGCCGGCTGACATGTCCACCGGTGTGTCGTCCGCGCTGTCCGCGATGCGAAAGGAGGCCGACAGGCTCAACCTCACGACGGACACCTCGCTCGAGCCCGCGCCGGTCGTCGGCGACCCGGGCCTGCTCGACCGCCTCGCCGGCAACCTCATAGAGAATGCGGTTCGCTACAACCACCTGCACGGGCGCATCTGGGTACGCACCGGCGCCGACGCCGACCATGCATGGCTCGTCGTGAAGAACACCGGCTTCGAGGTGGATGCCGCCGACCTGCCGGGCTTGTTCGAGCCGTTCCGGCGGGGCGGCCGGGAGCGTACCGGCGGCCGCGGTTCGGGCCTGGGGCTCTCGATCGTACGGGCGGTGGCCGAGGCACACGGCGGCGCCGTGAGTGCGGTCGCGAACCCCGACGGCGGGCTCGAAGTGACCGTCACCCTCCCCGCCGCCGCGACAACCCCGGTGGTGGCCGCCTCGGCCACCGTCCCACCACGCTGAGCTGGGCCGGCAGGCGGATGATGACGCAATGACAGCCACCGCTGACGAGAGCATGTCGCAGGCCAGTACACGATCGCGGGTGGCGGCGCCCGACGAGGGGATCGGGCTCGATGAGCTCGCGCTCGCCGCACGAAACCACGGCATGCCGCTCGAGGCCATGAGGTACGACCTCACCCCGGCTGGCCTGCACTACCTGCTCGTCCACTACGACATCCCCGGCATCGACGCGATTTCGTGGCGGCTGCACGTGGACGGGATGGTCGCGAACCCGCTCTCGCTGAGTCTCGACGAGATCCGGGCCCGCCCTCCGGTCACCATCCCGGTCACGATCGAGTGCGCCGGCAACGGCCGAGCCCGCCTCAATCCGCGCCCGGTCAGCCAGCCCTGGCTCGTCGAGGCCGTCGGCACCGCCGCTTGGACGGGCATCCCGCTCGCGCAGCTGCTTCGCGCGGCGGGTCTCGATGAGTCCGGGGTGGAGGTTGTGTTCACCGGAGCCGACCACGGGGTCGAGCGCGGCGTCGAGCAGGACTACCAACGCGCCCTGCCGCTCGCCGAGGCGCTTCGCGAGGACGCCCTGCTGGCGTACGAGATGAATGGCCAACCTCTGCCCGTCCAGCACGGGTTTCCGCTGCGTCTGGTGATTCCAGGCTGGTACGGCATGGCGCAGGTGAAGTGGCTGGAACGGATCACGGTGCAGGGTGAGGCGTTCGACGGCTTCCAGAACTCGGTCGCCTACCGGGTCAAGGCCGAGGCGGAGGAGCCGGGCGAGCCGGTGACCCGGATACGCCCGCGGGCGCTGATGATCCCACCCGGGCATCCCGACTTCATGTCGCGGGCACGGTTCGTCACCGTGGGCACGCACGATCTGGTCGGCCGGGCCTGGTCTGGTCTCGCCCCGGTGACCAAGGTGGAGTTCTCGGCCGACGCCGGCGTGACCTGGCAGGACGCGAAGCTGGAACCGCCGCTCGGCCGGTGGGCCTGGTGCCGATGGTCGGCTCAGTGGACGGTCACCGAGCCCGGCCGATACGAGCTACTCGCGCGCGCCACCGATGCCAGCGGCGCAGTTCAGCCGGTCGAGCAGCCGTGGAACCTGCAGGGCATGGCGAACAACATGACCCAACGCGTGACCGTCATCGCGTTCTCCCCGCCGATCATGACCTCCAGGTCATGATCGGCGCCTTTTGACGACGGTCAGAACGTGATCACCGGGATCTTGGAGTCGCTAGCTGGTTGAGGCCTAAGGACGGATCTTGCTGGTGGACCAGGTCCGGCCGTCGTCGGTGCCTCGCTCGTCCACCTCGGGGCGGAAGTACTCGGCCGCGGCCGGGCGTACGAGTTGGATGCACAGCATGATCGCGCTGAGAAGGATGGCCAACTCCGCGAGGTAGTGCAGCGGCGGGAACCAGCCGGGCACCAGCAGGTTGTTGAGCATCGCGACCGTGTCCAGATTGCCGCCGGGTACGTCGACGGCCGTGACAAACTTGCCGGTCTTCACGGCGCTGCTGTCGGCGGCCATGAGGATCACTTCGCCGATGATGATGCCTACGCCGACAATCCATGTGACCACGCGGGCCCAGCGACGACCCTGGCTGAGCGCAAGGCTCAACCCCGCCATCAGCACCGCCGCGCACACGCCTAGGAACAGCGCGAGAGTGAGACTGCCCTTGAGGTTAATCGTCCGGTAGATGGCCTGGTCAATGCTCATGTACTTGCCGGCCTCGACGAGACCGGCGGCCAAGTTGCGCCGTTCGAGGAATGCGTTAACCGCCTGCACAACACCGGCCGCGCTGACGCCCAAGGCCAGGAGTACGGCAATGGTTACCGCGCGCGGTTTCACGCTGAGCTCCGTCATATAGTTACCTCCCGTGTGCCGTCACCGTAACACCGGCATCTGACAGCTCTCGAACGCTTTTCGGCGGGGAGGTTAGGGGCGGAAGCGGGCGCCGGTTACCTGCTCGGACACGCCGGTCCGGTCCAGGTATGGGGTGATCCCGCCAAGGTGGAACGGCCAACCCGCACCGAGGATCATGCAGAGGTCGATGTCCTGGACGTGAGCAACGACACCCTCATCCAGCATGAGACGGATCTCACCGGCCAACGCGGTCAGCGCCCTGTCCCGTACCTGCTCTGCCGTGAGCGGCGACGAGCCGACCTCCAGCAGCGCCGCGACCTGCGGGTTGATGGCGCCGTCGACCGTGAGCGGCTGACCGGACTCGGCGATGCGGCGAAGGTTCTCGCTGACCGCGAACCGATCCGGGAACGCCGCATGAAGGGTGCCGCCGACGTGATACGCCACCGCCGGGCCGACGAGTTGTAGCAGCGCCAGCGGACGCATGGGCAGACCCAGCGGGTCGAGCGCGGCGTTGGCGACCTGCATCGGGGTGCCGGCGTCCAGCGTCGCGAAGATCTCGCCGAGGAACCGGGTTAGCAGCCGGTTGACCACGAACGCCGGCGCGTCCTTGACCAATACGCACGATTTGCGCAGCGCCTTACCGACCGCGAACGCGGTGGCGAGCGTGGCGTCATCGGTTCGCTCCGCCCGGACGACTTCCACGAGCGGCATCACCGCGACCGGGTTGAAGAAATGCAGCCCGACCACGCGCTGTGGATGCTCGAGGTCCGCCGCCATCGCCGTGACCGACAGTGAGGAGGTGTTCGTGGCCAGCACGCACTCGGGCGAAACGAGCTTCTCCAGCTCGGACCAGACCTGCTTCTTGACCGAGAGGTCCTCGAACACCGCTTCGATCACGAAGTCGGCGTCAGCGAAAACAGCCTTGTCGACGCTACCCAGAACGAGGCCGTGGAGCTTCGCCGCCTTGCCGGGGTCGAGCCGTTTCTTCGCAACAAGTTTGTCGATCTCGGCGTGCACATAGGACACGCCCTTGTCAACACGGGACTGGTCGAGATCGGTCAGGACGACCGGCACTTCGAGACGGCGGGCAGCGAGCAGTGCAAGCTGGCTCGCCATCAGACCGGCTCCGACGATACCTAACTTGGTGACGTCACGGGCCAGTCCGGGGTTCGGTGCCCCGGCGGGCTTCTTGGCCCGCCGTTGCACGAGGTCGAACGCGTAGAGGCCGGCCCGCAGCTCGTTGCTCATGACGAGGTCGGCCAGCGCCTCGTCCTCGGCTGCCGCGCCGTCGGCGAAAGGAGCCGTCTTGGCCAGGGCGAGCAGCTCCAGCGCCCGGTACGGGGCGGGCGGCGCACCATGGAGTCTCTCGTCGAGCTGCTGGCGAGCGTAGCCGAGGATAGCCTCCCACATCTCGCTCCGATCGACCGGTTGACGCTCCACTGTGGTCTCGCCCCGGACGACCGAGCCGGCCCATTCGAGCGAGCGCTCCAGAAAGTCGGCCGGTTCGAACAGCACGTCCGAGATGCCCATCTCGTGCGCCTGGTCGGGGCGCAGCATCTTGTTCTGCAGCAACGGGTTCTGCACGACCACCTGTGCAGCGTTGACGATGCCGACCAGGTTGGGGAGCAGTTGGGTGCCGCCCCACGCCGGCACCAGCCCGAGCGAGACCTCGGGCAGGGCGATCGCCGCTACCCCGGTGGACAGGGTGCGGTAGTGGCAGTGCAGTGCGAGCTCGAGCCCGCCGCCCATGGCCGCACCGTTGACGAGCGCGAAGGTTGGCAGCGCGGAGTCCTTCAGCTTGGCGAAGACGCGGTGCCCGTACCGGCCGATCTCGAGCGCCTGGTCGCGGTTCTGCAGCAGCGGCATGCCGGTGACATCCGCTCCGACGCAGAAGATGTACGGCTTGCCGGTGATCGCGACGAACGACGGGTTCGCCCCGAGCGCCGCGTCGATGGCCGACTCCAGGCTAGCCAGACCGCCGGGGCCGACCGTGTTCGGTTTGGTGTGGTCGAGGCCGTTGTCCAGCGTGATGAGGGCGGCGGGCCGGTCGAGACCGGGTAACGTTACCAGGCGCAGCAGCGCCTTGGTGACGACCTCATTCGCAAACGCTTGCACCGTCACGTGCCACTCTCCGTCCATCGTGGGTTCTCCCAGATCACCGTGCCGCCCATGCCGATGCCCACGCACATGGCCGTGACCCCGTAGCGGACCTCGGGGTGCTCGGCGAACTGGCGGGCAAGCTGGGTCATCAGCCGGACGCCTGAGGACGCGAGCGGGTGCCCGAGCGCGATCGCGCCACCCCACGCGTTGACGCGGGGGTCGTCCTCGGCGATGCCGAAGTGGTCGAGGAACGCGAGCACCTGCACCGCGAACGCCTCGTTGAGCTCGAAGAGTCCGATGTCGTCAATGGACAGACCGGCGGAGCGAAGGGCACGCTCGGTGGAGGGGATGGGACCGACGCCCATGACCTCCGGTTCGACGCCGGCAAAGGCGTACGAAACAAGGCGCATCGCGACCGGCAGCGCCAGCTCCTCGGCCACATCGGCGGCGGCGAGCAGGCATGCCGTCGCGCCGTCGTTGAGACCCGCGGCGTTGCCCGCCGTCACTCGGCCGTGCGGGCGGAACGGAGTCTTCAATGTGGCCAGCTTCTCCAGCGACGTCTCGCGCGGTGCTTCGTCCACAGTGGCCAGTCCCCATCCCGCCTCGGTGTCGCGGGTGGCGACGGTGACGAGGTCCGGCTGAAGCTTGCCGTTCGCATACGCCTTGGCGGTCTTCTGCTGGGAGGCGAGTGCGAACCGGTCGGCCCGCTCCTTGGTGATGTCCGGGGCGCGGTCGTGCAGGTTCTCCGCGGTGGACCCCATGACGAGGGCGGACGGGTCGACGAGCTTCTCGGCGATGATGCGCGGGTTGGGGTCGACGCCCTCCCCCATCGGGTGGCGTCCCATATGTTCCACGCCGCCTGCGATGGCGACGTCGTACGCGCCGAACGCGATGCCGGATGCCACGGTCGTCACGGCCGTCATCGCGCCCGCACACATGCGGTCGATAGCGAAGCCAGGCACGGTCTTCGGCAGGCCCGCGAGCAAGGCGGCCGTGCGGCCGATGGTCAGGCCCTGATCGCCGATCTGCGTGGTTGCGGCGATGGCCACCTCATCGACGCGGTCCGGCGGAAGCTGCGGATTTCGCCGCAGCAGTTCCCGGATGCAACGGATCACGAGATCGTCGGCGCGGGTGCCGGCGTACAGGCTGCCCGCCTTGCCGAACGGGGAGCGGACACCGTCAACGAACACGACGTCACGGACCCGGCGCAGCTGGTGGTGGTTGGGAGCGGTGTCATAGGGCACGGGGGCCTCCCTGGCCGTCGTTGACTCGGCCCTATGCTACTCGCCGGTAACTACGTGATTAGGCGGGGTCCGGCAGAGCGATCGCGAGTTCCTCTGCGAGCAGCCCGATCTGCCAGCCGCGTACGCCGGTGGCGGCGAGCGCCCCACCGACCGTGTCCGGGTCAACCTTCTCCGGTGGCGTCCAGGCCAGGCGGCGGATCGAGTCCGGCGCGACCAGGTTCTCGGGAGGTAGCTTGTGCTCGGCGGCGAGGCGGGTGACCACCTCGCGGCACCGGGTGAGTCGACCCGCGGCGACCGGATCGCGCTCGGCCCAGCGGTGCGGCGGCGGCGGGCCCTCGGTGGCGGCGGACTGAGGCAGGTCCCGATCCGTCAGCGCGCGGGCCTCAGCGAGCGAGTCGACCCAGACCCGCGCCAGGCGCCGCACCGACCGTCCGCCGAAGCCCGGCAGAAGGAGCAGCTCGCGTTCGTCGATCGGGTTCATCTCGGCGGCGGCGATGATCGCCACGTCGGGCAGGACCCGACCAGGCGCGCTGTCACGGCGGGCGGCCACCCGGTCCCGGGCGTACCACAACGCGCGTACCCGCGACAGCGCCCGCGCACCCCTAACCTTGTGGATGCCGGAAGTCCGCCGCCACGGATCCGGTCGCACCGGGGCGGATCGTCCCGCCGACGCGACCAGGGCGGCGAACTCCTCGTGTGCCCAGTCGAGCTTGCCCTGCTCGGCCAGCTCCACCTCGAGCTTCTCGCGCAGCGCGATCAACAGTTCGACGTCGAGCGCGGCGTAGCTCAGCCACGACGCCGGCAGGGGTCGGGTCGACCAATCGGCCGCCGAATGGTGCTTCTCGAGGGCGAACCCCAGCAGCTGCTCGGTGAGCGCCGCAAGGCCGACGCGTTCGAAGTTGGCCAGGCGCCCGGCGAGTTCGGTGTCGAAGAGCAGCGTCGGCCGCAGGCCGATGTCCGCCAGGCACGGCAGGTCCTGGCTGGCGGCGTGCAGCACCCACTCGGTATCCGAGATCACCTCGGCGATCGGGGAGAGGTCTCCCAGCGGCAACGGGTCGATGAGAACCGTGCCGGCACCCTCGCGGCGCAGCTGGACCAGGTACGCCCGAGGCGTGTATCGGTAGCCCGACGCGCGCTCGGCGTCCACCGCGACCGGCCCCGAGCCGGCGGCGAGCAGCTTCGCGGCCCGGCTCAGTCCGGCCGCCGTGACCACGGGTTCGGGCGTGCCGTCACGCGGAGCGGTGAGGACGACGGCGGGTTCGCTCGGGGTTACTGATCCGTCGGTCACCCGACAACCGTACGGTGAAGACTCCTCACTTCGCCGCTAGGCCCGCCCGCGTCCGTGGGTCGCTGGCAAACTCGCCTGGTCACGGCACGGTTGCCGGGTTTGGGGCAGATGCGTCCTGGGGTCGCGTGCGCCGGTGGCGGCCACTAGCTTGTGGGTGACGGGCCCAGATCGGGCCAGCGCACCTGAGGAGAGCGATGAGTCACCCCGGATACGAAGATCCGAGCAGCAACCAGACGGAGCAGCCGCCCGCACCAACCGATCCTGTGTCGCCTCCGACGATCCACACCCAGCCAGCGCCATTCGCCGATTCGCCCGCCCCTTCGCAGTACATCCCCACGTCGCCGGCCGCTCCGGCGTCGCCGTCGTACGAGCCGCCGGCCGTTCCCGCGTCGCCGTCGTACGAGCCGCCGGCCGCTCCGGCGTCTCCGTCGTACGAGCCAGCCGCCCCGCTGCCCTCCGCGCCGTCGGAGCCCTTGACGCCGGCCTACTCGGCAGGCACTGCGGCGGTGTCTGCGGGCCCGGTCGCGGGCCCCCGGGTTACGGCCAGACCGCGCCTTACCCGCCCGTACCGGCCGCGCCCACCTACGACCCGGCGGCCGTCGGACAGCCCTACTCGGCCCAGCCCTACTCGGCGCCGCCGATCTCGGGTCCGTATGGGTATGGCATGCCCATGCCCAGCGCGATTCCCGCCCCGCCGGAGAAGCGAGGGCGCGCTGGCACCGTCATCCTGTCGATCCTGACTACGCTGTTTCTGGTCGCGGCCGGAGTCCTCGGCACGCTGTTCATCCTCAAGAACCAGGAAGCGAACAAGCTGAGCTCGCAGGTGACCGAGCTCATCGGCGAGACGACGACCCAGAGGGGTCGGATCGACACGCTTCAGAAGGACCTCGACACCACCAAGCGGGACCTCACCGCCGCCCAAGCCGATACCGCCGAGGTCACCGAGCAGAAGAAGATCATCTCTGACTGCGTCAACGCGATCTACGACTACTTCGCAGCGGTCGCAAAGGCCAACGGCCAGAACACCAAGGCGGTCCAGACCGCGGATGCCGCCGTCAACAAGAAGTGCGACGAGGCCGACAAGTACCTCGCCCCAGCGCGTTAATCGACCGGCGTGTAGCGGCGCTGGCACCGGGTTCCGGTGCCTGCGCCGCGCTGGCTTAGAGCAGGTCAGCGCCCAGCGAGCCCCGAGCGGGCTGGGAGCGCTGCCACGCCCGGCGGTGGCAGCCCCGCCGTCGAGGCGAGCAGGCCACACCACGCGTCGAGGTGCGCTTCGAGATCGCGGTCGACCGGCGTCCACGAGGCGCGAATCTCGATGTCCGCGCTCGGCGGCGTGCCAGCGAGATCGCCGAAGCGGGTGGAGAGTGTCTGGGTGACCGTCCCCGCCGCCGCTTTGTAGTGCGCCCCATGATGGTCGAGGGCATCGGTGAACCAGCTCCACCCGACCTCGGGCAGGAACGGGTCGGTCGCCATCTCCGCGTCGAGTCCCGCAGTGACGTACGTGACCAGTCGCAGTGTGCCCTCCCAGGCCTCATGCCCGGCCGGGTCGTGCAGGAGGATGAGCCGACCATTCGCGACCTCTTCGCCGTCGCGCTCAACCGTCGCGCTAACCGCATACGCGTACGGCGCGAGCCGCGCTGGCGGGCTCACCTCTTCAAGCGTGATCTCCGCACGGGGGCGCGCCGCGCGCAGGCCGGTCACGGCCTGAGCGAAGATCGCTGGTACGGCGGTCGAGGGCGCCACAACCTGAGCGTATGGCGCCGGCGGTGATCGCGGGGGCGCGGCGCGCCGACCCGCCCAGGGGACCATCGCGCGGATTGCGGGTGGCCTACGCCGGCACGACCCGGATTGTCGCCCTCGCCCGCCGACGTGACACGATGGCCGGCGATGAGCCCTGATGCCCGTACTCATGCCGCCCCCGTCGAGTCCACGTTGGTCCGTGCTTGCCGGCGGGAGCCTGTGGCCCAGACACCAGTGTGGTTCATGCGTCAGGCCGGGCGCTCCCTGCCCGAGTACCGGGCTGTCCGCGCCGAGATCCCGATGCTGGAGGCGTGCCGGACCCCCGAGTTGATCTTCGAGATCACCATGCAACCGGTACGCCGGCACGGCGTCGACGCCGCGATCCTGTTCTCCGACATCGTCGTGCCGCTGGCCGCCGCCGGCGTCGATGTGGATATCCGCCCGGGTGTGGGGCCAGTGGTGGCCAAACCGGTGGTCGCGCTGGAGGACGTCGCGGCGATCCGCTCGCTGCACGCGGACGACGTCCGGTTTGTCGCGGACGCGGTCGGCATGCTGGTACGTGACTTGGGCGCGACCCCGCTGATCGGGTTCGCGGGCGCGCCGTTCACGCTCGCCTCATACCTGATCGAGGGCGGACCTTCTCGTACCCACGCCAGGACTAAGGCATTGATGTACGGCGCGCCGGATGTGTGGCACGCGCTCTGTTCCCGACTCGCCGAGATCACCCTGGAGTTCCTGCGCGTGCAGGCTGCGGCCGGCGTGTCGGTGGTGCAACTCTTCGACTCGTGGGCGGGGGCGCTCTCGGAGGCCGACTACCGCCGTTTCGTCCTGCCGCACTCCGCGGCCGTCCTCGGCGGGATGTCGGCCGAGTTTCCAGAGCTGCCGCGAATCCACTTTGGAGTTGGTACGGGCGAGCTGCTGGTCGCGATGGGCGAGGCTGGCGCGGATGTGGTGGGAGTGGACTGGCGTACGCCTTTGGACGTGGCCACGGCCCGGTTGGGTCCCGGGCGCGCGGTGCAGGGCAACCTGGACCCGTGCGTCCTGCTCGCTCCGTGGCCGGTTGTCGAGGCGGAGGTCCGGCGCGTTCTCCACGAGGGTTCCGCTGCACCCGGCCACGTCTTCAACCTCGGTCACGGCGTACTCCCGGAGACCGACCCGGATGTGCTGACCCGGGTCGTCTCGTTGGTGCATGACGTCTCGGCTCGCCTCTAAATCTCTTCCCATCCGCTCGGGTTCGGACTCCGAATCTCAACTATCTCTGATGGACCGAGTAAGGAGCGAACCATGAACCGACGTACGCGCCGCTGGCTGACAGCGGTTATGACCACCGTGGTTACCGCTGTGCTGGTATGGCTGCCGACGGTGGCCCAGGCCGGGATCACCGCCACCGGCCTTGACTAGCGCTGCCTGCGCTAGCCCACCTCAAGATCGCCGTGATCATGAGCTGGCCGTCGCGAAACGGCGTCGATCATGACCTCCAGGTCATGATCGACGGCGGTGGGCGGGAGCGGGCACCCAGGCGTAGCGACTGCCATGAGCCGTCGGCGTGCCAGCCGCCGTCCACGGAGAGCGTCTCCCCGTTGACGAAGCCGCTCCGCGCGGGGTCTGCGAGGAACGCAACCGCCTGCGCGATGTCGTCGGGTATGGCGAAACGGCCCATCGGTACGTGGTCGGTGATGTCGCTGTCTCCGTAGGCGCCCTCGCCCTGCGAAGCGTCGTCCATGGGCGTCTTCACCCAGCCCGGACAGACCGCGTTCACCCGGACCCCGCGCCCGCCCCACTCCACGGCGAGGGTCCGGGTCAGCCCGATCAGGCCGTGCTTGCTCGCGTTATACGCCGACCGGTCGGCCACGCCCCGCAGGCCGGCGATCGAGGCGATATTCACGATCGAGCCGGTGCCCTGCGCCAGCATCCGGTGGCCGAAGGCCTGACACAGCAGGAAGGGTCCGGTGAGGTTCACCTCGATGACATTTCGCCACACCGATGCCGGCGTCTGCTCGGCCGGACTGATGTACGCGATGCCGGCGTTGTTGATCAATGCGTCGACTCGTCCGTACGCGGTATCGACCGCGGCGGCGAACCCGGCCACGTCATCCTCGCTCGTCACGTCACCGGCGAAGGCTACGGCACCATCGAAGCCAGCCACCGGCTGCAGGTCGAACAGGGCCAGTCGGTAGCCGGCGGCCGCGAGCACTTCGGCGATGCGCAGTCCGATGCCCTGCGCGGCACCGGTGATCGCGGCGACGGGAGTCTCAGTCATGACCGCCACCCTACGGGGACCCGGCCAGCAAGATCCAGCACTCACGCGGTTCGATAGTGGCGTGCGCATCGTGGTCGTAGGAGGGGGCATCGCCGGGCTCGCGGCGGCTCTGCGGCTGCGTGAACTCGCCGGCGATGCCGCAGAGATCATTGTGGTGGAGCGGTCCGACCATGTGGGCGGGAAGTTGCGTACCGGTTCGATCGCGGGCGAGGCCGTCGAGACCGGCGCCGAGATGTTCCTGGTACGCGAGCGCGGGGCGGACTCCGCTGCGTGGACGCTGGCTCGCAGGGTCGGGCTCGGCGCCGATATCGTCCACCCGGCCTCCGTGCCCGCGGCCATCGCCATCGGTGGTGCGCTGCTTCCGATCCCGGGCGGCACTCTGCTCGGCGTCCCCTCCGATCCATCCACTCTGGACGGTTTGGTGCAGGTCTCGGATCTCGATCAGGACGCCGGCCGGCCGCTCCTCGCGCCCGGTGAGGATGTCGCGGTGGGTGGACTGGTTCGCCATCGGCTGGGTGACGAGGTCGTAGACCGTCTCGTGGATCCGATGCTTGGCGGGGTGTACGCCGGGCGGGCCGACCTGCTGTCGCTGGCCGCCACGATGCCCGGACTCCACACCGCGGCCCATCACCACCCGACTCTGACCAGCGCGGTGCGGTCGGCGCTCGCCGAGTCGCCACGCCCGGCCGGTGCCGCCGTCTTCGCGACAGTCCGCGGTGGACTGAGCCGCCTCGTGGAGTCGGTCGCGGCGGCGGCGCGAGCCGAGGTTCGCCTGGGCGACCCCGTGCGCGAACTCTCCCGTACCCCGACGGGTTGGCAGCTCGCGGTCGGCTCGACCCGCGATCCGGAACACCTTGCCGCGGAAGGGGTCGTGCTCGCCGTACCGTCCACGCCCGCCGCCCGATTGCTGAGGGGTGTTGACGCCGACGCGGCGTCGCTCGTGGGAGCGCTCGACTACGCGAGCGTGGCACTGGTGACGCTCGCCCTGCCACCGGAGACCGACCTGCCGACGCTGTCGGGCTTCCTGGTGCCCGCGAGCGAGGGATTCGCGGTGAAGGCGGTCACGTTCTTCGCGACGAAATGGCCACACCTGCGCCGGGCGGAGACGCCGGTACTCGTACGGGCCTCACTCGGCCGCTACGGCGAGGAGCACGTGCTGCAACGGACGGATGGCGACCTGATCGGCGTGGCCCGCGCGGACCTCGATGCGCTGCTCGCGGCGAGGCTGCCGGAGCCGATCGAGGCGACCGTGACGCGTTGGGGTGGCGGGCTGCCGCAGTACGGCATCGGTCACGTGGATCGGGTCGCCCGGGCGAGGGCCGCCCTGCCGGCCACTCTCGGCCTGGCGGGTGCGGCATTCGACGGCGTGGGCATAGCCGCGTGCGTGCGTTCCGGAGAGGGCGCTGCGGACGTGGTCTGGGCAGGTTTGCGACAATCGCGGACGTGAGTGACACCGAGTCGGGGCGTGAGACCGAGCAGAGCAACGCGGCGCGGTTGCGCGAGCTGAACGCGACCGTCCGCTACACGATGTGGTCCGTGTTCCGGGCCGCGACGCCGCTCGGCGCCGCCCTCCGCGACGACCTGGCGGGTGAGGTCAACTCGCTCATTGAGCAGCTCGCGTCGAAGGATGTCGTGGTGCGCGGTACGTACGACGTGTCGGCGCTGCGGTCCGACGCCGACCTCATGATCTGGTGGCACGCGCCGACCGCGGATGCGCTGCAGGAGGCGTACGGGCGGCTGCGGCGTACCCGTCTCGGCGCCCACCTCGCGCCGGTCTGGTCGAACATGGCGCTGCACCGCCCGGCCGAGTTCAACAAGAGCCATGTTCCAGCGTTCCTCGCCGGTGAGGAGGCCCGGGCGTACGTGTGCGTCTATCCGTTCGTCCGCTCCTACGAGTGGTATCTGCTGCCCGATGAGGAGCGGCGCGAGCTGCTGGCCGAGCACGGTCGGATGGCTCGCGGATTCCCCGACGTGCGGGCCAACACCGTCGCGTCGTTCGCCCTCGGCGATTACGAGTGGATTCTCGCCTTCGAGGCCGACGAGCTGCACCGGATCGTGGACCTCATGCGCGACCTTCGGGCATCGCGGGCCCGGCGGCACGTCCGGGAGGAGGTCCCGTTCTACACGGGTCGCCGCCGGCCGGTCGCGGAGATCGTGGCCTCCCTGCCCTGACCGCCCCGGCCGGCGTAACCGGAGTCAGGGGCGGCGCATCGGGATGTGTTCGATGCCATCCTCAACGAACCCTGGACCGCTGGCCACAAACCCGAATCCCTCGTAGAACCCGACCAGCTGGGTCTGCGCATCCAGCACGCACGGCGTCTGATCGCCAATGAGGTCGAGAGCGGTGGACATGAGCCGGGCTTGTAGGCCGGACGAGCGTGCCTTCTCTGCGGTGCACACCCGGCCGATGCGCGCGGTACCATCGGGCTCGCGGAGCACCCGCAGGTACGCGTACGGTTCGGCGGCGTCGCGGTCCGGTTCCTCCGACTCGAGCCACACGTGACGGGTGCCGGGCTCGAGGTCGCGCCCGTCGAGCTCTGGGTAGGCGCAGTGCTGTTCCACTACGAAGAC
This sequence comes from Micromonosporaceae bacterium, assembly GCA_020027875.1. Classification (GTDB taxonomy): domain Bacteria; phylum Actinomycetota; class Actinomycetes; order Mycobacteriales; family Micromonosporaceae; genus JAXIPB01. The sequence goes on along the minus strand of JAHRHA010000005.1, from coordinate 59,852 downwards.
GTCGGTGCGTAGCCGAAGCAAGGCATAGAGGGTACGGGTATCCAGCTCGGCGAAGGTCGCGACGCGCAGGATCATGGCCCGATCGTACGGCGGCCGCGCACCCCGTTCCGGGCTGGACTCAGGGTCACCGGCTGGTCAGCCGGGTTCCAGGGTGAGGCTGATCGAGTTGATGCAGAAGCGCTGGTCCGTCGGCACGTCATAGCCCTCGCCCTCGAACACGTGGCCGAGATGAGAGTCGCAGCGTGCGCATCGCACCTCGACCCGGCGCATCCCGAGCGAGGTGTCCTCGATGTAGCGCACACGGTCCTCGGCGAGTGGCGTGAAAAACGACGGCCACCCGCAGTGGGAGTCGAACTTCGTGTCGCTCGAGAACAGTTCGGCTCCGCAGGCACGGCACCGGTACACGCCGCGGGTCTTGGTGTCCACATACTCCCCGGCCCACGCGGGCTCGGTGCCCGCCTGTCGCAGTACCCGGAACTCCGCTGGGGTCAGCTTCACCCGCCATTCGTCCTCTGTCGTCGGCAGATCCGTTGGCAGCTCACTCGTCATGGCCTCAACGGTACTCACGGCCACGACCGGCCGTCTGTTACCAACCACGAACAGATCTCGGGCCCCGGGTCGAGGGCCGGTACGTGCTTCCTGACGTCAACAACCACAGCGTGGTTGCCACAACGCTGTGGGTGTGGCCGCGGATCGAGATGCGGTCTGTGTCCCGACACGCCGGCACCAAGGGCGGCCCGTGGTCCGCGACGACGCCCACCGTAATCGGACCTCAGACACGCGACACTAATGACCACGCAGTCCACGCGAGCGGGATTGGCGGTGGTTCAGCGTACGGCGTTCGGTGCGTCTCGACGGCGCCGCATCCATCCGGCACCAGGCTGGCCACTCGACGGTTAGCGTGCTGCCGACGGCTAAGGCGCGCCAGCGATCTGCCATCTCGCGCACGGCGGTTGCGGCGGGCGCGACGGTCGCAAGGTCGAGGTCGCCGTCGGGCAGGGTGGCCAGGTACCCGCCGGCCAGCCGCCGGATGCGCGCGGGCGTTGGGTCGGGCATGGCGGCGATCCGCTCGACCGTCACATGTACGAGGTCGTGGGGCAGCTCGGCGGTCATCGGGCCGCCGCCCATCCGGTAAACGACACCGTCGTCGCGTTCCACCAGCGCCCATCCCCGCTGGTGGTCGGGCAGCCGCGTGAAGGTCACACGCATGCCGTCAATGGTTAGCGGTCATCGCGGAAGGTCACAACCGGTTATCGTCCGGTCGGAGTGGGGCAGGCTCGCGCCTTCGGGCGCCGACCCCGACGCGGTCCCCGGGCTCCACCCACGCGGTAGGGTCACGGCATGGCCGGGTCGGCGGCGACCGAACTGGAGGTCGCGGGGCGTACGGTCCGGGTGAGCAACCCGGACAAGATCTACTTCCCTCAGCGCGGTTTTACCAAACTCGATGTAGTCAACTACTACCTCGCGGTGGGTGACGGCATTCTGCGGGCTCTCTTCGAGCGCCCCACCACGCTGGAGCGTTGGCCGGGCGGGGTCGTCGAGGGCGCGAAGCTCTCGACCCGGGGGGATCACACGGGCGACGCGTTCTACCAGAAGCGGATCCCGACCCGCGGTGTTCCGCCCTGGATCGAGACCGCGGAGATCAAGTTTCCGAGCGGACGCACCGCCGACGAGCTGTGCCCGGGCGATCTGACGCACGTGGCCTGGGCCGCCCAGCTCGGCACGATCGTGTTCCACCCGTGGCCGGTTCGACGCTCCGATGTGGACTCACCCGATGAGATGCGCATCGACCTTGACCCGCAACCCGGCACCGACTTCGCTGACGCGGTCACGGTCGCAGGTGAGGTACACGCCCTGCTGGACGAGCTGGGCTGGGTCGGCTACCCGAAGACCTCGGGCGGGCGTGGCGTACACATCTATGTCCGGATAGCTCCACAGTGGTCGTTCACACAAGTCCGCCGCGGCGTGATCGCGTTCGCCCGCGAGGTGGAACGGCGGCGCCCAGATCTCGCCACGACCAAATGGTGGAAGGAAGAGCGCGGCGAGCGCATTTTCATGGACTACAACCAGATGGCGCGCGACCGCACGATCGCGTGTGCATACTCGCTGCGGGCCAACCCGCGCGCGACGGCGTCGACCCCGGTCACGTGGGATGAGCTCACGCGGGTCGAGCCGAACGACTTCACACTCGATACGGTGCAGGAACGTTTCGCGAAGATCGGTGACCCGCACGCGTCGATCGATGATGTGCATCACGACATCACGCCGCTGCTGGAGTGGGCGGAGCGCGACGACCGGGCCGGCGACGGCGACATGCCGTACCCCCCGGATCACCCCAAGATGCCCGGCGAGCCGCCGAGGGTTCAACCAAGCCGAAAGAACCCCAAGAACTGGGAAAACACCGACTGACGTGCCGCGCGTCGCAGGCACAGCGCTGACTCACCCGATAACCATGCCCGCATGATGACACCCCCCGAACCGCGATCCGACCGCGTCAACGCGTACATCCGCCGCCTGGTCGACGCCGCGCCACCGCCGAGCGAGTGGCAGCGCGCACGCCGAGCTGCTACGCCCAGCGCCGGGCCCGGCGCCCACGGCGGACGGCGACCAGCCGTGATTGTCCACCGGATCGAGGACCGTGCCACGGTGCCCGTCGTCGAGCGCGGCGCGGCCCGTAAGCGAGCTGCAAACCTGTCTCGCCGTAGCGTTCGTCGCTGGCCGCCGCTCGAGCGAGCGCCTTCGCGGCGGTGTTCGCGCATGTTCGCCGGCCTCACCGAGGACCGGGCGCTGGCCTTACTCGATTTCGTCGGCCAACTCACCAAGCTTCTCGCCCAGGACACCCCCGCGGGCCATATTCGATGCTGCCGCGGTGATGCGGGCTGTGCCCACCACGGGTGCGACCGCGACCATCGTGCCCACGACCTGGTCGAGAGTGATGCCTGCCTCAGCGGCCACCCCCAGATTCGCCAGATATGAGACGGGTGCGGCGTCGGACGCGACCAGCGCCGCAATCCGTACGAGCATGAAGGTCTTCTCGTCAAGCCCTGAGCGCTCCAGCGTCCCCTCGGTCATCCGAGTCACGGTCTCCAGCACATCGGGGTCGCCATGGGCGAGGCCCGCAATGCTCTGCTCCGCTGTCTGTGTCTTCGCCATACCTACCCCCGATCAATGACCCCGCAACGGCGGGCGCCGATGCTCCGTCCGCGAGCCCGGCTGTCACCCATGCTGATCGCTGAGCCCGCTCAATGTGGTCAAATCTCGGAAATCTCGCGCCGCGCATGCGCCCCTGGGCGTGGGATGGGACCCCTTCTCAGCGCTGCTTGCGCACCGCGCCGACATGTCCGGGCGGATATGCCGGCTCGGCTCGGCACCCATTGACCCGGCAGTAGATCACATGGTGGCCTCTTCCGTCCTCGGTCGCCGGGCAGTCGGGGCACATGACGAACGAGAGCACCAGCTTGCCGGGACCGAGTTCGTGCCCGTTGGCGCACATCTTCGGATGCTGCCAGCCCGTCATGCGAGCATCGTACTATTGTCCGAGAAGCAGGGTACCGCGGCATCGGACACATACCTGTGTGACAGCCCGTGGGTGCCGGCCGACTAGCCCGAACTCGCTCTCATGTCGATGACAGGGCGTTGGAGGCGCGAACTTGCGTTCCATCGTGGACACGATGTCGTGACGGTATCGACGCGTGACAGATACGGTTGCGACGTTGCCCGCCGGGCAACATTCGTAGACCGTAGGACAATGAAATGGCGTCCGAGAGCGCAGTTGCAGCTCCAAGCCGCAGGCGCCGTAGCGGTGGGTCTTCTAGCGGGAGCGGGCACCGTGGCGACCGAACCGGTGCGCAAGTCCTCGGGATGCATCGAGCTGGATTGTGCTCCGGTGATCCTGTCAGTGGCCGTTGTGACATGCGCGATCTGTGTCATTGTGGCCACGGCCACACTGTATCCCTCGGTCGCGCACAACCGTGCCGGTTTGCTAACGCGGGGAAGACCGCTCTTGTACGCCACAGCTGGCGGCGTGGGTTGGATCATGTTCGCGGGAGTCGGCCTGTATCTGCTACTTGCGGTAGTCCTGGGCCCGGACCCGGGGCTGCCGATGTGGTCGTACGCAACCATTGTCGCGGTCAGCACGATCGGTGTCGGCGCCTGGGCACATCGATCTGTTCGTCGTGGTGGTTGGGAGCTGGCCGTCTTTAGAGTGCTGACGGGGCTGGCTGCGGGGGTTGTTATAATCGTATTCTTCGGTGCTGCGGTTGTCTTTAATCGCTGACAGTCCAACCTACCAACGAAAACGGCCCCGTCCATTAAGGACGGGGCCGCTCGTTCGCCTCAACCGTTCGGCCGAGGTCGTTGATCACGAAACTACGTGTAACACCTCCCGGCGGATCATTATCGTCGTCGCTCGGAACCGGCGACATAGAGGTCCGGGAAGTCGCCGGTGATGGCGATCTGCGCGGCCCGGGCGTGCTGTATAGCCCTGCGCTGACTGACCCGATAGCCTTCTATTGTGACCTCCCCTCGGATCGAGGACCTCACGGCGAGTCTCCGTCGTTCACTGCGCGCCGCCGGCTTGGCCAAGCACACCCGGATCCTTTACGGAGAGACCACCCGGCTCGGCGGCTGGCTGGCGGTGACGTGTCGACCGGCCACTGTGGACGAGCTTTCCGGGGCACACCGTCGCGCACCGCTGGCATGTGCTCTTTCGACCGCGGCGGATCGCGACGCGCACCTGTGGGTGGGCGCGAGGACAGGCTGTGAGCCGACGACGTAAGCCAGACACTCAACCTGGTCAGACCTCATGGCCGGCCGTCGAGAGACGCCGGGTGTCTCCCGGCCAGATCTTCGTGGCCGTCGAGATCGGGTGTGCCGGCTGCGGAGCACCACGCCTCGCGGAGTTCGGCCGCTACACCATCTTGGGCGCCGACCGGCGCATATGGCAGCAGCAGTGGCGCGTGGGCGATGAGGTTCACGTCGTGCGTTGGAACGACGGGCCAGACGGCGCCGACAAGGCTCACCTGACCTGCCAAAGTTGTCCACAGCGGGAGATCCAGATTCGCCGCGAGCGCATCGAGGCAGCCCTCGACTACGCGGAGCGGCAGCATGGTCCGCTCGGGCGAGCCCACATCGACCTGTGAGCGCAGCTCGCCTCGTCGATCTAGGCTGTAGTCGCGTGGTTGGAGATCAAATCACGCGACTACGCCCTTGATCAACGAGAAGATCGTTAGCGCGCTGGGCAGGTGAGGTCCTTGGCAGGGACCTTGCTGTCGATGAAGTAGCCCTCGATGGCGTCGCGGATGCATGCCGTCTCCGGGTAGGCGGTATGGCCCTCGCCCTGCCAGGTCACCACGGTGCCCGTACCGAGCAGTTGGGCGAGCTTCGGGGTCGACTCGTACGGCGTGGCCGGGTCGCCGAGCGTCCCCACCACCACGATTGGTTTGGAACCCGCGGCGGGGCCGACCGGATACGGGTCCTTCTTCGACGGCCATACGGCGCAGTTCAGCATGCCGATTGCCAGCGGCGCGCCGAAGAGCGGGTACTTCGTACGCCAGTCGGCCTGGAGCACCCGGATCTGCTCGACCGTGGGGTACTGATCGGAGTCGGCGCAGTTCACCGCGCTGTTGGCGTCGAACAGGTTGCTGTAGTGCCCCGCCTTGTCGCGCTCGGCGTAGCTGTCGGCCAAGATCAGGGTTACCCGCGGGTCGCCTTTGCGCAGGTCGTCGATGGCCCGGGCCAGATACTGCCAAGCGTCCTGGGAGTAGAGCGTCGAGACCACGGCGTAGAACACCCAGCCCGCGGTCACCACTCGCCCGTCCGAGGTCCTGACGGGGTGGGTGCGCGCCGAGTTGATGGCGTTGACGATCGCCGCACGAGCGTCGGGCGCGATCGGGCACGAGCCGGTGTTCTGCTTGCACCACGCGACGAAGTTGGTAAATGCCCGCTCGAAGCCCCTGGCCTGACCTTCGGAGCCGGCGACGGGGGACTGCTGCGGGTCGACCGCGCCGTCGAGCACCATCGCGCGGATGTTGCCGGGGAAGAGCCGTGCGTAGACCGCCCCGAGAAGGGTGCCGTAGGAGTAGCCGAGGTAGTTCAGCTTCTCCTGGCCGAGGGCGGCGCGGATCGCGTCCATATCCCGCGCGGCCTGCTCCGTGGAGAACAGGCGCAGATCCTGGCCGAACTTGGCGCTGCAGCCGTCCCCGATCCGACGTGCCAGCGTCACCACGCCCTGGAAGGCGGCGTTGTTGACCGGATCCGGCTCATAGCCGAAGCTCGCGTCCAGGTCGGCGTCGGAGATGCACTTGACCGGGTTGGACTTGCCCACGCCTCGGGGATCGAACCCGATCAGGTCGAAGCGAGTAAGCAGCACCGGGACCTCCCCGGCGAGGTAGGGGAGGAAGCCGAGGCCGGAGCCGCCCGGTCCGCCCGGGTTGGTCACGATCGAGCCGAGGCGGCCCTTGATGCCCTTGGACCGGATCCGCATCAACGCGATGTTGAAGGTCTTGCCGTCCGCCGCCTTGCCGTCCTTGGCTGTGTTCCAGTCCTGCGGCACCGCGACCGTGCCGCACTCGATGGTGAACAATGACCGGGTGAGATCGGGATTGACCTGACGAGCGTCACGCCCGCAGTCCTGCCAGGAAATGGTGTCCCCCGAGGCGGCCGGCGACGGCTCTCCCTCGCGCCAGCGCACCGACGGCGCGCAGCCGGCCGCGACGACCGCGAGCACGAGGGTTGCGGCGGCGAGCGCGACCCGAGGACGCAAGGTGATCTCCTCAACTCAGTCTTGTTGAGCCAACGTTACGGGCTGCCCGCCAACACATCGTCGACGTCGAACCGGATCGGCCGCTCAAGCTGATCGTACGTGCATGAATCGGGCGTCCGGTCGGGTCGCCAGCGCTTGAATTGTGCGGTATGACGCAATCTGTCGCCCTCCATCGCCTCGTAGCCGACCTCCGCGACGAGCTCGGGACGCAGGGGTTCCCAGCTGAGATCCTTCTTCCCGGTCCACCGGCTCACCGCCCCCGGCACCCGCTGGCCGGCCTCGGCTGCCGTGGCGACGCCCTCGAGCCAGGCCAACCAGGGGTGTCCCTCGCTCGCCCCGTCGCGGTAGGGCGCCAGCTCGTCGAGCAGCTGTTTACGCCTGGCGGCAGTGAACGAGGCGCTTACCCCAACGTGGTGCCGCGTGCCCTCGTTGTCGAAGAGTCCGAGCAGCAGCGAGCCGATGACCGGGCCTGACGTGTGGTAGCGGAAGCCGGCCACCACGACGTCGGCGGTCCGAGTATGTTTGATCTTGAACATGAGACGCTTGCCCGGTGCGTAAGTGATCTGAGGGGATTTGGCGATGAGACCATCCAGCCCGGCGCCTTCGAAGATCTCGAACCACCGCTTCGCCGTCTCGAGGTTGGTCGAGGTCGGGGTTAAGTGGACCGGCGGAACAACGGAGGCGAGTGCCGTCTCGAGGACGGAGCGCCGGGCCTCGTACGGATCCCTCATGTGGTCGGTGTCGTCCAGTGCCAGCAGGTCGAAGGCCACGAAGTCGGCCGGCGTCTGGCTGGCGAGAAGCTTCACCCGGGACGCGGCGGGGTGGATGCGTTGCTGGAGCAGCTCGAAGTCCAGCCTCGGCGCGGCACCCGGCTCCCGGCGTACGAGCACGATCTCGCCGTCAACGACGCAGCGGGCCGGTAGCTGGGCGCGCACCTGCTCGACCACCTCGGGGAAGTACCGCGTCATGGTCTTTCCGCCGCGGCTGACCAGCTCGACCTCGTCCCCATCGCGGAAGACGATCGTTCTAAAGCCGTCCCACTTCGGCTCGTACCGCATCCCGGGCCCGGTCGGGATCTCCGGCACGCTCTTCGCCAGCATCGGCTCGACCGGCGGCATCACAGGAAGCTGCACGTCCCGAGTCTTACACCCGCCACCGACCCCCGGCCGGCGCCCCACGCCCGACCATTGCCGTCAGAAGGCGGCGAAGGACCGGATGGGCATGCGGGGCCCGAATCGGGGGGCGCCAACGCCGGCCCTCTCCAGCAGAACGCAGACCCGGCCCCGGTGCCCCCGGAACGGTTCGAGCAGTTCGAGCATCCGCTGATCAGCGGGACTGACACAACCTGGAGCACCCTCGCGTGCACCCGCTCGGGCCTCGCCTGCGAGCGCCCACGAGACCATGTGCGGGATGTGGTAGTCGCCGACCGATACGGCGTCGGCGTCGCCGAAGACCACCCGGACAACCTCGGCCGCCGTCCACACCCCGATGCCGGGGATGGCGATCAGCCGGGCCGTGAGCGAGGCCGCGTCGGCGCACTCCTCCAGCCGCGACGCCACGGCCGCCGCGCGGCAGATCGCGTCGGCGCGGCGCTGCTCGATGCCGAGGGGATGGAAGACCCAGTACGGCGTCGCGGCCACCGTTGCCGGGTCGGGTGGCAGCCGGAGCCCGGCCAGCGGCCCCGGGGCCAACTCGCCACCGCTAGCAAGCTTCGCGACGTTGCCCGATGTTTCGCTCGCAAGCTTCGCGACGTTGCCCGATGTTTCGCTCGCAAGCTTCGCGACGTTGCCCGATGTTTCGCTCGCAAGCTTCGCGAAATGTCGCACGGTCGCCGCGTATCCCCGATACGCCTCCTTGCCGGTCACCTTCTGCTCCAGGATCGCCCGCAGTAGTCGGGGGAATACCGAACCAGTCGCGGGTAGACGGAATCCACTGTGGACCTTCGCCAGCCGGGCCACGACCGGATGGCGGTCGGCTACCTCGGCGAAGCCGGTCACGTCGTCGCGCAGCCCGGCGATCGCGTCGGCCCGATCCACGACCCACTGCGCCCCCGGCCCGTAGCCGGTCGCCACAAGCTCGGCGGCCTCCCGGCGCAGACTCAGCGTCGCCGGGCCGGCTGGAGTCCGGGTCGCCCACCAGAAAGCGCCCTCCGCGACCCGAGTGCACGGGTCGTGGCGGCCCATCGGAAGCGAGCCAACCGTTCCGGCGAAGTCGTAGCGCTCCGGGAGCGGCAGGCGGCGGAGCATGCCGGGCAGCCTACGCCCCCGCCGCAGAGCCATGCGGCCTCCGCCGCCGCCTACGCAGCGTCGCGCTGGGCGGCGGCCGCTGCGGTGAGCGATCGCAGCAGCAGGCGGGAGTCGCCGAGCATGCCGCGCAACCGACGCTCCAGCCCGGCGATCGGGGTGAGGTTCTGTGGTGCGCGGGCGTCCTTGTATGCGGTCGAGGCGAAGCGGGGCAGTGTCGCCGCCGACAGGTCGGCGAGCCGGATCACCTCACCGCGGGGCAGGTCCGCGGACGCCTCGACCCGGACCACGCCCGCCCACGGCGACCCGAGCGGGCCGGGAAGCTTGAGATACCACGTGTAGCGGTGCCAGGTTGTACCCAACAGGAAGACCGGGCACCGCTGGCCAGGCCGCAACTGCCCGATCACCACGGCAAGATCCGGCGGGAGGTACTGCGCCCGGTGGGTCTTGACGTACCCCAGCGCCCGGGGGAGCTGGGTCCGCCCGCGCAACGGACCGTCGATGACGAGGAGGTCCTCGTCCGCCGCCGCCGTCGCGCGGGCCTCCACCGACACCTCCGCCTCCAGGGTGTGCAACTGCGGCTGTACCGCCGCGGAGAGCTGGGCCGGATCGTTTGCCGCCACCCGTCGTACCGCGTAGCGCGTGTTCGCAGCGGTCACGTCGGTCACGTTCGGGCTGGCCGTGAACAGCCCCCGGGCGATGCGGGCGACCACGACATCGGCGCTGCCCCGCCGCAGGTCGCAGCGGACCACCCCGGCCGCGTACGAGGCGGCGAGCCCGGGATGCAGGGTCCCGTCGGCCTCCTCAACCCAGATGCGGGCATCGATGCGGCGCACGCCGTCGACGAGCAACACGACCTCGGGGGAACGCACCTCTGGCGGCGGGCTCAGCGGACGCCACGCCGCGCCGGGGACCTCGATGTCGACGCCCAGCTGGGCCGTACTCTCCGCTGTCGGGCCGTTGTCGCCGGGATCCAGGCCGGTCCCGTACGACGGGTCCCAGCTGTCCACATAGAGCCGTACCCGACCGTTGGTCACAACCTGCATCGTCATGACAGACAGGGTCTCAGCCGGTTCTGACAATTTGCGCTGACCCTCGCGCATCCTTGCTCACGTCGAACCGCACGGGGATCCGCTCCGCGAGCGCCGTGACGTGGGTGACCACGCCGACCATCCGGTCGCCGCGCGCGGCTAGGTTCTCCAGGGTCGCGGCGACGGTGTCGAGGGTGGTTGCGTCGAGCGTGCCGAAGCCCTCGTCCAACATGATTGACTCTAGGCTGGCGGCCGCCGTCGACAAGCCGGCGAGCTGCTCGGAGAGTGCGAGGGCGAGGGCGAGTGACGCCTGGAAGGTCTCGCCGCCCGAGAGCGTTCGCACGCCTCGTCTCAGTCCGGCGTCGGAATGGTCGATCACGAAGAACTCACCCTTGTCGTGCGCCAGGTCGTACTGGCCGGCCGACAGCTCCCGCAGGATCACGGATGCGCCGGCTACCAGCGCGTCGAGGGCCTCCGCGAGCAGCCATCGCTCGAACTGGTTGGCGCGCAGGTGCTGCGCCAGCGACTTGGCCACCTGCGCCTCGCGCTCGTGCTCGGCCACCTGGTCGGCCAGGCGCGCGGCCTGGTCCCGGCGCTCGAGGAGCCGATGGTGGGCCGCCGTGGCGCGCTCGACAGCGAGCGCGGCCGCCTGCCGGTACGCCGCTGGGTCGGCGTTGGCCCGGACCGCGGCAACGCCGGCGTCGTGGAAGAGGGCGTCGAGCCGTCTAATGCGTACGGTGATCTCGGCCAATGCCGCCTCGGCCGCCGCGAGACCCGCCTCGCGGGCCTGGGCACGCTCACCGCGGGCCACGCCGGCCCAGGCCCGCAAGGCCTGCCACGAGCCAACGAGATCGTCCCGGTCCGCCGGGGGTGGGCCGAGGGTGGCGAGCGCATCGCGACCCGCATCGAATTCCCGCCACGCCTCGCGCAGGCGGTCCTCGGCCTTCTTGCGGGCGCCCGAGGCCGCGCGGGCAGCCTGACGGGCGGTGCGGACAGCGTCGGTCGCGGCCGTGACGGAGCGCTCGGCCTTGGTGATCGTGGCCAGCGTTGCCTCGACCGTGGACTGCGTTGGCGCATCCGCCAGCTGCGCCTCGACACTGGCGAGTCGCTTCGCCGACTCCTCATGCTGGGCGGCCGCCGCAGCGAGGCTCCGGTCGAGCTCGCGCAGCGTGCGGTCGTGACCGGCCATGGTTCGGTTGGCCGTCTCCGCCGCCGTCTCCGCCGTCGCGAGCCTGGCCCGGGCGCCGGCGAGAGCGGCCGTCTCCGGCATCTCCGGAACGGTCACGACGGCCTGCTCGCAGACCGGGCAGGGCTCGCCCGGGGCCAGGTGGGCTCGCAACGCCGCGGCCCGATCGGCGGTCTGGGCTACCTCGATGCCCCGCTGTGCCTCGACGACCGCTCGGGCCGCCTTCTCGGCGTTCGCGCGGGACGCTTCGAGCGCCGCGCCGATTGTGTGGTGCTCCGTGGTGGCGGCCGCTACGCCGGCGGCGAGTTTGGCGACGCTCGTCGTCAGTAGACCTCGTTGGGCGTGGGCGTCAAGCAGGCGCTGCAGCGCGGTGCGGTCGCCGGCCTCGGCCAGCTCGGCCCGCAGCTTCTCCTCCCGCTCCTCCGCCGCGAGGACCCCGGCCTCAGTCGTCTCGGCCGCCTCGCGGGCGGCGCCGACCTCGTCGCCAAGAGTCGCCACGCCGGTTGGGGTCCGCACCGCGGTCAGGACGGCGATCTCCCGTTCGAGGCGGGCGAGGTTGGCGCCAGCGGATTCCCCCGCCGCCGCCGCCTTGGCCAGCGCCGGCAGCTCCTGCTCGACCTTGCCCACAAGCCCGCGCGCCGCCGCCAGGGCCCGTTCAACCGCTTCGAGCGCGGCGTCGTCGGCTCCGGCGAGGTCGGCGAGGACTCCCCTTGTAGCGGCGGCCCGTGACTCTGCCTCCCGCTGCACCACTCCGGCTCGCTCGCCGATCCGCTGGTACACATGTAGGCCGAGCAGGTTAATCAGGATCTCCTGCCGCTCGGCCGGCTTCGCGTGCAGGAACCGGGCGAACTCGCCCTGCGGCAGCACGACGCAACTGGTGAACTGCTCGTAGGGCAGGCCGACCGCCTCGGCGACCGCCGCGTCCATCTCGGCCGGCGTGCCGGCGAGGACGATGCCGAGGCCGGCCTCGGTCCGCTCGGCCGGCGCGGTGTCGAAGGCGGCGAGGTCGAAACCGGGTGGCAGTTGTTCGAGCCCGGCGTGCGATGTGGACACCCTGCCCTTCCCATCGCGGCGTACCACCCGAGTAGCGACGAACCGGACGCCGGACGCCTCGAACACCAGCCGCACCCGGGCCTCAGCCGCGGATGGGGCGAGCGCGTGCTCGATGCGGCGTCGGTCGCCCCAGCGTGGCACCGTTCCGTAGAGGGCGAAACAGATCCCGTCGAGCACCGTCGACTTGCCCGAGCCGGTCGGCCCGACGAGAGCGAAGAAGTCGGCGTCGGTCAGGTCCACCGTTGTCGGCTCCCGAAAGACGGTGAAACCGTGCAGGTCCAACCGCAGCGGCCTCACGGAGTGGTCACCTCCTCGTAGAGCCGGTTGAACAGCGCACCCACGGCGTCGTCGGCCACGTTCTTGGTGGTGAGGTACTCGGCGAAGAGCTCGCGCGGTGAGCGGCCCGCGTTGCTCACCCGGCGGGGCGACGTGAGCTCGGGCAGCATCTGTGGATCGATGCGGACCTCGAGCGTGCGGGGCAGCAGCGCCTGGACGTCCTCCTTGAGACCTGCTCTCGGCTTCTCCCGCACGTAGACCCGAAGCCACGCGGCGGCGTCCACCCGCACTGTGGCGAGCTCGGCGAGCGTGCCCCGGATGGTCCGCAGCGCGACGGCGGTCGTCATCGGCACCGCCCGCACCTTCGCCGCCCGGTTCGCGCTGACCTCCACGATGGACACCGACGGGGTGTTGTCCTCCTCGCCGAAGTCGATCGCTAGGGGGCTGCCGCAGTAATGGACCGGGCACGGTCCCGCGACCTGTTGGCGCCGGTGCAGGTGACCCAGCGCGACATAGTGGGTCGATGCCGGGAAGACGGTCGACGGTACGGCGTATGCCTCGATGGTGTGCGCGTCTCTCTCCCCGCCACCGAGTTTGCCGCCCACGACGGTCAGGTGTGCCGTCGCAAGATTGACCGTCTCCGATCCGTCGCCGAAGGACTCCGTCAGCGCGGCGAACAGTCGCGCGATGTGGTCGGAGTAGGTGGCCGACACCTCGGCGGCGCTCAGCTCGAACATCTCCGAGGCGCGTACGGCGTAGCGCTGTGAGACGAAGGGGAGCGCCGCCAGCCGCCACGCTTCGCCGGCCCCGGTAACCCCCGCGATCAGGTGATCCTCGGCTCGGCCCGGAGCACCGCGCAGCGTCACCCCGGCGCCGTCCGCCCAGGTCCGGAACGCGTCCAGCCGCGCGCCGTGGTCGTGGTTTCCGGCGATCACCACGACGGCGGGGGCGTGACGACGCAGCGCGCTCAATGCCCGTACCACGATCTTCTCCGCCTCGGCCGTCGGCGCCGCCGTGTCGTAGAGGTCACCGGCGACGATGACCAGGTCGGGGCGCTCCGCCTCGGCGATGCCGACGACCTCAGCGAGGACCGCCAGCTGCTCCTCGACCCGTGACTGTCCCTTGAGGACCTTTCCGATGTGCCAGTCGGACGTGTGCAGGATCTTCATGGCCGGCCTCAGAACGGGATCTCGTCGTCGGCGATGCCCTTGCGGGCCGCACCGATCACGGCGAACGGGTCGGTTGACTGCACGAGCGAGCGCAGCGTGTGATTGGGCGCGGGACCGGCCTCGGACGGGCGGGTCGCCCACGCCGGGAAGGGGAACTCGGCCACCAGCGGGACCGGGATGTCCGGCTGGTTGATGAACATGGTGCCCGGCTTGGCGATCAGGGCGCGCTGGCGCTGCGCCTGAGGCAGGAACCCGTACTCCGGGCGCGCGGCCTCCGCCGCGTCGAGCCGGCCAACCACCTTGACGGCGGAGTTGACCACGATGCGGCGCTCCACCTCGCTGGCGGTCTGCTGCGCGCCGATGAGAATCACGCCGAGGGAGCGCCCGCGCTCGGCGATGTCGAGCAGCACCTCCTTGATGGGGGAGGAGCCCTCGCGCGGCGCGTACCTGTTCAGCTCGTCGAGCACCACGAAGAGCAGCGGCTTCGCCGTACCGGCCTTCTCCTTGCGCTCGAACTCGCTCTTGAGGATCACACCGACGACGAAACGCTGCGCCCGGTCCGGCAGGTTGTGCAGGTCGACGACCGTAATCTGGGCGCTCTCGGCGGTGTTGATGCCGTGGCGGCGGGCGGTTGGGAGATCACCCCTGATCAACCTGGACAGGTCGCGGGTGCTCGAGATGAGCCGGCGCAGGAAGGCGTTGACGGTGCCGAGCCCGACCGCGGAGCCGGCCCATCGGGCGCGCGTGTCCTCGTCGGAGAGTCGCTCCGCGATGACGTCGACCAGGTCCGGATAGGAGCCGACCCGTAAGCCGTCGATCACCACGCCGCCGTCGGCAGGCTCGGCGTGGCGATGCAGGTACGCCGCGACGGAGTGCACCACCATCGTGTACTGCTGGCGGTCGTCATCGGCGTCGGCGAACACGTAGGGAAGTAGGCGCTCCGAGCAGAACTCGGCGACGGTCCAGTAGAAGGCGTCGACCCCGGTGAGCCGGCTCGCCACGTCGGGGGAGCCGTTGAGGTCGCCGGCGCGGGGCGGGGCGTAGACGCACACGTCCGGGAACGGCGCGGCGTCGAGCCCGAGGCGCGCGTACGCGGAGCGGGTGTCCGCATCGAGCTTGGTGTTCGGGTGGTCGAGGAACAGGAGATCCTCGCCCTTCACGTTGAAGATCAGCGCCCGGGTGTTGGTGGACTCGGCCGGGCCGCCCAGCACCCCGGAGCGGAAGACCGAGTAGAGCAGCCAGGTCGCGAAACTGGTCTTGGTCGCGACACCGGAGATGCCGGAGATGGAGACGTGAGCGCCGCGGGTGCCGTCGAGGAACTCGGCATTGAGGTAGAGCGGCCGACCGTCCCGACCTGCGCCGATGGGGATGCGCCGCTCCATCCGGTCGAAGTAGAGGGCGCCGTCCCGCTCCGCCCCGCCGGCTCGCCGCACCAACGCCCCCGGAGCGGGCGGCACATAAATCTCCGGCTCTACCCTGGTCGTGGTGATCTCGGCCGCCTCCTGCACCTGCGCCGGCAGGGTGCCCTCGGCGATGGCGAAGACGTCGGAGTCGAAGGTCGCCCCCTCGTGGCGCGCGCGTACTTGCGTCACCACGCCGGCGATGGTCACGGGCTCGCGGGCGGTGCCGGTGTCGGAGGCGGGCAGCTCGCGGGTGGTGACGACGACATCATCGAGCTGGAGGTACGCCCCTGGCCGGACCGCCACCCAGAACTGCAGCGGCGTGGCGTCGAGGGTGCCCAGCACCCGCCCGACCGTCTCGCCCTCGTCCATCCGCGCTCTCCTCATCCCGCACCGTGGCCGTATCCCGCACCGTGGCCGTGCCCTCGCATAAGACTCTGCCCCACCCGTGCGACAGTCGGTCGGATCCCGGTACGCACAGGCGAGTCCACTCAAATAACCCAAAACTCGCATATCCCAAGTTGTTGCTTCGGCGGAACAATACAGCCCCATCGTCGGCAGAGGCAGCGCTACCTTACGTCCAGTGCAATGTTCTGCATCTGAGAGGCGGCGTACTGCTATCCTGGATGCCGGAGGTGGTCTTCGTGAGCACGTCGACGTTGGGATTTGCGGTTGCGGATGAGGATCGTGCGGTCCTCGACGATCTCGTGGAGTACTTCGGGCATGGGAACAGGTCTGCCTACCTGCGCGCCACGCTGAAGATCATGCGGTCGGTGAAGCTCGCGGAGGAACTACGCGAGCTGCAGGCCTTCGGGCAGAGCAAGCTGGCTGAGCAGGGCCTCACCATCGAGGACATTCCAGAGATCACCCGACGGGTCCTCAAGGGTCGGTCGTGACATCATCGCCGCCCATACCGATTGTCTACGACGTGAACGTACTGGTCGGCGCAGCCGCTGGCGGCAATAGCCCCTTCCGGTCCTGGCCCTCGCCTCCGCCGACGTCCGGCAACCCGTTCGCGGATTGCCTCGGCATCGTCGTCGACGCGACCGAGTTCGCGCTGTGGCTTTCGCCGCACATTCTCGACAACCTTGGTCGGGTCCTCGTCGAGGGCTTGAAGTGGCCCGGTGACCGAACTGAGCAGTACCTCTCGGTGGTCGTCGAGGTGGCAGACCACAGCGGCGGGGGGGTAGTCGATCCGCCGGCTACGGTCCACGACTGTCGCGATCATGAAGACAACAGGATCCTCGATCTCGTCATGGAGGTGGGGGCACTACTGCTGGTGTCCGAGGACACGGACTTGACGTCAATGTCGCCGTGGCGTGGTACCCCGATCCTGCGACCGCGAGAGTTCGCCACAAAGGTCGACGGGATGCGGCGTCACCGCCGACGGTAGCTCGCCCCGAGCTATCGCCCGGCGACCATGTCCGCTCCTTGTCCATGCGTTTCGGAGGCTGCCGCCCCGAGGCGGGCGTAGCGAGTCAGCAGCATGTCGCCGGCGGCGATGACGTGAACCAGGCGCATGGGCAGCGGCTCAGCCCGGCCGGCGTCCGCGCCGGCGCCGGCGACGATCCGGCCCGGCCCGGCGCCGGCGAGCAGCGGTGACACGGTGAGGCAGAGCTCGTCGACGAGGTCAGCCGCGAGCAGCGCACCGAACAGGTGCGGACCTCCCTCGCAGAGCACCTGGCCAAGGCCCCGCCGCAGCAGTTCGGCCAGGCCCGCGGAGAGGTCGACCCCCGATTCGCCACAGATCACCATGTCCGCGACGGGTTCGATCGCGGCTCGGCGATCTGGGGGAGCGCCGGCGTGGGTCAGCACCACTGGTCGCACCGGCGCCTCGGTGAACGCGCGATGGCCGGCCTCGAGGTCCAGCGATGAGGAGATGATCACAAGCGTCGGTTGCTCGGCCAGGCCCTGCTCGCGCCGCCACGCGCGGGACGCCTCGGCCAGCCGGACCGGGCCGTAGCGCTCATGGCGCAGCGTGCCCGCACCCACCATGACCGCGTCGGCGAGCGTACGCAGCACCGAGAACACCTTCTGGTCCGCCTCGCTCGACAGGCCTCTCGAGTGACCGGCAATCTCGACAGCCCCATCGAGGCTGGTCACGAAGTTGACCCTCACGCACGGCCGGGTGCGGTCCGGCGCGTACACGTCACGTAGCGCCTCATCGTCGAGATCCGCGGCATCGTAGAGCGGCGGGGGGTCGGGCCAGAGGCGCAGCATCCTCACTCGCCGGCCCGCCCGGTCGCCGGCGGGGTCGGCTCGGGTGGGCGGTGCTGGCAGTCGCACCACGTCCCACCGGGGCACTTCTCATGGCGTTGGGCCCGACAAGCGCGGCAGATCACGGCTTCAGCCTGCGAGGGTGCAGTGCCTGCGTCAAGAATGAGATCCGTGCCGCGACAGATCTACCAACTGCGGGTGACCCTCGACGGGGTGACACCCGAAGTGTGGCGACGCCTGCTGGTGCCTGGCGGCTACACACTCGACCGAGTGCACCGGGTCATCCAGCACGCGATGGGCTGGTGGGACTACCACTTGCACTACTTCGAGATAGACGGCGTGCAGTACGGCGAGCCGGACCCTGGCAACGAGCTGACCCCGAGCCCGGAGCTGAAGCTCCGCGACGAGTTGGATACCAGGCTCGACTCCGTGGTGGGCAAGGGTGACCGGTTCCGCTACACCTACGACTACGGCGACTGGTGGGAACACGCCGTCACGGTCGAGGCGGTGTGGACCGCCGACCCCGGCGAGCGCTACCCGATCTGCCTCGAGGGCGAACGGGCCTGTCCGCCCGAGGATGTGGGTGGCGCGTACGGGTATCGCAGGTTCGTCACCGCCATGCGCGACCCCGACCATCTCGAGCACGAGCAGATGAGGGACTGGCTCGGCCGCGGGTTCGACTCCGAGGCCTTCGTCCCCGAACTGGTCACGATCCTGTTGCGCCGGATGGCGTAACGGACGACCACCGGACATCCCTCCGTAACGAATTGGGAACGCTCCCACGAAGCTGTTGACAGTGGCGGCGCTCACACGCTTTCCTATGGGAGCGCTCCCGTCGAGATGTGGCACCCGCCACATATAGACAGCAGGTGTGGCGTTCGCACTGCTCAGAGGCCACGGTTTGGTAGCCCCCAGCCCACCTCGGTGTTGCGAGGCCCACTTTCCACAGCAACATCACGACCTGAGAGGGGTCCGGGATGAGCGTTACGAAGCGCCGCCTGCGCCAAGCTGCAGCGGTTGCTCTCGTCGCGGTTACCGCGCTCGGCGCGGCCGCGGCGTGTGGCGAGGCGAAGCCGGAGGCCGGTGCCAAGCCGGATAAATTGATCGTCGACACGTTTGGTGAGTTCGGGTACGAGGACCTCGTCAAGCAATACGAGACGGCTAACAACATCAAGATCGAGCTGCGTAAGACCGGCGACCTCGGCGACTACCGCAACAAGCTCGTCCGTTACCTGGCCACCGGCAAGGGTGCGGGCGACGTTGTCGCGCTCGAAGAGGGCATCATCAACGAGTTCAAGCTGAACCCCGCGAACTGGGTCGACCTGGGCCAGTACGCTTCCGCGGGCAAGTCTGGCGAGTACCTGTCGTGGAAGTGGGAACTCGGTAAGACCACCGACGGCAAGGTGATCGGCTTCCCGACCGACGTCGGCAGCCTCGCCGCCTGCTACCGCCGCGACCTGTTCGAACAGGCCGGTATGCCGTTTGAGCGGGATGCGGTCTCCGCCTCCTGGCCCACCTGGGACAAGTTCATTGAGGTCGGTCTGCAGTACAAGGCCAAGACCGGCAAGGGCATGGTCGACTCGCTGACCTCGGTGACCAACGCCGTCCTGTTCCAGCACACCGGCGACCTGTTCTACGACAAAGACGACAACCTCTACAACCCGGCTGTCAAGCCGGCTGACCGCAAGCCCACAGACCTCATCGCGGCGAACAGCCCGGCCGTCAAGGCCGCCTGGGACACCTCGGTCAAGATTCACAACGCGGGCATCGCGGCGAAGACGGCGACCTGGTCCCCCGAGTGGAGCGCGGGCTTCAAGCAGGGCACGTTCGCGGTGACGATGTGCCCCTCCTGGATGCTCGGCATTGTCAAGGCCAACTCGGGCGATGCGAACTCCGGCAAGTGGGACGTGGCCGCCGTGCCCGGTGGCTCCGGCAACTGGGGTGGCTCGTGGCTCGCGGTGCCGGCCCAGAGCAAGTACCAGTCGGAGGCGGCGAAGCTCGCCGACTTCCTGACCAACGCAACCAGCCAGGTGACCGCCTTCAAGAAGTCGGGCCCGCTGCCGACCAACAAGACCGCACTGGCGAGCACCGACTTCACCGGCTACACGAACCCGTACTTCAACAACGCGCCGACCGCCAAGGTGTTCGGCGAGAGCGTGAAGAACATCCAGCCGGTCCACCTCGGTCCGAGGCACGGATCGGTGAAGGAGAAGGCGTTCGAGGCCGCACTCAACGCGCTCATGTCCGGTCAGCTCAACGCCGACGAGGCCTGGGCGAAGTTCCTCAACGATGTACCTTCCCAGGGCGCCTTCTAGGTAGCTCGACAGTGGCCTCGGTGGCGCCCGGCCCGTCCGGGCGCCATCGAGCCCGCCCGTCCGGGCGCCATCGAGCCCGTGCACGTCATCCACGATCCGCCCGGCCGCGCACGGGAAGGAATCCTCATGAGCCTGTCAGCCACCACGGCGCCGCCGCCCGCGGCATCACCGGAGCAGGCGCCGCGGAAGCCACGCCTGGCCCATCGGCTGGCACGATTCGACCTCAAGGCCTCGCCGTACCTCTACATCGCCCCGTTCTTCATCATCTTCGGAATCTTCGGGCTATACCCGATCATTCGCACGGTATGGATGTCGCTGCATAACTGGAACCTCATCGCGCCCGACCGTCGATCATTCATCGGTCTGCAGAACTATGTCGACCTGCTCAGCGATGATTACTTCTGGAACGCCGTCAGGAACACCGTCGGCATCTTCCTGCTGGCCACGATCCCGCAGATCCTTCTCGCGCTGTTCCTGGCCAACACCCTCAACCGTGGGCTGCGCTGGCGCACCTTCTTCCGCATGGCGATCCTCGTCCCCAACGTCACCTCGGTCGCCGCGGTCGGCATAGTCTTCGGCACGCTGTTCCAACGCGACTTCGGCGTGATCAACTGGGTGCTCAGCCTGATCAGCGTGGATGCGATTGATTGGCGGAACACCACCTGGGGATCATGGACCGCTATCTCGGTCATGGTGGACTGGCGATGGACCGGATACAACGCGCTCATCTTCCTCGCCGCGATGCAGGCCATTCCGCGCGATCTCTATGAGTCGGCGGCCATCGACGGCGCCAGCCGCTGGCGGCAGCTCTGGTCCATCACGCTGCCGATGATCCGGCCAACGCTCATCTTCGTGGTGATCATTTCCACGATCGGTGGCCTGCAACTGTTCACCGAGCCTTTGATCTTCTCGGGCGACTCGCTGGGTGGCAACCTGCGCCAGTTCCAGACCGTGGCGATGTACATGTTCGAGAAGGGAATCGAGACCACTACGACCGCCGGCTACGGCGCGGCGGTGGCCGGCATGCTCTTCCTGATGATCATTGTGGCTTCGGTGCTCAACTTCCTGCTCATCCGAAAGTCCGTCCGATGAGGAGGATCCGATGACGTCGGTATCGCAGCGGCCCTCCGGCTCGGTCGGGCTGTTGGTGCCGCCACCGCTGTCCATGGCGCGTGAGTCCGCACCGCGCCGGCTGTGGCACGCCAGCCCGCTGACGTATTTCGCGCTCGTCGTTGCGGTCTTGTTCTCGATCTATCCGCTCTACTACATGTTCATCATCGCGACCCGTAGCCTGGACACGATCAACGACGTCCCGCCGCCGAGTACCCCCGGCAGCGCGTTCGGCGACAACTTCCAGCGGGTGCTCGAAGCCGACGCGGCCAACTTCTGGCAGGGCATGATCAACTCAGTGATCGTGGCGTCGGCGGTGACGGTGAGCGTGGTGCTCTTCGGCACGCTCGCGGGCTTCGCCTTCGCAAAGCTGCGCTTTCGCGGGCGCAACGCGCTACTGCTCGCGACGCTCATCACGATGATGGTGCCGACGCAGCTCGGCCTCATCCCGCTGTGGGACATGATGAACACGATCGGGTGGTACGGAAACATCCTCGCGGTCATCGTTCCATTCATGGTGAGCGCGTTCGGCGTGTTCATGATGCGCCAATACGCCGCGCAGGCCGTCTCGGACGAGCTGATCGAGGCGGCGCGCGTCGATGGCTGCTCGACCCTGCGGATCTACTGGAACGTCGTGCTACCCGCGCTGCGGCCGGCCGCAGCTGTGCTCGGCCTGCTCACCTTCATGGAGCAGTGGAACAGCTTCCTCTGGCCGTACGCGATCCTGACGCCGGAGAACCCGACTGTGCAGGTGTCGCTGGCGTTTCTGTCCTACGCGTACTACATCGACTACTCGCTCGTCTTCGCGGCGACCGCCGTGGCGACGCTCCCGCTGGTGCTCGTGTTCATTGTGTTCGGTCGCCAGATCATCGGCGGCATCATGGAAGGTGCGGTCAAGGCGTGACTACCTCTCAGCCACTCGATGTAAAGCCGGTCGATGCCGACCCGCAGGCCGCGACGGCAGGCAGCCCGAACGGCGTGCGGCGCTTCCCGGAGGGCTTCCTGTGGGGCGCATCCACGGCCGCGTATCAGATCGAGGGTGCGGCCACCGCCGATGGCCGTACTCCGTCGATCTGGGACACATTCGCGGAGACTCCAGGCCGGATCCTGGGCGGTCACACCGGCCACGTCGCGACCGACCATTACCACCGCTACCGCGACGATGTCGCTCTGATGAAGCGATTGGGTCTTGGCTCGTACCGGTTCTCGGTGTCGTGGTCACGGGTGCAGCCCGCCGGTGCCGGTCCCGCCAACCCCGCGGGTCTCGACTTCTACCGGCGTCTGGTCGACGAACTGCTCGACCACGACATCGAGCCGTGGCTGACGCTCTACCACTGGGATCTGCCCCAGCCGATCGAGGATGCCGGTGGCTGGCCGGCCCGCGACACGGCCGAGCGCTTCGCCGACTACGCCTCGCTGGTTCACGGCGCCCTCGGTGATCGCATCCGGAACTGGACCACGCTGAACGAACCGTGGTGTTCCGCCTTCCTCGGCTATGGCTCGGGTGTTCACGCGCCCGGGCGGCGCGACCCGGCGTCCGCCGTCCGGGCCGCACACCACCTCCTGCTCGGGCACGGGCTCGCGGTCGACGCCATCCGCGCGGGATGGCCCGACTCAGAGGTGGGCATCACGCTTAACCTTTATGCGATCTCCCCGGCGTCGGCCGGGCCGGAGGACCAGGACGCCGCCCGCCGTATCGACGGGTTGGGCAATCGGTTCTTCCTGGACCCGGTGCTGCTGGGCCGCTACCCGACCGACGTGGTGAACGACCTCGCCGCGATCACCGACTTCGATCATGTTCGCGACGGGGACCTGGCCATCATCTCCAGGCCGCTGTCGATGCTCGGCATCAACTACTACAGCCGCCACGTGCTGGCCGCGCCGGAGCCGGGACCGGACGGGTCGCTCGACTGGCGGGGTGACGGCACGGCCACGGCCTACCCAGGCAGCGGAGGCGTCCGGTTTGTGCGACGCGGCGTGCCGGTCACGGCGATGGGCTGGGAGATCGATGCTCCTGGTCTGACCGAGGTGCTCCAGCGAGTGAGCCGCGATTACCCACAGGTGCCGCTCTACATCACCGAGAACGGTGCCGCGTTCGACGATGAGGTCTCCGCCGACGGCTCGGTCAACGACCTGGACCGCCGGGCGTACCTGCACTCCCACCTGGAGGCCTGCCACGACGCGATCAACGCGGGCGTGCCGTTGCGCGGCTACTTCGCCTGGTCCCTGTTGGACAACTTTGAGTGGGCTGAGGGATATACGCGCCGGTTCGGTATTGTTTACGTCGACTATGTCAGCCAGACCCGTACCCCCAAGGCCAGCGCCCACTGGTACTCGGATGTGATTCGCCGGCATGGCCTGCTCGACGCGACCCCTCCGGGTGCCGACGCGAAAGGCTGACGGGCACAATCACATACGGCAGGCGCGGCCCGCGGTAGCCAGCACGCGGTCCGCGGCGCCGCCACGACCTGAGCACGCGGAGGAACCACGGTGGCGATCCAGCGAACGAGCCAGCGGATGCGGTCGGCGGGGCGACCGACGCTGGACGAAGTCGCCGCCCTCGCCGGCGTGGGCCGGGGCACCGTCTCCCGGGTGGTCAACGGCTCCCCGCAGGTCTCCGCCTCGGCGAAGGCCGCCGTGGAGCAGGCCATCCAGGAACTGGGGTATGTCCCCAATCGCGCCGCGCGGGCCCTGGTCACCCAGCGGACCGATTCGGTGGCCCTCGTCGTCTCAGAGTCTGAGGAGCGGGTCTTCGGCGAGCCGTTCTTCGCCGGCATCATCCGCGGAATCAGCTCGATGCTGCTCGAGACCCCCCTGCAGCTGTGGTTGGCGATGGCCCAGTCCAAGGCCGAACGGGAACGGGTCGAACGACACCTCACGCCGCAGCATGTGGACGGAGTTCTCCTGCTCTCCCTGCATGGCGACGACCCGCTGCCGACACTTCTCGCTCAGCGCGGGCTTCCGGTCGTGGTGGGCGGCCAGCCCGGCGGGCGGGTGAAGATCGTCAGCGACCAGATGAGCTGCGTCGACGCCGACAACGTCGGTGGTGCCCAGGCCGCGGTCGAGCACCTCCTGGCGCGGGGCCGGCAGCGGGTGGCCGCCATCGCCGGCCCGCAGGACATGGGCGTAGGTGTCGCCCGGCTGGCTGGCTACCGCCAAGCTCTCGAGGTCGCCGGGCTGCCGGTCGACGAGTCCCGCGTGGGCTACGGCGACTTCTCCGAGGCCAGTGGCGCGACCGAGATGCGCGCACTGCTCGACCGCCACCCCGACCTCGACGCGGTCTTCGCCGCCTCCGACCTCATGGCCGTCGGCGCGATGCGGGTGCTGCGCAAGTATCGCCGGCGGATCCCCGCCGACGTGTCGGTGGTCGGGTTCGAGGACTCGGTGCTGGCCCGCCAGACCGAACCGGCGCTCACCACGGTGCATCAGCCGGTGGAGGCGATGGGGCGGGAAATGGCCCGCCTGCTCGTCGCCCACATCCGGGGCGAGCACATCCCGGCGCCGCTGGTAGTCCTGGACACCCACCTGGTAATCCGCGCCTCCGCCTAACCTCCAAGATCCGCGTGATCATGACCTGGAGGTCATGATCGGCGCTGTTTTGCGACGGTCAGCTCATGATCGAGCGGATCTTGGGGGGCTTAGACGGGGGTTTGCGTCACGTCCGCTTGCCGCTGGTTGCGGTTGATGAGGTCGTGCAGCGGCTTGGTGCCGCTGCCCACGACGAGGCCGGTGATGAGCGCGTCAGCCCAGACCGGTACGCCGCTCCAGGTCGGGCTCGCCGAGATGAGTCGTAACAGGTAGAAGCCGCCGCCGGCCGAGAGCACGGTGGCGACAGCGGTGGCGAGGCCCCACATGAGCACCCCCCGGGAGGCGCGCGCGGAGTCGACGGCCGCCTTGTAGTGGGCCGCCGCGTTCGTGGCACCCGGTACGCCGTTCTCCATATCAGCGACGGCCTTCTCGTAGCGCTCCTGCGCGGTGCGGCCAGGCATCCAGCGGGAGAACGGCTCGAGCACACGCTCGACGGCGGCCGAGAAGACGAACAGCGCCGCGAAGGTGGACATCTGGTTGCCCACCTGGAAGACCGAGGGCGCCATGAGTTCGTTGATGTTCCACGCCCCGAGTGCGCCGGCGCCGGCAAGGCCCAGGCCGGTCACCACCGCCCAGCCCTTGGCCGGCATCGATGGGACGGCGGCGGCCATCTCGTATCCCGGCGCCACGGTGCCCGGCTGCGCTCCCGCCGCCGCTACACCTGGCACCGGTGCGACGCCGACGCCGCCCTGGTGCGGGATGCCGGGGGGCGGGATCGCCCCAGGGACCTGGGCCCGGCCGACCGCAGCCACTGCCGAACGTCGTACCAGTGCCATATCGACCTCCATGCGTTTGGATGACGGTTGGTGAGCGTACGCTCGCCCGCCCTCCTACGCACTCCGGTGAGGTGTCCTGTCCGGGCAGGAATGTGCCCGACTCGAGTGTGCCGCGGTGCAGCGGGATCGCGCCGTGGCGGATCGCGTCTTCGACCTTGTGCCGCAGTTCGTCGGCCTTCGCCGCACTGATGAGCGGGCCGAAGTCCAGCTCGGGCATGGGCGCCGCAGCAGGCCCAGTGTCCTTAGTGGAGACCGCGAGCGGGTGTCCAAACCGGACCGACTTCACCACGGGTAGATAGGCGTCGAGGAATGAATCAACGAGGTCGCGCTGGACGACGAAGCGAGGGTACGCGGTGCAGCGCTGCTTGCCGTACTCGAAGCCCTTGCGGATGTGCGCGGCGAATGTGTCCCATTGCGAGAACTCCCAGACGTCCCAGGCATCGAGGCCCTCCTGCTCGATCATGTGACGCTTGTCCGTGTCGAGCAGCGCGGCCGGCAGGCCGGCGCCGGCCATGAGCGCGTGCGGCACCGTGAGGCACAGCGCGCCGCCCTGCGACGGCGTCTTGGCGAACCAACCGGCTAGTAACGTTCCGCGATCCGGGACGGTGGTCCTGCTCACAGGCCCGAAAGGTCACGTCGTCGACACAGGATGGTTCGGCCGGGAACCAGCCATGCGCGACCTGGCTCGCCAGTGTGAGCCAAGGAGGAGACGGCATCGTGTCTGGAACGGCCCGCCCGAACCGCATCGTCGCGGCCGCCCGACGGCCGCCGCGGCGCAGACCACGAGGGGTGGACGGCCTCGTGGCGCTCGCCGGCGTGTGTCTTGGCGCGGTGGTGGCCCAATGGTGGGTCACGAAACCCAGCCTCGGCGGAGGCGCCGCGACCGTGGCACTCGCGGCCGGCCAGTTGGCCGGCCTGCTAGGCGCCTATCTCGCCATGCTCGGACTCCTGCTCGCGGCCCGCGTACCGGTGCTGGAGTCCACCCTCGGGCTAGATCGGCTACTGCGACTACACGCGAAGCTAGGTCCGTGGACGCTGTGTACGATGGTCATTCACGCCCTGACGGTGACGCTGGCATACGCCGCGTTGGCCGAGACCGGAGCGCTGGCGCAGTTCTGGTCGATCGTCACAACGTACGAGTGGGTACCGCTGGCCGCGGTAGGCCTGTCCCTCATGCTCGTCGCTGGCGTCGCGTCGTGGTGGCGGATCCGGCGGCGACTGCGGTACGAGTCGTGGTGGGCTCTGCACTTGAGCATGTACGGGGGGATCGCGCTCGCCGTGCCGCACCAGATCGCGAATGGCGCGATCTTCGTCGGCTATCCGGTGGTCCAGTGGCTCTGGCTGGGTCTTTACGCGCTCGTCCTCGGTGCTCTGGTGGCGTTCCGGTTCGGGCTGCCCATCGTACGCACGGTGCGGTACCGACCCCGTGTCGCCGACGTGGTAACCGAGGCACCGGGCGTCGTATCGGTAATCATCGAAGGCGCCTTTCATCGGTTGCCGCTGGCGGGCGGCCAATTCGCCCACTGGCGCTTCCTCGCCCGAGGCTTGTGGTGGCAGGCTCACCCGTACTCCATATCCGGCGTCCTCGACGGCGGCCGGCTGCGAGTCACCGTCCGGGCCGTCGGAGACCACAGTCGCGCGCTGAATCGGCTCCGCCCGGGCACGCGGGTTCTGATGGAGGGGCCCTACGGCGCGTTCACCGCGTCGGCCCGCCAACCCGGCCGACCGGTGGCGCTCATCGCCGCCGGCGTCGGGATCACGCCCATTCGGGCCTTGCTGGAGGACCTCCCGCCCGACGCCGCGCCCGCGGTGCTGTATCGCGCACATGACCACGACGATCTGATCTTCCAGGACGAGCTTGGTCCGGCCGTCAGCGGCCGCGGGGGTACGCTGCACTGCCTTGTCGGCGACCGTGGCGAGCAGCCGATCACAGCCTCGCGCCTCGCCTCCCTAGTGCCCGACATCGCCGGCCGCACGGTGTATGTGTGCGGTCCACCCGGGTTCGCCGCCGTGGTGCTCGGCGCCGCAAAGGACCTCGGCATTCCGCGTCATAGGATCCACGTCGAGGCGTTCCGGCTGCACCCAGCCGATGCCTCGCCCGTACGCCGTGAGGAGGTGTCCGCGTGCGACGGGCGCTGATCGGTGCCGGCGGAGCGGTGGCCGGTGCGGTCGCCGTCCTGGCCGGTCACGTGCTGGCTGGGCACGTTCTGGCGCCGGGCGCGGGTCCCAACCTCCCGAGCGCCGTCGGCGGCGCCGGCCCTTCGTCGGGTCCCAACGAAACCGACCGGCCCCTGATCGATGGCACCGCTACTGGACCCCGCGTCGAGACGGACTATGGCCCAGTGCAGGTCCGGGTCACCGTCAGCGCCGGCGCGATCGTCGAGATCGAGGCCTTGATCCTGCCCACCGTGCATGAGCGGTCTCGCTGGATCGACGCGAATCTGGTGCCTCGCCTTCGGCAGAAGGTACTGACCGCACAATCCGCCGACGTGGACGTCATGTCCGGGGCCACCTTCACCAGCGGGGGCTACCTGAGGTCCCTACAGGCTGCGCTGGACCAGCTCGCATGACCACGCGAATCGAGACCACTCGGCACGCCGTCCCTCTCATGGGGACGGTCTTCTCCCTCTGCCTTTTGGCGTCGGGAGATCGTGCCAGCCGCGCAATCGAGGCGGCGATCGCGGAGTTGCGGGCCGTGGACACCGCGTTCAGTCCATTCCGGGCCGACTCGCTTGTGTCGCGGGTCCGCCGCGGTGAGCTGGCGCCAGCGGCGTACCCGCCCCTTCTCGCCGAGGTCGTAGGGCGGTGTGGCGCGATGACGGTTGCGACCCTCGGCTGGTTTGATCCTTGGGCCCTGCCCGGCGGGTTCGACCCGAGCGGCCTCGTCAAGGGTTGGGGCATCGAACGGGCCGCCACGCGTGTGCTTGACGCCGGGGTACGCGATTTCGCCATCTCCGGTGGCGGCGATGTCGTCGTCCGCGGGACCGGCCCGACTGGTCCGTGGCGCATAGGAATCCACGGCCCAAGCGACCCGCACACGGTCGTCCTCGTGCTGGAGCCGACCGACGCGGCGGTGGCGACCTCCGGTTCTTACGAGCGTGGACCTCACGTCATCGATCCACATACCGGCAGGCCATCCACCGCGCTCGCGTCGGCCACAGTGGTCGGTCCCGACCTGGCCACCGCGGACGCGTACGCAACTGCCCTGTACGCCGGCGGACCGGCCGGCCTCCGCTGGTTCGCCCCGGCCGGCGGATACCACGCGCTCACGCTGGATCATCAACTCACCGCCACCTACACCGACGGGCTGCCCGAGCGTGGCTCGCGGTGATGCCTACGACCGCGTCTCGCCATGTTCGGCGCAGGTCGCGGACCAACCCGTCGGGAGCACCTGCACCTTCATCCGGCGGCGACACAGTGGACAGAACCTCGGCGGTTCAAGGGTACGGGCGACAAGGCAGACCTCGTGCGTACCCGTACTCAGTTCTTCGCCGCAGCGATCGCACCACACGTCGTCGCCTGGACAGCTCATAGCGTGGCGGAGAGGGCCTTCACCGGCATCGACAGCTCGGTGAGCAGGGCCAGGTCCTCGGTGGCCGGCCGGCCGAGCGTGGTGAGGTAGTTGCCGACGATGACGGCGTTGATGCCGCCGAGCAGGCCATCGCGCGTACCCAGGTCGCCCAGGGTGATCTCGCGACCGCCGGCATAGCGGAGGACCGTGCGCGGCATCGCCAGGCGGAACGCGGCGATCGCCCGCAGAGCGTCCTTGGCGTCGAGCACGTCCCGGTCGCCCAGCGGCGTGCCGGGGCGCGGATTCAGGAAGTTGAGCGGCACCTCGTGCGGGTCCAATTCGCCCAGCTGCCCGGCGAACTCGGCACGCTGGTCCAGGCTCTCGCCGAGACCAAGGATGCCGCCGCAGCAGACCTCCATGCCGGCCTCGCGCACCATGCGCAGCGTGTCCCAGCGCTCCTCCCACGAGTGGGTGGTGACGATGCTCGGGAAGTAAGACCGGGCCGTCTCGAGGTTGTGGTTGTAGCGGTGCACGCCCAACGCGGCCAACTCGTTCACCTGGTCCTGCGAGAGCATGCCGAGCGATGCGGCGATATTGATGTCCACCTCTTTGCGGATGGCCGCCACCCCGTCGCGCACCTGAGCCATCAACCGCGCGTCGGGTCCACGCACGGCGGCCACGATGCAGAACTCGGTGGCGCCGGTCGCGGCGGTCTGTCTCGCCGCCTCGACCAGTGACGGGATGTCCAGCCACACCGCCCGTACGGGGGAGGTGAACTGGCCCGACTGCGAGCAGAAATGGCAGTCCTCGGGACAGCCGCCGGTCTTGAGCGAGACAATGCCCTCGACCTCGACGTCGGGTCCGCACCACCGCATGCGGACCTCGTGGGCCAGTTGCAGCGCCTCGGCCAGGTCCTCGTCGGGCAGCGTGAGCACCTCGAGGACACCGGCCTCGGCGAGGCCGACCCCGTCGTCAAGAACCTGAGTGCGGGCACGGGCAAGGGTCGTGGACATGGCACGACCCTACAAGACGCGGTGATCAACTCGACCGGTGTGGTCCCCGGTAGAATTCTCGCTGGTCGACCCGGCGGCCTTGGACCAAACCAGGAGGGCGGTCGATGGACAGCGCGGCGTGGCTCAAACGGGACGCGGCATCCGTGTGGCACCCGTTCACGCAGCACAGCCTGTGGCTGGGCGACGAGCCGACCGTTGTGGACCGGGCCGAGGGGCCGTGGCTCTTCGACGTTGACGGCAATCGCTATCTGGACGGGGTGTCGTCGTTGTGGGTAACGACGCTCGGACACCGCACGCCGGAGATCGACGCCGCGATCAAGGCTCAGCTCGATCGGCTCGACCACTCGACCTTTCTCGGTGCGACGCACCCGCCGGGAATCGAGCTGGCCGAGAAGCTCCTCGCCACGGCGCCGTTCGGGGACGGTCCCGTGCTGTCGAAGGTCTTCTTCGCCGGCGATGGGTCCAGCGCCGTCGAGGTGGCGCTCAAGATGGCGTACCAGCGCTCTGTCCAAACAGGACGTGCGCGCCCGCTCTTCGTGCACCTGCGGGAGGCGTACCACGGCGACACGCTCGGCGCGGTCAGCGTCGGCGGGATGGAGCTGTTCCACGCCACGTACCGGCCCCTCCTGCTCAAGACGCTTCCAGTCTCGTCGCCCGGGGTCCGAGCGGCAGGACAAACGCCGGTCGACCGTGCCGCCGAGGTGGTGGCCGAGCTGACGGCGCTGCTGCATGAGCGCGGCGACGAGGTGTGCGCGATCGTGGTAGAGCCGATGGTGCAGGCGGCGGCGGGGATGCTGACCTATCACGCCGACTTCCTGCGTGCGGCCCGGCGCCTGGCCACCGAGCACGGCGCGCTGCTCATCTGCGACGAGGTCGCCGCCGGGGTGGCCCGCACGGGCCGGATGTGGGCGAGCGAGCACGCCGGCGTCGTGCCGGACCTGCTAACGTGCGGCAAGGGTCTGACCGCTGGCTACCTGCCCTTGTCGGCGGTGCTCACGACCGACGAGGTATACGACACTTTCCTCGGCACACCGGCGTCGGGACGAACGTTCTTCCACGGCCACACCTTCACGGCGAACCCGCTGTGCTGCGCGGCGGCCAACGCGCACCTGGACCTCATCGCGTCGCGGGGACTGGTCGCACAGGCGGCCGCGTTGGGGGATCGCCTCGACCAGCTGTTGGCTCCGCTCGCCGACGACGACCGCGTCGTGGAGGTCCGCCGGATCGGGACGATGACCGGGGTCGAGGTCCGCTCGGTCGGCGAGCGAACGGGTGCCGCGGTTTGCCGGGCGGCCCGCGGTCGAGGGGTGTGGCTTCGCCCGCTGGGGGACACGGTGGTGCTGATGCCGCCGCTCACCCTTGGTCGCTCGGAGACCGAGCTGATGGTGAGCGCGCTCATCGGGGCCATCGACGAGGCGGTCCGGTGAATCTCCCGGCGGGACGAGACTGGCTCTCCACTTTGGACGAGTTGGCCGCAGCCCGAGAGAGAGCCGGACTCCGGCGGGAGCTCCACCCCCGCCCCGAGGAGGATGGCCTGGTCGATCTGGCCGGCAATGACTACCTGGGTCTATCCAGCCATCCCGAGGTGGTAGCGGCTGCGATGTCGGCCCTCAAGGGTTACGGTCTGGGCGCGACCGCCTCCCGACTGGTCCGCGGCAGCACGGAGGTGCACGCCGCACTTGAGGATGGCCTCGCATCTCTCCTCGGCTGCGAGGCGGCATTGGTCTACTCGTCGGGCTATCTCGCCAACCTTGGGGCGGTGCGAGCGATCGCCTCCGCCAACTCGATGATCGCCTCCGACGCGCACAATCACGCCTCTCTTGTGGACGGATGCCGGCTTGCGTCGGCGGGGCGTACGGGTGTGCGGACCGTGGTCTACGCCCATGCGGACCCGGGATCGCTCGACGCCGCGCTGCCGGCGACCGGCGGTGTGGCGGTCACGGAATCGATCTTCTCGGTGCACGGCGACCTGGCGCCGCTCGAGACGCTGCACGTCGTGACCCGCCGGCATGGTGCCGTGCTCCTCGTGGATGATGCCCACGGTGTTGGCGTGGTCGGCCCGGCCGGGGCGGGCGGCGTGGCCGCGGCCGGCTTGGCCGGCGAGCCGGACGTCGTCACGACCGCCACTCTGTCGAAGGGTTTCGGCGGGGCGGGGGGCGTGGTGGCCGGCCCGCGGGCATTCATCCGGCACCTTGTGGAGACCTCCCGCACCTTTATCTACGACACGGGCCTGCCGCCATCGGTGGCAGCGGGGGCGCTCGCGGCGCTGGAGCTCATCCGCGGCGAGGCCGGCGAGGTCGCACGATCCGAACTCGCCGATCGCGCTGGGGCGGCGTGCCGGCGGCTGCGCGACGCGGGTCTGCAGGTGCGCGAGCCGGCCGGTGGTGTGCTGTCGGTGGGTGCGCCCGGACCGGAGGAGGCGCTGGTGTGGGCCTTCACCTGCCGGGTTCGCGGTGTCGCGGTGGGCTGTTTCCGGCCGCCGTCCACACCGGACGGCGAGTCGCGGCTGCGGCTCACCATCAACGTCGGCGTGCGGCGCGAGGACTTCGACCGCGCGCTGGATACGATTGCGGCCGTCGCGCCATGATCAGCCGGGCCCTGCGGTGGTGGGCATTGGACGCCTACCCGCGCCGTGAGCCCCAACTGGCGCGGCCACACGCCCAACGCTCACGGCTGGGAATCCGGTGAGTCGGTCCGGGACCGGCGGGCTGCGCGGGCCACTGGTCGTCACAGGCACCGACACCGGCGTGGGCAAGACGATTGTGACCGCGGCGATCAGCGCTGCCGCGACGGCGCATGGACTACGGGTAGCGGTGGTCAAGCCGGGGCAGACGGGCATCCAAGGCTCCGTGTCGGCGCAACCCGCGGTCGAGCCCTCGCTCGAGCCGACCGCGGAGTCGGACGAAGACACCATCGTTCGCTTAGCGGCCCCGGCAACCGCGCGAACACTGGTCACCTATCCCGACCCGCTGGCGCCACTCGCGGCGGCCCGCGTTGCCGGCCTCATGCCGCTCAACCGGGAGTCGGTCGCGGCGGCCGTCCGCGTGCTCGCCGCGACGCACGACCTGGTCCTTATCGAGGGCGCCGGCGGGTTGCTCGTGCCGATGGGCGCCGGCGGCTGGACGATTGCGGACCTCGCCGGCGACCTCGCCGGCGACCTCGCTGCCGACCCCGCCGCCGCCGCCCCTGGCGCTGGGGCGGGCTCGGGCGTCGTGGTGGTGACCCGAGCCGGGCTGGGCACGCTCAACCACACGGCGTTGACCCTGGAGGCCCTGGCACGGCGAGGGCTCGAGGCGCTTGTTGTCATCGGTGCCTGGCCGGCCGAGCCCGAGCTGGTGCACCGCACCAACCTCGCCGACTTCCCCGATGACCTCGCTGGTGTGGTCCCCGATGGCGCCGCCGCGCTAGCGCCGGAGACGTTTCGTGCCAGCGCCCCGGCCTGGCTCGCGCCAGCCCTGCACGGAGACTTTGACCCGGCCAAGTTCCGGACTTCGGCCACCCATGCCACGCCCGCGTCGTGACGAGAGTGTCACCCGATGGACAACGCCAGCAGGTCCTATTCGAGTCGGAACGATCGAACGTGACCAGGCTCATTAGGGACGGGTATTACCGAGCGTAACCTAGCTCGTCGAGGATGAACGCGTACACCTCGCACTCGTACCGGTAGTGCGCGTAGCGGCCCGACGGTCCCGTGTGAGCGCCGGCACCAAGCTCGGCCCGCAGCAGCAGCGGTCCGTCCACAGGAGACGCGGTCGCGCGCAAGCGGGCGACCCACTTTGCCGGCTCGTGCACCATGACGCGCGGGTCATGCACCGCACCGGTCACGAGCATGGCCGGCCGCCGCACGCCAACGGGGACATTCTCGTACGGGGAGTAGGCGCGCAGCACCGCGAACTCCTCCGCCGAGCGGGGGTCGCCCCACTCGTCCCGTTCGTTGATGGTCAAGGGGATCGACGGATCGAGCATGGTGTTGATCACGTCCACAAAGGGCACCTCGGCCACGATGACCCGCCACCGGTCCGGCCGGAGGGAGAGGACCGCGCCCTGTAGGAGTCCGCCGGCCGAGAGTCCGCGGGTGGCGATCCGGGAGCCGTCGACCAGTGCGGCATCCACGGACAAGGCATCCACCGACGAGGCGTCAACCGACGAGGCGTCAACCGACGAGGCGTCAACCGACGAGGCAGCTAGCCAGTCGGCGACCGCGATGTGGTCGGTGAAGGTATTGGCCTTCGCGGCGAGCCGGCCGTCGAGCCACCAGCCTCGGCCCATCTCACCACCGCCGCGCGGGTGGGTGAGTGCGTACACAACGCCGCGGTCGAGCAGGCTCGACAGCGCCTCGTCGAATTCGGGGTCATCGCACGACTCGTAGGCGCCGTAGCCCCACATCAGGCACGGCGCACTCCCGTCGAGCGGGGTGTCGGAGCGCCACGCGAGCGTGACCGGCACCAGCGTGCCGTCGGGCGCGGGGGCGACGCGGCGCTCGGTCCGGTACGACGCAGGATCGTAGTTGGGCACCATGCGCGCCTTGCGGAGCGTCCGTTCGCCGGTACGCAGGTCGATGTCGTACCAGCGGGGCGGCTCGACCAGAGAGTCCACCTTGATGGTGGCCCGCCCGGCGCCGTACTCGATCTCGGCGTCGTAGCCCGACCCCGGGTGCAGCATGAGATGCCCCGCCGGGATGTCCGAGTGGATCTCGCGCTCCGCGCCAGTGGTTAGGTCGACGACGCGCATGAGTGGGAAGCCGTCGCGGCGCAGCTCGAGCAGCAGGTGGTCGGCGAGGACGTGGCAGGTGAGCAGGCGCTCGCCCGCCCGGGCCGGATACACCTCGGTCCACTGAGGACGGCCCGGGTTGGTGGCCGGCGCCCGCATCAACCGGTACTCCGTCGCCCCGTCGTTGGTGACGAGGTAGACGTGGTCGCCGCCCTGGTCGACCTGGTACTCGACGCCCTTTCGTCGCGGTTCGACGACGACCGGAGCGGCGAGGGGTTGGGCGGCCGGGATGAGCCAGGTCTCGCTCGTGTCCCGGCAGGCCGTCTCGATCAGGATGTACGCTCCGCTACGGGTCGCCCGCACGGTGAGCTCGTAGCGCGCGTCGTCCTCGGTGAAGACGAGGACGTCCTCGGCGGCGGGGGTGCCGATGCGATGCCGCCAGACCTGGTACGGGCGGTACAGCTCATCGTGGATTGTATAGAAGAACATCGCTGAGTTAGCGCTCCAAGCGCCGCCGTAGTAGCTGCGCGGGATGATCTCGGACAGGTCGTCATCGAGCGTCAGGTCTCGTTCAGCGGTGAGCGACCGAAAGCGGAGCGTGTACACCTCGTCACCAGACGTGTCGACGGAGTAGGCGAGTAGCTGACCATCTGGGCTTACCTCCCGCTGACCGATTGCGACAAAGCCATCCCCATCAGCTGCCTTTTGACCGAGTTCTGTCTCATCCAGCAGGACGCGGCCTTGGCCGCCTTGGTCACGGCTTGACAAGAACTGCTCGTACTCACTTCCGGCCACCGTCCGGGTGTAGTAGAAAAGGTCACCGCGCCTCCAACTGACTGACTCATCAGTCGGGAGGAGGCGCTGCTCCACTTCGCCGAACAGTTGTTGGGACAGGTCCGCCAGATGCCCCGTCGTCGAGTCGTAGAATGCGCGCTCCGCGCGCAGGTACGCCGTGAGCTCCGGGCTGTCAGGTTCACTCATCCAGGCGTACTCGTCGGTCCACGACACTCCGTGCAGGTCCCGCTGGACGGGCCGGGTCGGGGCAACGGGCGGGTCGAGATCGTGCGGCATGCGCGGACGGTAGCGCGTCACGCTGCTTCGTTCCAAGGGAGAATCCTTGAGTGACATGGCGCTGCTCGACATCCGCGATCTCGAGGTGACCTACCGCGGGTCCGAGGGCGACCTGCCGGCAGTCCGGGGGGTCAACCTCTCGGTCGAGGCCGGCCAGGTGGTTGGCCTCGCCGGCGAGTCGGGCTGCGGAAAGTCCACAATAGCCGGTGCGGTGCTGCGCCTGCTTCCGGCGTCGGCAAAGGTCTCCGGCGAGGTGCGCCTCGCCGGCGAGGACGTGCTCACCATGTCCTGGGGCCGGCTGCGCGCCGTGCGGTGGTCCCAGGCGTCGGTCGTGTTCCAGGGTGCGATGCACGCACTCAACCCGGTCCAGAAGGTGGGCGACCAGATCGCCGAAGCCGTTCTGCAGCACACGAACAGCCGGTCGGCCGGGCCACGCGTGCGTGAACTGCTGGAGCAAGTCGGCCTGCCGGCGTGGCGGGCGACTAGCTACCCGCACGAGCTCTCCGGCGGGCAGCGCCAACGCGTGATGATCGCGATGGCGCTCGCCTGCGGGCCAAAACTGATCATCGCGGACGAGCCGACGACGGCGCTGGACGTGATGGTTCAGGCCCAGGTGATGTCGTTGCTCGGCACGCTCGTGCGCGAATCCGGGATGGGCATGCTTCTGATCAGCCACGACCTGTCCGTGCTGGCGGACGCATGCGATCGGGTCGCGGTGATGTATGCGGGCCGGGTGGTGGAGGAGGGTCCGGCGGCTTCGGTGTTCGCTGAGCCACGCCATCCGTACGCGCGAGCGCTCGCCGCCGCGTTCCCGGTGATCGGGGACCCGGCGTCGCGCCGCGCCCCGAAGGGTCTGCCCGGCGATCCGCCCGATCCGCGGGACCTGCCCAGTGGATGCCCGTTCCGGCCGCGCTGCGTCGAGGCGATCGGCATGTGCGCGGAGATCGACATCCGCCTTCGCCAGGCCGGGCCGGGCCGCGCGGCGGCCTGCGTGCACGTCGCCGAGACCGTCGCCGAGACCGAGGCGGCCGCGCTGTGATCATCTCGCAGAGGCACCCGGACGGTCCCGTGCTTGAGGCGCGGGACCTGTACGTCGGCTTCGGCGGCCGCCGCGCCAACCCCGATGTCCGCGCGGTCGACGGCGTCGAGCTCGCCGTCGAGAAGGGACAGATCGTTGCCCTGGCGGGGGAGTCGGGTTGCGGCAAGAC
This sequence comes from Micromonosporaceae bacterium, assembly GCA_020027875.1. Taxonomy (GTDB): domain Bacteria; phylum Actinomycetota; class Actinomycetes; order Mycobacteriales; family Micromonosporaceae; genus JAXIPB01. Next base: position 23,212 of record JAHRHA010000005.1, on the reverse strand, counting down.
CACACTGGCCCGGACCCTGATGGGCCTCGAGCGCCCGTACCGCGGCCAGGTTCACCACCACGGAGTGCCGCTGGACTACCACGGCAGCGCGCTCAAGGCGTACCGGCGCAAGGTTCAGCTTGTCCTGCAGGACCCCACCGGGGCGCTCAACCCACGCCGGACCGTCTACGAGGCGGTGGCCGAGGGCCTGCGCATCCACCGGGTTCCGGGCGACGAGAAGGTTCAGGTCGCCGAGGCGCTGTCGCTGGCGGGGCTGCGGCCACCGGAGCGGTTCTTCGCGCGTTACCCGCACGAGCTGTCCGGCGGTCAGCGCCAGCGCGTCGTCATCGCCGGCGCCCTCGCGCTGAAACCCGAGGTCATCGTTGCGGATGAGCCGGTCAGCTCGCTCGACGCCTCGGTCCGGGGGGAGATCCTCGCCCTGCTCCTGTCGCTGCGCGACGAGCTCGGGCTCACCGTGCTCGTGGTCACCCACGACCTCGGCCTGGCCTGGAACATCTCGGACCGGCTCGCCGTGATGTACCTCGGCCGCATTGTCGAGAGTGGACCGACCGAGCAGGTGCTTGCCGCGCCACGCCATCCCTACACCGCGGCGCTGCTCTCGGTGCTACCGGAGACCCAGCACCTTAAGCCGGTCATCCTCAAGGGAGAGACGCCCGACCCGCGCCGGATCCCGGTCGGCTGCCGTTTCAACCCGCGCTGTCCCGCGCTCGCCGACGGCACCGCGGGCGCGGCCGGCGTCGCCACGCGGTGCGTGAGCGAGGCGCTGCCGATCCTGCCGGCGACGACCACGCACGAGGCGGCCTGCCTGCTCGCCGGCTGGGGCGGCTAGCGGCCGTGCGCGCGCAGCAGGGCGGCCACATCGTCGGCGGGCAGCCCGTACGAGGTGTTGCCCGAGCGGCCGGTGACGGTGGACGCCTGGAGCAAGCTGTTGAGCACGCTCTCCTCGGTCGCCTCGACCGCGGCGGCGAAGAACGGGTCGAGGTTGTAGCCGGACAGCGGCACAACCGACGGCCTCTCGCCTCGAGGCGCGCGCAGGCCGGTGGCCGCGCCGAGGAAGATCTCGCCGCTCGCGTGGTGCGCGGTGGAGCCAGTCCGGGCCAGTCCGAGTCCGGCGCGGCGGGCGAGACGGGTGCACCCGGCCGAGTCCAGCGGCGCGTCGGTCAGCACGATGACGATGCACGATCCCGCCGGCGGTGCGGTCTGCTCGGCCTCGGGCGGTGGTGGGAGCAGGCGGCCCACGGGCACGCCGTCGATGGTGAGCCGTTCCCGCGAGCCGAAGTTCGTCATCGCCAGCACGCCCACGGTGTGTCCACTATCGACCAGCCGGGACGCGGTGCCGATGCCACCCTTGAAGCCGAGGCAGCTCATGCCGGTGCCAGACCCGACGGCGCCCTCCGACGGGGGCGTGGCGGAGCCGACCGAGGCGCGTGCCGCCGCCAGTGCCGAACTCACGTCATCGCGGCCCACCTGCATCCGGCGGGCGTCGTTGAGGAAGCTGTCGTCGCACTCCGCGACCACCGGGATGATCACGTCCTCGTCCCCGATCCCTGGCTCCTCCGCGCCGAGCAACTCGCACGCGGCGTCGAAGACCCGGCCGAGCTGCATCGTGGCGGTCAAGAAGATCGGGGTCTCGATGGCGCCCCACTCCAACGCGGTCAGCAGGCCGGTGCACTCGCCGGCGCCGTTGAGCACCGCCGCGCCGGCTGGAATGGGCGTGCGGAACAGGTTCCCGCCGGGGTCGATGACGGTCACGCCGGTCCGAGCGATCCCGCGGCCGGCCGGCGGATCGGGTTCGTCGCGCCAGACGGTGGCGTGGCCGACGCCGACGCCCGCCACGTCGAGGATCGAGCCGGTCGGGCCGGAGGGCAACAGGCCGATTCTGATTCCCACGTCAGCAGCACGAGGCACCCGTGCAGCCTAATCCCGGGGAGGGGCGATAATTGCTGAGTTTGCCAGCGGTCTGGGCAGGGGAATGCCTGGCGCACGAGCCTGGCTCGGAGATCTGGGTCGGTGTGCCCACGCCCGGCTCCGAGGTGCCCGAGCGGGCCACCGTTCTTCGCGACGCCGTAGTCGCGGCCGGTGCCCGACTCGTGCCGGCATCCCGCCACGGCGATGAGGCGCTGGAGGCGGTGCACGACCGGACCTTCCTCGACCACTTGGCTAGGGTCTACGCCGCGTGGGAGGAGGCCGGGTTCCCGACCGATCCCGGCCAGGACCGCGTCGTGCCGTACGTCTTCCCCACCGCGGCGATGTTCGCGGGGATGCCGCCCGAGGCGGCGCGGCGCGTGCCGACGGCGATCCACGCGCGGGCCGGGCTGTACTGCTACGACACGATGACGCTGGTCGGGCCGGGCACCTGGCCGGCGGCGCGGGCAGCGGTGGATGCCGCTGTGTTACCGCGGCCGACCTGATCGCGGCGGGGGAGCCGGCCGCATACGCGATCTGCCGCCCGCCCGGTCATCACGCGACGCGGGCCGGCTACGGCGGATCGTGCTATCTCAACAACGCCGCCGTCGCCGCGGTCGCCCTGCGCCGGGCCGGCGTCGAACGGGTAGCGGTGGTCGACGTCGACGCCCACCACGGCAACGGCACCCAGGCGGTCTTCTACGACCGCGCGGATGTCTTCTACGGATCGGTCCACGTCGACCCGGGTGCAGGTTGGTTTCCGCACTACCTGGGATTCGCCGACGAGCGGGGTACGGGCACCGGGGCGGGCCACAACCGCAACGTGCCACTGGCACCGGGGTCCGGCGACATCGCCTGGCTCGATGGCCTAGCCGACGTATGCGCGGAGGTCGCCGCATTCGGCCCTGGTGCGGTCATCGTCTCGCTGGGTGTCGACGCGGCTGCCGACGACCCGGAGAGCCCGCTGCGGGTCAGCCACGACGGCTACTGGCGCACCGGGGCGCTGATCCGCGAGCTCGGCGTTCCGGTCGTGGCGGTGCACGAGGGCGGGTACCATTTGGCGACGCTCGGCGGCCTCACCGTGGCGGCGCTCGCCGGCCTGACCGGGGCCCGCCGTCCACAGTGAAGGGAGCGGGCGATGCCGCACCAGGCCTTGATGACGTGTGCCGAGGTGCTGGTACGCAGCCTGGCGGCGCACGGCGTCGACACGGTCTTCGGCATCCCCGGCACGCACAACATTGAGATCTACCGGCACCTGACCGGCCACGGCATCCGTCATGTCACACCTCGCCACGAGCAGGGCGCGGGGTACGCCGCGGACGGCTATGCCCGCACCACCGGCCGCCCAGGCGTGGCGGTGACGACGACCGGCCCAGCGGCGATGAACATCCTGGCCGCCGTCGGCCAGGCGTACTCGGACTCGGTGCCGATGCTCGTCGTGGCACCCGGCCCGCCGGTGCGCCATCCGCAGCGCGGCACCGGGATGCTGCACGAGATGCGCGACCAGCGCGGCGCGATGGCGGCGGTCACGCACACGGCGCAGCGGGTCACCACCCACGCAGAGCTAACCGAGGCGGTGGCGCACGCCTTCGTGGAGATGACGTGGGGCCGCCCCCGACCCGTCTACCTCGAGATCCCGCTTGACCTGCTGGTAGAGACCGCCGAGGTGTCGATCCTGGCCGGGATCCCGGCCACGATTCCACAGCCGGATGGGGAGCTCATCGACGCGGTGGCCCGACGGCTCTCGGAGGCGGGCAGGCCGGGCATCCTGCTCGGTGGCGGAGCGAAGCGGGCGGCCGCGGAGGCGCGCTCTCTCGCGGAGCTGCTGCAGGCTCCGGTGCTCACCACGACCAACGCCAAGGGCGTTTTGCCCGAGGACCACCCATGCAGCGTCACGGCGGCGTTACACCTGCCGGGCGCGACCGCGCTCGTCGAGGATTGCGACGTCCTGCTCGCCGTCGGCACCGAGCTCGCGCCGACCGACTGGTGGAACGGCGCGCCGCGACCCGAGTTCCTGATCCGGATCGACATCGATGCGGCCCAGCTCGTGCAGAACGCTCGCCCCGACCTTGCGATCCACGCCGACGCCCGGCAGGGACTGACCCAGCTTCGGGCGGCACTCTCGCCCGTACCCGGGCGTGATGTGGGCCGGGCGCAGGCCTGGCGGTCCCGGCTGGCAGGGGAGGCTCGGGCCAAGGGAGCGCGCTGGGTGTCCATGATGGAGGCCATCGCGTCCGTGCTCGATCGGGACGCGGTGGTGGTCGCGGACAATGCGATGGCCTGCTACTACGGGGCATTGGGCACGTTGCCGGTGCACGTGCCGGGCGGGTTCTGCTTCCCGACGGGCTTCGGCACGCTCGGGTACGCTCTGCCGGCTGCGCTGGGCGCCGCGGTGGCGAGCCCCGGCCGTCAGGTGATCGCCCTCGTCGGTGACGGCGGGCTGATGTTCTCGGTGCAGGAGTTGGCGGCGGTCGCGGCCGAGGGAATCCCCCTGCCTGTGGTGGTGTTCGTCAACGGCGGGTATGGCGAGATCCGGTCCAACATGCGCGATGCGGGCATCGCGCCGCTCGCGGTCGACCTGCCCGTGCCCGACTTCGTCGCGCTGGCCCGCGCGCTCGGCGGCGACGGCCTCGCCTGCACCGGGCCGGAGAGCCTGGCGGACTCGCTGCGCGCCGCCTTCGCCCGCCCCGGACCCACACTGCTCATCGTCGAGGAACCGGTGGACGTTGTCACGGCGTCGATCTAGGGCATAGCGACGTGGTTTGATCACCAATCACGTCGCTACGCCCTAGATCGCGTGAACGTGTGACTGCGCCGCCTCAGGCGAGTTGGGCGGGGTCGAGGTTGAGCTCGCGGGCGGCGGCGAGGCGGACCCACTCGGAGAGCTGCCGCCGAGAGATGACCCGCTCGTGGACGGTGACCTGAACGGCGAGGCCATCGATGAGGGCGATGATGCGCCAGGCGGCGCCGGCCGGGTCGTCGCAGGTGAAGTCGCCGTCCTTAACGCCAGTCATGATCACTTCGGTCAGTGCGTCCTTCCACCGCAGATCGAGGCGGCGGGAGACCTTCTCGAGTTCAGGCACACGCAACGATTCGGCCCAACAGTCGATCCACATCGCCCAGGACTTGGAGGAGCCGGTGGGTACGTACCACTTGAGGATCTTGCGGATCTTCTCCAGCGGCGAGCCGACGGAGCCGATGACGGCGTCGAGCCGGTTGAGGTCCTGCTCAGCGGCCCAGGCGAAGGCCTGCGAGAGGAGACGTTCTTTGGTCTCGAAGTGGTAAAAGACCAGTGCTTGGCTGACGCCCGCGGCGTTGGCGACGTCGACGGTACGGGTGTTGGCAAGTCCCCGTTGAACAATGACGTCACAGGCGGTGCGCAGGAGGCTATCGAGGCGCACCTCGGCCGAACGTCTCGTCACGCGGCAAAAGATATCTGATTTGGCCTGTGACTGAGGCGACAGTCCTATGACTGAGGCGACACTCAGGATTGTCCGTGGTCACACCGGGCGGGCGGTTGCCCTAGGTGCCCGTAGTCTGGCCGCGTGACCTGCCACTCCCCTCGGTGGCGGCGCGCGTCGGTCCTTCTGCTTCTGCCGATCTTCGCCGCCTGCACCAGCCCCGCTTCGCCCGCCGCGGCGCCCTCGTCGCGGCCCCCCACCTCGGCTTCACCGTCCGTTGGTGTCACGCCCGATGGGCCGGCCGAGATCACGCTGGCCTTCGGCGGCGACGTGCACTTCGCCGAGCGGACGCTGAAGCTGCTGGCGGAGCCGGACACCGCGTTCGGGCCGGTGGCGGAGGTGTTCTCGGCGGCGGACCTCGCGATGGTCAACTTGGAGACGGCGGTCACCACGCGGGGAACGCCGGAGCCGAAGACGTTCCACTTCCGGGCGCCGCCATCGGCGTACAAAGCCATCGCCGCCGCCGGCATCGACGTGGTGACGGTGGCGAACAACCACGCGCTGGACTACGGGCGGGTGGGGCTCTCCGACACCCTGGACTCGGCCGCTGCGGTCGGCATGCCCGTGGTCGGCGCGGGGCATAATGCCGCGGAGGCTTACCGGCCGTGGGTGACGACGGTGAAGGGCGTGAAGATCGCGATCCTGGGGTTCAGCCAGATCGCGGAGCTCTCGTCCAGCTGGGCAGCGAAGGACGATCGGTCGGGCCTGGCGATGGCCTTCGATACGGCACGGGTAACGGCGGCGGTCAAGGCGGCGAAGGCCGCAGCGGACGTGGTGGTGGTCTACATGCACTGGGGGCAGGAGTACAACAAATGCCCTACGTCGCAGATGAAGACGCTCGCGAAGCGGCTGGCGGATGCCGGGGCGACGATGATCGTCGGTACGCACGCGCACGTGCTGCTGGGGGACGGGTGGCTCGGCCAGACGTTCGTGCAGTACGGACTCTCCAACTTCCTGTGGTGGTACAACGACGCCGCCAGCAACGACACCGGAGTACTCCGGGTGACACTGCGCGGGCCGGCGATCGCGAAGACCGAGTTCGTGCCGGCGTACATCAACCGTTCGACCGGCCAGCCGATTCCGTCATCTGGGGCACAAGCGGACAGGATCGCGGCGAAGTACCGTGGTTTGCGAGGGTGCACGGGGTTGTCCGCCGCGCCGCCTGCTTGAGTCCACGCGTACGGGCGTTGCCCGACCATGATCGGGTGGGTTTCTCCGTGCTGGGGCACGGAAGATCCCACCCGACAACGAGGTGGCCGGCCGCGGTGCCCGTACAATTGATGCGCGGGATCCGGTTTGGCACGCTCCAGACGGGTCGGCTAGAGTTTCCAACCGTCGCCCGGTAGTGCCGGGCGTACGCGGACGTAGCGCAGCTGGTAGCGCATCACCTTGCCAAGGTGAGGGTCGCGGGTTCGAATCCCGTCGTCCGCTCGCGGCGGCGGCTCGGCCGCCGAGTCGGCCCCGCAAGGGAATCCGGCGGGTTGGCCGAGTGGCTTAGGCAAGGGCCTGCAAAGCCCTGTACGCGGGTTCGATTCCCGCACCCGCCTCGGGCGATTGGCGCAGTGGGAGCGCGCTTCCTTGACACGGAAGAGGTCACTGGTTCAAACCCAGTATCGCCCACCAAGAAACACCAGGTAGAGGGCTTGATCGCCGAGACGGCGATCAAGCCCTTGATCGTTTGTCACCTAGGCGTCATCGGGACCGCGTGCCACCAGGTGTTCAAATCCGTCACAGGCCGACAGTTGTTGATCTTTGATTGACTCGCCTCGATGTCCTTTCTCAAATGATCTTAAGCAGTCTCAATTCTGTTGAGGCATCTGGGCGGTCCGTCTCATATATCTGAGGTGCGGGGGAATAGCGTTATGCCCGGAAACTACGCCTATGTAATTTCGGGGGGGACTGCTGCCCTGGCCGTTGCGCCGCGGCGTAGCGAAACGTTGGAGTTGGGCTTCGTCGATGTCGCGGTGCGGGCGTGGTTGTGGATGTGCGGGCTGATGACAATGTGGACGCCGACGCTGCCGCAGCGTTCTTGGCCACTGCCGAGGCGTGCATGTGCGTGGGTTGACGCTATCGGCGGGTTGGGGCCGTGGTGGCCCGAGTGCTCGCGGCCAATGTGTGGTGGCTGTCTGGCTAACCGGTAACCTCGTTGCCTTCATGCGGCGCGGGCTGCGCGGCTGTGTGAGGTGTTCTTGACGCCTGGCCCACCCTGGCCGGCATGGCCAGGGTGGGCGACCCGGTTGCGGTGCTGCCGGATGCTGTTTCACCTGTTGTGGTGCAGCCGGTCGGCCGCGGACCAGACGAGGCTGTCCTGTGTGGATCGTCGATGGTGTCGGCGAGGGGTGCCGGGTGAGCGTGTCACGACCAGGCGGGTTCCGAGCTGGCGTCGCGGCGTACGGCCGGGCGCCGAGCCGGCAACGGCTGACGACGTGCGTCGTTGGAAGAAGAGACTCTTGTGGTATGTCCACTTAGGACCTGGATCAACAAGTGGAGAAAGCTAGAGTTGCGGCACCGATCAGCACGAGCGGGCGCCGGTCGACGATGATCCAGTGCTCGGCATCGCGGTGGCCGATCCCTCCTATGGATCCTGAGCTCATCGTCGACCGCGCCAAAGACTGGCGCAGCCACGTGTCGCGGCAGCCGTCACGCAGGCGGGCGGCGGGGCCCTGACCAACGCACGCGCGAGCGCCCGCCGGGCGCGGTCCACATCGCCGATGGCGGCCACCGCCGGGCCAGAGGCTGTGATGATGGGACCACTCTCGGTAAAGTGTGTGCGCCGAGCGCCGCCGAGGCGGGGCGGTCCGGGTGCCACGGGATGGGCTTGAATGCGGATGGGCTTGAATGGAGGTCTGAGATGCCCGTCACGGGACAGCGGGTCGTCCGGCGTACGCTGGGTCGGCGGCTGATGAGGCTGCGGGCCGCCAGTGGACGCAGCCGACGCGACGTCGTGGATGCGAAGTTGGGGATCTCGGAGCCGACGCTGCACCGGATCGAGACCGGCAAGGTTCCGGTCACCGCGGCCAACGTGCGGGCTCTTTGCTGGCTGTACGGAGTGGATCAGAGCACCACCGACGCGCTAGCTGAGCTGGCCGTCGGCACGTCCCACCAGGAGTGGTGGGACGCCAGCAACGTGGTTCCCGACTGGTTCAAGCTCTACATCGGACTCGAGGCGAGCGCCAGCAAGATTTGCTCCTACGACGGCGAGCTGATCCCGGGGCAGCTGCAGACGGAGCAGTACGCCCTGGCCGTCTACGCCGCGGCCCAGCCCGGCGACCACGAGGGGGCGGCCCGTCACGTGAAACTCCGCCTGGAGCGACAACGGACCATGTTCTCCCGCAACCCGCCGCCGCGGCTCACCTACATCCTCGGCGAGGGCGCGCTGGCCTGGGTCGTCGGTGGCGAGTCGATCATGCGGGCGCAGACCAATCACATCATGAAGATGGCGAAACTGCCCAATGTGGAGGTGCGGGTCCTGCCGTTCGCGGTCGGCGCCCATCCGGCGATGACCGGCGCGTTCCGAATCCTCGACTTCGACGACGCCGAGGATCCCGACGTGGTCTACCTCGAGTCCCACGTCGGCGCGCTGTATCTTGAGGAGCCGTCTGAGCTACTCCAGTACCGCCGCATCTTCGAGTGGCTCGGCGAGGCTTCCATGCCGTTTGCTGAGTTCCGGTAGGGACCGGTTCCGCAAGATCGTCATGCCCAGAATAATCCAAGAGCGAGAGGGACTGACCAGTGACCGAGGCGAAGCCCGCGACGGCCGCGCGCATCTACGACTTCCACCTTGGTGGGACCCACAACTTCCCCGCCGACCGGGAGGCCGCGACGATGATGGCCCAGATGTTTCCTAAGCTACCGCTGGTCTTCAGGGCCAACCGGGCGTTCCTGCAGCGGGCCGTCCGGTTCGTAACCGCACACGGGGTTCGCCAGTTCCTCGACATCGGTTCGGGCATCCCTACCGAGGGCAACGTGCACGAGGTCGTCGACGCCAGCGTCGACAGCGGACATGTGGTCTATGTGGACATCGACCCGGTGGCGGTCTCCGAGGGACGGGACATCCTGGTGGGCAACCCGCGGGCCACCGCGGTCCACGGCGACCTCCGGGACCCGCAGCCGATCATCGACAACCCGCAGGTTCGGGAATTGATCGACTTCGATCAGCCGGTCGGGCTTCTACTCGTCGCCGTGCTGCATTTCGTCCCGAACGATGTCGCGTTTGACGCGGTTGCCACGCTGGTTGGAGCCCTGCCGTCCGGGAGTTTCTTGGTCGCGAGCCACGGCACCTTCCAAGAGCAGAATCTCCGCGAGAGCGACGTCGCCACAATGAAGGACATCTACCGGCAGCGGACAGCGACCCCGTTGAACGAGCGCAGCCACAGCGAGATCGCCAGGTTCTTCGAGGGCCTGGAGATGGTCGAGCCGGGTCTCGTTTGGCTGCCCCAGTGGCGACCCGAGCCGACCGATCCGCAGGATTTCGTGAGCCATCCGCCCGAGTCGGCCGCTCTGGCCGGCGTGGGCCGCAAGGCATAGGTAGCCGGGGCCGCCGGCTGGTCGACGATCTGAGAGATTGAGGGTGTTCGTCGTTGGAGAGTGAAACCCGTTTGTTCCGTCGATCGTGGAACTGGCCCGGATTTGTAGCTCGAGATCAATCGGCCAGCAGGATGTCGAACTCGCCCCGCCTCGCCCCGTAAAGGAACGAGTCCCACTCCTCGACGGTGAACCGCACGGTCCCAGCGTCGTGGGCCTTGCTGTTGCGCACCTCGATCAGCCCGTCGTGCCGGCGGGCCTGGACACAGCTGCCGCCGTTGCCGCCCGAGCGACTGGACATGATCCAGCCATCATCGTCGTTGCTCATTTCAGTCCTCCTGGTGGGACGGTGGTCGCTCACTTGCCGGCAACGGGTCGCGCCGCCTCAACTACTTTGCGTAACCGACGCGTCGGCGGCTCTCCGGGACGGCATCTCGTTTTCCCTGGAAGCACACGTGCCGACGTATACATGCCTCGCTGTCGATCTTTCACGATGAAAGTTTGACCAACAAAGCGTAACTGAAACTCGGCGCGCCGCGCCATTGCAGCGATATGTCTTTCGCTGTGAAACCTTGCACGTCGACATCTCGCCTGCGATGCTCAGTCGCACCCGGCGCCGGCCCCCTGCATCCGGCGCCGCGCGTTTGCAGCCGCTGCGACCAGAGCAAGCACTGCGGAGGGAGGCACGATGTCTGCTCCGACTCTTGACCCCACGACACCACCCACAGACCACGTCACCCGCCCAGACCAGTACCAAGGCGGTGCCCGAGTCTGGGTGTTCTGTGCTGGCTCGTGGCGGCCTGGCGTCGTGCTCGGCTCGTCGGTGACTGCCGCGAGCGTGCGCTACCGCCCGACCAACGGGAACGGAACCGCGGTAGACACCGTGCTGGCCCAAAATATCGTCCCGCGCCACGACGATGATCTCCATCTTGACGGATCGATACCGGGCCACTCCGACCCCGACCGCCATCTCCAGTCTCAACCCCGCGCAGGATCCAATGAGGCCTTGCCCCGACGGGCCTAGCGTCAAGGAACGGGTCCCACCGACGCCGCTGCGCTGTCGGTTCAAGGCGTACCACGAGCAGGCATATCCCCAAAACGGCCGGACACCAACACTAGCGGCGTCTGCCTCCAGGAAGCAGATGCCAGCCACGAAGCCACGCCGATCACATCCACGCCCGGGTAGATAACTGTCCGTAGCCGCAAAGGGAGGTGCGTGTACACCGACTCCTACGAGGGCGATCACCGGCGCTCCATCGTCCGCCCATACGTCATCACCGGCGGACGCACTCGGGCGAAAGTTGACCTCGCGCTCGAAACCCTGATCGAACGACAGAACTCGGGCGAGCGATTCTTTCCGCCGCACTTCTGCACCCCGAACAACGCCGTGTACTCGACCTGTGCAGCCACCGACTACATTCGGTCGCCGAGATATCCGCCCACCTCCGGATCCCAATCGGCGTCACCAGAGTCGTCGTCGCCGACCTGGCCCAGCAACAAGTCATCACGATCCATGAGCCACCACCGGCCACGGGTCGCCAAGCCATCCAGCTCATGGAACGGCTCATCCACGGCCTCCGAAAGCTCTGACACCGACACCCATGTCGCCAGCGTGGCCGTACAGCAAGTACCACAGCCGACCGAGCCGCGCCGGGCGGCAGGGCGGCGACCGCGCCCGATGACCGCGGCGGGATCTGGGGCTACGAAGAGTTGGTGGAGGTGCTGGCCGACCAGGGCGCACCCGGAGCACGAAGAGCGGCTGGGAGTGGCTGGGCTGACCGATGCGAGCCGGTTCGAGCCGGACGCCTTCAACATGGAGGCGGTCAACGGCCGGCTGTGCGCCTCAGCTGATGGCAGACCCTTTGCCGTCCAAGCCGCGGGAGCCGCACTAGGTGGCGGCCGGCTCCAACTCCGCGGCCAGCATCCGCCGCGCTCCCTCCCGCACGACTCATCAATCAACGACCCGCTCGTCACAGCGGCCCGTCGGATCCGAGGCCGCTCGGCATGGACTCGCATAGTGCTCAAGATGGCATGACGGTGTTGATCGTCGAAACCTGACGGCGTGGGCGAATGCCTCATGATCGCTGAGACACTCAGCTGTGCTCGCATCGCAACGATCATGAGGTACCGCAGGTCAGGCCATCGTCCGTAACTAAGATCGTTTGAGAACGGACGTCAAACATTGATTGAGTTTGCTTGCTCAGTCGGCATCTCCGCTTGAACCGTGGACCCGGATGCTCGAAGCCCAGAGGTCCCGGGTTCAGAGCCTGGCGCCGCGGCCAAACTCGCCGACCGTCCCGGGAACCTAGGCTTGCTGGTCCGCCGGCCAGGATGCCATTCCGCATTTCTACCAACGCCAGGCGTTCCCCGACTGCGAAAGGGCGTGACCAGTCGAGATTGGCGCCCCGCTCGTTCGCCACAGCCTTGTGCTCGCCAGGATACTGGTGAAGATTCGGCGTACGCCCGAGGGACTGGCGGACGCGATCGTCCTGCCGGGCATCTTTCTAGCGATGTTCGTTTTCCTGTTCGGCGGCGCGGTCGCCGGTTTCGAAGAGTGCATACCTTCAAGTCATCTCCCTGGGTCCGTGGTCATGACTGTGATCATCGCGGGTGTGACGGCCAGCGGCTTGAACCTCAACGCCGACATCAAGCGGGGCATCTTTGACCGGTCCCGCAGTCTGCCCGTCAGCCGAGCCGCGCCCCTGATCGGCTCCGTGCTCGGAGAGCCCGTTCTCGGCCTGGGTCCCGACTGTTCGCAACAGTTGCGCGTTGCTCCGAAACTGCATACAGTTTAGGAAGCTCCGCCACGGAGCCAACTGAACGGGAGCACGCGATGAGCCAAGACGTGGCACAGGTCCTCGCCGACATCGACGCCGTCGACCCCTACCAGTTCATCGCCCAGCTCATGCTCGAGGCGGTATTCCGCTTCGGCAAGATCACGCTCACCGACATCGCGGCCCGCCTTACGGTTGCCTCCACCCCGTGAGGCCGCAGGCCGGCAACGAGCGCTGATAACCGAGAGGAGCACGTATGCCCGATAGCATTCTCATCACCGGCGCGACCGGCGCCGTTTCGTCGGCGCTTATTGACGAACTTGGCGATGCCCCGGGCATCCGTTGGCGCGCCCTCGTCCGCGACGAAGCAAAGGTCGAGGGCCTTAGGCAGCGCGGCATCGAGGTCGTGATCGGCGACCTCGACGATCCACGCACGCTCGCGCCAGCGTTCGAGGGCGTCGACGGCGTGTGGTCGCTCACCTCGGTCCACCCGCGCGCACCTGAACACAGCATGAACATCGTCTGGGCCGCCCGTCAGGCCGGGGTGCGCTTCATCGTGCGCATGTCCGCCGTCGGCGCCAGCTATGACGCGCCGACCCGCAATGGCCGGCTCCACGCGCTCTCCGACCACGAGCTCCAAGGGTCGGGATTGCACTGGACGATCCTCAAGCCGCACTTCTTCATGCAGAACCTGTTCGGAGCCGCCCGGTCCGTCGCCGGCCAGGGCGCAATCTACATGAACATGGGCGAGGGCAGGCTCGGGATGATCGACGTGCGCGACATCGCCGCGTGCGCGGCCCAGGTCTTGAAGGCGCCGCACCTGCATCGTGGCAAGACCTACACGCTCACCGGTCCGGCGTCGATCTCCTGCAACGAGGTCGCACTGGCGATCGGCAACGCCATCGGCAAGCCGGTGAGCTATGTCGGCGTGCCGTCCGATGCGGCCCGCGAAGGGATGACCGCCATGGGGCTGCCGCAGTGGGTCGCCGACGCCATCGTTGAGTACGGCGAGGCGTACGCCGGCAATTGGGGCAACTTCACGACGCCGACCGTTGAGCAGATCACCGGGCGTCCGCCGCGCAGCATCGTGGAATTCGCGAGCGACACGGCCGGGGTGTTCAAGTCGGAAGACTCGGTCCGGGAAGTGTTGGAGCACGCGTGAACGTCGATTTCGAAGCGCGGGCGCGCGACACCAGAGGCTCAACGGTTGCGCGTCCGCCAAAACTGCATACAGCTTAGCGAGCCCTTCGGCGCGGTCACCCGGGTTCACGTTCCGAAGCCCCGACTTTGAGCCGATGTTGCGCATCGTGTCGCCTACCACGGGGACGACGCTGCGCAAGCACTGCGAAGTACGCCGCGATCTGCCCAAGCTCGGCCGGGTCAGGACGCGGTACGACGCGGGCAACTTTTCGCTTGAACTACAACATCACCCCGACGCGGGCGCTTTAGACCCATTGCCGAACGGCCTCAAACTGCATACAGTACTGGTCAGAACTGCATACACTTTGTCACGCTCCATGAAGCAGAGGAGTCCGCCATGAGCCGCGACGTCCGTGCCATCTTCGCCGACATCGACGCGTTCGATCCGGACAAGTTCGTCGCCCATCTCACCGATGACGTCGTGTTCCGCTTCGGCAACGGGGAGCCGGCCGTGGGCCGCGCCGCCGTGCGTGAGGCCGTTGCCGGTTTCTTCACGTCGATCGATGGTCTGACCCACCACGTCCACAACGTCTGGGACATCGGCGAGACGAGCGTCGCCCAGATCGACGTGGAGTACCTGCGTAAGGACGGCAAGCGGGTCACCGTCCCCAATGCCGACATCCTCACGTTCGACGGCGACCTGGTGCGCCACTGGCAGATCTACATCGACCTCGCGCCGGTCTTCGCCTAGCCGGGGGCTCGCCGTGATCGAGCTGACCGACATCGCCTACGTTCGAACTGGCGTCGCCGATCTGGACAAGGCGGTATCGTTCGCCACCACGATGGTCGGTTTGGAACTTGCGCCGCCGACCGAGGCTGACGTCGCAGTGGCGCACCTTCGCGCGGACGGCCGGCACCACTGCCTGGCCTTGGTGCAGGGTCGCTCCGGCGTCATCTCCTCCGGCTTCACGGTCGCCGACGAGGACGCGCTGGCGGCGGCCGAGGCCGAGCTGGAACAAGCGGGTTACGCGGTGACCAGGGGCGATGCGGCGGCGGCTCGATCACGGCGGGTCCGCTCGTTCATCGGATTTGACGATCCGTTCGGAAACTGCCTGGAACTGGTCTGCCAGCAGGAGACGATCACCCGACCGGTCGCGTTCACCCGCCACGCTGGCATCACCGAATTCGGCCATCTGTGTCTTGATGCTCCCGACGTGCACGAGGCGTACCGGTTCTGGAGCTCGCATTTCAACGCGCGCGTCTCGGACTGGATCGGCGATGCCGCCTGCCTGCTGCGCATCGACCCGGTACACCACAAACTTGCGGTGTTCCGGGGCGACGGCCCGGGCCTGTGCCATATGAACTTTCAGGTAGCCACCATCGATGACGTGTTCCGCAATTGGCATTTCCTGGTGGACCGTGGCATCGAGATTGAGATGGGGCCCGGCCGCCATCCACAGTCGACTGCGGTGTTCCTCTACTTCCTCGGTCCGGAAGGGTTCACCTACGAGTACTCCCACGGCGTGCGGCGCATCGAAGATGAGGCTTCGTGGCGGCCAAGGACGTTCGACCCGGACGAGGTCGGCTCCATCGACATGTGGCTGGGTCCGGTGCGCCGGGTTTCCAGCCAGCCGCAGCTGATGGACACGGGGGAGTAGGTCGTTGGAGCCCACCTTTGTCGACGTCGCCGGCGTCGCCACCTCGGTGATCGACACCGGCGACGTCGACGGTGGACACCCGCCCCTGTTGTTGCTGCACGGTTCCGGCCCGGGCGTCAGCGCCGTCGCGAACTGGCGACCGGTCATTTTGGCGCTCAGCGTGCACCGGCGGGTGATCGCACCCGACCAGCTCGGCTTCGGCGGCACGGCCACCGGCCGGAAGCAGATGTACGGGAGGACGGCGTGGACCGATCACGCGTGTGCGCTGCTCGACGCGCTCGGCGTCGGCGCGGTCGATGTGATCGGTAACTCGATGGGTGGCGCGATCGCACTATCGATGTCGGTCGCTCGTCCGTCGGCAATCCGGCGCATAGTGCTGATGGGCACGATGGGCGTAGCGATGGCGCTGCCTGACGGTCTGAACACCGTCTGGGCCTACGAACCCAGCGTCGAGGGCATGCGCGAGATCATTGGGCTGTTCGCCTACAACAGGACCCTCATCACCGACGATCTTGTGAAACTGCGCTACGAGGCGAGCCTCAACCCGCCCGTACGCCACTCATGGGCGGCCATGTTCCCGCATCCTCGGCAGCGGTGGGTCGACGATCTTGCTTTGTCCGGCGCGGAACTCAACGCTGTCTCACAGCCCGTCCTCATGGTCCACGGCCGCGACGACCGCGTCGTCCCATGGCAATCGTCGTCCGCACAGCTGGTCGAGCTCTTGCCAGACTGCCGCCTGCACGTGATCGGCGGTTGCGGGCACTGGACGATGATCGAGAAGACAGCCGAGTTTCTCGCGGTTGTCGAACCGTTCCTCGCGGCCGGCTGACGCAGCGCCCACTACGAACGCCGGTTGCGACGCTCCACGAGCTCGAGCGCGTGGGGCACCGCGTTGATCTTGTAGTCGGGTGCGCAGTCCGTCAGCACCCGCTCGGCTGTGCGGGCTAGGTGGTGCGCGAGCCGCGACAGGGCGGACCGGTCGTCGCGCGCGACGAGCGCCTCGAGGATCGCGGCGTGCTCGATGTCGCCGGCGGACTGCCAACTCGTGGGCTCCGAGAGCTGATAGATCCTGATGTAGCGAATGGTTCGGTCCGCGAAGACGGTCAGCTGGCGTCGTAGGGAGGCGCCGGCGCCGGCGGTGATGAGGCGGTGGAAGTGGCCGTGCGACTCGAACCAGAGCGCGAAGTCGCCGCTACGAGCCGCTTTGCGCATGGCCGTCAGCAGCGCCTTGGCCTCGCGCTGGTGAGCCGAGGTGAAGTCATCGAGCGTCATGGACAGGGCGAGCGTTTCGAGCAGGATCCGGCTGGCATAGACGTCGTCGAGTTCCTGCGGATCCAGGCCGGCCACGCGGGTGCGTTGGTTGGGTTCGATCTCGACCAGGCCTTCCTCCTGCAACATGCGCAGCACCTCGCGCAGCGGCGTCCGGCTCACCCCGAGCTGGTCGGCCAGCGCAACCTGGGACAGTTTCGTGCCGGGCGTGAGCGTTCCATCCAGGACGCATTGGCGTAGGTATGCGTGCAGCGCGGGGATGGCCTGGCGGGCCTCCGGCAGATCGACCTTGCGCAGTCCGGGCACGAACGTCGGGGTTCGGGGCATGTATGCATTGTGCCCGACCCTCTGGCAAAGTGCATACACATGCCCATCCCACGTAGCACTTGACCAGGAGACAGAACTGTATACAGTTTGGGTATGAGTACGGACGGCCACCGCCCGGATCGCAGCGCCTTACTGGGACACGATTTCTGGCTCGTGCTCTCGACGCCAGCCGAGTCCACGTCCGCGATCGACATCGAGCGCCACCTGGACGCACACCTGGCCTGGGTATTGAAACTGGAGGTCGACGGGACCGTGTTCCTATCCGGGCCGTTGACCAGCGGCCCGGGCACCGGACCGGGGTCCGGCATCACGGTGCTGCGGGCAGAGTCCGCCGAGCGGGCCAGCGAGATCGCGGCCTCTGATCCGTTCGTCGTGGCCGGATTGCGCATGTTTCAGGTCTTCGGCTGGCGGGTCAACGAAGGCACGGTCCAAGTCCGCATGTCCCTCGGCACCGGCACCTACAGCTGGGAGTGACCGGAAACCTGAAGGAGAGTGGCGAAGGTGAACGTCGGAGTCATTGGCCTTGGCAAGATGGGCCTTCCGATCGCGCGAAATCTCATGGCACGCGGCATGGCGGTGACCGGGTTCCGGCGCTCCGGCTGCGACGACCTCGTCGCCTCGGGGGGCGTGGGCGCCGCATCGCCAGCCGCGGTGGCCGCTGTCGCCGATGTGCTGCTGTCGATCGTGCCAGACGCCCAGGCTGTCGACGACGTCGTGTGCGGGCCGGAGGGCACGCTGCGCACGCTTCGGCCGGGCACCGTGCACATCGAGATGAGCACCATCGACGTCGCCAGCAAGACCCGCTTGCGCGACGCGGTCCGAGCCGCCGGGGGCGACATGCTCGACTGCCCGATCAGTGGCAGTCCTGGCATGGTGGCGCCACGTTTGGCCACGACCTTCGTATCCGGGGACCGAGACAGCGTCGAGGCCGTCCGACCCGTGCTCGAAGCGATCTCCGGACCGTGGGTCTACACCGGCGCTTTCGGTACCGGCGCGAGCATGAAGTACGTGGCGAACATGCTCATCGGCATCCACACCGTGGCCGCGGCCGAGGCGATGGTGCTCGCCGGCCGGTTCGGCCTGGATCTGGAGTTGGTTCAGAACACGCTCGATACATCCATCGCGTCGTCGGCGATCTTCAAGCAGCGCGGCCCGGTGATGCGAACCCGGCAATGGACGCCAGCGCCGGGTCCGATCGAGACGCTGCACGCCATCCTCGAGCAGATCGCCGACGCCGCCGCCGGCACCGAATTGCCGGTGTTCGCCGCCGCGAAGACGGTGTTCGACAAGGCCATGGCGGACGGCTGGAACCAACTCGACATTTCCGCCGTACACGATCAGTTGGCTGGCGCGGCGCCAACCCTGGGAGCTCCGGCGTGACCTACGCACTCGTCACCTTTTGGGATGGTGTGGAGACCCGCCTCGGTGTGCGGCACGCCAACGGCAACATCGTTGCGCCGCCCGAGCTCAAGCAGTGGCCGACCATGCTTGACTTGCTGGACAACTGGGCCCAGGCGGCTGGGGTGCTGTCCGCGATGTCGCACGCGGCCGCGCCGCTCGTGGATGACGCCGTGCTGCTGACTCCGATCAGTTGGCCGCGCAAGGTGCTGTGCGCCGGTGTCAACTACCGCAAGCACGTCCGCGAGATGGGTGCCGAGGTGCCCGGCGACGGGTGGAAGCCGTTCTTCTTCCTCAAGCCCCCTTCCACGTCGGTCATCGGCCCGACGGACCCGATCATGATCCGCAACGCTGAGGCGGCCCGCTATGACTGGGAGGCCGAGCTCGCCGTGGTGATCGGAGTGCGCGGGCGCGACATTCCGATCGAGCGCGCGCTCGAGCACGTCGCGGGGTACTGCGTCGCCAACGACATCACCGCACGCGGATACCACCGCCGTGAGATCGTACCGGCCGAGGCGTTTAGCTACGACTGGTTCGCCGCGAAGGCGATCGATACATCGTTGCCGCTTGGTCCAGGCATCACGCCCGCATGGCACGTGCCCGATCCGCAGGATCTGCGCCTGCGGCTGTGGGTCAACGACACCTTGCAGCAGGATGAATCGACCCGCGACATGATCTGCGCGGTGGACCAGCTTGTCGCCGCGGCGAGCACGGTGGTCACGCTCGAGCCCGGCGACGTCATCGCGACGGGTACGCCGTCGGGCGTGGGGGCAGGGCGCGGACTCTTCCTGCGCCACGGCGATGTCGTGCGGGTTGCGATCGATGGGCTGGGCGAGATCACTAATCATGTCATCGATGCGGAGAGGAGCCACCCATGATTTACGTATCACACCAGCTACCGGCCAACGAGCCAGGCCAACCGCAGCTGACCCGCGCCGACGTCTGGGACGGCCTGGTCATGAAGGCCAACAACGCATTGCCGTTCGTCCCGTCTATGACGTACTGCGAGGTCGTCGCGCGGCATAGCGACACCGTTTTCGACCGCGACATCGACTTCCGTGGCCAGCGCTTCACCGAGCGCATCACCCTGGAGTCCCCGCACCGGGTGGTGTTCACCCGCATCGCCGGGCCGGTGCTCGGCACCATCGCGAACGAGATCGAAGGAGACGACGATAGCCTGGCGTTGCGGTTTAGCTTCGCGCTCGTGGTCGCCGGCGTCCAGGGCGGTTCGAGTGAGGAGCAGGCGTACGCCGAGGGCATGACCGGCGATTACCTCAAGGCGGTCGCCGCCACGCTGACCGCGATGCGCCGCGTCGCGGCGGGTGAGACGGTGACTGCCTGATCGGTCAGGTCCGGGGCGGCTCCAGGTTGGACAGAAAGGTCGGCGGCGGCGGTGCACCCCACAAGTGCGGCGGGACGTCCCAGTCGCCGGCCACCCAGCACTCGTCGATCTGGTCGATGTCGGAGAACCATTCGATCCAGCTGCCCCACGGATCCGGGTTGTAGTGGAAGAAGTTCGACCCGATCGTGTGCCGGCCCAGCCCCCATCCGGCGTCGCGGCCCCTGGTCCGCATCCGGTCCGCGCCCAGCGCGATCGCGTCGATCGACGGCACCTCGAAACTTCCATGATGGAATCCCGGGTGGGTTGAGGTGATGAATCCGAAGATGTGGTGGTCGCCCGGTCCGGCGTTGAGGAACGTCACTAGGTCGTGGTGGATGGTGTCGCTGACGTGCAGGCCGAGTACCTCGGTGTAGAAGTTGGTCATCCGAGCCGGTTGCGGCGTGAACAACAGCGTGTGCCCCAGCCGGCGGGGCATCACATCCGCGGTCACGTCCCGCCACTGCGCCGAGCCGATGCGCTGCCGGCTGGACCCGGCATTGGTCAGAATCTCGGCGACGGGTCGGGCGGGTGCCTGCTCGATGTCGAGCAGTTGCACCGCCGTGCCGTCGGGGTCGCGGATCCACAACCCCTGCCCGTCAGCGCCGTCTGGCGGCTCGATCAGCGGTGTGGCGGCGCGCGCCAACGCCTCTCGCGTCGCGTCCATCGTGCCCGGGCGGAGCGTGAACGACACGTGATGCAGGCGCTTGGCCGGGCTCTCCAACATGCGGACCTGTTCCTGCTGCCGGCCGGCGCACCGGGCCACCAGCGCGCCGTCCTTCTCCGCGGTTTCCAGCCCGAAGTCCTGCAGGAACCCGTCCGCGATCGCAAGGTCGGGCACCTCGAGTGCGTAATGATGTAGTCCTGAGATCACGGTCTTTCCCTTTCCCGAGAAACTGCATACAGTTTAGTGGGTGAGGGTCGAAGCGCAAGACGCACGATCAGGATCAGCGGGGTCGGCGGAGATAGCCGATGCCGCCCGCGTCCTCGCCGCATTGGGTCTGGTCACCGGCTTCGGCCACATCTCCGCCCGAGCCGGCGATCGCCTGCTGATCACGCCCGCCGCCGCGCTCGATCAGGTACGGGACAGGGACCTGGTGACAGTGCCGCTCGATGCGACCGAACTTCCGGCCGGCGCACCCGCCGAGAGCTGGATCCACCTGTGCGTGTACGCGGTCCGGCCCGACGTGATGGCGGTCGTCCGTGCGCAGCCGCCCGGCGCGGCAGCCGCGGCAGCTGTCGCGACCGCGCTGACGCCGCTGCACGGCCAGGCGAGCTGGCTCGGGCGGGTCGTGCCCGTGCACGACGACGCGCGCCTGCTGCGCAGCGCCGAACTCGCTAGCCGGGCCGCCGTCGCGCTCGGCCGGGCCGATGCCCTGCTGCTTCGCGGCAACGGTGCCATCACCACCGCGTCCAGTCCGGGTATCGCGGTCGCCCGCATGTGGTTGCTGTCGACGGCCTGCCAAGCATGGCTGACGGCCAGCGCCGCCGGGCCTTTCCGGCCGCTCACCGACGCTGAGGTCGACTCCTGGCGCGCGGTACAGGACGAGCTGCTGCCCCGCCTATGGCGCCATCTCTGGCGTACCGCACTCGACGACGCGGAGGCCGGCCGTGACTGACCTCGAGGCCATCGCTGCCTCGCTGCTCAACGTGTATGAGACCAAGCGAACCCTAGCGCCGCTGACCGGGACCTATGACGGGCTCACGCTCGACGACGCGTACGGCATCCAGCAGATCCAGGTCCGGCGCCGAGTCGACGACGGCGCGTCGGTCGTTGGATTCAAGGTCGGGCTTACATCCGCCGCGATGCGGCAACAGCTCGGTATCCATGAGCCCGACTACGGCCATCTCCTATCCGACATGGTCTACCCAGCCGACGCTCCAATCCCGATCGAACGATTCCTGCAGCCGCGCGCCGAGCCCGAGGTTGCTCTGGTTCTCGGCCGCGCGCTGCGGGGACCGGGCCTGTCCGTGGCCGACATCGCGAGTGCGACGGCGTACGCCGTGCCGGCCATCGAGATTATCGATAGTCGTATCACCGGGTGGCGGATCGGCCTTATCGACACGATCGCCGACAACGCCTCCAGCGGCGGGCTCGTGCTCGGCGGGACTCGGACCGCACTCGACCGGCTCGACCTTGCGCTGATCGGCTGCGCGTTTAGCCACAATGGACGCATCAGGGAGACCGGTACCGGTGCGGCCGTGTTGGGTTCGCCGCTGATCGCGGCGACGTGGCTCGCCAACACCCTCACCGCGCGTGGCGCCGACCTCGCGGCCGACAGCATCATCCTCACCGGCGCGTTGACCGCTGCCGTGGCGCTCGATGCTGGCGATAGCGTCTCCGCCACGCTCGACCACCTCGGCGCGGTCACCGCCGTGTTCGCCTAACCGGAGGGACGGCCTGCGTGCGTACGATCACCGCCGCGATTGTCGGACCCGGCAACATCGGCACCGACCTGATGTTCAAACTGCTGCGCCACAGCGACGCGGTCGAACTCCGCTACATGATCGGCGTCGATCCCACATCCGATGGAATCGACCGGGCCCGCCGGCGTGGCCTGACCGCGAGCGCCGCCGGCGTCGACTGGCTCCTCGCCCAGGATGATGTGCCGGACATTGTCTTCGAGGCGACCAGCGCTAAGGCACACGCGGCCAACGCGGCCCGCTACGCGGCCGCCGGCATCCGCGCCATCGACCTCACGCCGGCCGCAGTGGGCCCCTACGTCTGCCCGCCCGTCAACCTCAACGTCAACATTGACGCGCCTAACCTGAACATGATCACCTGCGGTGGGCAGGCGACCGTACCGATCGTCGCCGCGATTACTGGCACCGTCGACGTGCCTTATGCCGAGATCGTCGCGTCGATCGCGTCGCGCTCGGCTGGTCCGGGCACCCGCGCCAACATCGACGAGTTCACCGAGACCACTGCAACATCGCTGAGGACCGTCGGCGGTGCCGCGCTGGGCAAGGCCATCATCCTGCTCAACCCGGTGGTACCTCCGATGATCATGAGGAACACGGTGTTCTGCGCCATCCCGACCGAGGCGGCTGAGCCGGGTGCGCTGCGCGACCGGGTCGCCACGAGCATCTATTCGATGGTTGACACGGTCCGGCGATACGTCCCGGGCTACACGCTGCGCGCCGACCCGCAGTTCGACCCGCCGGACGACCGCTGGCGCGGCATGGCCCGGGTAGGTGTGTTTCTTGAGGTGCGCGGTAGGGGCGATTACCTGCCCGACTACGCCGGCAACCTTGACATCATGACCTCCGCCGCGGCGCGGGTTGGCGAGCTGGTGGCGGCGCACCTACGCACCGGACGGAAGGCGGCCGCGGCATGACGGATGTTCACGTCCGCATCACCGACTCCACATTGCGCGA
>JAHRHA010000206.1 GCA_020027875.1 Micromonosporaceae bacterium | reverse complement strand
TCGCGGACACCCTGCCCCTGCAACAACCCCAAACGAACCGCGCCCCACCAACGGGATCAGCCACCTCAGAACAGCCGATCCTTGAACTTGCACCCTTCACGCCGTCTACGAGGTGGTCGATGATCGCTACCTGGCGGCCGTCGAGCATACGGTTCCCGATGCCGTTGCGGCGGCGTAGGTGTTGGTATGCCTCGTACCACCGGCCGGAGGTGGTGAGGGCTCGGGTGCCGTCGGACAGGTGCACAGTCCACAGCCATCTCCGGGCGTGGTCGTGGCCGGCGTCGTTGGCGACGAGCGTCGCCAACGGGACAGTAGTGCCATCGATGGTGGTGTCGGTGCGGGTCTCTACCGCGTGGTAGAGCTCGTCGAGGAGTTGGAAGGCGGTGTCGCCGTCTCCGGCGCGGATGTGCAGGCGGGCGAGATTGACCAGCGGTTCCAGCCCTGAGCGGGTAGCGGCGGCGGCGAGCGGTCGGGCAGCAAAGTAGAGACTGGCGTGGCGGTGGCACCAGGCGCGGGCGACGTCAGGCAGTCCGCAGTCGGAGGCGCCGAGGGCGGCCTGGTTGAGTACGGCAGATGCGGCGACTCGGTCGCCGTCGCAGCGTGCGGCGTCGACCTGTGTGCGCAGTTTTGCCACCCGCTCGGCGAGGGGGCCGCAGAGCGGCCGGGGTCGTGCGACGAGGGGAAACTGGCGGATGATCGTCTCGGTGTGGATCATCGTCTCGACGCGGTTACCGCTAGGTGACGGTGATTGGGTGGTGCGGACGTGGCAGGACGAACCGTCCCTGTGCCGGGTCGGACTGGGCTGGGATTTCGGGAATGGCGAAGTCCACGGTGCGGGCGCGGTACGTTGCGTCCCACGTCGCTATCTCCTCTCCGCGTGGTGCGGGACGGGAACGGCAAGGCGGTCGGCTTCGAGATCGTGGAGACGGAGGCTGAGGCCATCCGCTCCGTGGTGGACCGGCTGATCGATGGCACCGTCTCTCTTGCTGGCGTGGCTCGGGAGTGGGACGCCAAGGGCATCAGCACGGCGTCGGGCGGCATGTGGTCGGGTGCGAGCGCGCGTGGTACGGGAGGCGGGGGCATCCTGGTTGGCAAGATGCTGAGGCAGGCAAGGCTTGCCGGCTTGCTGGAGTACCGGGGCGAGATCGTTGGGCGCTCGGAGTACATCCCGGCCATCCTGGACCAGCAGACGTGGCGTCACCTCGTCCGTGTGCTTGACGCTCGGGTGCGCACCTCCGGTGCGGCAAGGCGTGGCGCGCTGCTAACCGGCAAGGACAGCCCGGCCCAGTGCAGCGAGTGTGGCGGGCCGCTGACAGTGGCGAATCTGAAGCCAAGGGCTGCCGAGCAGAAGGAGCGGTTCCTGAAGTGCGTGAACGGCCACGTCGTCATGAGCGAGCGCGAGGTCGAGGCGGAAGTGCTGGGCCGCGCGATCCTCGCGGCAGACCTGTACGGCGTGTCCATCCTGCCGACTGAGCCGGTGGCGGACGTGACGGTGGAGCTGGCCCGGCTGAAGGAGCTGGACGCGGAGCTGAACATGTACCGGGATGCACTGGTAACCCGCAAGGTGATCCTGGACGGCGTGACGGTGCCGGTGACGGCCGCGACAGTGCTCCCCGCCATCGCCCAACTTGAGCGCGAGCAGGCCGAGCTACAGAAGACGGTGGACGCCGCCAACACAGCGGTTCAGAAAGTGGTGACGCCCGGCGACCTGCGTAGGGTGCTCGCAGACTTCAATGACCTAGACCTTGAGCACCGCAGGGCAATCGTGAGTCGGCTGTACGCGTCCATCGTGGTGCACCGCCGCTACGCCGATCAGCCTGATGATGCCGCGCGCGTGGTGATGACGTTCGCGGAGGGGTTCGTGCCCGCTGACTCGCCGGTGGCTACCCGGGCAGTGTCTGGTGCCGCCGTAATGCACGGCGAGGATGAGCCCGCCGACGACTTCTTTGCCGCGTCGTGGCGGTTCGCAGATGAGTGAGCCGGGCGCGATCCGGCAGATTCAGCCCACGGAGGTCCCTAAGCCGCCGGAGGCATCGTTTGGCTGGCGCGTGGTCGCTACGTCCGGCCGCTCTCACGGAAAAGCGACTTCTTTGAGACACCGACGCTTCCGATCGAAGCAGTCCGTACATCAGCTCGTCTCGCCACGTTCCGAACTGGAAGAACACCTGCCGCCGCCGGCCTTCGAGCGCAAAGCCCGCACGCTCGAGCGCTCGCTGTTCAGGCAAGTTCTCGGCATCGGTCAGAGCCTCCGGCCGGTGCGCGGTCGTGAAGCGGAACAGATGCCTGACCAACTGCTGGTGCGCCGCTGTTCCGAGTCCGCGGCCTCGGTGCTCCGGCAGCACCGTCAACCCAATCTCGTAGCAAGCACCAGGCTGATGGCGGGGATTCGTCTGCCACCCGGCCATGCCGATCGGCTCTTTCCCCTCAGCGCCCGCCAGCGTGATAGCAAGGAGCACGGAATCCGCGCTGATGTATCCGTCGCTCTCCCAGCGTTTCCGGCGGCTCCGAACATCGCGGTACCCGCTCCACATGAATACGCCGGCCGCGTCTGGATCGACAGAGAGCCGATCCAGGAACGCCAAGTCGGCCTCTCGTAACGCCCTCAGCTTCACCTCACCATTCATGGTGGCCCATTGTGCCGAACTCGTCGCCAAGGTCGAATCCATCCGCGTCCGGGACGTAGCCCGGGGACTCAGCCGAGTCGGTGGCTTGGCCCCGGGTGCTTGTGGTGACGCGTGCCCGGTCACGGCGGTGACCTGCGTACGGAGGGCGGGCGTCATGCGGGAGCCTGCAAGGCTCTGACCAGGGCAATTCATGTCCATTGATGCCTGATGATCGCGGAGTTGGCCGCGTGTTTGTCGCGCGATCCGCGGCGGCGGTTTCAAGACCATCGCTAGGGCTAGTACTCCAGCCCAGGTTCGTTACGTAGACGGATGCCGATCGATTGGTTGGTCTCGTCGTTTGTAGTGGCTGGTCAGGGCGCGTTGCTGGTGGCGTCGTCGCCATTGGGACCAGTGCAGCCAGTAGCTGAGTTTGCGGATCGTGTTGGTGATCAGTTTCGCGAACAGGTGCCGGATTTCGTTGACAGTTAAGGGAATCAGCTCGTCGTCAGTGTCACTGCGGTGACGGCGTTCGTGCGCGGCGATGACCGCGAGCAGCGCGTGGGCGAGCATGACGAGGGTGGTGTGGCGGTACCAGGAGGTCCATTTGCGGACCTGGTGCTGGTCCAGGCCGACTTCGCCCTTGCCGGCTTGGAAACACTCCTCGATACACCACCTGGTGCCGGCCACGCGGACAAGTGCGGCGAGGGTGACCGGCGTGGCGGACCAGCAGCGATAGTAGGACAGCTCGCCGTCGCTGATGCGCCGGCGCACGAGCAGCCAATGATGTCCGGCCGCCTCGTCGGCCGGTGCCACGATGCGCACCCAGGCCCAGTCGTAGTCCCGTTCGCCCTTGGCTCCCTTGCCGGCGGAGAGCCGGTTCCAGCACCGTCGGTGTAGCCGTGCGGCGGCCTGGTCGGCGCGCAGGATGCCGATCGGCAGGGTGACCCGGTGGCTCTTGGCCACCGCCAGCACGTAGCCGACGTCGCGGGCTTGCAGGTCACGGCGCAGCCCACGCTCGCCGCCGTAGAACTCGTCCGCGGTGGCCCATTTGGCCGGCATACTTGCGTCGAGCGCCCGGGCTAGCATCCGCCGCCCCAGGGCGAGCTTCGTGGCGAAACCGACCGACTCTGGCACACCGGCGGCCCGGCACCGGTCACGGTCGTCGGTCCATGACTGGGGCAGGTACACCTCCCGGTCAACCAACGCCCGGCCCTCCGAGGAGGCGTAGGCCAGGAATACCGCCACCTGCGCGTTCTCGATCCGCCCGGCCGTGCCGGTGTACTGGCGCTGCACCCCGACCGAGTGGACACCCTTCTTCAGATCGCCAGTCTCATCAAGGATCAGGACACCTTCAGGGTCGCCGAGTTCTTCGGCCACGTACGCGCGAATGTCGTCTCGGACCTTGTCGGCGTCCCACACCGCCTCGCCCAACAGCCGCTGCATCGCATTCGGCGACGTGTCCCCAGCCTGTTCGGCCAACTGCCAGCACGACCGACTATCCACATCGGATAGAAGGCCGAGCAGGAACGAGCGGGCCTGGCGGCGCGGCTCGACCCGCCCAAAGCGGCCAGCGATACGACTGAACGCCATGTCGAAGTGTTCCTGCCACACGTCTACGTCTACGCTGGCCTCCACGGCCACCGCACGGTTTTGTCTGTCCACAACGGATCACGATCAGGCGGTGGCCGCCCGTATGCCTCCACAACACCCGATGTAGATCAAACCGTTACAAACCATCGACGCTGATCTACATCACGATCCCGGGCTGGAGTACTAGGACCGGTCTTGACCTGCGCCCGGCCGGCGTCGCCGTTGGCAGTCGCAGAGGTCGGGGTCGACGAGGTTGGCGTAGCTGTCGGGGTCCCGGATCTTGTGGACGGCGCAGCCCGGTGTGGCCCTCGGTCGCGTCGCGCTCCTCGTCTTCGAGTTGGGCCCCCAGCCAAAGCCACCAGATCCCTGAACATGCCGCATCAATCGTCGTCCGCCCTGTCGTGGGCCGTGCGGCATTTGGCGTGCGGGTGGGGGCAAGAGACAGGAGCCGAGCGCCCACGGGGGAAGGCACTCGGCTCCCTGGCGGTGCGCGTCACAACGGGGGCGAGACTTCAGCACCGGTGCCCAGAGACTAGCGTCGTCGCCGACGATCGGTGTCCCACTTGCCTGACGCATTGCGGACACCTGGTAATCGTACGCCTGTACTAAGAACGGGCGTGGTGAAGCTCCCCGACTGGTGGCCGGCGTGGTTGCCGGCGACGTGCACGTGCGGCAGCGCATTGGTGCCCGGCGGGATCAGCCATAGCCGGGACAACCACGACTGCCCGTGCAACGGCCCGGGGATAAACGGCCACCACGTCATCCACTGCCGGACCATCGGCTGTCGGACGGTCCACCTACCGCCGGGGTGCACCGGCTAGCCGGGTGCCGGTTAGATCTTCTCTTCACGGCCCCAGTGGTTGAACCACGAGACGAGCAGCACCGCCAGCCTGACGGCGGTCTGCGCTTCCTCCAGAGTGTTCGACCTGGACGAGGCCGAGCCACCGTGCCGCGCCCGCTGCCCGGCCGATCCTGGCAGCCGTCTCTCAGCTTCCGAGCAAAGACCGCGTGTTATCAGGCCAAAAGGCGGCGGCGTGCCTCGGTCATGGCTGGGTCGAAGCCGAGACCGCCGACGTCGACGTAGGGCAGCACCAGGCGGGCGCACTCCTGACGGTAGTACTCGCTTTCCTCGCGTATCCACGCCGCGGTGGCGTCCAACTCCGTCCGTGAGGCCAGCCGCTCGTGCTGCGGCTTCGGCCCACGGTATGAGGCGAGATCGTTACCGGAGAATCGGACGTTGCCCAGAAAACATGCCCGGATGCTGATCCCCGGTAGCGCTGCCGACAAGCGCCCGACCATCGACGGCACGATGTCCGGTCCCTCGATCAGGAACTGCTCGGCTTCCTCGCCGCATACCTCGACGGCCTGCTCGATGTGCGGGTACATCAGCTCGCCCACCGCCGCGCCCGACACGTCGCCCTGATCCAGTTTGTCAAGCTCCGGCAGCACCCTGCGGAGCACGGTTCGCAACACATCGGTCGGCAACCACGCAATCCCGTCGCCGCGCAGCAGCAGTTGCGCCAGCGAGGACTTGCCAACCCGCCCCGGGCCTCCCACGAGATAGACACGATGAACCACACCACGATGCTCGCATACACCACGGGTGGACATTCTTCGCCGTCGAAGTCCGAACAGCCGCGACGCGCAAGGTAAGTCAGAACGGTGCAAGATCATGTGCAACCTAAGTCCGGATGGTGCGACGTCGGCGAGGACAGGACACCCAACCCCAACTGAACTACCTGACCGGGAATCGAGGTTAGTCGTCGATCGCCTGGCGGTGCTCAGCTATCCACTTCTCCACGTCCTCGGCCCGCCAGACATTGCCCATCGCGAGCGTCGCCACGGGATCGGGGAATCCTTTGCGCGTGGTGATCTGGTAGACGCGCTGCCGGGACACGCCCGCCGAGCATGGCGGCGATCTCCTGCGCCCCGACCAGTCTCATAGTCAGGTGCCAACTTGACGTTGTTACTTGACGGATACCTAGCGCACCGCCGACGATAGAGATCCCCGTTGGTGTCTGAGGCCCAGCTCGGCGCCGCCGCGTGTCGCTACATGCTCGCTAGGATCTGGGACTTCTGCGCCTCGAACTGGCCGTGCCCCATGCCCGTAATGACGGCCGATGTTCCAGAGTGCGCGACCGTCAAGGTTTCACCGCCCATTTTCTTAGCGAGGGAGAGGGCCCCGATCGAGTTGAGTGAGAAATCAACGATGTCTTCGCTCCCGATGCTTTTGTCGAGAAAGAGGAGGCGGCGGTCGGTAAGCGCGACAATCCCCATCTTGTTCTCAAGCTTGCCTACTCCAATGGCGTGCACCGCTTCGTTCCGATCGAGCACGTTTGCGAGGTGGCGGATTTCTTTGCGACCGAAAATCTTGAGCGCGACTTCGGACACCGCGTTGGGGATGCCGTGGTCGTACAACGACCCCTCCGGGAGGCCTTCGGCGATCGTCACCAGGTGCTCGTAATGCTTGTTGCCGAGTCCGTCGACTGTCCACTCGATGTCTGTGCCCGTGTCGGAGGGAGAGACCGCGCCGGTGATCGTGGCGGCCCACCGGTTCTTCCGGATAGCTCGCGGCACCTCGATCACGATGGTTTCTGGACTGGGTAATGTGAAGGTGAAGTCCGTCTGCTCGACTGCTCGCGCTAGCAGCGCCAGCGCAGCGTCAACGGGGGTGAATGACTGGCCGTGGCGGGCCGCGCTCAAGCCCGATGTCGTCCGTGGATCAAGGCTTAGCGCGACGTGGAGGGTCGCCGTCCCCGGCCGCGTCAACCTGTCAGTTTTGCGGCCTGCGGGCGCGCGACTCGCGGCTAAATGAGCGTGGCTGCGATCCATGGGCTGCGAAAGGATAGGGCGTGAGCACATCAGACTGAATCGAAGGTAAGTAGATCGCCGGCTTGGCAGGACAGAACTTCGCACAGTTTCGTGAGCGTGCTGAAGTGTATGGCCTTAGCCTTGATCCACGGATTGGCGCCGCTGGTCGGGTCTTTGCGGATCTATGGTCATGGCTTCGGTCTGGGGTTGATGGTGGGCGCGCGGAGTTGACGGCCTGGTTGCCGTGTGCTCGTGAGGTTCGTCGGGACTTTCTGGTTGGCCGCGTGGCCGCCGTGTGTCGTGTGTGGACGGTCAGGCTGGTGGTGCGTGCGCGGCGGTGAACAGGCGTTGCCAGGAGTGTTGCCAGGGCCAGTGTTGGGGAAGGTGGATGGTGACGCCGCGGGCGTGGCGGGCGATGCGGCCGGCCAGGTTGATCAGGTGCCGGCGGATTGTGGCTGGTCTGGCGAGGGCGTAGCGGCGTCCAGCGAGGGTGGCGGCGGCGCGGGTGAGGTTGTGTGCGATCGCGATGCAGGTCAGCCAGGCGTTGTTGGCGTTGAAGATGCCGGAGGGCAGGTGGGCGAGGGGTCCGTCGATGAGTTCGGCGAAGACCTGTTCGATGACGGCGTGGCCGCGGTGTTGTTGCTCGGCTTGGACGAGCACGAACGCGCTGTTGGTGAACGCGGCGTGGTAGCGCCACAGGGTGAACAGCTCACCCTGCGCGCCGACTTCAGTCTTGTTGAGGTCGGGGATGCGGCGCACGATGAGTCGGGCGGTGACCTCGTCCGGGGTGCCCTCGAACGCCGTGTAGGTGATCTCGGCGATCTGCGCTCGGGAGACGAAGCGTCGTTGTTCGTCGTCCCAGACCGGGTGCGGGTACTCGATCTCGACCCAGGCATCGGCCGGGATCCCCTCGATCGTCGTGCGGACCTTCTTGTCCACGCGGATGGTGATAGAGAACCGCACGTCGGCCCGCCGGCACGCGGCGACGACCTTGCGCGAGTAGAACGCCGAGTCCGCCCGGACCACGACCTCACCGGTGACCGCCTGAGGTTGGGCGGCCAGCACCGCCTTGGTGGTGGCGATGGCCTCCGCGACCAGCGACGCCGCGCCGCGGGCCGAGCCTGCGTTGCCAGCTCGCAGCTGGGTCGCGGCGATCACCGGCGCCGCATCGGGGGTGCTGATGGTTGCCACCAAAGGGTTGTAGCCGCGCAGCAGCACCTTGTACCCGCCGACCTTGGCGTGGCCGAACCCGACGCCCTGCTTCTTCTTGCCGTACACGCGACGCAGCAGCGAGTCCACGTCGATGAACGTGACCGCCCCGGCACCAGGCAACAACGGCGTCCGGCGGGCCAGCTGCACCAGGAACTCCCGCGAAACCGCCTGCAGTTGGCGGGCATGGCCGTGGGTGAACGTGCGCAGAAACTCGCCCAGCGTCGACGGCGCGTACACCCCGCCGAACAACGCCGGCATGCCGCCGTGGCGGACCGCATCCAGGTCATCGATCGAGTCCGCCCCGGTCATCATGCCGGCTACGATCGTGGCCACCTTGCCCGCCGCGTTCGACCCCCTATGGGTCGGCACGTGCAGCCGCTCAGCCACGATGCCGAAGAGGTCGCACGACTCGGCCAACCGCATCACCGGCTCCAGGCCCGCGTACGACACCAAATTCGCCTCGTCGAACGATGCACGGACTGCGCCCGCGCCCTGTAGTAACCTGTCGGGTAGCCCAGCCGCGTTACCACGGCTGGGCCCCCTCAGAACCGTGCGGGCCCGTTTCCGAGCACACGGCTCAAGCAAGCCTCAAGGGCGTGCAGCCGATCTGCAGGTTGAATCCATTGTGGACAACTGCGGCGTGCGCGGTTGGCAATGGACGTGCACGAGACGGATCGAATCATCGTCCTGTTCAGCATTGGACCGTCGCATGGCGAGCGAGTGTTTCTTGATCGCCTTGCGAGTGGTCCGCAGCCACAGCTCCCACTGTTGTGGGCTTTGCGGCTGGTCGTCGGCGAGTAGCAGCAGGTCGTCGCAGACAGGGCAGCGTCCACGCTGGGCGTTGAGAAGCTTCAGCGTGAGCGTGTCCACTGGCCAGGTCGGCCTCCTGCGGTGCCGCTTGGCCCAGTACTGGGCCAGGGCTGGATCGTCGGGGGACGCCATGCCCGCGACCATCTGATGTCGGACGATCTTCGTCCAGACGAACCGGATGAGGAAGGCGCCGCTGTCGCGGTCGCCGAACACCCACCGGTCAGATCGGGACTTGTTGAACAGGCCGAAGTAGCGGGCCTTTACCCATGTCCTCGACTTGTTCGGGTGCTGGCGTCGGGCCCATTGGTAGGTGATCCACCACAAGTGGTTGTCCACTCCGGCGAACACCTCCTTGGACACGACGCTGCGATAGTAGGTCGACCACCCCCGCACGATCGGGTTGATGGTGCGGATGACGCCGATCGCGTTGCCGCCGTTCATGGCGCGCATCTCGGCGGTGAGTCGCCCACGGATCCGTCGTATGGCCTGGTTGCTGGGGTTTGATCACTAGCTTGCCGTTGGGATAGCGGCGGATGTTGAACCCGAGGAAGTCGTATCCCTGGCTCAGGTGAACGATGCGGGTCTTATCCTCGTTGAAGGTGAGTCCCCGTCTCGCGAGCCACGCGGCCAGCTTCGTCTTGACCTGCTCGGCCTGCTGCCTGGAATGGCAGCACACGACGAGGTCGTCGGCATATGCCGAGCACCCGATTATGCCGCGTCTGCCTCTGGATCGTAGTGATGCGTGGAGATCACGCTTCGGGACGCGGCATAATCAGGAGCTGGT
>JAHRHA010000205.1 GCA_020027875.1 Micromonosporaceae bacterium | reverse complement strand
GCCCGGGACGGACCTCATGGCGGCGCGGCAGATGGTGCAGGAGCGCCTGACGCTGGCGTATGCGCTGCCCAACGCGTCCAAGCCGCCGGTCATGATCCAGCCGCTGTCGGCCACGAGCCGGGTCGCGATGATCGGGCTGTCGTCGAAGGACGTGTCCCTGATCGACCTGTCCGTCCAGGCGCGGTGGACGATCAAACCCCGCTTGCTGGGTGTCCCCGGAGTGGCCAATGTCGCCGTCTGGGGTGACCGGGATCGGCAGCTGCAGGTGCAGATCGATCCAGAGCGGCTGCGCGCGCGGGGCGTGACCCAGAGCCAGATCATTCAGACGACTGGAAACTCATTGTGGATCTCTCCCTTGACGTTCCTGGAGGCATCGTTCCCGGGCACTGGCGGATGGATCGACGGCCCCAATCAGCGACTTGAGATCCGGCACGTGTTGCCGATCTCCGCGCCGCAAGACCTGGCGAGGGTGACGGTCGAGGGCAGGTCGCTGCTACTCGGCGACGTGGCGAACGTAGTGGAAGGACATCCGCCGCTCATCGGGGACGCGCTCCTCACCGACGGTCCCGGCCTGTTGCTTGTGGTCGAAAAGCTCCCGGGGGCGAACACGTTGGAAGTGGCTCGGGGGGTGGAGACGGCGCTGGCCGAGCTGCGGCCCGGCCTTCCTGGCGTGAAGCTGGATAGCGCCATCTTCCGGTCCGCCAGCTTCATCGAGATGGCGTTCGGTAATCTCGGCAAGGCGTTAGTCATCGCCGCCGTGATCGCGGTGGTGATTCTCGGCGCCCTGCTGAACGACTGGCGTGCGGCCGCCATCAGCCTGGTCGTCATCCCGTTGGCGCTCGTGGCCGCGTCGGCGGCGGTCGGCTACGCGGGCGGCACCCTCAATACGATGGTCCTGGCGGGACTCGTGATCGCGCTCGTGGTCGTCGTCGACGACGCCATCATCGGCGTCCACGCCGTCCTGCGGCGACTGCGGCGGCGTCGCGAGAAGGGTACGGCCGAGTCCGGCATCCGGATTATCGTCGAGTCGGCGCTCGAGATCCGCGGCCCCATGCTCTACGCCACGCTGATCCTCTTGCTGGCGGTGGTACCCGTCTTCCTGATGGAGGGGCTGGCGGGCGCGTTCTTCCGGCCGCTCGCCCTTTCATTCGCCCTCGCGCTGCTGGCCGCCATGGTGGTCGCGATGACCGTCACCCCGGCGGTCGGGCTGTTGCTGCTGCGTGACACAGTGCTCGACCGGCGCGCGGCGCCGGTCGTCCGGTGGTTGCAGCACCGCTACGACCAGATGCTGGCGCGGACCATCAACGCACCGCGCACCGCGTTCCTCACAGCCGTTGTCATGGTGGGCGGCGGTCTCGCGGTGTGGCCGTGGCTCGGGCAGTCACTGCTGCCGTCGTTCAAGGACAGGTTTCTGCGGATCGACTGGGTCGGCGCACCCGGCACGTCCCATCCGGCGATGGTCCGGATGATGACGCTGGCAAGTCGAGAGCTGCGGTCCCTCCCGGGGGTCAGCGGCGCCTATGCCCATGTGGGGCGCGCGGTGACCGGCGATCAGGTCGTCGATGTGAACGCCAGCCAGCTGTGGGTCAGCATCGAACCACGGGCCGACTATGATGCGACGGTGGCCGCCATTCAAACGACGGTCGACGGCTACCCGGGGCTTGCGCGCAGCGTGCAGAGCTACCTGACCGACCGAATCCGAGAGGTCCTGGCAGGAGCGAGCCACTCCATCGTCGTTCGCATCTACGGTAAAAAGCGTGACGTGCTCCGCGCCAAGGCGGAGGAGGTCAGGGAGGCGCTTGCCGGGATCGACGGCATCGTGGACCCGCGGGTGGACGGGTACGTCTAGCAACCCCAGGTGGAAATCCAGGTCAATCTCGCCAAGGCCGGGCCCTATGGACTCAAGCCGGGCGACGTGCGACGGGCGGCGGCCACCATGTTCGCCGGGCTCAACGTCGGGTCCGTCTTCGAGGAACAGAAAGTGTACGACGTAGTGGTGTGGGGGGCGCCCGAGACGCGCAACAGCGTGAGCGATGTGCGCAACCTGCTGCTCGATACCCCGCGCGGCGGTCACGTGCGCCTGGGCGATGTGGCCGATGTGCGGGTCGCGGCGACACCCACCGTCATTCACCATGAGGCCCTGCAGAATCGCATCGACGTCGTCGCCGACGTGCGCGGGCGCGATCTCGCCTCGGCCGTGGACGCCGTCGAGAATCGCCTCGATCAGGTCGAGTTCCCGGTCGAGTACTACCCGGCCGTGCTGGGCGAGGCCGCCGAGCGGGAGGCCGCCGAGGAGCGCATGCTCAGCTTTGCGCTCGCCGTGGCGATCGGGATGCTGCTCCTCCTCCAGGCCGCGTTCCGTAGCTGGCGCCTCGCGGTGGTCTTCTTCCTGGCGCTGCCGATGGCCCTCGCGGGCGGCATTCTGGGCGCGCTGCTCGATGGCGGCATCATCTCGCTCGGGTCGCTCATGGGGTTCCTCGGCGTCCTGGCGATTGCCGTGCGCCACGGCATCATGCTGATCAGGCACTATCAGCATCTCGAAGAGCAGGAGGGCGAACCGTTCGGGCCCGGGCTCGTCCTGCGCGGCACACGGGAGCGGTTCGCGCCCATCCTCATCACGGCTGCGAGCACGGCGGCGGCGATGGTGCCCCTGGTGGTGCTCGGTGACATCGCCGGGCTCGAGATCGTTCACCCGATCGCGGTGGTCATCCTCGGCGGTCTCGTCACCGCGACCCTGTTCAGTCTCCACGTCGTACCCGCCCTGTACCTGCGCTTTGGGACAAAGCGCGAACCCGACCTTGGACTACTTCCTGACGTGGGAGGCTCGCCTTCATGAACCAGCCGGCGCACGTCCTCGTGGCCGAACACCTGCGGAAGTTCTACGGGCCGCGGTTGGCCCTGCGCGACCTGTCGTTCTCGCTGCAGGCGGGTCGCATCCTCGGGTTCCTCGGTCCCAACGGGGCGGGGAAGACCACCTCGATCCGCATTCTCACGACCATCATGGAGCCCGATGCCGGCCAGTTCGTGGTGGACGGCATCGGTTACCAGTATCCGGACCAGATCCGTCGGAAGATCGGCGTCCTGCCCGAGAGCTTCGGGCTCCCCAAGCAAATGACGGGTCTCGAGTACCTGACGTACTTCGGACAGCTGTACGGACGCAGTGCCCGCGACGCTCGGGTGTACGGCGTGCAGTTGCTCGAGGAGGTGGGTTTGGGCCACCGGGGCAACTCGCTGGTCGGGACCTACAGTCACGGAATGCGGCAACGGATCGGCATCGCGCGGGCGCTCGTCAACGATCCATCGGTCGTCTTCCTCGACGAGCCGACGCTGGGGCTCGATCCCAAAGGTCAGCAGGAACTCAATGGGTTGGTCAAGCGGATCGCGGTCGAGCGGAACGCCGGCGTCATTCTCTGCAGCCACATGTTGCCCGAGGTGGAGGCCGTCTGCGACGACGTGGTCATCCTGAGCTCCGGGGAGGTCGTCGCGCAGGGACCCGTGGGCGACGTCACCGGCAAGGCCGAGCGCAACGTCGTCCGGGTCCGGGTTCCCGTGTCGGCGGTGGCGGACGCCCAGAGGGACTTGGCGGCGTTGTCGGCCATCCGGCGCGTGGTCGCGGGAACCGGCCAGCCGGGCTGGCTGCGGCTGGAGGTGGACGAGGCCGGTGGGGATGGCAACCACGTCAACAACCGCATCCTCCAGGCTCTGATCTCCGCCGGGACACCGATCCTGGGCTTTGAGCCGCAGGGCGGTCGCTTGCAGGACGTGTTCCTGGACCTCACCACCAAGGCGCTCAAATGAAGCCCGTTTGGTGGACGGTCTTCACGCGCGAGCTGCGCGATCTCTGGATCGGCGGGAAAGCGCTGTACCTGATCCTCATCTACACGGTGCTGCTGGGTGGGTACGCCTTCAGCCTCGCCAGCAACGCGGAGATCCAACTGCTGCCGCTCAAGGAAATGATGCTGGAGATGGTGAAGGCATGCATCGCCGTGTGCCTGCTGATCAGCATCGTGATCGCTGCCGACAGCATCAGCGGCGAGCGCGAGCGCCGGACCCTCGAGGGACTCCTCCTCACGCCCGCGACGCGCCGGCAGATCGTCTTCGGCAAGCTGCTCGCTGCGGTTTCGCCCTGGCCCGTCGCCCTGGCGATCTCCGTGCCGTACTGGGCGGTGCTCGCCAAGGGCGATCCGGTGTTCGGGCCGGCGCTGCTCTGGAGCCTCGTGTTGGGGGGTGCACTGGTCCCGGCCCTGGCCGCCGTTGGATTACTGGTGAGCATCCTGTGCAACACCACCAAGGCCAGCATGCTCGCGTGCCTGGGCCTCTACCTGCCCATGCTCATGGCCGCCGAGATCTTCCGACCCGGCAAAG
This sequence comes from Micromonosporaceae bacterium, assembly GCA_020027875.1. Taxonomy (GTDB): domain Bacteria; phylum Actinomycetota; class Actinomycetes; order Mycobacteriales; family Micromonosporaceae; genus JAXIPB01. The sequence continues at coordinate 2,082 of JAHRHA010000205.1, read as the reverse complement.
TCATGACCGCGGCGGAGGCCAGGAAGGGCCTCGTGCTTCAGGCCGTCAACCCCTTGGCCGCCGTGCACGGGTTCCTGTCCCAGACCCTCGTGTACGACGCGTCGTTCAGCCAGGTGGGGGCCATGCTGCTGCCGCTCGCGGTGTTCGTCGTCTTGGCCTTCGTGCTGGTCTTCGGCTACGCCAGCCCGCGCCTGGGCCTGGAGGCAGAGACGGCGACGAGGCTGCGGTCTTTCCTGGCCGCGTTCGGAGTGGGCCGTCGGTCGGACGTGAGGGTCACGCCACGACCCGCCGTCCCGGCACCGGCGGAGACGTTTCCCACACCCGCGACGCCTGCCACGGCAGGCACACCACGCGCCATGCGCCACCAACCGATCGACGCGTCGTCCGCGTCGTCACCGTGGTGGCTCGTGTTCAAGAAAGAGTTGCGGGACCTCTGGATCGGCGGTCGGGCGCTCAACCTCACGATCGCCTACACGGTTCTGCTCGGGGCCTATGCGTACTGGATGGCCCGCGACAGTGCGGTGAGTCTGATTCCTCCGAAGGAAATGGTGTTCGAGCTGCTCAAGGCCGGGCTGCTGGCTGGCGTCTTCATGGGCCTCATTATCGGTGCCGACAGCTTGAGTGGTGAGCGGGAGCGCGCCACACTCGAAGGGTTACTGCTGACACCCACCAGTCGCCGACAAGTCGTCGTCGCCAAGTTCTTGGCCGCCTGTTCCACGTGGCCGGTCGCGCTGCTGGTCACCGTGCCGTACCTCAAGGTGCTGTCGCAAGGCGATGCCGTGTTCGGGCAGGCGGTGGTGTGGGGCACGGCCTTCGGGTTCGCGCTGACCGGCTTCACCGCCCTGGGCATGATCGTGAGTGCGCGATCGAACAGTAACAAGACGAGTATGTTCGTGAGCCTCGCCCTCTTCTTGGTGTTCGTCTTGCCGACGCAGTTGCCCGGGAACGCGCAGAGCGGCGTCATCGGACTGCTCGGTCAGGCCGCGAACCCACTGGGCGCGTACCGCTATTTCCTCGCCAAGATCCTCGTGAACAATGCGACGCCCGAGCAGGTCTGGCTCTATGCCGTCTCCACCGCTGCTTTTGGAGTCCTCATGATAGGGTTGCTACTGTCGTACATCGGCCCCGCTCTCAGCATCGACGCAGCGGCACCGCGCAAGCGGCGCCCGACGCCACTTCGTGTCGCCGCGGCGGTCGTGATCGCCTGCCTGCTCGGCGCCGCTCCCACCCGCGCTCAAGAGACCGTGGCAGAGGCACCGGTCGGGGTGTCGATCACCATGGCGGATACGATCGTCAGGGCCGGAGGCACCATCCTCTTCAAGACGATGGTGAAGAACGATCACGCCGACCCGAGTCGCCCGCTGATCATGGCGATGAACATCATCAACCTGAACGCCAAGGGCGAGATCGTCGATCCCGAAGACTGGTCGCCCCAGCGCACGCAGTACATCGAGCCGCTGGCACCGGGGCAGACGACATCCCTCGACTGGCGGGTCAACGCCATCATCGACGGCGATTACATGGTCTACATGGTCGCTATCCCGGCGCCGAACGGCCCTGACGCCACGAGCCACCCGGTGGCGAGCTCGGGCATCCACCTCACGGTCACGCCGTACACCAAGCTCAATCCCGGTGGTGTGCTGCCCTACGCCGTCGGAGGACCGATCGTCTTGGGGCTGATCATCTTGATCGCTTACCGGCACCGCCGCGGGCAGATCGACGCGGGCGGGTCCAACTGAACAGGGAGACAGCAATGCGACGCAATCATCGATGGATGGTCGTGGTGCCGGTCATGGCCGGCCTCTACCTGGCGGCGTGCCACAGGGGCGTGGACAAGCCGACCAAGATCAAGCCGGCTCATGTCGAGCATATCGACGGTACGGAATTGAGTCGCGTAACCCTGACCGCGAAGGCGGCCGAACGGCTCGACATCAAGACGGCCATGGTGCGGGAGGCGCCGGTGGCGCGGTCCGGCGGCGCGGCCTCGGTTCGCGAGGCGCAGATGACCTCGTCAGGGTCGCGGCGCGAGGTCGTCCCCTACGCTGCCGTGCTGTATGACGCGCGCGGCGATACCTGGGTGTA
>JAHRHA010000381.1 GCA_020027875.1 Micromonosporaceae bacterium | reverse complement strand
TCGTCGTCGCCCGGCGGACCGCCTGGTTCTCCCGCAATCCCGTCGCGACGATGACGTCGACGCCGAGCTGCGCCAATTCCGTCGCGAAACCCGGTACTCGCTCGGACTTACCAGCGGCGAAGCGACGTTCAACCAGGATGTTCTGGCCATCGATCCATCCGAACGCACGCATCCCGTCGAAGAATGCCAGCCATTGCGGGGGCAATGGGCGTGAGGGGTCGGTGCCGCTCGATAGGAGACCGATGCGTGGAGTCCTGGCCGAGGGCTGCGCGTCGACAAGACTCACGACCCAAGGGAGCAGCGTGAAGACCACGACGACACTCGCCGTGCGGCGCCAAGGACGCAAGATATTCAAAGCACCTCCCTAGTACTACTGTGTCACAAAGCATCAGCCGGTCTCCGGCGGACGTCCACACCCGCGACAGGGCAGCCGTTGCAGCAGCGCGCGGGCCAGGAGTTCGTACGCCGTGGCGATGGACGTCGGCACATGGCGTTCAGGCCGCACCGGGAGCGCCCCGCGGCTTGAAACCTTTGGGAAGGCGAGCGGGGTGGAGGAAGGCGAGAGACTCCGGGGGGGAAAACCTCGCGCGCTCGGCGGCGAGGTAGGCATACGCCGCGATACATAACGCGCCATGATGATGGAAACCTCGCCACCCGCGGCCCTCGAAATGGTCGAGCCCGAGCTCATCCTTGAGCTCCTGATAGTCGCGCTCGATGCGCCAGCGCAGCTTGGCGAGGCGGACGAGGTCGGCGATAGGCGTCGTCGCCGGCAGGGTCGAGAGCCAATACTTCGTGGGCTCCGCTTCGTCCCGCGGCCACTCGATCAGCAACCACTCCTCCGGCCGGGGCACCGCGCGCTGCTCATCGCGATGGGCGGGCCGCACACGCAGCCGCGCGAAGCGGGAACGCATCGCGCCGCGCGTTCCTTCACGCCACGTCACCGTCCGCCACGCCGTCGTCGGCAGCGCGACGGCCAACTGCTTGAGGTTCTGAGGGGTGTGTGTCGCGGTGCGCCGCACGCACGTCGGCGGCCGGCCGCGCCCCTTCCAGCGCTTCGGAGGCCGCGGCGCCTCGCCCGGCGGCCACGCCGTCGTCTCCTTCTTCACGCCGACGACGTACGCCAGCCCCGCCGTGGTGAGCGCTTCGCGAAACGCGGTCGTGTCGCCGTAGCCGGCATCCGCGACCACGGCCTCGTTCGCCACCGACACACTCACCGCCACTTGGCAGTTGTCCTGTTTGCCCAGCACGCCGCAGTACTGCCGGGCCACGCCCACCGAGTGCTGGCCTTTCTTGGGAAACCCGGTGTCGTCCACGATCCACGCGGCCACGGGACCATGCCGGACCATCGGCCCCAGCACCCACTCCCGCGCGACGCGCAGGACCGCGGTGGCGTCCCAAGGCGCGTCGGCGACGAAGTGATGCATCGATTGGTGGCGGGCGCGGACATGCCGCGGATCAACGCGCGCCGCCATCGGCTCGATGCTCTTGCGCTCCCCGGGCAGGCACAGCCCGGTGACGTACGCGCGCAGCGGCTCATGGCGATCCCGGTGGCCGAGCGCCGTAGCCAAGTGGTCCACATAGGCGGCGAAGCGTTGGGCCCGTGCCGTCTCGGAGGTGGGCATACGTCCAGGCTGGCAGGGTACCCCATGAATTCCCTAACTTTTTTAACACAGTAGTACTAGACGACGGGCGGCTGATTAGTTTCCGGTGGTGACCTGGATCAGGCGGAGGGCGAGGTTGTTGCTCTCCAGGCTCTCGACCACCGCGTCGCCGCTGTCCGCCCGAGCAAACAGGTAATACGTTCCCGGCGGGGTCCCGGCGGGGACGGTCAGCGTGACCGAGCCCGAGTCGCTCAGGCCCGCGTCCAGCGCCGGCACGGCGCGGCTGCCCAGCAGGAGATCCCCGGGGTCGAGCACGGTGTTGGCCGAGAGGTAGAAGCTCGTCGTCGAGGCAGCGGCCAGGCCGCCTCCTTGATTCCTAATCGTATCGGTCACGGTGAACGAGACGCCCGTCGCCACGGTGCTCGGCGTGCTCAACGTCGTCACACCCAGATCGGGCCCCACCTGGACCGCGCGCAGGGCGACGTTGTTGGCCTCCACGGTTTCATGGACGGCGTCGGTCGCGTCGGCCCGGGCCAGGAGATAGTAGTTGCCCGGCGGGGTTCCAGCGGGGAGGGCGAGCAACACCGAGCCGGTGCTGGACCCGCCGGCGGCCAGGGCCGGAACGGCTCGGCTGCCCACCAGGACGTCCCCAGCGTCCAGCCCGGTGTTGGTCGAGAGATAGAAAGCCGTGTTGGAGGCGTCGGCGCTGCCACCCCCCTGATTCTTGGTGGTGTCGGTCACGCTGAAGGGCACGCCGGCCCCCACGGCCGCCGGCGCGGTGAAGACGGAGACGACCAGCTCGGCCCCGACCTGGACGATGCGCGAGATGACGTTGTTGGTCTCCAGACTCTCACCGACGGCGTCGGTGGCGTCGGCCCGCACCAGGAGGAAGTAGCTGCCCACCGGGGTTCCGGCGGGTAGCGTGAGCGACACCGAGCCGGTGCTGGACCCGCCGGCGGCCAGGGCCGGGACGGCGCGGCTCCCCAGCAGAAGGTCGCCGGCCTCGAGGACGGAGTTCGCCGAGAGGTAGAAGCTGGTCGTCGAAGCGTCGGCGGTGGTCCCCCCCTGGTTCGTGGTGGTGTCCGTGACGGTGAACGGCGCGCCTGCGCCCACGCCGCCCGGGGCCACGAGCGAGGCCACGATCAGGTCGGGCCCCACCTGCACGGCCCGGAAGGTTGCGTTGTTGGTCTCCACGGTCTCGCCGACCGCGTTGGCGGCGTCAGCCCTGGCGAACAGATAGTGGGTGCCCGGCCCAGTGCCAGCGGGGAGGATGAGCGTCACCGAACCGGTGCTGGACCCGCCGGCGGCCAGGGCGGGGACGGCCCGGCTGCCCAGGGGCACATCGGCGGCGTCGAGGACGGTGTTGGTCGAAAGGTAGAAGCTCGTCGTGGTGGCGTCGGCCGGGCTGCCGCCCTGGTTCTTCGTGGTGTCGGTCACGATGAACGATGTGCCCGCGCCCACGCTGCCTGGGGCTACGAGGGAGCCCACGATCAGATCAGGCCCCACCTGCACGGTACGGAGCGCCGTATTGTTCGTCTCCACGGTCTCGCTGACCGCGTTGGCGGCGTCGGCCCTGGCCAGGAGGTAGTACGTGCCCGGCGCGGTGCCGGCGGGGAGGGTGAGCGTCACCGAGCCAGTGTTCGAAGCCCCCGCGGCCAAGACCGGGATGGGCCGGCTGCCCAGCGGCACGTCGGACGCATCCAGCAGGGTGTCGGTCGAAAGGTAGAAGCCCGTCGTGGAGGCCTCAACGCTCCCACCCCCCTGATTCTTGGTAGTGTCGGTCACGGTGACCGGCACCCCATCTGCCACCGCGGCCGGCGCGGTGAAGACGGCGACGACCAGGTCGGCGCCGACCTGGAC
>JAHRHA010000101.1 GCA_020027875.1 Micromonosporaceae bacterium | reverse complement strand
GCGACCCTCACCGTCGATGATCGACCCGACCGGCTCGCCCTCTCGGGTCCGGACGAGCCGCGGCACTGGGAGGCCGGGGTCGATCGTGGCGAGGTGGCGGAGGGCGCCGTTCTCCATGGCGAGGGTCTGTGCCGACTCGGCCAGGTTGGAGATCTTCAGCACGACCGCGCCGGCCGACGTGGAAGGGAGCAGGAGCAGCTGATCGCGCTCGCTCGACAGCCCAATCGCTTCGGTGGCGATGATGCCGTACAGCTTGTCGACCCGCTCCAGCGCGGCCGCGAGGGGGAACGCGGGCATCGGCGTGTGCAGCAGGTCAGCGCTCATGCCCGAAACTCTAGCGAGCGGCGCAGTCGGTGGAGGATTGGTCAGACGTCGACACTGACGCCGATCGGCAGCCACTGCAGGCCGATGTCGGGTGCCGCCGCGAACGCGCGCTCGATCGTGGCTCGAGACTGTCGGAAATGCTGCCAGCCCTCGAAGCGGTGAACCCGCGGCGTCGCTGTCCGGCCAAGCACGTCGACCACTACCAAGGAGGCGTTTGGTATCCAGATCTGACATGTGGTATCCACGCATGCTAAGCTGGTAGCCGGTAGACGAACCCTGACTTGGAGGCGACCGTGACCGTTGCATCGACGACCTTGGGCGAACGCGGTCTGCTGAGATTACCTGCGTCCGTGCGTGATGAGGTCGGCGTCGAGAAAGGCGATGAGATGATCGTGATCGCCGCCGGGCCGGGCCGGATCGTACTGACCACCAGGAATGCGATACAGGACGAGGTGTGGTCGGCGGCTCCCGCCCGCGACAGGACCACGAATGTGCGCGCCGAGCGCGATGCTGACAACGCCGCTGTCGTCGCGAGGCGACGGCGGACGAAGGCACGTGTGAGCGCCACGAGCGAAGAGGAATCCGAGCGCATCGGCGCGTCGCTGCTTTCCCGACTTGGGGCGTGATGTCAGATCGACGCGTAGTCATGGACGCTTCGGCGATCGTGGCCTGGTTACTAAATGAGCGTGGTGCGCCGACGATTGGGCGGCTCTTGCAGTTTGCGGTGCTGCCAGCGCCGAATGTGACGGAGTCGATTAGGTCTGCGCGTACCCATGGCCACCGCATGACGAGCGACCAGCTGTTCTCACGGCTGGAGGCGTCGTGTGCGGCGGTTGAACCATTTCGCGACGTCGATGCGCCGCGAGCGGCCGAGTTGCTGCTGTATGCGGACCGTCGGACGAACGGCCAGTTGTCGCTCGGTGACGCGCTCTGCATTGCGGTAGCAGAACGCCTTCAGCTACCTCTGGTCGGCGATGACGGTCTCTGGGCGGAGCTGCCTCTGGAAGTCGACTTCCATCAGTTCCGGTAGCGCCGGACCGAATGGCACAAGGGACAGCAGGCGGCGACGCTCGGCGCTGCGCCCCTTCATGACGGGCGGCAGTCCACTCCGATCGACCGCCACGGGCGACACGGTACCGCTGGAGCTGTCGTTCCGGCGCCGTGCTGCCTCCAGCGACGCTGGGCGCCGAGACCGTCCGGCTCAGGCCTGCGGCTGGGTGATGTTGACCATCCAGGAGATGCCGAACTTGTCCCTGCACTGGCCGAACTCGTCACCCCACATCTGCTTCTCCAGCGGCATGGTCACCTCGCCGCCCCTACTGAGCTTCTTCCAGTAACCGCGAAGCTCGGTGCCATCGTCGCCACTGAGGCTCACCGTGATGTTGTTCCCGGTTTCGTGCTCCATCCCTGGTGCGAGATCGGAGGCCATGAGCGTGAATCCATTGTCGGTCTCGAGCATCGCGTGCATGACCTTCTTGGCGATGGCGGTGTCCTTGGTACCGAATTCACCGAAGGTGTTCACCGTCAAGGTGCCACCGAAGACGGTCTTGTAGAACTTCATGGCGTCGCGCGCGTTGCCGTCAAAGCTGATGTACGGGTTGAGACGAGAGGTCACAGCGTCCTCCTCGATTGTGGCCGGTATCCCACCAAGCCTAGTCCCGCGCGGTCGGCGGCCACAGGATTCCGGAGTCCGCGTTCCGACGTGGGCGCAGCTCCGCGTACACGGGAAGCCGGCTCCAGGGCCGAGCCGAGTCACCTGGTCGGTGTAGCCGACCCGTATCTCTCGGCGGCGCGAGCCTTGGCCTTGGCCACCTCGACCGCACGGTCACGCTGCGGCGCCTTGGTCACCAGCGCCCCGAGCAGAACGGTCGTGGCCTCGGTAACGGCACGGACCGCCTCGTCAAACGCCTCCTGATTCGCAGCCGACGGACGCGTCGCACCGCTCACCTTGCGCACGTACTGGATAGCGGCCGCTTCGATCTCATCCTGGGTAGCCGGCGGTTCGAAGTTGTGCAGCACGCGGATGTTTCGGCACATGCTCCCACCTTGTCACGCCGCCGGTGGAGGCTGCCGCCTCTCGGCCTCGCCGTTGTCGCCAAGATCCGCTTCGGAGGCCTTGATTCTCCTCAGAACCCTATCGCGATGTATCGCGTCTTCATGTTACGATGTATCGCGATAGTCTCTCACACCCGCCCAAGTAGAAACGAGGAGGCCATGGCTACCGCCACCTCTCGGTCCGCGATCGCGATCGCGGTCACCGGACTGCGCAAGTCCTACGGCGACAACGTTGTGCTCGATGGCATCGATCTTCATATCGCCGAGGGAACGATCTTCGCACTGCTCGGCCCCAACGGCGCCGGCAAGACCACGATGGTGCAGATCCTGTCCACCTTGATCGGCGCCGACGGTGGCCACGTGCGCATCGCGGGACGCGAGCTGACACAGGAACCCGACGCTGTGCGGGACCTGATCGGCGTCACCGGCCAGTTCTCCGCCGTGGACAACCTCCTCACCGGCGAGGAGAACCTGAATCTCATGGCGGACTTGCGCCATCTGGCAAGAACAGAAGGCCGACGGCGGACTGCTGATCTGCTCGCCCAGTTCGAGCTGACCGAGGCGGGTAAGAAGCAAGCCGTCACCTATTCGGGCGGCATGCGTCGCCGCCTCGACCTGGCGATGACCCTGGTCGGCGATCCGCGCATCATCTTCCTCGACGAGCCGACCGCCGGCCTCGACCCCCGCAGCCGCCGCACTATGTGGCAGATCATCCGCGACCTCGTGGCCAGCGGCGTCACCATCTTCCTCACCACGCAGTACCTGGAGGAGGCCGACCAGCTCGCCGACCAGATCGCGCTCCTCGACCACGGGAGGCTGATCGCCGAGGGAACCCCCGATGAGCTCAAACGCCTCATCCCCGGCGGCCACATCCGCCTGCAATTTGCCGACCTGCATGGACTTGAATCGGCAGCCCGCGCCTTCGCTGAGTCCACCCGCGACGACGACACGTTCACCCTGCAGGTACCGAGCGACGGGGGCGTTCGGTCATTGCGCGCCCTGCTCGATCAGCTCGATATGGCCTCGATCGAAGTCGACAGCCTCTCCGTCCACACGCCCGATCTCGACGACGTCTTCCTCACTTTCACCGGGCAACCCGACACCGAAAGGGCAACCGTACGATGAGCACCCTCACCTACGCCGTGCGCGATTCGAAGACGATGCTGCGGCGAAACCTCATTCACATGCTGCGGTATCCCATAGCGTTGATGCTCGTCGGCATACCGGTCATCCTTCTGCTGCTGTTCGTCTACGTCTTCGGCGGCACATTGGGCGCCGGGCTCGGCGGCGTGTCCGGCGGCCGCGCCGAGTACGCCAACTACGTCCTACCTGGAATCCTCCTGATCACCGTGGCCTGCGCAGCGCAAGGAACGGCGATATCGGTCGCCATGGACATGACCGAGGGCATCATCGCCCGATTCCGTACCATGGCGATCTTCCGTCCCTCGGTGCTGACCGGACATGTCCTCAGCAGCATGATCCAGACGATGCTCGGCCTCGCGGTCGTCATCGGTGTCGGCCTGCTCGTCGGCTTCCGACCCACCGCCAACGCGATCGAATGGGTCGCTGCCACCGGCGTCCTTGCGATGATCACCCTCGCGGTCATCTGGCTATCGGTCGCCTGCGGCCTGGTAACCAAGAGCGTCGAGACAGCGAGCAACCTGCCCATGCCACTGATCCTCCTGCCGTTCCTCGGCAGCGGATTCGTCCCCACCGACTCGATGCCGGCCGCAGTGCGCCTCTTCGCCGACTACCAGCCATTCACGCCCGTCATGGAAACACTGCGTGGTCTGCTATTGGGCACCGCAATCGGCAACAACGCGATCCTCGCCGTCGCCTGGTGCGTCGTCATCACCCTGGCCAGCTACCTCTGGGCAAAGAAGCTATACAACCGCGACCCATCACGCTGACACCCGAACGGGCTAGCTAGGTTCTGGCGAGCGTCTGGGCGACGATGGCCAGGTCGGCGCGCAACCCCTCATACGCCAGGTCGCGGTTGTCGGCCCGCAGGATGGCCGACGGATGGAGGGTTGCCAGGAATCTCGCCGGCGGGTCGATGGTCGGAAAGTCCTCGGGATGCCCGGCGGACTCCGGCCAGGGCAGGAGCTCCCCGCGCGAGCGCGTGACCCGGAAGGACGGTCCGGCGAGCGCCGCCGCGGCGGTCGCGCCGAGCGCCACCACGACGCGCGGGCGCAGCAGCGCGAACTCGGCCGTCAGCCACGGTCGGCACGCGCCGATCTCGACCGGCCCCGGCTTCTGATGGATGCGCCGCTGTCCACGCTGCTCGAACTTGAAGTGCTTGACGACGTTGGTCACATACGCGCGCTTAGGATCCAGGTTCACCTCCAACATGGCCTGGACCAGCAGTCGGCCAGCGGGGCCGACGAACGGCCGCCCACGCTTGTCCTCCTCGTCGCCCGGCTGTTCGCCGACGAGCACGTAGTCGGCGTCGATGAGACCGGCCGAGAAGACCGTCTGGGTGGCGTCCCGGTGGAGGTCACACCCGCGACAACCGGCCGCAGCGGATCGCAGCTGCTCCAACGACGCCCCCTCGGGCACGAACTGCTGCGCACCTGCCTTGTCGGACTGCATACGGACCTCCGGCGCTGGGAGTGCTCATCATCCCTTGTTACCCCGCGACGGGCTCGACCACCCTGTGCTGCCGGAGCCACACAATGTCGCGGCCGAAGGACTCGACGAGCAGGGCGAGCGCCACCGCCAGAGCGGCGACCATCTGCGGGGCAGGGAGGACATCGGCAGCCGCGAATACAAGGACGACACCCTGCGTCGCTGCGACGACCTTCGCCCAGAAGCGCTGCGGTACCGGCCCGCGCATCCAACGCACTGCCCAACTCGCCACGACGAACGCGTACCGCATCGCTCCGATCGCGAGTACCCACGCACCCATCGAACGCGCCACGTATACGCTCAGCACCAGAATGAGGAACGCGTCGACCTCCATGTCGAAGCGCGCGCCAAGCCCGGACGCGCTGCCCGTACGCCGGGCGACCTGGCCGTCGAGCGCGTCGAGAACGAGTGCCACGATGGCGATCGCGACCAGTACCTCGACTGACCCGCTCCGGTGGAACGAGTCCGCCGTCAGCGCTGCCACGCAGCCGACGAGCATCGCTCGGGTCAGTGTCACCCAGTCGGCCGGTCCAAACCCGCCGATCCGCACCCCGTACAGGGCCCGCGTGAGTGCGGCGCACGTGATCAACCCGTACGCGGCTCCAGTCATCCACCCTGCAACGCCGAGACCGACGGTCGTGGCGAGGATCGCCAGCAGGATGATCTGGACGATCAGCCCGATCACCGGACCCGCTCGAACCGTGGGCACTGTGCCTCCGTGATCATGGGTAGCCAACAGCAGTGTGACACGCACAATGCGACGGTTCGGTTCATTTGACTCAGGTGAGGAGGAGGCCGATGGCACGCGACGCGCGCGCCTTCTGGGTGCGCTCGCCCGGCGCCGGCGAGATCCGGTCGGTAATGCTGCCCACGCCTGGCCCAGACGACGTGCTCATCCGAACCTTGTGCTCCGGCATTAGCCGGGGCACTGAGACCATTGTCTTCCGCGGCGAGGTGCCCGCGAGCCAATACGCCGTAATGCGGGCGCCGTTCCAGGAGGGCGACTTCCCTGGGCCAGTGAAGTACGGCTACCTCAACGTCGGCGTCGTTGAGGAAGGTCCGGCGGCGCTAATGGGGCGAACCATCTTCTGCCTGTATCCGCACCAGACCGCGTACGTGGTCCCGGCGGACGCCGTGGTCGGCGTACCCGATGGTGTTCCGCCCGCGCGGGCCGTGTTGGCCGGGACCGTGGAGACCGCGGTGAATGCTCTATGGGACGCCGCGCCGCTCATCGGTGATCGGATCACGGTAGTGGGCGCTGGGATGGTCGGCTGCTGCGTCGCGGGAGTCCTTGCCCGGTTCCCCGGCGCCACGGTCCAGTTGGTCGACGTCAATCCAGCGCGGGCCGGCGTCGCCACGGCGCTCGGCGTCGAGTTCGCGGCACCGCCCGAGGCCGCTGGCGCGCGCGATCTGGTCATACATGCCAGCGCCACGTCCGCCGGGCTTGCGTTGTCGCTGGAACTGCTCGCGCCGGAGGGCACGGTAATAGAGCTGAGCTGGTACGGCGACCGCGAGGTGACCCTGCCGCTGGGCGGGTCGTTCCACTCTGGCCGCCTCAGCATCCGCAGCAGCCAGGTCGGCACCCTCTCACCGGCCCGACGCGCGAGTCGCACCTTCGCGGACCGCCTGTCGCTCGCGCTGCACCTGCTCCGCGATTCCGCATTCGACGGGCTACTCAGCGGCGAGTCGCCCTTCGAACAGCTGCCGGACGTGCTTGCCGGAATTGCCGCCGGCACCCGTCCCGCGCTGTCCCACCTCATCACCTACAGCGGAGAGTGACTCAGTGTTCGGAGCGAACCCGTGTTCAGCGTGACCATTCGTGATCACATGATGATCGCCCACAGTTTTCGGGGCGCCGTCTTCGGACCAGCGCAGCAACTCCACGGCGCGACGTTCGTCGTCGATGCGACGTTTCGTCGCACCGAGCTTGATGCCGACAACATCGTGCTCGACATAGGCCGCGCCGCTCAGGAGCTGAGCGCCGTCGTCGGCCAGCTCAACTTTCGCAACCTTGACGACGATCCCGCGCTCGCGGGCATGAACACGACGACCGAGGCGCTCGCCCAGGTGATCGCGGACCGGCTCGCCGAGCGCGTACATGCTGGTGACCTCGGCGAAGGCGCCCGCGGTCTGGCGGGGATCACCGTGACGCTGCACGAGTCGCACATCGCGTGGGCGAGTTATGAACGGGCAGTGAGCGAGCTTGCGAGCGAACCGGAGTCACGGTGACCTCTGTCCACATCGTCCTGCCGAATGACATCGACGACCCGATGTCACCGAGCGGAGGCAACGTGTACGACCGCCGGATCTGCCAAGGCCTGACTGCTTTGGGCTGGTCCGTGCGCGAGCATGCCGTATCCGGCGCCTGGCCGCGGTCCGGCGTGTCGGGGCGCGCCAATCTCGCCCGCGTGCTCGCGACGCTGCCAGACAATGCGCTTGTGCTCCTCGATGGCCTAATCGCCTCGGCCGTCCCGGACGTGCTGGTACCGGAGGCGCGACGGCTTCGTCTGGTCGTCCTGGTGCACATGCCGCTCGGCCACGCGTCTCCGAACATGAGGTACGACGAAGGCGAAGCCCTGTCCACCGCGGTCGCGGTCGTGACAACCAGCTTCTGGAGCCGCCGACGCCTGCTCGACCTGTACGGGCTTCCCGCCGACCGCGTCCACGTCGCTCCGCCCGGAGTGGACGCCGCTCCCCTGGTGCCCGGGTCGGGCGCCGGCTCGGAACTGTTGTGTATCGGGCCCGTCACGCCGCACAAAGGGCACGACCTGCTGGTCGAGGCGTTGGCCACGATCCCGGAGGTGCCCTGGAGCTGCGTGTGCGTCGGCCCGCTGGACCGGGATCCCGGCTTCGCCGACCGGCTGCGTCGGCGGGTGCAGGCGGTCGGGATCGCCGACCGAGTCAGGTTTGTCGGTCCACGCACGGGTCCGGACCTCGATGCCAGGTACGCCGCCGCGGACCTGCTCGTGCTGGCGTCGCGCGGTGAGACGTACGGCATGGTGGTCACCGAGGCGCTGGCACGTGGGATTCCCGTACTGGCGACGGCGGTGAACGGGCTGCCCGAGGCCCTCGGCCGCGCGCCGGACGGCAGCCTGCCCGGCATCCTGGTGCAGCCCGATGTCCCGGGGGCGTTGGCTGGCGCGTTCCGGCGCTGGCTCGGGGAGCCAGCGCTGCGGCGCCAGCTCAGACTGTCCGCCCGCAGCCGTCGCACCACGCTCACAGGCTGGGCGGTCACCTCGAAGCTCATCTCGAGCACGCTGTCCGGAGTTGCGACGAACGTGAGCGCCGGTCGATGAGCTACCGGATGTGCGGCCTCCCCACGCGTGAGGAAGCCTCGCGACACCCGCCAGCACCCCGTACCGACCCGGCGCAGTCGCGGGTCCCAGCGTTCTGGCAGGGTGGCGTTCGTGGGTGAGCGTCCGTACATTCTGCTCACGCCGTTGGTCGTCGGTGATGCTCGTGCCCGCCGCTTCGTCAGCGACGGCAACGTCCCATGGAACCCCGACCGCCGGGCGACTCTGGCCGAGGTGAGGCAGATTGGGGACGTGGTTCTGCTGCGCTCCGCGTTATCGGCACGGTTCGGCACGCTATGACTGGGGAGATCGAGGGCCACGTGACGGCAGACGGGCGCCCGGAGCGCAGCCCGGGCGACGACAAAACAGCTGACCCCGTTGGCGACCTCCGAGACGACGAGGTGGCAGGTGACGACGCCGGCAGCCCTCGGGGCGACGACTTGGCAGGCCACCCTACCGCAGCCATCCGCAGAGTGCGCACCGTCGCTGCGGGGGTGACCACGGCCCTGGCTTGCGCGCTTGTGCTGTTCGCCCTCATCGCTCCGAACGAGCTCAGTCGCCTTACGCCTGGCGCATTCGTGCGCATCCCGGTGGAGGCACTCGTCGGCGTCGGCCTCGTTCTGGTCCTGCCCGAAAGGTCCAGGCGGGTGGCGGCGGTACTGGTCGGAGTGACTCTCGGTCTGCTCACCATCCTCAAGATCCTCGACATGGGATTCTTCGCCGCGTTCGCCCGGCCGTTCCACCCGGTGTTCGACTGGAGCTTCTTACCACCGGCAGTCGAGCTTCTCACAAAATCGATCGGCGAGGCCGGCGCCATCGGCTCCGTGATCGCCGCGGTGCTTCTCGCCGTCTCCCTGCCCATCCTCGTGACGCTGTCGGTCCTGCGACTGACGCGCCTCGTGGTCCGGCACAATACAACGGCAATCCGCACCGTCGCGGTGCTCGGGGTCGCGTGGGTGACCTGCGCCGTATTCGGGGCGCAGATCGTTCCCGGCGTGCCGATCGCCGCCACGAGCGCGGCTAGCCGTGCCTATGATCAGCTGCGTCAGGTGCGCGTGGACCTGCAGGATCAGCAGGTATTCGCTGCGGCGACCGTCGTCGATGCCTTCGGCGATACCCCGGGCGCGGAACTCTTGACCGCACTGCGCGGCAAAGACGTCATCCTCGCCTTCGTCGAGAGCTACGGTCGCGTCGCGGTCGAGCACCCGGAGTTGGCGCGGCAGGTCGGTGCGGTGCTCGACGCCGGGAATCGCCGACTACGCGCGACCGGGTTCGCCTCCCGGAGCGCCTTCCTCACCTCACCGACGGTGGGCGGCGGCAGTTGGTTGGCTCACTCCACGCTGCAATCCGGCCTGTGGATCGACAACCAGCAGCGCTACGGCAACGTCCTCGCGAGCGACCGGGTGACCCTCAGCAGCGCCTTCCGGCGCGCGGGTTGGCGGACTGTCTGCGTCGTGCCGGCCAACGACCGGGACTGGCCGGAGGGTGAGTTCTACCGCCATGACTTGATCTACGATTCCCGGAATCTTGGGTATCGCGGCCGCGCCTTCAGCTTCGCCTCCATACCCGACCAGTACACGCTGTCGGCCTTCGAACGCTCCGAGCGCGCAAGTCCGAACCACGCCCCGGTGATGGCGGAGATCAACCTCTTTTCGAGCCATGCGCCATGGTCGCCCATTCCCCGACTCATTGACTGGGACGACGTCGGTGACGGCTCGGTTTTCGAATTCACGGCCGGAGCCAGCGATCCGGCGGACGTCGTGTTTCAGCGGGACGTTACCAAGGTCCGCACCGATTATGGACGTTCGATCGAGTACTCGCTGAACACCGTCATCTCCTATGTGGAGACTTATGGCGACAACGATCTCGTGCTCATCTTCCTCGGCGACCACCAGCCGGCCCCGGTCGTCACCGGTACGGGCGCCAGCCGGGATGTGCCGATCACGATCGTCGCCCGCGACCCTGCAGTTCTGGACCGGATCTCCGGGTGGGGCTGGCAGGACGGCCTTACTCCAGGTCCGCAGGCACCGGTCTGGCGTATGGACGCCTTCCGCGACCGTTTCCTTAGCGCCTTCGGTCCCTAGTCCGGCCGACCCTGTCGGTGGCGCCGACGCCGCTCGATCAGTTTCAATCAGTCTTGTCCAGGTTGGAGGCGGGCGTAGACGTCGCCGGAGCGGCCCAGCGGGCGGAACCGCTCTAGCAGCCGCACCAGGTCGGCCGCGTCGAGCCAGCGCTCACTGGCGAGCCGCATCGTCTCGATAGGCGAGTAGTTGTAGAGATAACCGCCCGCCAGCGCGCCGAGCCGTTCCACGAGTTCTAGCGCGGCGAGGGCAGCGTCGTGTGCCGGCGGCAGATACTCGAAGGAAAGCGCGCGCAGGGGTTGTGTGAGACCCGCCAGCACGTCGACCTCGAAGCCCTCCACGTCGATTTTGCAGAAGGCCGGTACGCCGTGGACCGCGATGAGGTCGTCCAGGGTCGCCACCTCGACCTCGATGGAGCGGTCCCACCGTACGCGGGCGAATCTTCGGTCCGCCGCCACCGACTCGATCCAGTCGGGCGACATCGAAGAGACCGTCGGCGTCGCGCTGGATAGGGCCAGCCGCGCCCGGCCCGCCCGGGCCCCGACTGCCAACGGCGCGATGGTGACACCCCGGTCGCGGCCGAAGAACAGACGCAGGGTGCGCAGGCAGTCGGGCTGCGGCTCGACCGCGATCACCCGCGCGCCCAGTCGCCGCCAGGCGCGCACCCGGCTCCCAACGTGGGCGCCGATGTCGAAGCCTAGATCTCCCGGTCCGAGGAACTCGCCGTAGAGCCGCAGCATCCGTCGATGCTTGCCCGGCACGCCGTGATACATCACCAGCGATCGCGCGATCCCCCAGGCGCGGTCGAGCATGCCCTGACCCTACCGCCACGTGACGTCTGGCCCTGGC
The DNA here is from genome assembly GCA_020027875.1 of Micromonosporaceae bacterium. Lineage (GTDB taxonomy): Bacteria > Actinomycetota > Actinomycetes > Mycobacteriales > Micromonosporaceae > JAXIPB01. The sequence continues at coordinate 7,756 of JAHRHA010000101.1, read as the reverse complement.
GGACGGGGATCCTCTGCATTTCCGCCGGCTGGCTCCGTGCATCGGCTACACAGCGAGTGTATCCACGTCGTATTGGTGAATGTCGGGGTCTCTTGTCGCGAGAGTGAGCCCCTCCACTGTGGCCTGAGCCACGAGCATGCGGTCAAACGGATCACGGTGATGCATGGGAAGACGGCCGGCGAGAAGGGCATGCGTACTGGTGACGGGCAGCTCACGGAAACCCATGTCGCGCACCCGCTCGGCTAGGTCGGCGGGGCCCGTCAGCTTGCCGGCCGTCTGCTTGATGGCGACCTCCCAGACGGTGACCGGGCTTAGGTATATGTCCGTGTCGTGCCTGAGTCGGTCAAGGAATTCATCGCTGAGCGCAGCGTCGCCGGCGAGACCCCACAAGGCAACGTGGGTATCGAGCAGCAGCCTCACGACGCGATGCCGAAGTCAGCGGCGATCTCGGCGTTGGTCTCGGGTGAGTCCCAGTCTCCCGACATGTCGATCAGCCCTGCGAGTGATCCGATAGCGGTGCGGTCGACCCGGCGCACGAGTGGAACGATCTTGGCGACGGGCGTGCCGGCGCGGTCGATGATGATCTCCTCGCCGCGCTCCACCCGCTCGATGATGCGGGACAGGTGCGTCTTAGCGTCGTGCATGTTGAAATGCTCAACGGTCTCTGCTGACATCAGCCACCTCCCTTAGCTAACAGCTTAGCTCACCAGGGCGGTGGTGGGCCAGGACGGCTAGGGTGAAGCGGTGTTGATCCCTGACACGATCGTGCTCCGCCATTGTGACCCCGACCGTACGCTTGAGGGAGTCCGATTGGTGCAGGAGATCGGAGTCTCTCGGATCCGCGACAGCGCGGAGCTACACGCGGTGTACGACGCGTCGGGTGAGCGTCTGATGCACCTACAGCAGTCGGTCGAGGGCTACGACGTATTCGTGCGCTCCCTGTCCATCGGGCCCGAGACGATGGTGATGAAGTTCCGGCCGGAGCTGCCAATGCATGAGCGGTACGCGGTCGAGCACAGCTTCCTGTCCGCGCCGACCGGCAATGAGGTGCTCACCATCTCGCGTCTGGTCAATGCGTTCTTCCGGTGGGAGTTCAACTCGTGCGAGATGCTCGTGAGGAGCGACACAAACGGCGACTCCGTGCACCCCATCGATTACGCCAATGCCTGCCCGGACGTGGCGCTGACTTCATTGCATTACTGCTTTCCCTGGGCGCTGACCGCCCTGCTGCGATGGAGCGTCTTCTGCGTCGTCACCGGACGCCCGCTGCGGATTGATACCGACGCCTCCCGATACTTCGAGATCGCCGATCGGGCCGATCTGTCGTACCCGGAGAAGCTGGCCGGCTACCGACGGCTGGCCGACGAGCATTTCGATACCGACCGGTACGCCGAGTTCTGCTCGTCCCGCCTGAGCCACGTCGACGAGATGGACTACGACTGGGTAGGCTCGGCCGACTTGGACGACCTGGTTGTCGGCACCGTGAAGGCCACGTACCCGCCCGACGAGCACGAGCGTTTCGTTGCCCATTTCCGCGGATTGATCGGCGCGTGGCTCGCCGACCGTGCATAGCGAAGCGAGGACTGTCCTGCGCAGGGCCGCCGGCATTGTCGCCGCGGCCGCCGCTATGGTCGCTGCGTTCGCGCTTTCCGGTGATGCGCCTGCTACGGCGTACCGGCAGACCTACCTCCAGTTCAACCTGTGTGGCAACGCATGCAGCAGTGGCGGACTCGGGGTCGTCACCGACCTCGAGAGGTCGATCCGTGAGCGGAGACCATTCGCGGTCACGCTCAACGAGGTCTGCGAGAACCAATACGACCGGCTGCTTGCCGATCTCGTCCCGTACCAAGGCCGGTTCGACCCGACTGGCGCGACATGCCGTAACGGCGCCCGGTTCGGCAACGCGGTTCTCGTGCGGACGACCAACGTCAACTTGGTCGGCAGTTGGGAACTGCCCAACCCAGCCAGGGATGAGACCCGCCGCATTATGTGCGTGAGTTCGCAACTGCCGAGGGCCCCATCGCTGGTCATCTGTGTCACCCATGTTTCGAACGAGTCGGGCAACATCGCGGCTCAGGTGTCTGTCGTGGCCGGCATCGTCAATGGCCTGGACGTCAACAATGCGGTGCTCCTTGGCGGCGACTTCAATACCGATCCGGCCGACGCCCGAATGAATCCGCTGTACAGCAGCACCTGCGACGGCTCGGGCACGGGCGGCTTCCAGGAGGCTGACTCGGCCGGTTGCTCGGGCCGGTCCTTGATTAACAAGAAGGTTGGCTCGGACGTCATCAACGAGGACACGTACGGCCGGCACAAGTTCGACTACATCTTCCTGTCAGACGGGGACTGGTCTTCACCTGGAGCCGATGCCTCGGACGCGGCGTACGGGTTGTCCGACCACGATGCGTTGTGGGCGACCACGAACTTCTGGAGATGAGGCAGCCTCCCGGGGTCACCGCCAGCCAGGACGAGTCGAGGCGGACTCGCCCGCGTACACCACAGATCCGGTGAGCGGCCGACGAGCACATGTGCAACCGTTACCGGGGTCAGCGACGTCCTGGCATCGGTTGCCCGATTGGACACCATCCGCGGCGTTGCAGGGAGGACGTTCCCCGGCTGGACGACGCACGGCGCCCGTAAGGCCGCGCAACATCCCCGCCCGCCGAGGTGCTCGCCGCTTAGTACGCGCCGTCTCCGGACGGGACCAGCCCTGGGGCGTGCGGCGTCGGGTTGCTTTGTGCGTTGGCGAGTTCGATCACGGGGCCGCGCAGGCAGGGTTCCGCCGGAAGAGCCGGAATCGGTGCGCACCCACGTCACACCTGGACGGCTGCCAAGATCAGGCCGCATAGCCAGATGGCTATACGGCCTGCTCAGGAAGGGTGCACCGCCAGGGACTCGAACCCCGAATCGCGGATTAAGAGCGGCGGATGTCGACGTATGAAAGCGGCGTAACAAAACTGGCACCTAGGTGAGCCAAACCAGGGCTCCGCGCGTAATGAAGGGTGCGCGGCGCCATGGACGACGTCGTCGGACGCTTCAGCAGGTGATGGCCCATGATCGTCACAACTTCCTAGAAATACATCACGGCAGTTCGTTGTAAAGCGGGTGGGCGTCGCATACCCCGACCAGCCGGCCGCCGATCAACCAACCATAGGACACCAACTGGCAGGACAGTTCGGGGGAGGTTGGCAATTGAGCGCACGGCACCGCGCACGTGCGGGGCATAGGGGTAGGACCGCGCCTACGGCACCGCCCTCGCTCGCAGCCCCGGCGCCCCTGGACGCGCCGCCGCACCCGAGACGGGAGGGTTTGATGCGAAATCCGCGTACGATCCGGGGCCGCATGGTCCGTACTCTGGCCGTGCCGCTGGTCACCATGCTCGGCCTGCTCGGTTACATCGGGGCCGGCGAGGTGCAAACCTATCGCAGTGCGGTCGCGGTATCGGATGCGGTGCGGCTCACCCTCGCCGTCCAGGATCTCGTCCATGAGCTGCAACGCGAGCGGGGCCTCACTAACGGCCTGCTCGGCGGCGAGACGCGCTATCGCTCCGATGTGGATAACCAGAGGCCACGGGTGAACACCGCAAGGGCCGCGCTGGATGCGCTCATGGCGGACCACAACATCCCGGGTGTGGCCGTGGTGCTCACCGCGTCAGACCTGTTAGACGACCTGAGCACGGTGCGAGGCAACGTGGACGTCGGAGGTGCCGAACGAGCGGGCACGTTCGACTACTACACCAACGCGATTGACGCGTTAGGAGGCCTTGACATCGGCGCGGACGAGTCCGAGGACAGCATTCTGCGTCGAGACCTGGACGCCTTGCGGTCCCTCGGCGACGCTAAGGAGGCCGCAGCCAAAGAGCGTGGGTTCCTCAATGGCGTGTTCGCCGACGGGAAGTTCAGCGCCGGGGAGTACGCTCAGTTCGCCGATATCCGCGGCGCAAAGCGGGCGGCCCAGACGCAGTTCGCGCGGCGCGCGACCGACGCGCAGGAGGCACGGCTGGACGCCGCGCTGAGGTCCACCGCAGCGACCCGCGCCTCCGGGTACGAGGAGGCGGCGATCGCGGCCTCCGACGGCCGGCCGCTGAGCGTCGATTCCCGCTTGTGGTGGGATGCGATGACGGCATTCGTAGATGACCTGCGCGGCGTGCAACAGTCCGTAGGCGCCGAGGCGCAGGCACGCGCGGCCGACCTGCAAAGTCGCGCCGCCACCGAGCTCGTCGTACTGCTGGTGCTGGCCGTCCTGGTCGGCGCGGCCCTGGCAGGCGAGGCGATGCTGCTCATCAGCTCAGCCCGGTCAATAACGGCGCCGCTAGCTACTCTTGCCCGGGAGGCCGACGACGTGGCGTCGCGGCGACTGCCGGAGGCGGTCGCGCGCATTCACGCCGCACCCGACAACCAGCTGCCCCCAGCGCCGGTAGTGGTGCCAGCACGGGCGGCCGCCGAGATCAGCCAGGTGGCGCAGGCGTTTAGCCGCGTGCAGCAGGTCGCGTACGAGCTCGCCACGGAGCAGGCGGTGGTCCGGCGAAACACCACCGAGTCGTTGGCGAACTTGGGCCATCGCAACCAGAACCTCCTACGCCGCCAGCTCAGCTTTATCAGCCAGTTGGAGCGCGACGAGTCCGACCCCACCGCGCTAGCGGACCTGTTTGAGCTGGACCATCTCGCCACGCGCATGCGGCGCAACGCCGAAAGCCTCCTCGTGCTCGTCGGCGAGATGAGCCCGCGGCGGTGGGCGACACCGCTGCCCGTCGCCGACGTCATCCGGGCCGCAATCGCCGAGGTCGAGGACTACCGAAGAGTCGAGATGCGCCGCATCGACAACGCGTACGTGACTGGGGCGGTGGTCAGCGACCTCGCCCACATGATCGCCGAACTCGTCGAGAACGGCCTCGCGTTCTCGCCGCCCGAGCTGGACGTGGAGATCTACGGACAGTGGATTGGTACCAAATACCTCATCGCCGTCCTGGACCAGGGCGCGGGCATGCCCGACGAGGATCTCGCCAGAGCTAACGCCCGGCTGCGTGGCGAGGAGAGCTTCCTGGTCGGGCCGGCGCGCTTCCTTGGTCATTACGTGGTCGGTCGGTTGGCAAGCGAACTGGGCGCCGCAGTGCAGCTCGCTTGCTCGCCCGTCACCGGGGTCACCGCGCGGCTTGTGCTACCGCCGGAGATAGTCAGCAGCGCTCTCGAGCAGATCCAACCGGAACCGCAAGCCAACCCACTCCAGCAGGTGAGCGCGGAGCGGCCAAGCACCGCCACCCAGCCGGTTAATGGGACGAAGCCGATCTCTTACCCGATTCGGGGTACTGCGGCGGTTTCCGGCATCGATGCGTCCCACAGCGCTGCCCTCGGGTCCGACCGCACACAAAACGGTCTGGTCAAACGGATGCCCCGCACTCCGGTGACCGTTCGCAAGACGTCGGGGCCGGCACCAGGCACCAATGGCGCGGCGACCGAACAGCAACCCGCCGAGGTGCGAACGATGTTGTCTGCCTTCCGTGCAGGCACGCAACGTGGCGAGAGCCGCTCGTCGACTTCTGTAAGCACCACATATGATCATGAAGGGGGTTCGCAGTGACCGTGGGAGTCAACGCCGCTTCGCCATCCGCGGCCTCGGCGCCGGCAAGTCGGCAGACGTTTAACTGGCTGCTCGTGAACTTCGTACACAACACCGATGGAGTACGAGACGCGATCGCGGTCTCGTCCGACGGCCTGCTCATAGCCACTTCGGAGGGGCTGGACCGGGCGAGCGCCGACCAGCTCGCCGCGATCGTCTCCGGGTTGACCAGCCTCGCCCGCACAGCCTCCCGTCGCCACGAATTCGATGGGCTCAAGCTGATCATGATTGAGATGCGGCGCGGATTCCTGCTCGTATCCACGATCGCCGACGGTAGCTGTGTCGGCGTGCTCGCCGACTCGAGCTGTGACGTTGGGCTGATCGGATACGAGATCGCTGTGCTGGTGGACCGAGCCGGCGCCCTACTCACCCCGGCGCTCATCGCCGAATCCCGACAGGCTCTGTCGCGATGACGGTGGTGCCGCGTGGACAGTGGTGCCGTGGACGGTGGTGAAGCGATGACGGTGGTGAAGCGATGAACATGCACGAGCCAAGGGTGCCGGACCCGCGCATGATCTCCCCTTGGCGGGCCCCGTCCGAACGCAGCACGGCAATGGACGGGGGCGGGCCGACCGGGCGCATACCGTCCCGTTCGTCGCACCATGACGACGGCGCGCTTGTTCGGCCGTACCTTGTTACCGGCGGACGGACGCGACCACTGAAGGACGGCCTGCGAGTGGAGACCGTCGTCCTGGCAGCGCCCGCTGCCCTGCATGCGCCGCTCAAGTTCGAACGACGCCGCATCGTCGAGCTATGCCAAACGCCGCGGTCGGTCGCCGAGATCGCGGTCGCGCTAGCGATCCCGCTCGGAGTCGTCCGTGTGCTCGTCGCCGACCTGGTCACTGGTGACTTCGTGGCGATCCAGGAATCACACGTCACAATTGACATGATCGAGAGGATCAGAGACCGTGTACGGGCCCTCTGAGCACGGCCAGGCATCGCGCCCGCCGGTGACCACTGTGAAGATAGTCATCAGCGGTGGGTTCGGCGCAGGCAAGACCACCTTCGTCGGCGCTATCTCGGAGATCGAACCGCTAACGACAGAGGCCGCCATGACCGACTTGGCCGTCGGCGTCGATGACGTCTTCGGCATCGACAAGACCATGACCACGGTCGCGCTTGACTTTGGCCGGATCACCGTGGACGACTCCGTGATCCTCTACTTGTTCGGCACGCCTGGGCAGGATCGGTTCGCGTTTCTGTGGGACGACCTGGTCGACGGCGCACTCGGCGCAATCGTGCTGGTGGACACCCGCCGCATTCACGACAGCTACCCTTCCGTGGACTATTTCGAGGAGCACGGGATCCCGTTCCTGCTCGCCATCAACCACTTCGACGGAGGGCCACGATACGAACTCGCCGAGGTGCGTGAGGCGCTTGGCGTTGCGCCGGACGTAGTCATCCTGGAAGGCGACGCTCGAGAGCGGGGTTCGGTCAAGCAGGTACTGGTGTGCCTTCTCGAGGAGGTGCTCAACCAACGAGCCGCCCGTCGACAGCTGACTGCTGGCAGCCGCTAGCGATCTTCCGGGCCGAAGGTCGCGTCGGGGGTTTCGTTGACTTCGCTGTTGGGGGAGATGCTCGCCGCCGTCGTAACTGAGCGGCTGCCCGTTGACGATCTTGCCGAGGGACGTAGCGACGCCGCCGGCAACCACGACGTCCGGGCAGATCGATCTTGGATCCAACCATCCAACGGCCCAAGTCCTGCCGCCCCATCCGACCGGTTCGTCCGTCGGCTCAAGAACACGCCACGAGCACACAACCATCCACGATGGACGTGAACCAGGCTCCGATACAGACCCTGGGCCAGAGCCTTGATCAATTGTGCGCCGCCAGGGACTCGAACCCCGAACCCGCGGATTAAGAGTCCGCTGCGGTGATGCCGGTCTATGTTATGCGGTGCCTAACGATGCCATCCCGTCCGGTTATCTGCCGACTTCCATGCCATCCTCTGCCAACCAATGTTAGTTGGTACCAGGGCGGTCGAGCACACATGGAGCACACACGTCGGCGGTGTGGTCACGTGGACCGTCCTATGTCGATGGTTGTGATCAGCGGAGTCCTTGACTGTGGGTCACGGCCGGCCGTGGGTGGTGGGCGTGCGAGAGACGGACGTTCAACCCCGGTGGTGAGCGCGCTGCTG
>JAHRHA010000023.1 GCA_020027875.1 Micromonosporaceae bacterium | reverse complement strand
GTCCTCGGGGTCGGTTTCCTTGACCTCCCGGTAGACGTCGTACGCGCCCTGCACCCTGGCCCGAATCTGCCCGGCGCTGACCGTACGCACCTGCGCCGGCCCGTCGTGGTCTCGGTCGTCAGACGGCGCGACGTAGCCCTCTTCACCTTCGGCGGGCGTGTGCACGAGCTGCCCGTCGCGTAGGAAGAACCCCGACAGCGGCCCGATGCCCAGCGTCTCCCAGAGCCACTCGATCATGTCTGCGGTCTCTGTGACCCGCAGAGGCAACCGGCCCGCGCGGGCCGCCCGAGCTACCGGCCACGCCCGGATGCCGGGTGCCTCGGGCTCGAAGTGCGCCCGGAGCTCCGGCCACCTCCACTCGCATGACTCGTGCTGGCAGCCCGCAGTTAGCGCGCCATTCGCCAGCCGACCGACGTGCACCTCACTTCGCACGTGCTCCGTGTTGAACGGGCAGACCGGGATGGTCCAGATCTGCCCGCCGTCCGCCCATGGCTTGGGGCCCGTGGCGTCGGGTAGGTGCCGGTCGATGAAGCCCACCAGGTCGAATACAGCCGCGATCGGCTCGAATGATGAGCTGGTATGGATCACGCGCGCCTGCGCGGGCTTCACAGCCAGCGCCGCGAGCGCGGTCAGCGCCTCGACCGGCACGACGTCCAGTGTGGACGGCGCGGTGAGGATCCGTGCGTCGCGGTGTTGCCGGTCGGCGTGCCCGGCACCCTTGCGGTTGACGGTCCCGGGCACCCGCATGATCCGCGCGGCGTTGAACGCCGTGGTGTCGACCTTTATCACGTCGTCGTTGAACTTGGCCGCCAGTGCGGCGAGGCACGCCTTGACCAACGCCGTCGCGTGATCGTCGTTGGGTAGGTCGATCTGGTAGTTCAGATACGTGCCGTTGCCCGAGTCCATGAAGACCGGGTCGGGCCAGCCGAGCCCGGTCAGGTGCTCGCGGATGGCGTTGGCGCGCTCGTACGCTGCCGCGTGTTCGCCGTCGGTGCTCGGTATGTCTGTGGGCCGGATCGCGTCCAGGTCGTTGAACAGCCAGCGCCGGGCCACGACGTCGCGGTCGGACGTCGTGGTATCGGCCCATTCCTTCACGATGTTGGCGCCACTTCGGGCGAGTAGACCAGGGTGTACAGGGTTGACTGTGACGTATACGCTCCCGTCCCCCTGCGCGGCGTACCGGTCCGCGGCAGCGGCCAGTGCGCCCGGGTCGTCGAAGTACCCGGAGTCGGTGCGCTTGCGCCCCCCGACCTTGAGCACACGTAGCTCGTGCACGCCGCCCGGCGTGAACAGGGTGCTGAGGTCAGCCACGTCGACCACGCCTACGTCGACGGCCGGTGTGACCCACATGCCAGAACCCGCAGCGACCGCACTGGTAGACCTTCAACGCGTGCCAGGGCTGGCCGGTGTGTCGGACCTTCGGGTCCCCGTTCTCGTTGAAGCACTCGCGGGGAAGGTGGACAGCCAGCAACAGGGCTATGATGGCGGGTACGGGCGCAATTCGCCCGAGCAACCGCCCCGCCGCAACAGCGGCAGGGGCGGTGATCATTTTGCGGAGCAGCTCACCCACGACGACCACCCGCACTCGACGGCGGCATATAGCCGGTGGGCGAGCGCGGGCACCACGACATGTGGTCGATGTCCATGACGCGGGTCGGGGGCAGCCCGCGGCGGGCGGCGTCGCGGCGTACGGCGCGGTTGGGTACGGCGGGCGCTACGCCGCAGTATTCGCAGGCGGAGAGCGCGCGTGTGATACTGGCGTTGATCGGCCCGACACTGATCGCCCTGGCCGCCCCGTTGGTCGCGGGGCGGCGTTTTTCTTGGCTCATGTCAGGCGACCTGCCCAGCCCGATCGCGCAGTCCGTCAACGTACTCGTCGAGCGCGACGACGGGGACGCGGCGGAGCCGGCCAACCTTCACCGTCTCCAGCTCGCCGCGATCAATCAATTGGTAGATGGTGGTCCGGCCGCAGCCGAGGCGGCGACCGGCCTCGGATACGTCTACGAGTAGCGGTGTCTCCTGCATCGGTGCTCCCGGTGTGCGTACGTCCGCGCATCTACGCGGTTGCCGTAATGGTGATAGCAGGCTCACCGGTGGTTGCGCAAGTACGCGTATCTACGCGATTGTTCGGGGTTACTTGCGCGCGTAGGTCAGCTCGTGCATGATGCACACATGAGTGAACGCCAGCGAACAGACACGAACGGAGCATGGTTGGAGCCGTTCATTTACGGATCCGACGCGGCCGCGTTGGTACACACAAAGATCGTCGAGGGTCGGCGCGTCATCGACAGACTCGTGATCATCGGGCCGGACATCACCGCGGCGACACTGCGGAAGCTTCCAATGGGACCACTGACCGCGTACGCCGAGCGCGGTCAACACGTGGCCGGCAACAAGATTAGGCGGCTGGACGGCGCGATCTACGGGCTGAACGCAGACGGCGCCATCGACGTGGCCTTTGCCAAGCCGAAGGCCAGGGCACCCCTCACGCGCCCGGACGGGACCGACCCCGTCGGGTTCTCCCGCCGGGTAGCCGCGGCGTACAACGAGGCCGTGCTGTCCACCTCAACCCCGGCGAAGATGCTCGCGGCCGAGGCCGGCGTGCCGGTGACCACCGTGCACCGTTGGGTGCGCGACGCGCGCCGGCTCGGCCTGCTCCCGCCGGCCCGGAAGGGGCGTGCGGGATGAGCAAGCGCACCCCGAAAGGTGAGGGCTCGGTATTCCAGCGGGCCAGCGATGGCCTCTGGGTGGCTAAGGTGACCCTGCCCTCCGGCAAGACGAAGCGCGCCTACGGGGCGACGGAACGCGATGCGATCCGCGAGCGGAGGAAGATGCTCGCCACCGTCGAAGCCGGACGGCCAGCACCAGCGGGCCGTACCCCGACGCTGGCCTCATATCTGACCCGCTGGCTGGACGTGCGTATCGCCGGTGAGGTCGAGGCCGGTCACCTGGACGAGAGCACCGCCGACTCTTACCGACAGATGGTGGAGGGGCACATCCTGCCGACGATCCTCGCGAAGGTGAAGCTGCCGGCGTTGTCCCCGGACGACGTCCGGGCCTGGCAGCGGGAGCGGTTGAAGACGTTCAGCTCGCGGGGTAAGCCGTATTCACCGCGGACGGTCGGCATGGCTCACGCCGCCCTGCGGCGGGCCCTCAACGATGCGATGGGTGACGAGATCCTGACGCGCAACGTGGCGGCGCTGGTGAAGCTGCCGGCAGGCCAGAGCAGGCCCGTCGAGGGCCACACGGAGGACGAGTTGGAGAAGGTCTTCATCGAGATGATGACCGACGATCTGGCCGTCTTGTGGTTCACGATGTTGGCGTTCGGTCCGCGCCGAGGCGAGGCCCTGGCGATGCGGTGGTCACTGACCGACCTGGACGCGGCGACCACGAAACTCCGCAAACAGCTCCGCCGCGTGCGGGGCGAACGCGACGAGACGACCGGGCGCCGCCGCGGCCGTCTCGTCGAGAAGGACTTGAAGACCGACGAGTCACGGGCGACCCTGAGCCTGCCGCTGGCGTTGATGGAGATGCTCCGCGAGCACCGGCGCGATCAGGTGAAGAACCGCCTGGCGGCGAAGGTGTGGGTCGACCCTGACCTCATCTTCGCGACATCGGTCGGGACCGCGATCGAACCCAGGAACGTGAACCGGGCGTGGTCCGCCCTGCGCGACCGGGTCGGGGTGCCGGGCATCCGCATCCACGACCTACGCCACGCCGCCGCGTCGCTGGCGTTCGCGGCTGGGGCGTCCATCAAAGAGGTGCAGGCGATGCTGCGCCACACCCGCGAGTCGACGACGAGTGATCTCTACGTGCACGTCTTCGAGTCGGTGCGGCGGGGTACGGCGGACCGGATGGACGGTGTGCTCCGCCGGATCGTCGCGGGATAAGGTGCACCACTAGGTACATTGAGATCAATCGTATTGACGGAAGAGGCCCCACAATCTGCGTTTCCGCAGGTGGCGGGGCCTCTCAGCTTGCGCGCCCGAAGAGATTCGAACTCCCAACCTTCTGATCCGTAGTCAGATGCTCTATCCGTTGAGCTACGGGCGCCGGTGAAAGACCATCGTACATGGTGGCTAAGCGCGGAGGCTCCGGGATTCGAACCCGGGAGGGGCTTTAAAACCCCAACCGCATTAGCAGTGCGGCGCCATAGACCGAACTAGGCGAAGCCTCCTTGGGCGATCCGCGCACGGGCCGCCGCCGATCGAGGATACAGGGACGGCGAGAGGGCCGCCAAAGCGACTTGGCTGCTCGCGCCAGATCCGCGAGCTTGCGAGCGGGGCGCCCGGCACAATCAGCGCCAGGAGCGCGGTGACGCTCGTCACCGCCGCAGTGGCCCGGGCACCGAGGCGCGCGACCCCGGGCGGCTTACGGCGAGCCGCTTGTCCAGTTAGGACCGTAGTCCGGAGCTTCTAGGGGTACCCGGGTGCGCACAATCGGCGCTCGTGAACGGAGCCGCGGAAGCCGTGTGGCCGGCGCCCGGAACGTGGGAACTCGGACGCCGGCGGAGCGCGGCGATGCTGGCGCGCACCCGCCGACCACCCTGGTGCCCGTCCGCGGCGGGCCGGCGGAACGCGATCCGGCCCTGCGCGGCTCCAGTAACTCTACGTTACATCAGTGGCCGTGGATGTTGTGCGTGAATCGGCGAAGTCCCAGGTCAGCGCGCTGTTGCCTCCCAGTGAGCAGAGCAAATGGCCCCAAGGGTATGTGGTCAAGGTCCCGGCTCCGCATCACTCTGCGCAACCATCGGCGAGATACCGAACGGGCAGTAACCAGCACCGTTCCGACCCCCGACGAAACAACCTCGGGCGGTACGTCGGTGTCCGCCGACCCGCCCATTTCCGACCAACTTCACTAATCGGGCTGAGTACGGCTTCCGCGCCCGGGGCGAGTTACGCTCGGCGACCATGGAGGACTCGACCACGAACGCCGGCAGCAGGACCCCCCGCAAGACGCCGGCAAGGAAGGCCTCTCCAGCCCACGCAGCACCGGCGTCTGGGCCTGCGAAGAAGACCTCCGCCGCAACGGCCACCGCGCGCAAGAGTGCCGCTACCAAGGCGGTCGCCCGCGCCCAGCCTCGGCCGCCCAAGCGGACGACTCCGCCGGCGATGCCTGTGAAGGCGGCGAAGAACGGCGCGGCCACCCCGCCGACGGAAACGGCGATCGAACAGCCGCGACCAGCGACCGAACCGACGGGAGCGGCGCCCGAGGCGCCGCGACCGGCGACCAGTCAGGCGCGGAAGACCCCGCTCTGGGCCCGGATCGTGGCCGACCCCGGCTACGCGGCGGAACATCTGGCCCGCGAGGCGGTGCACCAGCTCGGTCCCGAGGCGCGGGACTGGATCGTCCGAGCCAGGGACCGCTATCCAAACGCGCCCGCGGACGGCCTCGCGCGTCTCGCGGCCAAGGCATTCGCGCGGGTGTCTCGCCAGCAGGGCGCGGCCAGCGGAGCGGCCGGCATTTTCGGATCACTCGCCGCTGCCGGGGTGCTCGCCCATACGCAGGCACGACTGGTCTTGACAATCGCCGCGGCGTATGGCGCCGACCCGACCAGCGCGGAGCGCGCGCACGACCTTGTGGAGCTACTGCGCGTGCCCCGCCTGACCCAGCCCACGCTCGCCGCGGCCCGGAACGCGGGTCGGCTCGCCAGCGGGTTAGTGGCGCGGCGCGTCGCGGCGCGTCTGATGCCGTTTGGCGCCGCTGTTGCCGGGGCCGTTCAAGGCGGGCGGAGCACCGAGGACGTGGCGGCGCGGGCGACAGCGCACTATCGGGTGATCAGAGGAAGCTGACCCGATCGCGCAGCAGGGTGTAGCCCAGGTACGCCACGACATCCAACACGGTGTGGGCGATGATCAACGGAACCACCCGCCTGGTACGCAGGAAGAACAGCGCGAAGACCGCACCCATGACGGCGTTGCCCACGAAGGCGCCGAACCCCTGGTAGAGGTGGTAGGAGCCGCGGAGCAGTGCGCTCGCCGCGACCGCATGCCAGGTGCGCCAGCCGAGATCGCGCAGCCGGGTCAGTAGGTAACCGACGATGACCACCTCCTCCAGCACTCCATTCGCCACCGCGGCCAGGATCAGGACGGGCACCGCCCAACAGACATCCGGCAGGTTCGCCGCCGCGACCGTCGTGTTGATGCCGAGCTCGCGGGCCGCGACATAGAGCCCCAACCCCGGGATTCCGATCAGGGCGGCCAGGCCGGTGCCCGTACCCAGGTCGAACCATGGACGCCGGAGGTCGAGCCCGAGGGCCGCCCGAGCAGGGTGGTGGTCCCGATTCAGCAGATGTACGGCGAGCAGCGCGGGCACGACCGCGAAGAAGATCCCCATGAGCTGGTACGTGAGATCAAGCCACGGTCGGCCCGGTGCCTGAGACTGATTGAGGGCCGTCGTCTGCTGCGCCAGTGGTGCCGGAGCGGTCAGCTTCGCGATGAGCGAAACGACCGAGTAGGCCGCCGAGGCGCCGAGAGACACGCCGAGGACGAGCAGTACTTCGTTGCGCAGCATCACCGTCCGTGGCCGGATTTGCGCGGTTTCCAACACTTCCACGGCGGAGATCGTCGCACACGATGTCCGACGCCCACCGTTTGCGGGTGGGCACGCTGGGAACAGTGCACACGCTCGATCGCCAAACCCCTACAGCGAGTCACTATCGTGAGGCGCACATGAGCACCCTGGCCCTGTTGCTCAAGGAAAGCTGGTCGCACGTCGAGGACCAAGCCGACGACCTCGCCAACCACTTCTACGCGCGCATGTTTCTCGCCGATCCGAGCCTGCGCGAACTCTTCCCGGTCGAGATGACCGGGCAGCGCAGACGGCTTCTCGCCGCCCTTGTCTCGATCATTCAGTCGGTCGACGACCCGGAGCGGTTCGATGAGCTCCTCCGGGGCCTCGGCCGCGACCATCGCAAGTTCCACGTCGCGCCCGAGCATTACAGCGTCATGGGCACGGCGTTGCTCGACTCTTTGCGGGTCTACGCCGGTGAGCGTTGGTCCATCGAGTATGACCAGGCATGGCGCGACACCTACGACGCCATGGCCACGAAAATGCTCGGTGGCGCGGAGGGCGACTCGCATCACCCGCCGTACTGGCACGCCGAGGTGGTCGCCCATTCCCGTCGTGCCCGCGACATCGCGGTCTTCACCTGCCGCCCGCTCATGCCACTCGACTTCAGCGCGGGGCAGTACGTCAGCCTGGAGTGCCCCTACCAGCCTCGCGTGTGGCGGACGTACTCCATCGCGAACGCGCCCCGGGCGGACGGGACACTCGAGTTCCATGTTCGGGCTCCCGGCAACGGTTGGGTCTCGGCGGCACTCGTACGACGGCTGCAGGTGGGGGATGTCATCCGCATTGGCGCACCCATTGGCTCGATGACCCTCGACCGTCACTCCACAAGGGATATCGTGTGCGTCGCGGGTGGAACGGGACTCGCACCCATCAAGTCCCTTGTGGAGGAGCTAACGCGGTACAACCGTTCGCGGTGGGTGCATGTCTTCGTCGGCGCGCGCGACCGCGACGATCTCTATGATCTGCCGTTCCTCAATCATCTGGCCGGGCGTTACCCGTGGCTGTCCGTCGTGCCGGCATGTAGTGACGACGAGATCTACGCGGGGGAGCAGGGCAACATCAGCGAGGTGGTGGAGCGCTACGGACCGTGGCCCGAGCACGACTTCTTCGTCTGCGGCTCGCCGCCGATGGTCCGCGCCACACTCGGCTCGCTGTGGCGCTTGGGGGTGCCGCAGATTCGCGTCCGATACGACGCCGTGCCGGGCGGGAGCTCAGGGTTAGGCTAGCCTTTCCGTAGTAGCGTTCGGTCCAGTCGGGCACGAGACGGGGGTAAGGCCGAGGTGGCTTGCCGCAGGAGAGGTGGCGAGAACCAATGATCGCCACGACCCTGCAGACCGCCGCCGACCCACTGGCGCCGGTACGGGAGACGCTGCGCGCGATGGCCGCCCGAGCTGACCAGCCGCCGTTGAACGGCATCGCCCCCGAACTGACCGTCTCAGACCCCACCGGATGGGTGCCAGCGACGGCCCTGGTCTCGGGCGAGGCGCTCGACGATCTCCTGGACACGGCGAAGGAGCGCTGGCAGGCAACTCCACACGCTGCGGCGGCGCTCGCGTGGAAGTGCTATGTCTACTGGCTGGCGCTACCGGCCGTGCTCGGGTATGCCGCCGCCCGGCGGGTGCCGCTGGTTCGCCCGGACGGGATCGTGGCGAAATGGTCGTCGCATCCGCCCTTCGTCACCATCGGGCTTACGTCCGTCGAGGTGGCCGTGCTGCCGTCGGACCCCATTCTGGACAGCCGCACGACCCGGCGGGCGGCCGGCATCCGGGTGGTCCCCGACGAGGACGCCCTGCTCGAGGCGCTGCGGGAAGCCCTGATGGAAGAGCATCTCGCCCCCATCCTGGAGAACATCAAGACACGGCTGCACCTGGGCCGTCGAACGCTGTGGGGTTCGCTCGCCTCAGGTGTAGCGCACGGCCTGTCCAGGGCGGCCGACGTCGTGCCCGAGCCCACTCTGGAGATGGCCCTGCGCGTCCTTGCCGGACTCGGCCTCGACGACCTGGTTGAACTGTCACCGGGCCAAGACGGGCGAGCCGGCCTCAACGTCCAGCGCAGAACGTGCTGCCTCGCCTTCACCCTGCCCGAGCCGAAGATCTGCACCGGGTGCTGCATCCGCTGACGGGGGTGGCCACATGAGCGTAGCGAGCATCGTCCGAACAGCGCCACTTGCCCGGTACCATGTGCGACGCCGGTGCGCTCGCGAGGAGGCTCGATGTCGGGAAACTTTGCCAGTAGCGGGCTGTTCGCGGATGCCTCGAACTTCGAGCTCCGTTTCGTGCCCGACTACGACCGGATCACCGAAATTGTCGCCGCGCTGCGAGTCCTCGGGCTGAAGGTCGTGCTGACCAGCGGCACATTCGACATCCTGCACGAGGGACATTCGATGTACCTGGAGGCCGCCCGAGGATTCGGCGACTTCCTCATCGTCGGCATCGACAGCGACGAGAAGGTACGCCGGCGCAAGGGTGCCTGGCGGCCCGCCGTGCCGGAGCTGGAACGCCTGCGCATGGTGACGCATCAGCGCGGCGTCGGCCTGGTCACGCTCAAGAACGCCGACGAGGGACGGTGGGCGCTGATCAACGCCGTACGCCCGGACGTGCTCGTGGCCACCGCCGACACGTACGACCCCGACGAGATCGCCGAACTCGAGGCGAAGCATTGCGGCCGGGTCGAGGTGCTCGACCGCATGGCCACGGTCTCGACCTCAGCCCGTCTGCGCCTGCTCCAGTTGGGCCTGGGTGAACGGATGTCTCAGCGCCTATCCGAGCGACTCCCCGACCTCCTGCAGGACGTGATCGACGAGATCGGTGGTCCGCGCTGAAGCAGCTTCTGCTCTACCTACCGGTCATTCACGCGGGATACGAGGCGCTCTTCGACCGGCACCCCGACGCGGCCGAGGTGCTGCTTCTGGGCGCGACGTTCGCCGACGACTTTCCGGTCATGAACAAGGAGATCCGGGCGCTCCCGCCTGACGTCGCGGCACGATATCTGGCGAGGTCCAGGGACTTTCCCCTGGTACGGGTCATCGAGCAGGCCGACCTGCCCAGCGCCCTGCGTGGGGACGTCCTCGTGGTGCCCGACGAGGACATCATGCGGACGCTGGTGGCGCGTCATCAGCTGGACTCCGGCCGGTCACTGGCAGTGGAGCGCACGTTCCTGCGTTGGGATCGGGAGTGGAGTCTCGCACAGCGCCCAGCCACGTACGACGGTGCGGTGGCTGCGGACGAGCTGTCCCGGCTCTTCGCGCGCCAGGCCATGGACGAGGCACAGTTGAGTTCGGACTGGTGGCGCCAGGTGGGGGCGATCGCCGCACGTGACGGTTCGATCCTGGCTATCGCGCACAACGAACACCGTCCCACGGAGTACTCGCCCTACCTCGATGGCGATCCGCGCAATGACTTCAGCCGCGGCGTCCACATTGATCTGTCGACCGCCATTCACGCCGAGGCGGCCATCGTTGCCCGAGCCGCACGAGACGGCGTGGCGCTGGCCGGCGCGGACCTCTACGTCTCGACATTCCCGTGCCCCGGCTGCGCCCGCCTCGTGGCGGAGGCGGGATTCCGGCGGGTCTACTTCGCGGGTCCCTACACCATGCTCGACGGCGACGCCGTGCTACGGGCCGCCGGCGTTGAGCTGATCTACGTCGCGGGGACGTGAGCTCAGTTTCGTCCGCACCGGTTGGTGCTGCGGGTCGTCCACGGCACCCTGGACTAGGTGCACGTGGACGTGGCGGATGGTGCCACCGGTGAACTCGCAGTCTCCGTTGCGGGCGGCCAGGCTGTAGTAGGCGAGCGCGTGATGGTCGCGGATCCAGGTCAGTGCGACCCAGAAGTCCTGCTGCGCCTGCGCCGTCAGGTCGGCCATGTCGGTCACATGCTCGTCCGGCACCAGCAACAAGTGCAGCCTCGTCCCGCGATACGGAAACTCGTTGGGTGTGACCGTCCAATGTGTGGTCCGATGGGTGATCCGCTGGCTCGGATTCCTCGCCAAGTGTTCCGGGCAGAAGAGGCATACGCCGTCGGCCTCGAGCCGGCGCATCTCGGCGAGCTGCTCGTCGGTGCGGTGGTTTCCGAGGTAGTAGAGAGACACGACTACCGGCGCTCATACGTTTCGAAGCTGATCCCGGCGGTGTCCGGTGCTTCCTCCCCGTACAAGTCGAAGGGCTCGAGCCAGCCGCTGGGCATTGCGGCGTCCCCCGGCACCTTGTCGTGGACGCGGGTGAGGTACACCCGCTCCGTCTGCGGTAACGCCCCGGCGTAAACCTCGGCACCGCCGATGACGAAGACCTCGTCCCGGCCCGCGAAGGCCTCGATGGCCTGGGCGACATCGAGGGCCGAGCCAACGTCGGGCTGGTAAATCACACCGCTGTGGCGCGGAAGGCCGGTCTGATGCGTCACCACGACCGTGATGCGGCCCGGGAGCGGGTTCCCCAGTCTGTCCACGATGGAGTCGTGGGTTTTGCGGCCAGCGACGACGACGTGGCCGGTGGTGAGGCGCTTGAACCGCTTCAGGTCCTCCGAGAAGTGCCAGGGCAGGCCCCCCGCGCGGCCAATCACGTCGTTCTCGTCGGCGGCGACGATGACCGAGATCCTCACGGCGACACGGAGATGCTCATGGCCGGGTGGGGATCGTAGTCGCCAAGATCGAAGTGCTCCGCCCGAAAGTCATGAATGTCGTTGACCCGCCGGCCAGCATCATTGAGGTGCACGGTCGGCAGGCGCCGGGGTTCTCGCGCCACCATGGCCCTGACCTGCTCGGTCTGGTCCTCGTAGATGTGGGCGTCGGAGATGGTGTGGTAGTACGTCGCCGCTTCGAAGTCGGTGAGCTGCTCAAGCATGAGGGCCAACGCTGCGTACTGGATCATGTTCGCGGGGACGCCGACGGGTACGTCGCCGGAGCGCTGGAACATGTGCAGGTGTAGGCGTCCATTGAGGACTCTCACATGTACCCAGCCATGGCATGGCGCGATGGTCGTCTTGGGGACTTTGCCGTGGCCGCGAACCTGATACTGGGGAATCCAGGGCGACACGAAATGCGTACGGTCGCCAGGCAGTTCGCCGATCTGCTCGACGAGATGCTTGAACTGATCGAACCCCGCCGCCTCGCCGGTGGGGAAGTCGTGGAATGCACCCCCATAGGAACCGGGTCCGATGTCGCCCGGCGGCAGGTCGCGCTTGGTGGTCTTCTCCTCCGTGGCCCAGTCGTCCCACCAGTCGCAGCCAAATGCTCTGAGCTCGTCCAGGGTCGTGGCGCCGTTGATGAACGCGCACAGTTCGCCGATGGGCTTGTGCCAGAAGCTCTGGACGCTGCGCTCCGTGATCATCGGGAAGCCGTTGGCGAGATCGAAACGCATAGTCTGCTGGAGGAGCGTGAGAGCGTACGGCCCTTGCCGGGTTGGCACCTTCTCGCCCTGGTCAAGGATGCGGGCGAGTAGGTCGCGGTACTGCGTGTCGGGCGTACGCAGATCAACGGAGGCGTAGGACAACGACACACCTCCAGCTCACGAGTCGTACCCTAACGCACCGTGCGGGCGCTGCCCGGCATTCTCGGGTTTGGCGCTGCGCGGCGAATAGCACCAAACTTCCATCTAGCGCATGATCGCCTAAGGCGGTCTAATTGCAGATGACCATCAACGCCTATCTCCGGGGACGTGAGGTATCGACATGGCAGCTACCGGCCCAACAGCCAGTACCGAGAAGGGTCGCCGCATCGTCGGAGCGGAGCGCCAGACGCTCGCCAAGGATCTGGTAAAGCGCTACACATCGGGCGAAAGCATCCGCGCCCTGGCGTCATCGACCGGCCGCTCGTACGGGTTCGTGCACCGAGTCCTGACGGAGTCGGGCGTCCAGTTGCGCCAGCGGGGCGGGGCGCGCCGACGCAAGAAGCCCTGAGTAGTAGTCCGCCCCGGTTCACCATCACCACACGCGAAGGGCCGACCGAGTTGGGCCCTTGCGGTGACTACTCGGTGGGCGACTCGCCAAGCCACAATGATCAATATGCGCCCCGCGGGCCGGTACGATTCTGTGGTGACCTTGGGCGCACGTTGGACCGCCGAACCACTGCTCGAGGAGCCGCTCTTCGCACCGCCCGTCGACCCGGACACCGAGTTTGAGGACGCCCCCAGGCAGACCGTCATCGAGGGTGACGCCCGCAAGATCCCCCTGCCAAACAGGAGCGTCGACCTGGTGGTGACGTCGCCGCCGTACTGGAGGAAGCGCGACTACGGCCTGCCCGACCAGATCGGCCAGGAGGACAGTGCCAGCCGCTACGTCGAGGCGATGATGCAGTGCCTCACCGAATGGAAGCGTGTCCTGCGGCCGACGGGATCGGTGTTTCTCAATATCGGCGACACCTTCCACAAGCGATCGCTCGCGGGAATCCCGGGCCGGATCGAGGCCGCCGCCAGCGACGCGGGCTGGTTCATCCGCAACAGAATCATCTGGGCGAAGGATGGCGGCATGCCGGAGCCGGCCCGCAACCGCCTCGCCAACCGGCACGAGTACATCGTTCATCTAGCGCCGAGGGCGGACTACTACTACGACCTGTTCGGCTACTCGGAGGCCGTGGGCAATGGCGCCAACCCAGGGGACATCTGGCGTATCAGCCCCGAGCGATACATGGGCCGCCACCTTGCGCCATTCCCAGCCGAGATCGTGCGCAGAGCCATCCTGCTAGGCTGCCCGCTGTACGTTTGTGCGAAGTGTGGTGTACCGAGGCAGCGAGTCGTACGACGGACGGCACAGCTCGACCCGTCGCGGCCGCAGGCGAAGCGGGCGATGGAGCTTGCGAGAGCGGCCGGACTGACCGAGGCGCACATCGCCGCGATCCAAGCCACGGGCGTCTCCGACGCCGGCAAGGCGTTGCAGGTCCAGACCGGCACTGGACGGAACTCGACGGTGGTGCAGGCGTTGGCGACGGAGGCAAAGAAGGTGCTCGGCGGGTATTTTCGCGAGTTCACCTTCGCTCGTCGCGAGACCGTCGGGTGGACTACTTGTGGACATGACCTCCCACCAGGGCGCGGGATCGTCCTGGACCCGTTCATGGGCACCGGGACGACGTTGCGGACCGCGGTCGGCATGGGTCGAGACGCCGTCGGTGTCGATCTAGCTCCTATGTAGTTCCAGTAAGGACTCCGGCGCCTCGCCTTCGAAGCATCGAACCTGATCGTCGCCGGTGTCGCGGCGGTCAACTCCTACGAGCACATGCGCGACGTCGCGGTTATCGGTCAGCAGCCCAACCTGCTCGTCTCCACCCTCCCGCTGAGTGTCGACCGTCTTCTGATCATCGCGACGTTGGGTTATGACGAGAGCGCCCAGAGCCTAGGGCCCGGGGCTCTCTCGAATGGTTCGGACTTGGCATCAGGTGGCTGTGCGCGACCGGCGACGCCGCGTCAGAGATAGCAATGTGATGATCCCGATGCCGCCCAGGACCAAGGAAGCCCCGACAACCAGGAGACCGGTCAAGCTCGAGCCGGTCACGGGTAGGCAGTTACCCGGATCCTTCCACGTGTACTTCCAGACCAGATCTCCGTGAGTAACCGTGATCTCGTCCTTACTGTTGACAGGAACATCCTTTGTGGTGCCGGGAAGCAACGCATGTTCGACGCCGTTGACCTCGTAAGTGGCGTCGCCTTCACCCTCGTTGAATAGCTTCACGGTCACCGTACCGTCGCAGTTCGACCTGAACTCGACTTTGGGTTCCGGCACCCGCGTGCACTGTCCTTCCGGCAACGGGATCGTCTTGGTTTGGGTTGGCTCCTGGACGTGAGTCTTCGTTACCCCGTTGCTCCACGTGGCGAGGTTGATCGTAAGGGTCGCCGATGTTTCTGTGCCGGGGAACGTCTGCTCGCCACTTACCGAACCGCCGGCCGCCATCGCCGTACCCGAGGCAATCGGATCATTCGTGATCGCACTGCCGTCTGGGTCCACCGTCACCGTCGTAAGAACGGCCGTCTTGTCGCCTTCGCTGTTGACAACCGTCCACACCACCTTCCACGTGCCGTTGTCTTGGCACGTCGGTGCGCCAGTCACTGTCACGTGATGGGCGAAGGCGGGTGTGGCGAACACGAGTGTCGCGGCGAACCCTGCTACCGCGGCAGCGGCGATGGACAGGGCTCGTCTGACCGACGGACGAAAGCGGTTCACGCCAACTCCTCAAGGGTGGGATATGACCTGGGCCGGGGCAAGCATCACTGCAGGTTGCCATTGACGCCTGCGCATGACCTCGCATGTCTGTGCACTGTGCGTCTTGGCGGGACCATATCCAGCGCCAGACGCTAGTGGATGCGTTACAGGCGCGGTGGCGCCGATGCCGATTCGTTATCGTGCCTGTTGTCAGATGCACGTCACTGTTGGCGTGAGTCATCACCCGATGACTCTCTGCCCATTGGGGTCGTTCGGAGATCGGCCAGGCGCCCCGTCGAGAACCCATGTTGCCCCCCGGGAACTCGGAACGCTCGGGCGGACAGGTAGTCGATGTGGAGATGAGTATGCGCGCACGCCTGCGCGCGGGAGAGCCGGCGGCGCTCGGCGAGCTGTTCGACGAGCAGGCCCAGGCCGTGTACCGGCACGGATACCGCCTGACCGCCGACCGGTCGTTGGCTGAGGATGTGCTCTCGGCAACGTTCCTGCAGGCCTGGCGAATTCGTCAGCGAATCGACCCGGAGGGCGGGTCGCTGCAGCCGTGGCTGCTGGGCATCGCGACAAACACGATCCGCAATCTCACCCGCAAGGCGCGGCGCGAACGGAATCTCCTGGCTCGGCTCTGGCCGCCCGAGCAAGTCCCCGATTTCGCCGACGAGGTGGTCGGCCGCATGGACGATGCCGGCACCCTCGCATCCGTGCGGGAGGCGCTGCGCAACCTCCGTACAGCCGAACGTGAGGTGGTCGCACTCTGCGTGTGGGCTGGGCTCGACTACGCGAGCGCCGCCCAGGCCTTGGGCGTCCCGGTCGGGACCGTACGGTCGCGCCTATCCCGCGCGCGGCGAAAGCTAGCCGCATCTGAGGGCCGCGGCCCGGAACTCATCCCCAGGCTGGCGACAGATAACAGGTGGCCGCCCGATGCGGCCCGGCCTGAACGGGAGGGGAACCGATGAACGACGAGCGCAGCGAGCTGGTGCGGCTAATGCCGGACCCGGCGCATGACCTGCCTGGCGACCGGCACCAGATGTTGAAGGAGCGGCTCATGGAGCAGATCGCCGACGTGGCCGCCGGAAGGACACCGCGCGTACGGCGGCGACGTCGGCGCGTCCTGATCGCCCTGACCGCGAGTGCGATGGCGATCGTCGTCGCGGCAGGCGCGGTCAGCGCCTTCGGTTTCGGGGTCGGGAAGTTCTGGGCCGGCCAGACACCGGCCGGCGACCTGCTCGAGCGCATCGCCCTGGTCGCGGCGAACAGCACCGACATCCCGCCGGCGGACCAGGTGCGCGACGATCAGTTCGAGTACATCGAGACGTACGGCGGCTTCGCCGGCATGTCTTTTTCGCAGGACGCGAGCGGCAATGTGGTGGTCGAGGTGATCGCGCTCAAGCCGCACCGCCGCCAGATCTGGAAGTCGGTGACCGGCGGGCCTGGGCTGCTGCGCCAGGAGAACCCCAACGTCGGCGCAGAAGATCTCATCCTTGAGTCCACCGGTGGTGAGTCCCTGAACTACGCCACCTTCCGGTACCTGACGACAGTGTCGACCAACCCGGACGTGCTGCTCGCCAAGATCTACATCGAGACGTGGGGGGCGGGGCCGAACCCGCAGCAGGAGGCGTTCGTGACGATCGGCGACATGATGCGCGAGTCGATCGTCCCGGCCGACCTGGCCGAGGCGCTCTACAAGGCGGCGGCTCGGATCCCGGGTATCACGGTCGTCGACGACGCCGTCGACGCCCTCGGCCGTCACGGTGTGGCGATTGCCCGGACCCATGCTGGCATGCGCACCGAGTGGATCTTCGACCGCACCACGCTCCAGTTCCTGGGTGAGCGATCGGTCACGACCGAGCAGACAGAGTGGGGACCCGGCGACACCGTCATCGGATCCACGGCGGTCGTGGTCCGGGCCATCGTCGACCGGGCGGGCCAGCTGCCCCCGAGCTGACCTCGCGACGTTGACGTGCGTATGTCCGGGCTTCCCGGGCGCATTGCCGAATCCCGCTCTTTACGATCAAGGCGCCGCGCAAGCGCGGCGCGTCGCGGCGGTCGCAGATGCGGGAGAAGGAAGCTAGGAGGGGCACGCGGCCAGGGGGACGGGACGTTGTCGACGACAACCCGGCACGTGGCTATCGACGTCGTGCAGGTCGGGGTTCCTCGCAGCAGGCGGGGCCACAGCGGGGACGACCGTCGCTGACCACCCTGCCGAGTGTTCGCATCGGAGCGGTCAAGATGAAGCATTCTCCGCCCGCTTGCGGTCTATCAGTCGCCTTGAGCCAGATGCGACCAGGCGGGCTATGACCAGCCAGGCACCGAGCACAAGGCCTGTCGAGCCGAGGTTCATCCACCATGGTGCCACCGGGTATAGACGCTCCAGATGGGCCGAGTAGGCAGCGGCGGCCAGGCTTGACGCCACAACGCCAACGCTGCCCTTCCACCGGCTTGGGGTGGTTTCCCGGTCCAGCGACCGCGGGAAGAAATAGGCGCCCCTTCCGACGACGCGAAGGACGCCATCGACGGCAAGCATGCCAATAACGGAGGCGAGCACGCCGAGGCTCGCGATCGTCGTAAGGGCGATCCAGAGCGGGACGGTCACGTAGGCATCGCGAAGAGATGGCAGCGCCACCGAGCCACCGACGACCACGATGACGCCGGCCGCCAGCAGGCGTCGCCGTAGCGACCTCCATTGATCGCTCAAGTCTTGGCTCCCACGGCTGGTCGCTGTAGCCCGCTCATTCCATCGCGTAACGGCCATTGTCGAAGCCATCAGCCGCCACGGCAAGGTGCTCCGGCACGTAGCCGCATCAACGGCGACCGCACCGTGATTGACCAGCCTCGCTGCATCGGACGACTCGGGTTGCTGTTGAAAGCCACGGGTCAGGACCCCAATCCTGATCAATGCCCAGGTAGCGGGTGGTGGAACACCCGTCCGGGCCGCCTATGAGCACGTCGCCGCCGAACTCCGTGGGCGGTGTTGACCTCCTGTCCGAGGATTGATCCCGCCCGATCCGTAACGGATCAAGGTGTGAGCCACACGGCACATTTTGGGCACGGCATGGCAGACGGAGCTTCCCCCCGATGCGCCCCCAAACGGCGAGCGAGTATGGGATTCAGTGAGACACACCGAGACGCCGGCCGCGCCCTGCAGGCGGCGTTCGCGCTGGTCACGACGCTGTTTGCGGAGGGCCAGGGATTCGAACCCTGGAGGAACATCACTGCCCCCTAGCGGTTTCAAGACCGAGATCTACGACGCTCTGAACTGGACGGATGGCTCGTAGACCCGATTCGCTGCCGCGTATTTGCCGTAGCCACGTGCGGGCGGCGCGGTCAGGCGGCGTGTCCGGTCTGGGCGACGTGGGCAATGGCTCGGCGAAGGGCCGAGAGCGGGATGGTCTGGTCGTCCTCTATTTCGGCAAGTCCAAGCTCGATCCACTCCCGGATCATCGCCGAGAACGACAGACCGGCGGCGGCGGCGGCCGCCCGCACCTGCTGGTCCAGGCTCACTGGCAGGCGCATGCCGCGCATGACCATCGGCTCGGACTCGGGCGGCGCCGGCAGCTCGGCCGGCTCGTCGAGATACTCGATCCGGCCGGCCGCGACCGCGTTCGCCACGTCGACGGCGTCGGCCATATCCCGAAGCTCCTTCGCGGTGATGTCGTTCGTCATTGCCGTGCCTCCCCCTCCTCGAACTGGACCAACCCGGCGATGGCCGGTAGGGGCATCCGCCGCTCCGCATGCGGGACCTGGAGCACCTCGTACGGTTCGATGCCTGCCAATGGTGCGAGCGCCTGAGCCAGCACCGGTACGCCGTGTGGGCACGCCACACATCGAAATGTATAACGAGCGCCTTAACGCGTCGTGCGGGGCGCGCTTGTCCTGGCGGGCGAGGCGATGAAGGGAGGGGTCGAACTCGAACTGCTCGGTACCCGGTTTGTCTGTTCTTAGGCGGCCCGGACGGGTGCTGAAACACCCGCTCCCCGGGCCTGATCAGGAAACGGAGTCCTGACTGATGAGTATTGAACCCGATGCGCTTTGGCTTGGACCGAGCCGGCGTCGATTGATCCACGAGTCCATCGACCCGGCGGCATGGAGCAGGCCGGACGTGCGCGAGGCACTGGCCCGGCCGACATCGGCGCCGTGTACCGCATTTTGCAGAGATTCGGCGTCTCGCAGCGCCGAATGGCGGCGCTCACCCAGCAGGCGCAGAGCGAGGTGTCCGAAATTATCGCGGGCCGTCGGGTCGTGGTCTCCTATGATCTCCTCACCCGGATTGCGGACGGCCTCGGTGTGCCACGTGGCTCGATGGGTCTTGCGCACCATTTGGAGGACGCTCACGAGGACGGGCAGGAGCCCGATCGTCGATTCCGAGTGGGCCGCCGCTCAAGGCACCCCGCGCGATCCTCCGAATGAATTGGCGGTAGGGCCGCGGATGGGAGCGGACGCGCACCCCCTGGGGGTATTACCCCGTGATAGCCTGGATGGGCAACAGCCCGGAGCCTAGGGCAATTGCACTGGGGTGCACCCCAGGGGTCTAGCGTCCCCTCCCCAGGAAGGAACTTGGGACAATGTCACACCAAACCATCATCGAACTCGACGACCGCCGCAGGGCGCCGTTGGGTCGGGTCGCCAGGGCCGATGACCGGCGGTACCTGGTCGAGGTCGCGGCGAATGGCACAATCACGCTGACGCCGGCGGCCATCGTTACCGCTGAGCAGGCGGAGCTGTTGCAGCGGCCGGACATCCTGGACGTGATCGACAGGATGCAGAACGACCCGAATTACGGCTTCCGGGCGGGGCGTCCCCGCCGGAAGGGATCAACCCCTCGTGAGTCTGGAACCTAGGTGTGCGCCGGAAGTGATGATCCAGCTGGAGAAGGTCGACAGGATTCGACCCGGGGTCGCCTCTGGGACGCAATCTGCGATGCCATTGACCTGATATGCGATCACCCGGAGGCCGGGGAGGCCCGGAGGTACATGTGGCGGCGCCGCGACGGTGGGCCGGTGTGGCAGGTGCGGCTGAGGAACACAGGTGAGGACGACAATTGGATCGTCCTGTGGTACCTGGAAGGCGGCGACGCTCAAGTCGTCTACATCGGACCGGACATCTAGAACCGGGCCGCTCGTGAGCAAGCTACGCGGCGGCGCCGGGCTGGCGTCAAGAAGCGAGTATCCGTGGTGCGGGCTGGTGCGTTTGCCTCGGCGTCGATCCAGCACAACGGAACGTTGTAAGCAGGGCGAACCGGTTGGTGGCGTGGTGGGCGGCACGGGCCCGCGACGTTAGGTGAAACCTCCAGTTTGGAAGTCAGTTCCGATCAGGGCATCCTGTCCCCAAGGCCTGTTCCGGCCATGTGCAGCCTGCCCGCTCGCGACCGCCATAGCCCGTCGCGCGACGGGTTGACTGGCCCGTGGGCGGCCCGAGTGATCTTGGATGCACCTGCTCGCCAGCTCGGCACCCGCCTCCGGACGGCGAAGATCGTGAGCCGCGGGCGACTCCGACGCCGAGTTGGGCGCGTGTTCGACAGGCCGGCCCCGGTTGCGGAGACTCGCCCCTGGCTTTGCCTTATTTCACCTAGATGCATTAGCGTGTTAGGCTGCCGACATGCAAGACGGACTGAGGCGGGTGACTGAGCCGACCCTTGACGTCCTTCAAGCGTTGCTGGACGCGGCCGGGTACGAACTTCATGGTTGGGCGATCACGAAACAGACCCAGCGTTCCGGCCCCACCGTTTACAAGATCTTGGAGCGGCTGGCGACTGCGGGGTGGGTGATAGCCCGCTGGGAGGAGTTGGCTGCAGATGTAAGCAAGCCACGTCGACGGCTATACCGACTCACTGCAGAAGGCGCAGCGTCGGCCAAGGAACTTGTGATGGCGCGACGGCCTGGCCTGGTTGACAAACTTGGCCTTGCGACCGATTGGATGGCGTTCCGTTGACCGGGCCGGAGATTGTACTCAGTATTGTTGTCGGTCTCGCGATCAACGAGGCTACCGACGTATGTCCATGGCTCGCCCAACGTCTCGTGCGCATTGCTGCCAGAGTTTGGACACCAGACAGCGAGTTGTCGGCGGTCTATGCAGAGGAATGGTCCGCGTTCATCGTGGATCGACCTGGCAAAATCTTCAAGCTTCTTACTGCCCTCGGATTCCTTGGCAACGCGGTCTTGCGACGAGGTTCACGGGCGGTTACGCGGCGCGAATGGCAATTCGGGGGAGCGCTTCGGTTCCCTTTGAACGCCAAAGCGGTCAGCCACGTGCTGGCGATAGTCGGGCTGGCAATGGTCTTCTCCCCGCTGGGACTCGCACTAATTGACACGGTAATTGAAACGTCGGTATTCATTCTGTTGATCCTTCCAATGGCGGGGATCCTTGTGGTCGGCTTTGGTGCGATCTTGAACATACGAGCAGCAGGCTTGCCGCTAAACAGCCGCGCGGTTGTGGCACTCAGCACGAATATTCCCGATGCCAATGCACCGTCGAGCGAAATCGGCCCAGAACGCGAAGTCCTACGCGGGTTATTCGTGGGTTTCCATCACGATGGATTGAAGTCGTTCGAGTACACACAGCCAATAGGTGCGCTGATACGACCGTACACATCGTCGCCGACACCCACTCCCGAGTCCCCGGATCAGGGACTTCTAGACCCGTTCGAATCTGTACTCCGCGATGGGTTCGAATATGGACTCTTCGACCAGGCCGAAGTATCTGGCGCGTTGGTTAGGCCGTACGTCAAGCAGGAGTTCCGGAACGTGCCAATGCCGTGACGCTGGACCGTGGTGGCGACGTCCATTGTCTTCACGGCGACAACCGCGTCAAGGGCGCCCCTTCGGGGCGTCGCAAGCGATCGGGCAAGCCCGACCCTGGACCCGGCCGCCGCCGCGAAGGGGTCCGCGCCAATGAGGGGCTGACCGGAGCCTGGGCCCCCGGTGCGAACGCACTCGCCCAAGGGACCGCGCCGGACCCGTGCCCCCTTCCAGCCGTAAACAAGCGCGGCGCGTCAGTCCTCCAACCGCCGACGGTGGTCACACCACCGGTGCAACGGTTTCCGGGCGGTTGGACCCCCACCCTCCGTACCGCACTCGCCGGCCGTGCGACGGTCGCCTCCGAACCCTTCGGTACCGTCCTGACCTCGTCGGTTGCGGCCTGGCGCGCGACCGGCCAAGCGCTACTTATACAACGGGCGCCGATTGCCGTCATGGTAGGAGCAGGAACCCTGGCGGCCACCTGACTTGCTCAGCATGCCGTCCTTGCACTGGATGACGTAGCCCTTGCCGTTCCAGAAATTATCAATGCAGTTGAAGTAGGCACAGATTCCGCTAGCCGGACTCGTGATATATGACCCGCCGCAGAAGTTGTACCCCCAAGGGTTGGACGGCGCACCACACAAGTTCTGGGGTGGTGGCGGCGGTGGCGGCGGTGGCTTCGTTGTGGTCTTCGTAGTCGGCGCGGCCGCAGGCTTGGTGGTCGTAGTAGTGGTGGTGATCGTCGGCGGAGGGATGGTCAGGGGCAGCGCGGTCGTCGTCTGAGGCCGTACAGCCGGAGCGGTCGACACGGTCGTGGTCGCGACGACCGGGCTGCGGGCCGCGTTGGCCTCAGTCGTACGGCTGGCGCTCGGACCGGCGATCGCCCCGATTGCGCCAAGCATGATCACCGGGAGCACGCATAAGCCGGTCACGAACCCCACCACGATCAACAGCGCCTTGGGCAGCGGGTCGAGCCGCGACCACCAACCACGAGACTGAACGGGTTGCGCTCCCGACGCAGGGGGATGGGCGCCCGGCTCGGGCCTGATCGGTGGCTCAGCATTCGCCATGGCGTCAGGCTCTCAGAACGTGGGCCATGATCGCTGTCCGCTGATCGGCCACGATACCGTGCCACGACATGATCATCCTGCCCACCATGTGCCCACGGAGCGTCGTAAATCACCGGATCGGACCGGACTCGACTGGACCGACGAGGAGCAGCCCCTGACCGCGTTGCAGCAGGTCAGAGGCCGCTCGTCCAAAGTGTGGCGGGTCCAGGATTCGAACCTGGGTAGCTTTCGCGACGGATTTACAGTGAGCCGCGATCCCGCTTGTAGCGGCCGCTTGCGAAGCGGCCGGGTTAACCGTGCTGAAGACCCGCCAACCGGATGCATCTAGCCAGCCGCTCGCCGCATACCACCCCCGAGTCAATCGCCGGTACCTTGCCTACGTGGCGGGTCACGTCTTCATCAGTTACAGCCACACCGAGGCCGCCGACTACGTCGAACGCCTCGGCGAGCACCTCGGCGCGGCTGGGATCGCTGTCTGGTACGACAAGGAGATCATCACCGGCGACAGGTGGCGTCAAGTGATCCGCGAAAAGATCGACACCTGCGCCGCACTCATCATCGTCATGACACCGGGTGCGGAGCAGTCCGCCTGGGTCGACCGCGAAATCGTCCTGGCCGAAAACCTCGCCAAACCCATCCTCCCGCTCCTCCTCAAAGGCCCCGTGTTCTTCGGCCTGGGCGACCTCCAGTACGAGAATGTCGCCACCGGCGCCCTGCCCAGCGCCGCGTTCACCAGCCGCCTCCGACGCCTCCTCCCGGCCGACCGGGCGGACAGGAGGCCGTTGGACGACCCTGTCGAGTTGACCCGACGCCACGACCAGGCAAGGGCCGTGGGCGATGCCGGTGACAGCAGCAAAGCGGTCCGGCTCCTGCGCGACCTGGTCAACGACCGCGCCCGAGTCCTCGGCGCCGACCACCCCGACACCCTGGCCAGCCGGCACTGGTTGGCCTACTACGTCGGTGAGTCCAGGGATCGGGCCAAGGCGGCCCGGCTCTTCCGCGACCTGGTCAACGACCGCACCCGAGTCCTCGGCGCCGACCACCCCGACACCCTGGCCAGCCGGCACTGGTTGGCCTACTACGTCGGTTATTCCGGGGATCGGGCCAAGGCGGCCCGGCTCTTCCGCGACCTGGTCAACGACCGCACCCGAGTCCTCGGCGCCGACCACCCCGACACCCTGGCCAGCCAAATGTGGCTTGTCGCCAACGCCAGCTAACGCTGTCACCACAGCCTCGATCAACCCGCCTCCCAACCAACTTGCCGAGGCTCTGTAATTCAGAGGGCCGCCCGGACCGAGCTCGCCGCAGCTTGTCGATCTCCGCCCTCCGGAGGCGGGTGCTGGCAGAAGGTGATCAATCATCGTCCGCAGGCACCGTGGAAGGATCTCCGCAAGTACCGACTCAACGGGCAGTTCGAACGCCACAACCATGGCGGCGATGTGCATGCCGATGGCCGTACGGAATTCTCCAAGCGCGACCGAGAACGAGTCTGCGCCGGCCCCGCGCTTTCGGCCTGGGCGCCAATGCGCCCCATCAGGACCGCCGGCCTCCACGAAGCGTCGCGCGGCCGCACGCATCGCCCGTAGAGTCTCGCTCAGCCCACACCGTCCTTCGCCTTATCGATCTCCTTCGTCAGGAATCGGCGGATCTCGATCGCCGAGTGAAGGCAGTGCAGCGCCTCCTCAGGATTGCGCTCGCTGTAGGGGAAAGAACCCGACGGTCATCCAGAAAGTGGACCACTCGCCGAGCGACGTCCTTGTCGCCCGCTTCTTCTGCCACTGGATCCCAAACCAATGTATGGACACGCCTGTCAGCTCAAACGGCACGCCTGGCATGATGCCACCGTCAAACCGTGCTGGACATCCCTTCCATGGCCGCGCTCGCTGGCCGCACAACCATTCGTACGGCCAAGCCCACCGACAAAGGCGCCCATGCAACGCGAAGCCGCCGCGAAGACTCCCCATTTCGTCGACGGCCCAACCGGTGTCATTCAGTCACCCCCTACGCCTCATGACTGCCACCTCCCGACGGGCGATCATGGGCGAGCCCCAACCAGCCGCGGGGTATACCGAGCCCGTCCGCGATTCGGATGAGGAGGTCGTATGAGACCACGAGTCGCCGGCCCGCGATGATTTCGGATACCCCTCCCTGCGTCTGCTCAGTGAGTGCCGCGATTCGGCGCTGCGATACGCCGTAGCGCTGAAGCAGCCGGTACACGGTTCCGATGTCGCGGATAGCGAGCGCCAGGCGCATGTCCTCGCGCTGCCAGACAGCTGGATCCACCCATCCACGGTTTTCGACCCTCCTCGATGCGTCGGACGATTCAGGTTGCTGTTGAATGGCCACGGGTCAGGACTCCCATCCTGATCAAGGCCCGGGTAGCGGGTGCTGACACACCCGTCCGGGTCGCCTATCTGGACGTCGCCGCCCAGCCGGTGCGCGATGTGGATCTCCTTTCCGTGAGAGTGATTCCGCACCTCCGCAACGGGTCGATGTGGGAGTCGTGCGAGCGACTTTGGGGCTCCGCATGGCAGACGACTCTTCCCCCCGATACGCCCCCGAACCGCGAGCGAGCGTTGGATTCAGCGAGACACAGCGGGACGGCCGCCGGGCCCGGCGGGCGGCGTTGGCGCTGGTCACGAGGGTGTTTGCGGAGGGCCAGGGATTCGAACCCTGGAGGAACATCACTGCCCCTAGCGGTTTTCAAGACCGCCGCCATCGGCCACTAGGCGAGCCCTCCTGATCGGCACCAGTGTGCCAGACGTTGCGATAGAGCAGACAATGCCGTCACGGTAAGGTCAGGCCTGCCGACGAGGCCAAGACGCCCGAGGAGAACTGGTGGAACTCCTGCACTCCGGCAAGGTTCGCGATGTGTACGCAGACGGCGCCGACGTGATCCTCGTCGCGTCGGACCGGGTCTCCGTCTACGACGTCGTGCTACCGACGCTGATCCCGGACAAGGGCAAGGTGCTCACCCAACTGTCGCTATGGTGGTTCGAGCGCCTTACCGACGTGGTTCCCAATCACCTCATCTCCGCCACCGACGTCCCCGCCGAGTGGGTGGGTCGGGCGATCCGGTGCAGGCGTCTGGACATGGTGCAGGTCGAGTGCATCGCGCGGGGCTACCTCACCGGGCTTGGCCTCAAGGAGTACGAACGCACGGGTGCCGTATCCGGCGTCAGGCTGCCCGCCGGCCTGGTCGAGGCCGACCGGCTGCCCGAGCCGGTGTTCACCCCCACCACGAAGGCGCCAATGGGCGAGCACGACGAGTTCATCACGTTCGACGACGTGATCGCCCAGGAGGGCAAGGACACCGCCGAGGAGCTGCGCCGCCTCACGCTCGAGGTTTACCGGCGCGGCGCAGAACTCGCCGCCGCCAACGGCATCATCATCGCCGACACCAAGATTGAGATAGGGCGCGCCCCCGAAGGCGCACTAATCCTCGCCGACGAGGTGCTCACCCCCGACTCCTCGCGCTTCTGGCCAGCCAATGAGTGGCAGCCGGGACGCACCCAGTACGCCTTCGACAAGCAGATCGTGCGCGACTGGGCCGCCGGCACCGGCTGGGACAAGACATCACCGGGTCCCCCGATCCCCGACGAGGTGGTCCGCAGGACCCGAGACCGCTACGTCGAAGCGTACGAGCGCATCACCGGGAACACCTGGCAGTCGGGAGGATAAGCACGTGTACGCCGTCACCATCCCCCAACCGGGCGGCCCAGAAGCCCTCACCTGGGCCGAGGTCGACGATCCGGTACCCGGGCCGGACGAGGTCCTCATCGACATTTCCGCCAGCGCCGTAAACCGGGCCGACCTGATGCAGAGGGCGGGCTTGTACCCGCCACCGCCGGGCGCGCCGCCGTATCCCGGACTCGAGTGCTCCGGCCGCGTGGCGGCCTTAGGCGCCAATGTCACCCAGTGGCACCTAGGCGACGAGGTGTGCGCCCTCCTCGGCGGGGGCGGTTACGCCGAAAAGGTCACCGTGCCGGCCCAGCATTGCCTGCCCGTGCCCGCTGGCGTCTCGGTCACCGACGCTGCCGCCCTCCCCGAGGTCGCGTGCACCGTCTGGTCGAACGTCTTCGACCTGGCCGGGCTGCGGGCTGGCGAAGTACTCCTGCTCCATGGCGGCGGCAGCGGCATTGGGACCTTCGCGATCCAGTTGGCCAAAGCCCGGGGCGCGCGCGTCCTCACCACCGCCCGCGCCCCCAAACATCAAGCTCTGCGCGAACTAGGCGCCGATCTCACAATCGACTACGCCGGCGAGGCTTTCGTCGCCGCCGTGCGGGCTGCCACCGACGACCGCGGCGCGGACGTCATCCTCGACATCATGGGAGCGTCCTATCTGGAGCGAAACGTCGACGCTCTCGCCACCGGCGGCCGACTAGTGATCATCGGTCTCCAGGGCGGCCGGACCGCCGAGCTCAACCTCGGCACGCTCATGGCCAAGCGCGCCAGCGTCTTGTCGACCGCCCTACGATCTCGGCCGGCCGATGAGAAGGCCGCCATCGTCGCGGCGGTTAGAAAGCACGTCTGGCCGCTGGTGGAGAACGGCCAGGTGCGGCCAGTCATCAGCACCCGCCTGCCGATGTCCGACGCCGCCGAAGCCCACCGCATCGTGGAGTCCTCCGAACACCTGGGCAAGGTCGTCCTCGTAAACAGCCGACGCTAAGCGCGCAGGAGGTAGTGCGGGCCCGGACCATCCGACGAGTGCTCGTCGTCGGGGTTGGAGATGCGGCACCGCTGCAGGGACAAGCACCCGCACCCGATGCAGCTGGACAATCGGTCCCGCAGCCGCTCCAGCATGACGATCTGATCATCCAGTCGGGTCCGCCAGCGCGCCGAAAGCCGCGCCCAGTCGGCCTTCGTCGGGGTGCGGGCATCCGGGAGCGTCGCCAGAGCCGCGGCGATCTCGTCGAGCGAGAGCCCGACCCGTTGCGCGATCCGGATGAACGCCACTCGCCGCAGCTCGGCCCGGTCGTACCGGCGTTGGTTCCCACCGGTCCGGCCGGCCGCGATGAGCCCTAGGGTCTCGTAATACCGCAGCGCCGACGCCGGCACACCGCTGCGTGTCGCCAGCTCGCCGATCGCTAGAGATTCGTGCATCACAGGTCCTTGAGTTCAAGTTAACTTTAAGGTGCAGCCTAGACGAATGACGACGACGCTCGCCACGCCACGCGCCACCGAGTCGGCCGACGCAAGACTGAGGCGGCTTCTCACCCGGCTCACCGGCGACGAGAAACACGCACCCAGCTCCCACTCCACACTCGACGTGCTCTGGGTGCTCTACGACCGCGTTCTGCGAGTAACACCTGCCACCGTGGACGCACCCGACCGGGACCGCTTCCTGCTCTCCAAGGGACACGGTCCGGCCGCCTACTACGCCGTACTCGCCGCTAAGGAATTCATCCCGGCGGAGTGGCTGGATGACATGGCGGCCTGGACCAACCCGCTCGGCCACCACCCGGACCGCCAGCGCGTGCCCGGCGTCGAGATCTCATCGGGCTCCCTCGGGCACGGCCTCCCGCTCGGGGTTGGTATCGCGCTCGGCCTTCGGGCGCAGGGACTCACCGCACCGCGTGTATACGTGCTGGTCGGCGACGCCGAACTCGACGAAGGTTCCAATCATGAGGCCATCGCCTACGCCGGCGCGACCGGCGTGACCAGCCTCACCGCGGTTGCCATCGACAATCAATCCGCAACGCATGGGTGGCCCGGCGGCATCGCCTCCCGCTTCACCGTCAACGGATGGACGGCTTCCACGGTATCCGGGCGCGACCACGACCAGATCGAGTACGGGCTGCGCGCGAACCAACCGGATCGCCCCCACGTCGTGGTCGCCACGATCGAGCAGAAGGGCTGAGAGCCATGCGTGAAGCCTTCTACACCGAGACCAAGGCGCTGCTCGACGGCGACACACGCACCGCGCTCGTGCTCGCCGACATCTCCGCCGCCGCCCTCGAGCAGGCGGCCCAGGACCACCCCGACCGGGTGCTCAACGTCGGTATCCGCGAACAGTTGATGGTCACTGTTGCCGGCGGCCTCGCCCTCACCGGAATGCGGCCGATCGCCCACTCGTACGCCCCGTTCCTCGTCGAGCGGGCCTGGGAGCAAGTCAAACTCGACCTCGGTCATCAGGGGGTCGGCGCCATCCTGGTGAGCGTCGGTGCCTCGTACGACTCTTCGGCGTCCGGCCGAACCCACCACAGCCCCGGTGACGTCGCCCTGCTCGATACTCTCGACGATTGGACCGTGCACGTGCCGGGCCACCCCGACGAGGTCGGCCCGGCGCTGCGAGCGGCGGCCACACACGATGGTCCGGTCTACATCAGACTCGCCGAGCAACGCAACGAGAGTCCATACCGGACAGATGGACGGCTGCACCCGGTGCGGCGTGGCGACCGGGCTGTCGTCGTCGCGGTCGGGCCCATGCTCGACCGGGTCCTCGCCGCTACGAGTGGGCTCGATGCGACCGTCGCCTACACCGATACGCCGAGACCGTTCGACGCCGACGGGCTGCGCGACCTTGTGTGGGAGGTCACCGCACCCGCAGACCGGGGCGCGGCGGTCGTCGTGGTGGAGCCCTACCTGGTCGGCACGTCGGCCCATCTTGTATCGCAGGCCCTCGCGTCGGTGCCGCACCGTCTGCTCAGCCTCGGCGTCGGGCGCACCGACCTGCATCGCTACGGCACAGTCGACGAGCACGACGCCGCCCACGGCCTCGACCCAGCTAGCCTGCGCGCCGCCATCACCCTCCACCTCACGGCACCCACCGCCGCTCAATTTGGCGCGATCTAGGGTTTAGCGACGTTGTTTGATCTCTGCACACGTCGCTAAACCCTAGATCGACGCGGCGGAGATGAAGGGAGATGGAGATGGCGGTGGCGCGTCAGGTCAGCGGCGGGGCTTGCGCAGACCGGACCTCGCTGCCTTAGCACCCAACGGCTTCTTCACGCGCTCCCTGGTCAGGATCCAGAGCGCTTCGACGCCGTCCTTCCAGGTGATCTTCTTGCCCTCTTCGCGCGTGCGCGCGCGGTACGAGATCGGCACCTCGTATGGCCGGATCTTCTGCCGCAGCAGCTTCCCGGTTATCTCGGCTTCCATCCCGAAGCCCGCCGAGCGAATCTTCAGCGACCGGAAGAGTGAGAGCGGCATGAGCTTGAAGCATGTCTCGAGATCGGAGATATAGGAGTTGTAGATCATGTTCGCAACCGTGGTCACACCCTTATTGCCCATGACATACCAGAACGAGTACGCGCTGTGGCTGCCAAAGGTGCGGCTGCCGTAGACCACGGTCGCGCGCCCGTCGAGTA
The DNA here is from genome assembly GCA_020027875.1 of Micromonosporaceae bacterium. GTDB lineage: Bacteria > Actinomycetota > Actinomycetes > Mycobacteriales > Micromonosporaceae > JAXIPB01. The sequence continues at coordinate 78,479 of JAHRHA010000023.1, read as the reverse complement.
CCGGGTCGATCAGCCGTGGGATGTCCTGCGGGTCGTACTCCAGGTCCGCGTCGAGAATGACCATGTAGTCGCCAGTCGCATTGGCGGCCGCCGTCTGAATCGCCGAGCCCTTGCCCCGATTGCGGTCGTGTACATGCACGCTCAGCCGCGGATCCTCCAGCCCTCTGAGGACCTCCGCCGTCCCGTCCCGGCTACCGTCGTCGACGACCACGAGCTCGATCTCACACGGATAGCTCACGTTAAGGGCCTGTTTCACGGCGTTGGCGATGAGCGCCTGCTCGTCGTAGACAGGCATAAGAATAGACAGCTTCACATGGGCTCCAGAGCAGGGACCGGCCGCGGGGTGCGAGGACCGACCGGCCGGCTGTCTGACAAAGTGTACGGCGTGCCAAACGTGACGGGAAACTCACGCCTGCAGTCCGATGTCCTGGAGGACCTGTCCGACGCCCGCCGTTACCGGCGGTGGCTGGCCGACTTGGCGCGGCCGTACCTCGGCGACGATCCGATCGAGATCGGCTCCGGAACCGGCGACTACGCGATGGAGTGGCAATCGGACGTAAAGAGCTTTACGGCCACAGAGGCGGATGAAGGGCGTTATACGGCCTTGACCCAGAGGTTCGCGCACCACGACGTGGTAGCGGTGCGATTCCTCCTTCTGGGAGAGCCCCACGGTGGCGGCGTTTACCGTGCCGCAGGCGACACCCAACACAGCGCTGCGGTGTCTCTCAACGTGTTCGAACACATCCCGGACGATGTCGGCGCGCTCCGCGCGACGGCGGCATTGGTGCGGCCCGGCGGCGCCGTGATCCTCATCGTGCCCGCGTTCCCCTCCGCGATGTCCCGCTTCGACCTGGCGATCGGCCACCAGCGCCGGTACACCACGGCGAGCATGCGCGCCGCACTCACCAGCGCCGGGCTCGAGATCGAGCAGGTGCGCTACGTCAATCCGGTCGGGCTGCTGTCCTGGTACGCGACCGTGAAGGCGCTGCGGATGACGCCGCACAACGGCTGGGCACTGCGCACCTATGACCGCACGATAGTGCCGCTCGCGCGGTTGCTCGACCGGTTGCCGATCCCGTTCGGCCAGTCGGTCTTCGCCGTGGCCCGGGTGCCATCGGGCAGGGCCGGCGTGCCACCGGGCAGGGCCGGCGTGCCAACGGACGGGGCCGGCGTGCCAACGGACGGGGCCGGCGTGCCAACGGACGGGGCCGGCGTGCCAACGGACGGGGCCGGCGTGCCACCGGACGGGGCCGGCGTGCCACCCGGCCGGGGCACGCTCAGCTGAGGACGGCGAGGTCGGTGTCGAGCAGATTCGCCGGCACCTGACCGTCACGACGCAGCTTGCGCAGATACCACTTCTGCTGCGGCGTGCGGTTGATGTTGAAGGTCCAGCTACCGCGCGGGCTGTCGATCTGGCCGAGCAGGCTGAACGCTTGATTGAGCGCGGTGGCCGTTGGTTCACCGTCGATCAGCCGCAGGGCCTTGTCCAGCACCGCCGCGCTGTCGTGCGCCGCCATCGCGAAGCCGCTTGGCTGGACGCCGTGCGCCTTGTGGTAGCTCGACACGAAGCGACGGTTCTCCTCGTTGTCCAGGTCCGCCGCGTAGTACATCGCGGTGTACACGCTCTTCGGCAATGCGGTGAGCTTGCTCAGGTCGACGGTCTCGGTGAGAGTGCCCGGGCCGAGCAGCTTCGCATCGAGTCCGGACGCCTGGTACGCCTCGAGTAGCGCCAGCGCATCGGCTCCGGTGTACGCGGCGAAGATGACGTTGGCGCCGGCCGACCTCGCCTGCTGCAGTCGTGCCGCGAAGGAACCCTTGCCGGTTACCTCGCCGGCGACGCGGCCCCCAAGATCGACAAAAGCCTTCTTGAAACCGGAGGCCTCCTCCCGTGAGGTCGGCGTGTCCTCGTAGAGGACGAAGGCGTTCGCACCCTCGGCACGAGCGTACGGCGCGAGCGCCCGACCGGCCTCACCCTCCACATGCGACGCACGCCAGATGAAGAACGCGGAGGTCAAGGTGCTCGGCGAGGCATTGGAACTGATCAGGGGGATCTTGGCCGCCTGCACAGCGGCGGCGATCGCGGTCAAGGACGCCGGATTCGCCACCCCGGCAAGGGCGATGACGCCCGGTTTGAGGAGCCCCTTGGCGGCCGCGGACGCCGACTGGGGCGTGGCGCCCTCCTCGGCGGTCTTCAGGTCCACGTGGTGGCGGCCGAGCAGGTAGTCGTGGTCCTCCAGATAGAGCTTGAAGCCCTTCTGGATGTCATCGCCGACCTTTGCGTACGGCCCCAGCGCCGGCGAAATCAGGCCAACGCTGATCGTTCGCCCGGACGGCACCTCCATCGCTGTGCCCCCGGGCTCGGAGGTGCAACTCGCGGCCGCGCCGGTCGCCCCCGCCGCCGCGATCGCGCCGAAGATCCTGAGGACCTGCCGTCGGTCCAGGTGGGACGCTCGGTCCAGGTACGACACTCAGTTCCTCCAGAGGCCAGCGGGCCCACACACGGCGGGTTGACCGGCCCTGCCCGAGCCGGTCCCCACGGGTTGTACCCCGAATCCGTGCGAGCGTCAACGGCAGGGTCATGGCTGTTCCACAGCGTGAAAGGCCTGGACAACCGCCGGCCACGCGGGCGATTCGGGATCAATCATGTCGTAGTGGTCTGCATCAGGTAGCTCAATGAGACCGACGTCGTCCCCCGCTGCCCGCGCGGCGGCCGCGAACCGATGTGACAATTCGGGCGGAACGAGCAGGTCGCGGGCGCCATGCACGAGGAGGAGCCGGGCACCCAGCGGTACCAGGGACATCGGGTCGGCCAGCGCGTAATGATCCGGTGCCACATCAGGCCCACCGCCGAGCAGGGCGGTCACCGCGCCGCCGTCAAGATCGAGTTGGTACGCCGCACGGAGGTCCGCCACGGGCGCCAGCGCAACGACACCGATGGGGGCGCGACCCTCCCGGGCAAGATCGGCCGCCGCCCACAGGGCGAGGTGCCCGCCAGCCGAGTGGCCGGCCACAACAACGCGCGCTGGGTTCACGCCGGCGCTGGACGCGACCAGCTCGGGCACGGTCCGCACCGCCGTGGATACATCCTCGAACGTGCCCGGCCAGCCGCCGTCGGACGCGCCGGTCCGCCGGTACTCAACGGTCGCGACGGCGTAGCCGAGACCGGCCAATGCCGCGGATAGCGGACCGGTATGGGCCCGGTCCCACTCGTGACGCCAGAATCCCCCATGCAGGAAGAGCACCAGAGGTGTGCGCTCGGTGCCCGTACCGACGGTTGGACGACGTATCGCGTCGGCTCGTCGCACCGCGCTGGGCAGCCAAACATCGGCGACCTGGTCCGGGTGCACGCCGTACGCCACCGTGAGGTCCGGCGCTGGTGCCCACCTGGTCAGGACCGCGCGTGAATCTCGTGCCACCCGGCGACGCTATCGTGGGGTTGATCGCGCAGCCACACGTAGGCAGCCACGCCGTTTCACGTACGGAGGATCCAGCTCATGAGCGACACCCCGCAGGCCGACGCGCCAGCACGGGAATCCACCACGGTCGTCGTGGTTGGCCCCGACGGTCGGCCGGTCGGCACGATGCAGGTCGACTCATCCGAGGCCGACGGTGGCCGATCCGGCGAGGAGGAGGACCCCTCCCGCCTGATCGAGCAGCCCGCCAAGGTCATGCGGATCGGCAGCATGATCAAGCAGCTGCTGGAGGAGGTGAAGGCCGCACCGCTGGACGAGAAGGCCCGGCAGCGCCTCACCGAGATCCACCGCAGGTCGATCCTGGAGCTTGAGACTGGCCTGGCGCCGGAACTCGTCGACGAGCTGGACCGTCTCTCCCTGCCGTTCGAGGAGGGTCATACCCCCAGCGAGGCCGAGCTGCGAATGGCCCAGGCCCAGCTGGTTGGGTGGCTGGAGGGTCTCTTCCACGGCATTCAGGCAACCCTCGTGGCGCAGCAGATGGCGGCCCGAATGCAACTGGAGCAGATGCGCACGGGCCGTCCCGCACTCACGTCCGGTCCCGCCGATGGCCCAGGCATCCCCGGCATGCCGGGCGCGCATCCGCCGGGCGAGGAGCGGGGCGAGAGTGGCCGCACCGGCCAATACCTTTAGCTGGAGAGCAGCGCCTCAAGCCAGGCGGCCACCCCGTCGGCGTCATTGCTCGCGGTGACCTCATCGGCCAGCGCGAGCACCTCCGGATGGGCATTCGCCACGGCTACCCGACGCCAGCCAGCCCATTGGAACATCGGCACGTCATTGGGCATGTCGCCGAAGACGAGCACGTCCTCGGCCGTGATGCCCAGCTCGGCCGCGACGACGGCGAGGCCGCTCGCCTTGTCCACGCCGGGTGCCGTGATCTCCACGTACCCCAGACCCGCCTGCGTGACCGTGCCCAGGTCTGCCGGGATCACCGCGCGTGCCACCGCGAGCAGCTCATCCGCGGTGAGACTGGCCGCGTGGGCGAAGCCCTTATAGGCGGGGGCGGCGAGCGCCTCCAGCCGGTCGAACGGGATCCACTCCGGGTAGGGCCACACGACGTGTGCGTCGCCCCACAGTGGCGCTCGGGGATCCTCCAACGCCTCGACAAGCACCGACAACGGCCCGACCTCTGCCTCCAGCAGGCCGAGGGCCTTCGCCAGGTCCGGGCCGGGAATCTGCTGCCGCCGCAGCACGCGGGGCTCGTCGGAGTCCCGCTGGTCCAACACGTAACCGCCCTGCGCGAGCACGAAGAAATCCGCCTCGGGGAGGTCACGACGGCACAACTCGATCAGCCGCGCGCCGCGCCCGGTTACACCGACGACCGGGATACCGGCCTCGCGTACCTTCCGCAGCACCGTGATCGAGTAGTCCGATACCGTCTCGTCGCTTCGCACCAACGTTCCGTCGAGATCTGTCGCAACGAGCTTCGGCAGCCCGCCTGGGCCCATGCCGCCTCCTGGTATGCGGTCCCCGCACGGGTTATGCGGTCCCCCGCATGGGCGCGGGCCAGCAACAATACGCCGCCAACGCCACGTTGACCATGACATTCGGGCGCCCGGCACGACAAGATCACCCCAACGGGCAGGGTGCGGTCTCAGCGGGCCACCGGCTCCAGCACGTCCCGACCGCCCACGAAGGGCTGCAACGCCTTCGGCACCGCCACCGAGCCATCGGGCTGCTGGTGGTTCTCCAGAATCGCCACGATCCACCGCGTCGTCGCGAGCGTGCCGTTGAGGGTCGCCGCGATCTGCGGTCTGCCCGCGTCGTCGCGATAGCGCACACCAAGCCGGCGCGCCTGGAACGTCGTACAGTTCGAGGTCGACGTCACCTCGCGGTAGCGCCCCTGCGACGGGATCCACGCCTCGCAGTCGAATTTGCGCGCCGCCGACACGCCCAGGTCGCCGGCCGCCACGTCGATGACGCGGTAGGGCACCTCGACCTTGGCGAGCATCTCCTCCTCCCAGGCGAGCAGGCGCAGATGTTCCGCGTGCGCCTCCTCCGGCCGGCAGTATGAGAACATCTCCACCTTGTCGAACTGGTGCACCCGGACTATGCCGCGCACATCCTTGCCGTACGAGCCGGCCTCCCGACGGAAGCACGACGACCACCCGGCGTAGCGCCGTGGTGCGCCGGCGGGCAGGTCGAGGATCTCGCTGCCGTGGTACGCCGCGAGCGGCACCTCCGATGTGCCGACGAGATAGAGGTCGTCGGCCTCGAGCCGATACACCTCACTCGCGTGCTCACCCAGGAAGCCCGTGCCCTCCATCGACTCCGGCTTCACCAGCACCGGGGTGATCATCGGAGTGATGCCATACTCCACCGCCTGCTGGATCGCCAGCTGCAGCATCCCGAGCTGCAGCAGAGCGCCCACGCCGGTGAGAAAGTAGAACCGGCTCCCCGAGACCTTCGCGCCGCGCTCGACGTCGATCGCAGCGAGCAGTTCGCCGAGCTCCAAATGGTCCCGGGGATTGGTGATGTCGGGCTTGCTCCCCACCTCTCGCAGGACGACGTAGTTCTCCTCACCCCCCGGGGGCGCACCCTCCTCGATCACGTTCGACACGGCGAGATGGGCCCGGCGCAGTGCCTGCTCAGCCTGGTTCGCGGCGGCCTCGGCCGCCTTCACCGCGGCCGACAGCTCTTTTGTACGGGTAGCCAGCGCCGCCCGTTCGTCGCCCTGCGCGGAGCCGCCTTTCGCTTCGCGACTGCGGGGCTCGGTTGGCATGGCAGATCGTCGCTCGCTCCTCGCGCTCGCATCGCGCATCTGGTTCGATAGCTGCTTCTGCTCGGCCCGCAACGCCTCGAAGCGTTGCAGGCTCGACCGGCGCTCCTCGTCGGCCCGCAACAGGTCATCGACGAGGGACTCCGACTCTCCCCGGGCGCGCTGACTGGCACGGACCGTCTCGGGGTCGTCTCGGAGCAAACGCAGATCAATCACGAGCCCCGAGCCTACCCGTACGGGCTTCGGGCCTCACCCGGATATCGCCGGGCCCCGGCGGTTTTCGCCCGCGGCGCTCAGCGCGGGAAGGCGTCGGGCCTCTCGCTAAGGTCGAGCGGCTCGGAGCTCGAGACGCTCAGCCCGCGGTACCCATCGCCACGCACCGGGTGCTGGCGAAACTCAGACAGGGCGGCGGCGTCCGTATGGTCGGCCGCGTGTCGGGCTTCGGCGCGGATCGCACGCTCTGTCGTACCGCCGGCCGTTCCGTCGTCCGTACCGGCGCTCGCGGCGTCGGTCGCCGCGGACGCGGCGTGCAGGGCGCGGGCCGCTGGGCGGGCCGCGAGCCAGATCGCGACCATGGGCAGCACCACCGCGGCGTACGCGCAGAAGATCCCCGGTTGGTAGGACGTCGTGACACCAGCGACGGCCGGCGAACCCGGGTCACCGAACCCCGCCTGTGCCATGAGGTACTCCGGCATTCGGATAGTCGCGGCCACGAGGACGCCAACCAGCCCGGCCGTGACGCCCGCCGCCGGCATCCGCAGCCGCAGGGCAAGCTCCGATCTCGTCACGACGGCGCCGAGTAGGCCGAGCAGCGCGACGCCACCGACTGCGTACACCAGGCCGAGCATGAACACGCTCGCGATGTTGTCGCCGAAGGACTGCGCCGAGGTGGATACGGACGTGTGGTTCCCGGCGGGCCGCGTCACCGACTGCCAGTCCAGCGCGAGCGAGGCCACGAACGCGGCCGCCCCGGCGATGCCGATAGCAAACGCCGCCGTCGCGGGGCGCCCGCCGCCCTCGGGCGTAACGAGCCGCGCGAACCAGCCCAGCTCCCGGGGCTCGGTTGTCCACTCCATACGTTCGTCATAGTGCAACATCGCGGCCCTCCCCTTGTTCGCTCATGCCGGAACCATCGTGACAGGACTGCGGCCCCCAGGCGACCCACGCGGCCTAGCGCGTGGGGCCGAGCTCGGCGACCGGATCGCAGTACGCCCGCGCGAGCATCGTCACCCAGTCATAGACCGCGGACTCGTTGGGCGCGAGCGGCCCCGGACGGTAGTGCGGAGAGGTCACGCCGCGCTGGACCGACTCGCAGGCCCGCCAGTCCTGCCGGTTGGTGACGTCCCAGAAGTCCACGGCGTACGAGGGATCCACCACCGCGTTCAGGAACAGCCACTCGCACTCCACCCGGGTCAGGTCCGGGGCGAGCGGCTCCAGGCGGTGCGTCAGCACGTAGTCCGGGTGCAGGGAGAGCAGCACGTTGGGGAAGATGCCGAGGTAGCTCACCGCGCGCCGGTCCACCCCGTCCAGCATCACACCGCGCGAGGCGCCGTCCATCGACATCGTCTCAGCGTGGTCGCGAAGGTCCATCGAACCGCCGGCCCAGGCACCCGGCTCGTGCCAGTTGTCCCCCGAATTCGGCGGCGTAACCGCGCACAGCTCCGGGTGGATCTGCGGGCAGTGATAGCACTCGTGATAGTTCTCCGCGATGATCTTCCAGTTGGCCGCGACCACATAGGAATGGTTGGCTTTGACCACGAGCCCTTCCGGGCGATACGGCGCCACATGGTCATCGATAGTGCCCAGGTGCTCACCGAACGACCTCGCCGTGGCGGTGGCGTTCACGAAGATCCAGCCGTGCCAGTCCGCCGCGGGCAGCTCGACTAGACCGAACCCGCGCGCGGTGAGGTCGGCACCCATGCGCGGGGCCGTACGCAGCGAACCATCAAGATCATAAGACCAGCCATGGTACGGGCAGACGAGCGCACGCCGGTCGCTGCCGTTACCCGGTGCCAGCAATTCGTGGGCGCGATGGCGGCACGTGTTCGCGAACGCGCGGACAACCCCGCCGCCCTCAGCGCCGGCGAAGGTCAGCATGACGCCGATGTCGCCGACGGTGAGCGCGCGATGCGTGCTCCCCGCCCTCAACTCTCCGGTACGACCGAGGCATGTCCACGATCCGGCGAACAGGTGGCGGCGTTCCCAGGCGAGCACCTCATCGCTGGTGTACGCCTCCCCGGGCAACATGGTCGACTCGCCGAACGGCCGCAGAGCAGCGGCCAGGCCGGCCGGATCGATCGGTGCAGCAGTCATCGGATCAACCCCGACCGAGTCGGCGCCGGTCGCGCAACACCTGGCGTACGACATTCCGGCCGGGAATTCCGGTCACGCCGCCGCCGCCGTGTGTCGCGCTGCCTGCCTGGTAGAGGCCACGGATCGGGGTACGAAGATCGGCGTAACCCGCCGCCGGACGGCAGTGGAACATCTGCCCGGGCGTCAGTTCGCCGTGGAAGATATTGCCACCCACCAACCCGTACTCGGTCTGCATCGTGTGCGGGCCGATCACCTGTCGGCCGATGACCGAATCGGTGAACCCCGGTGCGACCGCCTCCATCCGTGCGGTGAGCCGGTCGGCGTACGCCTGCAGTTCGGCCTCGTGTGGCGCATCCGCGAAGGTATGCGGCACCCATTGGGTGAACATGCTGACCACGTGCTTCCCCGGGGGTGCGAGGGTCGGGTCGAAGACACTCGGGATGCAGATGTCGGCGAAGGGCAGCGTGGCTGGTTGGCCGGTCACAGCCTCCTGGTACGCGGTCTCGACGTCGTCGAGCGACTCCGCGAGCACAATCGTGCCGCCATAGATCTGCGGGTCGAATTCCGGGTGCGAGGCGAACGCCGGCAACCGGTCCACCGCGAAGTTGACCTTCACTGTGCCGGAGCGGGTCTGCCAGCCCTCGATGTCGGCCACGAAGTCGTCCGGGAGTTCCGTGCGGTTGATCAGCTCCAGGAAGGAGATCTTCGGGTGGGCCGTGGTGATCACCGTGCCGGCCGAGAGGTGAGTACCGTCGTCGAGAGTGACCCCGGTCGTTGCGCCGCCGCGGACGTCGATGCGGGCCACGGCCGCGTTCGCACGGATCTCGGCTCCGAACGCGCGGGCAGCCTTCGCCATTGCCTGGGTCACCCCGCCCATACCGCCGCGCGGGAAGCCCCAGGCCGCCGCCTGACCGCCGGTCTGGTCCACGTGGTGGTGCAGAGTGACGAACGCGGTGCCGGCACTTCGCGGGCCGGCCCAGGTGCCGATCACCCCGGAGACGCTGAGCACGCCACGCATAGCGTCCGATTCGAAGCGTTCCTCGACCAGATCGGCGATGCTCGCGGAGAACAGCCGGGTGAGATCGAAGGCCGCCCTGACGTCGACCTTGCGCAGCGACGTGAGCAGCGTTGCCTGGTCGAGCAGGTCGCGGGCCCGCTTCGATCCCAGCTTCGGGGGGACGCTGTCGAGCAGCGGGCCCACGAGCTTGCCGAGGCCGGCGAGCCACGAGTCCCACTTCTCGTACGCGTCCGCGTCGGACTTGGAGAACTTGGCGATCGCCTCGTGGCGTGCGGCCGGATCCTCGGGCAGACGGAGGTAGTCGCCATCGCGGCGCGGGGCGAAGTACGGGCCCTGAGGGTAGACGTGGTAACCATGCTCGGCCAAGCGAAGGTCGCGAACCATCTGCGGCGGCAGCAGGCTCACCACATACGAGAGCGAAGTCACAGTGAAATCTGGGCCGAACGGCTGCTCGGACACGGCCGCGCCGCCCACCACGCTGCGCCGCTCCAGGACGAGAACCTGGAGCCCTGCCCGGGCCAAGTAGCCGGCCGCGACGAGCCCGTTGTGCCCGCCGCCGACCACGATGACGTCGTACTTCTTGCTCACTGCGCCCATCTTGCCTGACTCGCCACTCAGTTGTGAAGTCGGTCGCGGCCCAGCTCCGCCGGCGATGTGTCAGCTGCGCACGACCTTGATGTTGAAGGCCGGCGTGCCCTGGGCCGACATGAGGCTCACCCACAGGGGCAGGTACATCTCCAGTCCGCGTGCGGTTTCGATCCCGCCCACGTCGATGATCGAACGCCAGCCGAACGCGCGGAGCAGGTCCGCGACGGTCGCCTTGGCTTCGGCATCGTCGCCCGCCACAAAGATCGTCGTGTCCTCGGGAAGGCGTTCGGGATGGACCATCACGTTCACATTGACGGTATTGAGCGTCTTAACCACCTTGGCGTCCGGAAAGCTGCGCTGGATCTGTTCGGCGAGGCTGTCCGTGTTCACCACGGACAGCGAGGGCGGCATCCCGTGGGAGAAGTCGAGCGGGTTGGCGATGTCCACGAGCACCTTGCCGTGCAGGTTGCGATCGCCGGCGAGCCGGAGTGCGGCGATCGAGGCCGCTCCGGCGGTCGCGTTGACCACCAACGCCGCGTGCCCCGCGGCCTCGGCGAATGTACCGACCCGGGCGCCTCTGAACGTGCCCACGGTCGCGAGCCACTCCTGCGCGATCGGATTCGCCGCGTCGCGCGTACCGAGCGCGACCGAATGACCCAGCTCCACCAGCCGGGTCGCGATGGCGCGACCGACAACTCCGGTACCGAGGATGCCTATGTTCATGCGTCCATTATGTTCATCCGGGCGGAACGCGGGGTCTCGTCGCGATCGTCCCCCGGGTGGTCTAGCGTCGCACTCATGGCTATCCGTACTGCGACCGCTCGCTGGCTAGGCACGCTCACCGAGGGTACCGGCGTTATGCGCACCGGCAAGGGCGGCTACGAGGGCAACTACTCCTTCAAGTCCCGGTTCGAGGAGGGCGAGGGCACCAATCCGGAGGAGCTCATCGGCGCAGCCCACGCCGGCTGCTTCTCCATGGCGCTCTCCAAAGGCCTCGCCGACGCGGGCTTCCCGCCGACCGCAATCGACACCACAGCGAACGTCCACCTGGAGAAGGTGGACGGCATGCAGACCGTCACGCGCATCGATCTCGCGACAAGGGGCGACGTGCCCGGCATCGACGAGGCCGAGTTCGTGAAGATCGCCGAGGCCACGAAGGAGGGGTGTCCGATCTCCCGTCTGCTCTCGCCCGGAACCCAGATCACACTCGCCGCCTCCCTCGTCTGACTCCCCTCGCGTCGATCTAGGCCGTAGTCGCGTGACTTGATCTCCAATCGCGCGACTACGGCCTAGATCGCGGGGGAGGCGGGGGCACTGACGCGTCGTGGTTGTGGCGCGCACGGTGGCGCCAGCTAGCCTGTGCGGCGTGGGATTGCATTCGCTACGGTGGAAAATCATCGACGCCCCCGATTCGCTCGGCGGCCGTCGGCGTACCCGCAGGTGGCGGTGGCTCGTGGAGGCCTTCCCCGAGCTGGACCAGATGTCGGTACTCGACCTCGGTGGGTCACTGAGCACCTGGGAGCACGCCCCGGTCCGCGCCAAACACGTCCATGTGGTGAACATCTCCAAACCGCCTGCCGACGTGCCGGACTGGGCTGAGGTCGAGCGCGCGGATGCCTGTGCGCTGCCCCCTCATATCGCCGGCCGGAGGTACGACCTTGTCTTCTCCAACTCGGTGATCGAGCACGTGGGCGGCCACGAGCGTCGGGTCCGGTTCGCCGAGGCGGTCCGTTCGCTGTCCGACCGGTACTGGGTGCAGACTCCGTACCGTTACTTCCCGATCGAACCTCACTGGCTCATCCCGGGTCTGCAGTTCCTGCCGATCGCTCTACGCGCGCGCATCGCGCACAAGTGGCCACTCGTATACACGCCCGGGCGCGCCAAGGCCGCCGTCCTCGACACCGTGATGTGGACCGAACTGATTGACCGGACTCAGATGCGCCATTACTTCCCCGGCGCGGAACTGCGCGCCGAGCGGGTGGCGGGTCTGACAAAATCGTTGATCGCCGTTCGCCGCGGACTGTGACGCCATGCCGGTGGAGATGGCGCGGGATCGGTTCGAGGAGCTCGTGGGCGAGGCGCTCGATGAGGTGCCCGAGGAGCTACTTGAGCTGATGGACAACGTGGTGGTCCTGGTTGAGGACGACCCCGACGGTGAGGACCGGAACCTGCTCGGGCTCTACGAGGGGTACGCGCTCACCACGCGCGGCTGGGACTACGCCGGCGTGCTCCCGGATCGCATTACCATCTACCGCAACCCGACGCTGCGCATCTGCGACACCGAGGATGACGTGGTCGACGAGGTTGCCACGACGGTCGTACATGAGATCGCACACCATTTCGGCATCGACGACGAGCGCCTGCACGAGCTTGGCTGGGGCTAGCCCCACAACGTGACACAGGGGCTGAGCCCCACAACGTGACACAGGGGTTGGGCGTTTGACGGCATGACCTACTGTCTCTGGCGATCCCTGGACCGTTGGAGGAAGCCCCCGATGCGTAGCGAGCTGTTCTCGGCCGACAACCTGGAGAAGGAATCGGCCCAACCCGGGCTGCGTCTGCAGAACTCGAAGATGCTCAAGGTCGAGCTCAGCGGCGAGGTCATGGCCCGCCGCGGCGCCATGGTCGCCTATCAGGGCCAGGTGCAGTTCCAGGCTCTCGGTGCGGGCGGCGTCGGCAAGTGGCTCAAGAGCAAGGTCACCGGCGAGGGCGTGCCCATCATGAAGATGACCGGTCGGGGCGACGTATTCCTCGCCAATGAGGCGCAGGATATCTACCTGATCGATCTGGAGGGCACTGACGCGCTCTCGATCAATGGCGCCAACGTGCTCGCCTTCGAGTCGACGCTTCAGTACGACATCAAGTTTGTGCAGGGGATGGGCATGCTCTCCTCGGCTGGTCTTTTCAACTGCGTCTTCACCGGAACGGGACGCATCGCGATCACCTCTGACGGCACCCCCGTGGTCATTCAGGTGGACCAGCCGACCTACGCCGACCCGCAAGCGGCCATCTGCTGGTCAGCCAGCCTGCAGACCGGCTACCACCGAGCCGACCAGCTAGGCCTCGGTACGCTCATCGGCCGCACCACGGGTGAGGCTTTCACGATGAGTTTCGCCGGCCAGGGGTTCGTGGTCGTGCAACCGTCGGAAAAGTCCGCCGGTCTCGGCGGCCACGGTGGCGGCCAGCAGGCCGGCGGCGGTGGCGTGCTCGGCGGTCTGCTCGGCAACTAAGCCTCCCGGTTCCGCCGCCCATCGCGGATCTTGGATGCTTTCGCTGCGGTAGGCCCGAGAAGCATCCAAGATGTCATCGGTCTGGCGGGCTAGGAGATGTCGCCCGCCCGCACCCGGGCGAGCCACGCGGCGGAGTCGGCGAAGTCCACGTCCGACGTGCCGGGCGGGGCGTTTACCACGGGCTTCGCGACAGTTCCCTTCGCGCCGCGCTGTGCCGCGTCCTTCGCTACGCCATCCGTCCCCGCGGGACCGGCCGCACGCGGATACGAGCCCAGGAACCGCACATCGGCGCAGACCCGGCGAAGACCCTGCAGTGCCTCGCCCATCCGGACTTCGGCCACATGACCGGAGCAGTCCAGGAAGAAGGCGTACCTGCCGAGCCGCTCCCCGGTGGGGCGCGACTCGATCCGGGTTAGGATAATCCCTCGTACCGCAAGCTCGGTCAGTACCGCGAGCAGGGCCCCGACACGGTCATGAGAGATATAGACCGCTAGCGACGTCACGTCATGGCCGGTCGGCGCGGGTGGTGGACCGGGACGGCCGACCAGCGCAAACCGCGTCACTGCGTCGGGGTGATCGGCGATGTCCTTCGCGAGCACGGCCAGCCGGTGCCGCTCAGCCCCGATCGGGGCGCAGATCGCCGCGTCGTACTCCGCCGTGGCCGCGCCAACCGCAGCCGCCCCGTTGGACAGCACCTCGACCACGGTGGCGGTTGGCGCGTGGGCGCGTAGCCACCCGCGACACTGGGTTGCCGCTTGCGGGTGCGCCGCAATCGTGTTGACCGCGTCGAGCGGGACTCCGGTCCGCGCGGCCAGCACGAAGTCGACCGCCAGCACCACCTCGCGAGTGATCACAAGTGGGTCCCCGCTGGCGAGTTCGTCCAGCGTGATGCCGACCGCCCCGCCGATGGAGTTCTCCAGCGGAACCAGCGCGGCGTCCGCCTCGCCGGCACGGACCGCGTCGAGTGCCTCGGGGACGCTTCGGGCGGGCGTGATTGAGGCCCTCTTGGCCATGGAGATCGTTCGCAAGGCCTGCTCGGCGAAGGTTCCCTCTGGGCCAAGGTAGACAAAACGTGTGGGCGGGACACCCGGCATGCGCCCAGCGTACGGCCCACCCCTAAACAGCGTCGATCATGATCTCCAGGTCATGATCGACGGCTTTTGGCGACGGTCTGACCGTGCTCGCGGCGATCTTGGAACGTTAGGGAGGCGCTGGCGTGGCGGCAAGCCGGTGACCAGCGGCCGTGAGAGCGGCGAGCGCCTCCCCCAGCCGGACGGCGGGCACGAGGACGTAGTCGGTGTCGTGTGTGGAGAAGGCGAAGATGTTGACCCTGGCCTCGGCCAATGGATTGACGAGCGAGGCCAGGATGCCGGTCAGAGCCAGGTTCACCGGCCCGTTGACCCGAAAACACCGCCAGGGTGTGTTGACAATGCCGCCGCTCGGGGCCTGGTCGGTGGTGCAGATGATCGAGATCTCGGTCGGGGTCCACGTGACCGACACGACGCCGGACCCCGCGTCCAACCCGGTCGGCCACGCGGCACCCGCATCCAGGCGGCACACCGCGTAGTCGTCCGGAAGCAGGACGAGATCCAGCACGAATGAAGGCTAGGCCACGCCACCGGCGAGCCCCAGGTCAGCCCGCCCATTGAGACGCAAGCGCGACCAACCTCACCGGCCGACCGGCGCAAAGAATGTGAGCGATCCCACGATCTCCCCGTCGTCCCGCAGCGGCACAGATATCGCGTCGACTGTGCTGGTCGCACCGTCATCGCCCGGCACCCGCAGCAGCCCCCGAGCCAGGCCGCCGGACTTGATGGCCAGCAGTGGTGGGATCTTGTCGACCTCCCAGCCCGGCAGTTCGCCTGAGACCGTGTTGAAGTCGAGGAGCCGGATGACCCCATCAACGAGCCGACGCCCGACCGCATCCGCGGCGTTAATCGAGAACAGCGCACCGGAGCCAGGCGACGCCGCCACGACAATCCCGGCCGCATCGAGGAGCAGGCACGGCTCGCCCGCCACGCCGACCGCGAAGGCCCAGAGATCGAGAGATCCATCGAAGCCGCTGCGGTCGTACCCGCGCAGTCCGCTGGTGGTGAGTTCCGAGAGCGACAGTTCGACGTGCGGCACGCCAACTCCCTCCGCCTCGCACCGCGCACCCGTAAGGCACGCTGGCCAGGCCACTGTGTCGACGCTAACTCCGCGGACCCCACTTGTCAGCGGTCGGTCCCATTTAGCGAACACATAGTCTATGTCGGTGCGTCCAGGTATTGGCCAATAGTCCCACTGTCAACTCGGGCCGCCAGGGTGACCAGCTTCTCGATCGTGTGCGGGGCGATGCGGTTGCCGTGCGCGTCCAAGGCTCGGCCGATGTCGCGATAGGACGTCACGACGCACCCCTCTGGCGGTCGCCCATAGTAGACAATCCTGCCGGTGCCGAGGAATGCGACGACCGGAACCACCGGGATCCGCCGGCCTGCTACCCGAGACATCTGCTGGGAGATCCGCGCCGCATCGCGCCGGGCGAGCGCGACGTATGGCGGGCGGTGGCCATCGACCTGCACGACATCGCCGGCGAGCTGGACCCCAGACCGGCCATGATCACAGACGGTCACCTGGAAGATCCCCCCCGGCCCGATCGCGAGAAAGTCGGGGTCGTCGGGGTGATAGTCGACGATGCGCCACCCCGGGCCGAGGAGTTCCACCCGAAGCACGACCCGCCGTCGGCCCGCCGCAGCGCGCCGCTGCGCGCGGGCCTCACGACGGCGGCTCAGCCAACCGGACGAGACGTTCGTCACGCCGGCCGCCGTGCCACGGTGAGCCGTCGCCCCGACCCCAGCGGGATGAGTCGGGACGGAGTGGGCCGGGACGGAGTGAGCCGGGACGGAGTGAGTCGGGACCGGATGCGTCGGGACGGGATGGGTGGCCAACGTGGGCTGGTGGGGCAGGTCACGGTCGCGGGAACTCACAGCCAACCTCCACGAAGGGGGACGCTTCGATACGGGCGTCAATACGGTAGTGGTTTCACTACGGTAAGTGGTCATAGTGCGAGATCGATAGATGGCGGACCAACATCGACGAGTGAAACGCGGATGAATATGGGCGTTCATGGCGCGCGTCACCACCCGTTTTGGCCCAGGTGGTTAGTGTCCGCTCAGCGAAGGGTGACCTGACGGCCGAGCAGGCCCTGCCGCGCACGTCGTTCCGCCGAATCCAGGTCATCGATGACCGTCCGGGCTCGCGCATAGCGCTCCGCGAACTGACCTAAAGGCGCTTCCCAGGCGCCCGCGTCGCGCTCACGGGCCAGATCCCAGACCGGCACGAGAAGGCCATGAGCACGGAACATGCCCGCGAACTTCGTGCCGTCTCCCAGCGTCAACCCGCCGCTGGCGGCCAGGCGCGACAGGGCCGCGAGAGCGTCGTCCTCGTCATCCGACAACACCCACCGCACATGGGCCTTCTCCGGGAACCGGCACCAATACGCGGCCGCGGCCGCGGCCAGTTTCACGGTCGGGAAGACCGACGCGTTCGCACGCTCCAGCGACGCCTTCACGTCGGCGTCGTTGCTCTCCTCGTCCAGCCAGAACTCAAAGCCCTCGCGCACGGTGATATCGAGCCGGCCGTCGCTCAGCACATCCTGCAAACGCGGGCCGAGTCCGGGTAGAGCCGGAACGGCTACCGGACCGCCGGGCTCGGTCTCCAGCGCCACCAGCAACGACAGCGCAAGATCACGGCTGACATCGCCGGACTGCGTGCCGCGCTGCAGGCCCAGGAAGATCCTCCCGTCCGGTTTGGTCAGCGCTGGCCACGCCATAGGCAGCACCGTGGCGAGGGTGACGCCGCGGTCGCCGTACTTGTCAACCAACTCCGGCGCGAGGCGTAACGGCGCCGTCGCAGCGGGCACCAACTCGCGCAGCGCGATCCAGTCCGCCTCATCCGCGAGCCCCTCGAACGGGCGCGCCACGAAGACGTCCTTGACCTTCTGGCGGACGGCCCGGCCCCCGCCCGCCGTACCGGCGGCTGGGCGGCTCTGCTTACGACGCTTGCTCACGACGGGCAAGCCTATGCCTGCGGAGCTGGTCTATGGGCGCGGCGTCCCGGGAGCGCCCGCGAACGCGGCAAGCGCGCATCTCAGACCTCCCCGACCACGGACGGGCGCAGCGGGCCGTCGGCGCGCGGTAGGCGTACTTCGGCGACGGTCCCGCCTCCATCGCGCGGACGTAACGACACCCATCCGTTTTGTCGCTCAACGAGCCGTCTGACGAGAAACAGCCCGAGACCGACACCGCGACCGTCACCGTCGCGCCGCGCACGCCAGAATCGCTCGAACGCCCGCTCCACGTGCGCTGGGTCGATGCCGACGCCACGGTCGCAGATACGCACAAAGACAGTGTGCGCATCCGCACCCGCCTGAATCTCGACGCCGGGCCCGACCCCGGTGGTGGCTTCTCCCGGGCTGGCCTGGGGGGTATACCGGACCGCGTTGGTGACCAACTCGCCGACGATCGAGGTCAGGATCGCCGGGTCGCCGCACGCCGGCGGAAGGCTGTTCGGAAGCTCCAACCGCAGTAGCCGTCGATGCTCCGCCGGCAGGTCTCCGGTCGCCCGGAGCAGAGCCTCGATCGGATCGAACGGGACGCTCCGCACGAGCCAACCCGCCGCGCGGTCGCCAACGGAGGCGCCGAGCAGCCGGTCCACCAGGCGAGCCAGCTCGTCGGCCCGCTGGGTGAGCACTCGCGCCGCGTCGCGGCGGTTTCCCTCGTCTAGTGATTCCCATCTATCGGCGAGCATTGTCGCGTAGCCCTTGACCACGGTGACGGGCGTGCGCAGCTCGTGACCGGCTACGGCGAGGAAGAGCGTCCGGTCGTCGTCCGGGGCGGCCGATACAGTCGGCGGCGTCTCGGGATCGCCGTACATATGGGCCGCGGCTGCCGCGACCACCCGCAGTACCGGCTCCGCCTGCGCGAGCATCTCGGCGTCGATTTCGCCGAAGAACAGGTGAACCGCGCCGACCGGTCGCTGTCCGGTCAGCACCGGGTGGCCCGCGATGGCCAGCACGCCACGCCCGAGTAGCGGCTCTGCCACCTGCACCGGCAACACGTCCACTCGCCCAGCCCACGGTCGCGCCGGATGGGCTGGGTCGACGAACTCGGGCGCGATCGGCTGGCCGAGTGCCCAGGCCATGACCCCACTCGCGACCACGACGCGCCCACCCTCGTCGCCGTACTCGGTGAACGTCGCGCCCGCCGCACAGGTGGCTTCCCGAACCGTCTCGACCAGCAGACCGATGGCGGCCAGGCCGGCGGTCCCATCGCCAACCATCTCCGCCGCGGCGGCGAGGCCGTCAACCAGGCGACGATAGTCGATGGGCATGGGCCCGAGTCTGCCCCGGTCGACGCAGATCGTCACCCTCGGGGGCGGCCGTCGCCGGAGGCGATCAACGCAACACGTCGCCGGAGGCGATCAACGCCGTAGTCAGTGGCCGAGCTGGGATAACACATACGCGGGGCGGTCGGAGATGATCCCGTCGACACCCAACCCCGCCACGAGTTCCACCTCGTCGGGCGTGTTTACGGTCCAGACGTACACCTGGTGCCCCCGTTCATGGGCACGGCCAACGACCTCGGGGTGCGTACGCAGGGCGCCGACGCTCGGGCCGAGAATGCTCGCGCCGAAGGGCGCCCTCCCGTCGCGCACCCGCGGCGGTACCAGTTCGAAGAGGTACCCGGTTGGCAGGTCTGGGGCTAGTGTGCGGACGCTGCGCACGGCTAGCGGCGAGAAGGACATGACCACGACCTTGATCATGGCCAACGGATCGCCTCCGGCGAGCCCGTACCGCTTGAGCAGCTCGACCAGGCGCTCCTCGACCGCGGATCCGAAGCGCGACGGGTGCTTCGTCTCGATCAGCAGCCAAAGGGGACGACCCGCGTCGACCGTGGTCGCTATGAGGCGCTCGAGGGTAAGCACCCCGGCCAGAACCGGGCCGCTGCTCCGAGAGGTCTCCGGGTGCCACGAGCCGAAGTCAAGGCGCTCCAGCTCATCGAGGGTCGCCGCGCTCACGCGACCGCGACCGTTGCTCGTGCGGTCGAGCCGCCGATCGTGGATACAGACGAGATGGCCGTCCCGGGTGAGCCGCACGTCACACTCAAGGCCATCCGCACCCTCGTCGATCGCGCGACGGTAGGCATCGAGCGTGTGCTCCGGCAGCGCCGCCGAGGATCCGCGGTGAGCGAAGACGAGTGGTCGGGTCACGTTGTGCTAGAGGACATGGGCGGCGCGCCCGTCCTCGCTGACCATCGGCCGGCCAGCCGCGTGCCAGGCATACATGCCACCGGAAAGGTTGGCGGCCCGGTCCAAGCCGTGCGCCCGCAGGTACGCGACTACCTGGGCCGAACGGCTTCCCACGCGACAAACGACTACCACGTCCCGGTCGACTGGCACCTCGTCCAAGCGCGCCGGGATCTGCATCATCGGCATGTGGTGCGCTTGGGGGGCGTGGCCCGCCGCCCACTCGTCGGCTTCACGAACGTCGAGTAGGTACGCCTCCTCGGCGACCTGCGCGACGTTGACCTCGGGAATCTGCGGGCTCGCGAACACGAGACCTGTATAACACGCCCGCCTGGGTCAGATTCTGTTCACCCACTGGGGGTGCGTCGCTACCCAGGCGGAGAGCGCATCGGTTCGGAGGGCAACGAAGAGCCCCTCGGCGTCCGCCGAGGGAATCACGTACGACACATTGTCGATCACGCCGATGTGAGAGGGGATCTTGACGCCGGTCATGTCGCCGGGACGAAGATCCCGCAGCGCCAAGACGAGGTCGGGCAGTGACTTGGCCCCAGTGTCCACGGTCATGGAGCCGGCCACCGCCCGCAGCAACGAATCGAGCTTGAGCGGGTTGGTCAGCATGCCCATGGACACCGCACGGTCGAAGAATGCCTTGAGAAACTGTTGCTGGTGGCGCTGCCGGCTGAAGTCGCCGTCGGGGAAGTTGCGCTGACGCAGATAGTCGAGCACATCCTTCGACCCCATCACCCGGCAGCCGGGCTCGAAGACCGTGCGGGTATGGACCGACACCACGCGCACATCTACGCAGACCTCCACGCCGCCAAGGATGTCGACAGCCTTCTGCAGGCCAGAGAAGTCGATCACAGCGGCGCCGTCGAACCGGACACCCATGAGGTTGGTCAGAGTGTGTGACAGCAGTTGCACGCCGAGGCGGCCACCACGGCCGTAGTCGAACGCAGCGTTGATCTTCGTGGTGGCTCCCGGGAAGTTCAACTCCGGTACGGCCGGCAGCTCCACCAGAAGATCGCGCGGAACGGAGATCAGATACACGTGATCGAGCGCCTGGGGCAGGTGGGCGATGATGATCGTGTCGGACCGCTGGCCTGCGTCGGGGCTCCAGGTCCGATAATCCGAGCCGATCAGGAGAAAGTTGAGCGGCCCCACCACCGTGGCGTGCGGGGCGTCGACGCGAGCGCTCGGTGCGAGCAACGTGTCCTTGGCTACCGCATCGTCGTAACGGCGGATCAGCACGGTGCCGCCGATCCCAGCCAGCCCCAGGACGAGAACCACCGCGACACCGGCCGCGAGAAGGAACCGACGCGTTCGTCGCCGCCGACGGTGCTTGGCTGGCCCGGCCGGGTTGGCGGGGATCGGCCCGTCGGATTCGGCAGATCCGTGCCCTGCCGTCACCGTAGGCGGATCGGACATGCGACTCCCGCATTCGGGCGAGGATGGCTGACCCGACTGTATGAGTTGCCGCCGGAGGGAGCGGGGGAATCACCAAATCCGGCGCCTAACCGCGGGACCGGCTACTTCTCCGCGGCGATCCAGGACGGGTGCTGCACAAGGAACTCGAACACGGTGTCGTCGTGGACGGCCTTGAGTAGTTCCATGCTCGTCTCGCTAAAAAGCTCGTTGCCGTTGCCCGCGCTGTTAGGCACCCCGCCGTTAGTCTTGATCATAGTGACGGCGTCGGACCTGACGCCCTTCAGAGTAAAGATCCAGTTCTCCAGGGAGGTCTTGCCAAGATCGAGGGTGAGCAGGTCACCGGCCGCCTTCTGGAGCTCGATCAGCTTGCCCGGGTTGGTGAGCACGCCCTTGCTGGTGAGCTTCTTGAAGATCGCCATGAGCAGCTGCTGTTGGTGCTTTTGGCGGCCATAGTCCGCTCCGGTGACGTTGTAGCGCTGTCTCGCGAAGTCCAGCGCCTCCCACGCGGCCAGATCCCGACAACCCTCCTCGTATACCTTCCGCTGGCTGATGTTTTCGACCTTGGTGTGATACTTGTCGTTCTTGTCGTAGTGGATCGACGTCGTGCGCTCGTCGATGCACATGTGCACCCCGCCGATGACCTCGAGGATTCTCTTGAAGCCCAGGAAGTTGATGATGGCAACGGCGTTGAACCGCAGGCCTCCGGGTACCAATTTGTTGATCGTCTGCGCGGTCAGCTGCACACCTCGGGCGCGTCCCGCCTCAGTACGGTCGGGTTTGCCGTCCTTGGTCTGATTGCCGAACGCGTATGCGGCGTTGATCTTTGTCCGCCAACCCTTGAAGTTGGACGCGGGGAAGTCGGGGAGGTCCACCTCGGCGTCGCGGGGGAGCGAGACCATGTACACCTGATCGTGGCTGGCCGGGATGTGCACGATGATCATCGTGTCGGTGCGGATCAGGGAGTCACTTCCCGCCCGCTCATCCAACCCCAACAGCAGAATGTTGATCGCCCCATTGATCTCAACGGCGAGTTCGGGCGGGAGCAGGTCTTCGATGGGAATGTCGCTCGTCGCCCAGCCGGCGAGGACCTTGGGCAGGACCACGACCGTTCCGCTTGCGACCATTACCAGCGCGCCGAGGATGAGGCACATCTTTGCCCAAATCGGATCGCGCCGTCGCGCAGGCCGTCGCGCAGGCCGTCGGGAGGGGCTTTGGTAGCGGCGCCCGGGGGGCCGCGGCCGCGCCGGAGCGTACGAGCCGACGTGGCGACGTGGCGCCGAGGCGTCGGCGTACGTCCGCATGCAGGCTCCGTTCGCTGGGGGAAGCGAGGTCACTTTACCGGCGGGCGGAAGACGTGTGCTGCCCGGGCGTCTGAAGGGGCGTCTGGCTACTTCTCGGTGGCGATCCAGGTCGGGTGCTGTACGAGGAACTCGAAGACCGTGTCGTCATGCACGGCCTTGAGCAGATCCATGGTTTCGTCGGAGAGCCGCTCGTTGCCGTTGCCGACCGGCGTGACCTTGCCGCCATTTGTCTTGATCATGACTACGTTGTCGGCGCGGAGGCCCTTGAGCGTGAAGGCCCAGTCCGCGATTTCTGTCTTGCCCAGATCCAGGGTGAGCAGATCGCCGGCGGACTTCTGCAGCTCGGTGAGCTTGCCCAGATCGGTGAGCACACCCTTGCTGGTGAGCTTGCGGAACATGGCCAAGAGAAGCTGCTGCTGGTGGCGCTGGCGAGTGTAGTCACCGTTGTCGAAGTGGCGCTGCCGAGCGAAGTCAAGCGCCTCGATGTATGTCATGTGGCGGCAGCCCACCTTATAGATCTTGCGGTCGGCGTAGGGCACCACGGTGTGGTACTTGTTGTTCTTGTCGTAATGGATCGATCGCGTCTCGACGTCCACGCACATGTCGACGCCGTCAATGGCCTTGAGAACACCTTTGAAGCCGGCGAAGTTGATGATCGCGGCACCGTTGAACTTCAGCCCGCCGGGCACGAGGTTGTTGATCGTCATCATGGTGAGCTGCGCCCCCCGCTGGCGCCCCTCGGGGCTGGGGTCGGGCTTGCCGTCCAGACGTGACCTCGGCGTCGCGAGGGAGCGAGATCATGTACACGTTGTCGTGCGTCTTCGGGATATGCACGATGATGATCGTGTCCGCGCGGAGGGGCTCGGTGCTGTTGCCCGCCCGCTCGTCCATGCCGAGCAGCAGCAGATTGATCGCACCGTCGATGTTCGCGCCGATGAGGTCCTCTGGGATCAGCGGCTGCCGCGGAATGTTCCCGCCCGCCCAGTTAGCGAGAACTTTCGGCAGGACGACCATGGTGCCGCTGGCGACCATGACCAGGGCGCCGATGATCAGACAGATCCTTGCCCAGAGCGGATCGCGAGGCCGCTTCGGCCGCTGCGGCCGCTCATTGTCGACGCTCCGCCGGCGCGGTCTCGCCGCTGGGTCGGCGTAGATCGTCATGCGGCTCCTCGCGGGGGTGGTGCGGGTCCGGGTCGGAGGTGCGACGAGAACGGCCAGCGCAGAACGGCGCGCGAACTTCGCCGGAGGCGATCAACGCGGCAACTCCCCGTCGGATTGTGCAACCTTGAGCCAGGGTACAAGGTCTTGGTCGAAAACGCTGTCCTGCTCAGTCGCTTGATCCAGATTGACCGATAAGTCGGGCCGCAGTCCGGTCTAGCCTCCGGCCTCCGACGAAGGATTGGCCTGGGCATACCAGGCGCCGACGGTGTCCTTGGCCACAGCGTCGTAGAGGCCGAGCGCCTTCTCCCTATCCGACAGAACCACGCTCTGGCCGTCGACGGTTCCGGTGCCATTGTGCGGACTAATCATAAAGACGAGGTTCTCACTGCGCAGGCTGCGGAATTGCCAGCCCAGATCAATCAGCGAGAAGCTCTGGTCGACGACGATGGCGTCGGCGACGGAGGTGACGAAGTCCTTCAGCGCGCCGATATTCGTGACCGTGCCCACGCTCACGGCCTTGTCCAGCAGCGCCTTGAGGAACAGTTGCTGGTTCTTCATCCGGGTGAAGTCGCCGTTGGGGAACTGCTTTCGTTGCCGGATGTAGTCGAGCGCCTCGGCGCCGTCGAAGTGATTCATCCCCTTGGTGAACTTCCGGTGCGGCTTGTGGATCGACGTGATCGTTCGCTCCACGTTCATGTCGACCCCGCCAACGGCGTCGGTCACCTTCACGAACCCGCCGAAGTCGATTAGGACCACGTGGTCCATGCGGACACCCGTGTACTCCTCAACCGTCTGCACCATGAGCGGTGCGCCACCCCAGGCATAGGCGGCATTGATCTTGGCCATGGTGTTGCCGAACTGGCCATCCTTGCTCGCCGGCACGTGCACCCACAGATCGCGGGGGAAGGAGATCAGGTACGCCTTGTCGTGGCTTGCCGGAATGTGCATGAGCACGATCGTGTCGGTACGCCATTTCCCCGCCTGGTCGATGGGTGCGTCCGGGTCGCGGGAGTCCGTTCCCAGCAACAGGATGTTGACGGTCCCGTCGGCGAGCTTCTGCGGTCGGCCGGCGATATCGGCGAACGGGTCGGTGCGCCGGAGGTCGTCGTCGACTCCCTTGATCCACTGATAGCCGGCGAACGCGCCGATCCCCGCCACCAGCATGAGCACGGCGAACACGATGAGGGCGATGCGACCCCACCGGGGCCTGCGCCTCCCCCCACGGTAGGCCGGCGGGTAGACCGGCGGTGGAGATACCGGCCGGGTGGCGACCTGGGGGGTGGCCGCGCGACTGGCGCTCGGGGTTGGCGCGCTGACGCTAGCCCGGCCAGTCCATTTTTGCGCCGGCTGATCCGCTCCCGCTGGGGGTGGTGTCGTCGCCATGTGACCCAGACTACGGACCTCAAGCCACGCCAACTGGCGAGCCGCTGCCGGTCTCAGCTAATTCACACCACTTTGTGCCCGGCTCGAAACCGCCGTTAGCCAAGGATGCGACAGAACATCTCATTTCTTCGGACACCCGTCGGTCAGGCCGAGACCGGTGGGAGCCCGCCAGCGTACCGGCCGCGGTAATGGATGAGGGGGCCTTCGTCTCCGCCGGCCGCTACCTCGACGTGGTCGATCACGGCCTCGACCAGCAGGCCCCAGCCCATCGGTCGGGCGTTGTCGAGACTGCACCCGGCCCACGCCGCGGCGCCGTCGAGGACCGGCCCGAAGTCCGTGTCCCGCCAACGCCGACCGACGAAGGGTCCGCCGGGCGCCGGCAGCAGGCCGGCGAAGCTGTCCGCGAGTTGACCATCCGACTCGCGCAGCGTTATGACGGCGAAGCGATCGGTCCGTTGCAGCGCCTCCCACAGGGTCGATTCCTCGTCGACCACCCCGAGCAACCGACCCGGGTCTCCGTCAACGACCACAATGGACGACACAGTCAGGCCGGCCCGGCGCCCGTCGGTGTCGTTCGCTGTCCACAGCGTCACGGGCGCCGGCAGTCGGCCGCGTAGGCGCCGCACGGCGGACTTCGCGTCCTCGGGTGTCGCAAACGGATCCGACGAGTGAATCGTCACGCCGCCTCACGCTACGCGCTGTCGGTCCTGAGCGGGCCACCGACGGCCGCGTCCGGCAGGCGCTACTGCCCGGGCCCATCGCTAGGTTGAGGGTATGGCTGTTGCGTACAAGATCTGCATCGACTGTGCCGACCCACACCGGCTCGCCGCGTTTTGGGCACAAGCATTGGGCTACCTGGTTGAGGACCACTCCGCGATGATCAAAGGACTACTCGACGCCGGCCGCGTCACCGAGGAGCATGTCCAAACGGTTGACGGCCGGCTCGCGTGGCGCACCGCGGCAGGTATACGTGACCCCGACGGACCCGTCGATGCCTACAGCGGCGTGGGCCGGGGCGGGCGGGTGCTGTTCCAAGTCGTGCCTGAGCCCAAGACGGCCAAGAACCGGGTTCATCTGGACCTGCACGTAGGCGCGGATCAGCGCGACGTCACGGTCGATCGCCTCGTCCAGCTAGGCGGCAGCGTGCTCTGGCATGGCGAGGAGTTCGGTTCCTCCTGGGTGACGATGGCCGACCCAGAGGGCAACGAGTTCTGCGTGGTCTGACCGCTGGCGTGGCGTGGCGTGACGGCGTGGCGTGACGGCGTGGCGTGGCGTGGCGGGCTGGCGTGACGGGCTGGCGTGACGTGACGGGCTGGCCTGGTTGGCTAGCGTGGCGTCCGTCGCGACCTGACCGCGTCGATCAGGAGCAGCACGGCGGGCCCGAGCACGCCGGCGGCGAGCGCCGCGACGCTGGCGCCGTAGTCGAGCGGCCCCATCGTCCCCTGGTCCAGCGCGTGGAAGCCCAGGTGCAGCACGTTGAAGATGAGCACCGCCGCGAGCACGAGCCAGCGCACCCGTCGGTCGTCCAGCACGGCGGCTACGGTGAGCAGAAATGCCAGGGTGAGGAACGTCGACCCCAGGTCGGTGACCAGGTGCTCGTTGTACGGCGGATAGGCCGCCGCCCAGTGCCGGCCGAAGCCGGGGAAGACATCGAAGAAATGCCGCGGGGCGAAGCGTGCCCACGCACCCCACCATAGATTGAGCACAGCGAGCACCACGATGCCGCCGCGCACCACCCGATACCACCCGATACCACCCGTCCATCCATCCGATCTTGGATGGTGTCGGCCGCCACAGCAACCCTCAAGATCCCCGTGATCACGGCCTGGCCGTCGCGAAACAGCGTCGATCATGACCTGGAGGTCATGATCGGCGGGGGTGGTATGGGGGAATTTAGCGGGCTGCTTCGTCGAGGGCGGCTTGCGCGTCGGCGTAGTCGCGTAGCACGGCCCGCACCGGGGCCACGACCTCCCGAGCCACGGTCGCGGTCGCATCGCGAAGCCGGCGCTCGCTGGAGGCCCGGAAGCGGCGCGCCCGCGCGGCGGCGAGCGGCCGTCCAAGGAGCAGGATCAGCAGAGCCACCACGGCGCCAGCGACGATCATCAGCGCCGCCACCCAGACCCGGCCCACCATGAGCGCTGGAGCGCTTCGGTCGCGATCGATCGCGTACCAGCCCAGCCACGCCGCCCCAGCCAGGACCGAGACGACCGCGAGCCACCAGCCGACCCGCGCCAGCTTCCAGCCGATCGCTAGCGGAGGGCCAGGGCTCGCGGCGCTGACAGTCCTACCCAGCTCATCCGGGAGCCGGTCGAGGTTCGTGCTCGCCGCCATCAGTACCTCGTCCGGCCACGGCGGCGGAAGACCAGCGGCAGCTCGGGCGGCCAGCCGCCGCACGGCGAGCCCCACGGCGGCCGGCTCCGCTGGTGGCAACGCCTCCGGTAGAAGCTCGGCCAGCCGGGCATTGCGGCGCGACCGCCGAAACGGCCAGCCAGGCAACGCCGCCCGGCGCGCGTACGCCTGGCCACCCACAGCCGCGACGGCACGGACCCCGGTGGCGGTGGCGAACCCATCGGCCAACTCGAGCACAACGTCGCCGCTCAGCGCATCCTCGACGGCCTCGGCCGAACCCACCAGCGGCGCCAGTGCCTCGACTGCGGCGTCCAGTTCGCCCTCGAGCCGAGCCATCGCCGCCTGGCGCCCGGCGATGGTCTTCTCCAACAGCGTGCGCACCTCACCAACGCCGTCGCCGGTGACGGCCGACGTCGCGATGACGGGTATGCCGGGGAGTCCATCGGCGTCCACCAGGCGTGCAAGGTCGGCCCGGCACCGCGCGGCGTCCGCCGGGGTGAGCCGGTCGATCTGGTTGAAGACGACGATCGTGACGTCCCGAAGGGCGCCCATGTGGCGCAGATAATCCTCGTGGACTGTCTGGTCGGCGTACTTCTGCGGGTCCAGCACCCAGACCACGAGGTCCACAACGTTGACAAGTCGGTCGGCCTCGACCCGGTGAGCGGTGGCGATAGAGTCCATGTCGGGCAGATCCAGCAGGACGAGGCCGCGAAGTGACGCCTCGTCGTCGGCGTCGAGAGGGCTCTCCCGGCCGAACCGTCGCGAGGGCTCCACGCCGAGCCAGTCGAGCAGGGCATCGGCGCCTGCGGTTCCCCACACGCACGCATGTGCCTCGCCGGTTGTGGGTCGAAGCGCCCCGGCGGCCGAGAGTTCCATGTTCGCCAGCGCGTTGAAGAGGCTGGATTTGCCGCCGCCGGTGGCCCCAGCGAGCGCCACCACCGTGTGTTCCCCGGACAGCCGTAACCGGGCGGCCGCACGGTCGGCCAGAACACCGGCTGCGGGGAGCGCAGCAGGGTCGACCGTCGCCGGGGCCGAGTCGGCGACGTGGCTGCAGACGACCCGGACGAAGCGACCGAGCGCGTCGAGCCGGTCCGCGAGGGGCGCGGTGGTGAGTTCGTGCACCCTCACGCCGCGTCCTCCAGCCCGCTGTCGAAGCCAGACTGAGCTGCGCGAACATGTCCTGCGGCGACACGCAGTCGCTGCGACAGCCCCACCTCAACATCGGCGTCGGAGAGCGCAGCGAGGCGGCGGTCGACCTCCGCACCGAGGAGATTGGAGAACCGGACCAAAAGCTCGGCCCGGGCTCGCTCACCGAGCGCCCGGATGTCCGGTTTCGCCAGGACACGGCGCATCATCACGGAGCGCACCGTCGCGGCGCCAACAACCGCCACCGCCTCGTCGTCGTCAACGGGCGCGACCGCCGCGATCGTGGCGAGGAGTGCGGTGGACGCCGTGGCGTAGGAACGAGCACGAGTACGCGCCCGCGGGGCTTCCGCATTGACGGCGGCGCGTAACCAGGTTTGCCAGTCGTGCACCAGGTCGAAAGCCGCGTCACCGACTGTGCCGCGCTGATCGCCTTCGGCGTCGAGGAGGGCCCGGCCGGCCGGCTCGCTGCGCCACCGCTGGCGGCACTGGAGTGCGGCAGCGACATCCGCCTCCACGATCAGGCCGGCCAGGGCGGTCGAGACCGCGGTCTGAAATCGCCGCCCGGGGATGGGCCGCTCGGCCAGCGCGGCGCTCGCCTGCGTGCGCCGCGGACCCGTCGTCGCCCGTAGCGCAAGCCGCAGCTCACCGCTGGCGAGAAGCTCCTGCCACCGGGACAGGACCTCGCCCCGCAGCACCGCGCCACACTTAATGCTGGATTCCACATCGGACATCGAGGCCGCGTACGCCGCGCGAACCATGCCGGCCATCACGGAGGCGGCATTCACCTGATCCTCGGCGGCCGCGGCAAGCGAGTCGACCCGAGGTCCCACGGCGGCCACCGCGCCGAACAGGGTCCGCCTGATCAGGTGTCTGCGTTGTGCCCCGCTCCGAGCTACTCCGTCGAGCCATCGCTTGACGGGTGCCACGTCCGCCTCCGGCAGCAGACCAAACGCGTCCAGAGTGGACTCCGAGATCGTGAACAGCGGCGCTTCGTCGAGCCCCTGGGCGGCCAGCATCCGGGCGAGATGCCCGGTGATGTCATCGCGTGCCTCCGGTGGCACACGGTCGAGGACTATCGCGACGACGGTGCCACGCTCGCGCGCTTCGCGAAGCACCCGCCACGGGACCGCGTCGGCATAGCGGGCAGCCGTCGTCACGAAGAGCCACAGATCTCCGGCCGCCAGCAACTCGCGGGCCAGCGTGCGGTTGGCGGCGACAACGGAGTCGATGTCCGGGGCGTCCAGCAATGCAATGCCCGGCACCAGCAAGGGGGCGTTGATGACCTGCAGGCGCTCCACGCCCGGCTGGGACGCCCTCACTAGGCCGGGCAGCACGGCCCGGTCGCCAAACCACGTCGCGTCGGCCGGGTGGCAGACGAGCAGGGGCGCGCGCGTGGTCGGGCGAAGTGCCCCGGCGCGGCTCACCGGTGCCCGGACCAGGCTGTTGACGAGTGTGGACTTGCCCGCGCCGGTCGAGCCACCCACGACGGCGAGCATGGGCGCTCCGATGCGCCGCAACCGCGGGAGCATGTAGTCATCGAGTTGCGTCACGATTGCGGCAGCACCCTCACGGGCGGGGCCGGCGCTGGCCACCGCGAGCGGATACCGCGCCGTGCGGGCGACCGAGCGGACTTCGCTCAGCGCGGCCAGGAGGAAGGTCTCCGGCCCCGGCCGCTCGGCGCGCCGCCGCCACGCGTCGGTCTGCCCCGCCTCCGCGATATCGGCGCGCTTCTCCACGGATAAAGCGTGCCTGATCTGCGCATAAACCGCTAAGTAACCCTAATCTGGCGCCTGCGGGGCCGGGCAATGCGCCCGGCCCCGCTGTGCCTCCTGCGGTTGCGTGAGGAGGCGCTGCCGCTACGCCGAGGCGCAGACCGCGGCGAGCTTCGTGCCGATTGCGTTCAGCTTGGCCTCGGCCTCGGCCTGCGGCGTCTGGTCGGTGTCCGAATTGAGCGCGGTGATCGTCGCCGCGCCTTCGACCAGGACCGTCTTGACCTCAGGCTTGATCTGCTTGCCCGACAGTTCGGTCAGCTTGGCCGCCCAGTCGCTGGCCGCCTTCCTCAGGTCCGCCTCGATCTGCGCCAGCTTGGCGGTGTCACCGCTCGCGACCGCCTGTATGCCTTCGGCCAGCTTGGCCTTGATCGTGGCGCCGGCGGTGGTGCTCTCGCTGATCGCCATGGTGCAGACTTCCTTGGTCTGGTCGGCGGGTGCCGTGGTGGTGGGGGGGACGGCGCCTGGCGGGGTCGGGTTCGCGCAGGCAGCCGCGCCGCCAAGAGCGGCCGCGACCATGACGGCAGTGATCATTAACTTGCGCATGTGCTTCTCCCTCGTGAGAGCGTGCCGGCCCCATCCAAGGCATCGACACATGGCCGCGAACGACAGTAGCGGCGTGGCGCAACGCGCCAGCGGCGGGTTCTCAACGGAACGGTTACGGGCGCAGCTCGGCGACGCAGCACTTCACGCTGCCACCGCCCTTCTTCAGCTCGCCCAATTCCACCGGTACGGGCACATAGCCGGCCGCGGAGAGCCGCGCCGCCAAGGCGGTCGCCTCTGAGTTGAGCACGACGTGCCGTCCGTCGCTGACGAGGTTGAGCCCGAACGCGAGCGCGTCGGCCTCATCGGCCAGCACGGCGTCTGGGAAGAGTTGGCGCAGTACCCGCTGCGAAGCCGTCGAGAAGGCGCCGGGGTAGTACACGACGTTCGCGTCGTCGAGCGCCGCCAGCGCGACATCGAGATGGTAGTAGTGCGGGTCGACCAGCCGAAGCGAGACGACCGGCCGGCCGAGGGCCTCCTGGGCCTCTGCATGCGCCGCGGCCTCGGTCCGGAAGCCGTATCCAGCCAGCACCAGGCCGCCGTACGCGTCCGGCAGATACGCGAAATCGCCCTCGCCCTCGTTGGTCTCCTTTGGCGCGACGAACCGCCAGTCCACGGGTCGGGCCTCGTAGAAGGCCCGGTGCGCGGCCGCCTCGGCGGTGCGCTGGGCGTAGCGGAACCGGGCGCCGTAGACGACGCCATCGACCGAGAACGCTCCGTTGGCGGCGAACACCATGTCCGGCAGGCCGGCCACGGGGGCGAGCGTGTGCACGGTATGGCCGAGCCCCATGAACGTCTCGCGGAGGCCGTCCCACTGCTTGAGCGCCAGTTCGGCGTCGACCGGCGTATCCGTGTTCATCCACGGGTTGATCTCATACTCGACGACGTAGTGCTCGGGGGCGCACATCAGATAGGTGCGGTGGCGCGGCTCAGGGGTCACGATCACCAAGGGTAGGTACGCTCGTGGAGCGTAAACAGTCGCTTTCGTTGCGAGCGAGAGGCGATTCGTTGCACCTTGATGACACAGACCAGCGAATTATTGCAGCGCTGACGAAGGACGCGCGCGCGTCGTTCGCCGACATCGGACAGGTCGTGTCGCTCTCCGCCCCGGCCGTCAAGCGACGCGTCGACCGGCTTCGATCCGCCGGGGTCATCCGGGGATTCACGGCGGTCGTCGACCCCGCCGCGATTGGCTGGACTACGGAGGCCTTCGTGGAGCTTTTCTGCACCGGACGCACCACCCCGGCCCAGATCGCCGCGGCGGTCCGCCGACACCCCGAGGTCGTCGGGGCGTACACGGTCTCCGGCGAGGCGGACGCCCTCGTGCACCTCCGGGCTGCCGACATTCCCCACCTGGAGCAGGCGCTAGAGCGGCTGCGGTCGGAATCGTTCATCACCTCGACCCGCAGCATGATCGTGCTCTCCCGACTCGTCGACAGCCCGCATGGTTGACCGGAACCACAACCCCGGCACCCGCGTCCAAGCCGGCATGACAAGTCTTCTACACCTCCGCGTCGCCGGTGTGGCGTTCTGCGCTGGGCTGGCCTCACTCGCCGGTTGTACGGCGGCAGATCAGACCGTCGGTTTTGTGGACAAGGGTGTGCCCGCCGGGTCGTTCCAGTTGGTCGGGTTCAACTCCTGTGATGAGGCGCTGAGCGGACTTCGCGCCGCGGCCAAGTCAATTGTCGGGCCCTATGGCTTCTGGTCCGGCGGAATGTACGCCATGGAGGGCGGCGTCCAGCGGGACCTGGCGGGTGCCCCGGGCGCGCCGCAGGCCGCGGCAGGCGCCGACAGCGCGAAGGGCGCGGGCGGCGCGTCGACGCCGAACTACTCCGGCACCAACACTCACGAGGCCGGCGTGGATGAGCCCGACCTGGTCAAGACCGACGGCCGCCGCATCGTCACCGTCTCCGGCGGCATTCTGCGCGTCGTCGACGCGGCCAACCGGGACCTGGCTGGGTTCGTCGACCTCGCCGACTCGTCCACGCCCAAGGACCTCTTCCGATACACCCCCGCCGACCTCCTCCTCTCCGGCGACCATGCCCTCGTGCTGCTTCGTCAGGAGTACCTGGCCAACCGCGGCGGTCCGGTGGCGGAGGACGTGGCCGTTCCCGGCGCAGCCCCGGGCGGCGTGGTCGGCGCGGACCCGCAGGTGGCCCCGATCCTCGGCCCCCGACTCATTCTGGTCGACCTCTCCGGCCAGCCGAGTGTGCTGTCCAGCGTGCAGGTTGATGGCGGGCTCATCGACGCCAGGCAGGTCGGCTCGACGGCCCGGGTAGTCATTCGCTCGTACCCGCGCATGACCTTCCCGTATGTGCAGAAGGCGACCGACGCGCAGCGCGTGAAGGCCAACCAGAGCATCATCGACCGGGCTCCGATCGACCGGTGGCTGCCGCGCATCGAGGTCACCACGGGCGGCACGACGCAGCGACCGCAGATCGGCTGCGACGCCATCAGCCGGCCGGCGGTCTACACGGGTACGAATCTACTGACCGTGCTGAGCTTCGATCTCGGCGAATCCGCCCTGGGCGACGGCCGTCCGACGACGCTGGTCGCCGACGGCGACACCGTCTACAGCAACGGCCCGAGCCTCTATGTCTCGAGCGACCAGCGTTGGCGGGCCGTCCCCGAGGCGGGAGCCGATGTTGCCAGGCCCGCCGAGGCACGAACGGAGATCTACAAGTTCGATACCTCGACGGCCAAGCGGCCCACGTTCGTGGCCGGCGGCAGCGTCCCGGGCTTCGTGATCAACCAGTACGCCATGTCTGAGTGGGACGGCAAGCTGCGGGTGGCCACGACCATGGACGCCACCTGGAACGCGCAGGGCAAGCAGCAGGTCGCGTCCCAGTCCGGCGTCTACGTGCTATCGCAGAGCGGCAAATCGCTCCGCCAGGTCGGCAAGGTCGAAGGGCTGGGCAAGGGCGAGCGCATCTATGCCGTACGCTTCGCCGGACCGGTTGGCTACGTCGTCACGTTCCGTCAGACCGATCCTCTCTACACATTGGACCTCGGCGACCCGGCGAAACCCAGGGTACGAGGAGAGCTGAAGATCCCCGGCTACTCGGCCTACCTTCACCCGGCCGGCGGCGCCCGCCTCATCGGCGTCGGCCAGGACGCCACCGATCAGGGCCGGGTTACCGGCACTCAGATCTCCCTCTTCGATGTCGGCGACCTGGACAAGCCCAGTCGGCTGGCGCAGTACAAACTCTCCGGCGCCAACTCGGAGGCTGAGTTCGACCCGCACGCCTTCCTCTACTGGCCCGAGGACGGCTTGCTCGTCGTACCGTTACAGGTCAACTCCGGCGTTCCGGGCAGCGGCGGCTCCGACCCAGCCACAATCCCGCAGAAGGTGATGCCCAGCATCGGGGCGTTGGTCCTGCGGGTCACCGGCGCCAGCATCTACGAGGTCGGCTTCATCCGACACCCGGACTCCTTCACCAACCCCGGCTACTCCTCGCCGATCCGCCGCTCGCTGATCATTGACCAGACACTGTGGACAGTGTCGGATGGCGGCCTGATGGCTACCGACTCGCGTAGCCTCGTCAACCTGGCCTGGATACCGTTCAACTAAAGCTCCCCGTCGATCTAGGGCCCAGTCGCGTTGTGGGAGATCAACTCACGCGACTCCGCCCTAGATCGACGGGCTAGAGGTACGTGGCGCGGTTAGAGGTACATGCCGGTGCGGTTGTCGTCGCTGGACTGTGCACCGGTCTGGTCACCGTCGACGAAGAAACGCTTCCCGCCGAACTCCCCGTGGAGCCGGTCATCGAGCTCATCGGCCAGCCCAGTCATCACCTGGACCGCGAGCATCAGGTGGGTCGCCTGGAAATCGCGGCCGAAGACGGGCACCGATGCCCACACCGTCTCACCGGTGCAGTAGAGCCGCCCGATCGGCATCCGATGGGTCAGCTCGGACAGCTTCACGTAGAGCTGCTCGTTCGCGTCCACCTCAGTCAGCACAGGCGAGAAGACATCGACGAGCGGCGGGTTGTCGCGGACCCGCACAAAGACCATCGCGGAACCGGACCGGATGCCGATGTCGCCGTCCTTGTCCACCGGCAAGCTCTCTGGCGCGGTCTTGAGCATGGCGCCGATCACGGCGGCGACCTTGTCCGGCAAGGGCAGGGCATCGAGGTCGACCCGGCCCACCGTCGGTAGCCCCTCGCCGCCCGCGGGTACCGGGCGGGCCGCCCCAAGCGCCGGCATGTCGACGGGCTGTTGGTCACTCGATTCCGCGGCATAGACGAGAAATGCCGGATGCGGCGTGCCGTAAGCGTCACGCAACGTCCGGCTAACGATCGCGGCGAGGCGGGGCGCCTGATCCATGGGTAGATGCAGACCGAACCGCTCGTCACCACCCGCCATGACTCCCGGCGGTGACCACCCGAGGGCGACCAGCTCACCCACCGTGGTACGGGACAAGCGGTGATCGGGCGGAAGCATGGCGTTGCTCACCGCATACGCGCGAAGCTCGTTCCCGTCCGCCGGAGTGACGCTCACCGTGTACACCGCCTCGCCGACCCCCGACGCGGTCGGGTCGAGCGTGAGTGCCAGCGTGGTGCCGGCCGTCAACGTGGGCAGCGCCTCGGCGAGCGCGCGGCCGAAGTCGGCCCACGCCTCTGTCACCTTGGCCGACAGATCCGTGTCGGCGGGGTCGTCGTAGAGCGTCGCCTCCGCCGGCTTTGTGGCGTTGCTGGTCACCGCGCTCCTCCTTGGTCGGCCTCACCATACCGACCCAGCGGAGGCCGAGGTACCTGCTCGACGAGAATCTCGGCACAACGCCGACCTGGCTGCTGCCGGCCACCGATGCCACGGCTAGGACGCCCGCGACCACCACCGAGGTGGCGAGCCAACGCAGCGTCTGGCCCCGGTCACGCACCGCCACCGCGCCGTCCCCCTCGCTCCGTGAGCCCGCCGCCAGCGTAGGCCGGTTTCGCGCGCGGGAACAGGTCCAGGATGCGGTCACCCCGGAAGCAGAGATCTACCTACTCCCAGTCGTTCATCGCACTCGCCTCCCTCTGCCGTGTGCGGCTGTGCGGTGTGCGGCTGTGCGGTGCAGAGAACATGCGGACGGGTGACAAACGCTACGCCGAAGTCACTCCCACCGACCA
Source organism: Micromonosporaceae bacterium (assembly GCA_020027875.1). Lineage (GTDB taxonomy): Bacteria > Actinomycetota > Actinomycetes > Mycobacteriales > Micromonosporaceae > JAXIPB01. The sequence continues at coordinate 42,668 of JAHRHA010000023.1, read as the reverse complement.
CACCGGACAGTGCACATGCCGTGACGTAGCGCCCGATCGGCTCACCCGACGACGACCCGACCCGCTGTGACCAGGCAACATGCCACGAGTGCGGCGAGCAGGATCCGTCGAAATGTCTCACCGTTGAGTCGCGCGAAGAGGCGATCTCCAGCCAGCCAGCCCAGCACTGCCGCCGGCAGGCCAACAAGCGCCAGCAGGCTGGCCCGCTCGGTGACGGCGCCGGCGATCACGAAGCCAGCGGCGCCGATCACGCCGGTGCCGAGGAAGATGGCCGCGAGCGTGGCGCGGAGCGCCCGTGGCTCAAACCCGAGTGCCGTAAAGGCAGCCACCAACGGTGGCCCGTTGGTCCCCGTCGACGTCGTCAGTACCCCGGTGAGCACGCCGACCGCGCCGAGGGCGACTCGACCATTGGTCATCGCGAACCGGGGCAGCCGCGGCGGACGCCACACGATCACCGTGCACCCCACCACCGCCACAGCGATCAACACGCTCAGCACCGACTCGGGTGCGGTACGCAGGATCACCAGGCCCACGGGCATTCCGAAGACCGCGGCGGTGAGCAGCAACCACACCGCTCGCCAGGCAACGCTGCCCCGATCGCGAACCGCCGTCACCAAGGTGGGGACCAGGCCCACGACGGACGTGCCCACCACGGCCGTCGGCGCATCCGCCACCACCGCAAGCAGCGGGACCGCGAGCAGGGCGAACCCGAATCCGGTGACGGCCTGCGCGGCGGAGGCGACCAACACAATCACGAAGGAAGCGATCAAGAACCACATATCGCGCTCTAGTCTGCCGGCGAGTTTGTCGACAACGCGGTCAGCCCCGCCTCGGGCGTACCCTCGGGCCCGTGAACGATCGGAGCGTGGAGCTTACCCATGTGAACGCGTCCGGCGCCGCTCGGATGGTGGACGTGTCGGGCAAGGACGTGACGGTACGACAGGCGGTGGCCGCCGGCTCGGTGCGCACCACGGCCGAGGTGATCTCACTGCTGCGCCAGGACGCGCTGCCGAAGGGGGATGCCCTGGCGGTCGCGCGGGTCGCCGGGATCATGGGCGCGAAGAGAACGCCGGACCTCGTACCGCTGTGCCACCCCATCGCGCTGCACGGGGTCGAGGTGGCGCTGGAACTGGCCGACGATGCCGTGGAGATCACCGCGACGGTGCGCACCGCCGACCGTACGGGCGTGGAGATGGAGGCCTTGACCGCGGTCGCGACAGCGGGTCTGGCCCTGATCGACATGGTCAAGGCGGTGGACCCGGCGGCCTTGATCGACGGGGTTCGGGTGCTGCGAAAGGAGGGCGGCAAGACCGGTCTATGGGTGCGGGGCGACTGACCATGAGGGCACGGGTCATCGTTGCGTCGAACCGGGCATGGGCCGGTGTGTACGCGGACTCGAGCGGACCGATCCTGGTCTCCGGGCTCCGCCAACTCGGTTTCGAGGTGGACGACCCAGTCGTGGTCCCCGACGGCGACCCGGTGGGGGAGGCGGTGCGCGCGGCGGTCGCTGACGGCGTGGACGCGGTACTCACCAGCGGCGGTACCGGCATTACGCCGACGGACCGGACACCGGATGTGACCCGACCACTCCTCGACTACGAGATCCCCGGCATCGCGGAGGCCGTCCGGGCGTACTCCCGCGACCGGGTGCCGACGTCGGCGCTCTCTCGCGGCCTGGCCGGCGTTGCCGGGCGCACTTTGATCATCAACCTGCCGGGGTCCACCGGTGGCGCCCGCGACGGACTCGCTGTGCTAGGCCCCATCCTCGCCCACGCCGTGGAGCAACTTCGCGGAGGCGATCATGCATGACAGCGCGGAGGCGATCATGCATGACGGTAGGGGCGGTGATCACACGTGAGCGATAGGGTCGGATTCGTGACCGAACAGGCGATGGCCTGGACCGCGGCCCGGGCCGCCGCGTACGCCGCTGGGCAGAGAGCGACGCCCGACCCGGTGGAGGTTCCGCTCGCGCAGGCCGACCGGCTCACCCTCGCGTCGGCGCTAACCACGCTGACCGACCTGCCTGCCTTCGCGACCTCCAGTGTGGACGGATACGCCGCGCGTGGCCGCGGCCCGTGGCGGATCGTCGGCCGAGTGCTCGCTGGGTCCGTGCCTGATCCCATCGCTGGCGGAGATGCGGTCGAGATTGCCACCGGCGCGATGGTGCCCGAGGGCACCGAACAGATCATCCGCACTGAGGACGCGGAACTCGGCCCGGACGGACGGGTGAGCGGCCGGCCCAGGCCCGTGCCGGACTGGCGCGAGCCGGGGGACGAGGCGTCCAAGGGCGAGGACCTGTTCTCGGCTGGCACCCCGATAACCCCGGGCGTCGTCGGGCTCGCGGCGGCGTGCGGCTACGACACACTGCCCGCCATCCTGGGCGCGCGGGTGGCGGTCGTCGTGTTCGGCGACGAACTGCTGACGTCCGGACCACCCGGTCAGGGTCGGGTTCGCGACGCACTCGGCCCGCAGGTGCCTGGCTGGCTGCGCCGGCTCGGCGCGGATCCCGTCTCCGGCTTCGACCCCTGCGGGCCCATCGAGGACACGCTCGATGCGCATATCGCGGCCATCGAGGATGCTTTGACACACGCGAACGTCGTCTGCACGACCGGCGGAACCATGCACGGACCGGTCGACCATCTCCACCCGGCGCTGGCCGCGTTGGGAGCGCGGTACGTGGCCAACACCGTGGCCGTACGCCCCGGCTTCCCGATGCTCCTGGCCGAGCTACCCCCGGCGGCCGAAGGTGGCCGGTCGAAGTTCGTCGCCGGCCTGCCCGGCAACCCACAGTCGGCGATCGTTGCCCTCGTCTCGCTCGTAGTGCCTCTGCTGGCCGGTTTGGCCGGCCGGCCCGAACCTCCGCGCCAGCAGGTGACGCTGGGCGAAGCAGTCCCGGGCCGGGGCGACCATACCCACCTGGCGCTCGTACGCATCGAGCCGTCCGGGTTCGCCTACCCGCTCGAGCACTCGGGTTCGGCCATGCTCCGCGGGCTGGCCCGCGCGGACGGCTTCGCGGTCATCGAACCGGGAACGCAGGGGTCGGCGGGTTCACACGTCTCCTTCGTACCGCTGCCCCTGCTGAGTGGAGGCCGGCCGTGACTCTGCACTCCGCCCTGACCACGACGCCTCTCGACGTCGCGGCGCACGAGGCCCTCGTCGCTCACCCCGCGGCGGGGGCGGTCGTCTCATTTGCCGGGGTGGTCCGCGATCACGACGCCGGACGCTCCGTGGCACGGCTCGTCTACGAGGCCCACCCCAGCGCGGAGGCCGTGCTGGCCGAGGTCGCCACGGAGATCGCCAAGGACCCGGCTGTGTACGCGGTAGCGGTCTCCCACCGGGTCGGCGAACTCGCGGTCGGGGACGTCGCGATCGCCGCGGCCGTGTCGACGGCGCACCGCGGGGAGGCGTTCGCGCTCTGCGCCCGCCTCGTCGACGGGGTCAAGGCCCGACTTCCTGTCTGGAAGCACCAGTTCTTCGCCGACGGCACGGACGAATGGGTGAACGCCGCCTGACCCGGCGGCGGGCGAGTTCCATTTTCGGGGAGAGTGGGGCTTTCCAGATGCGGGACGCACCAACTTCCCCGCAAGCAGTGGCTTAGCTGATCGTACGCTGGGTTGTGGCATGTCGGCTCGGCCCGGCAGATGCATCGCGACCGACACCGACTCAACCGGCTCGTCGCTGCAGGCTGGATCATTCTGCACGTGACATCGGCACGCATGCGCGATGACTTCGCGGGTGTACTCGCCGAACTTCGTGCCGCGATGCGGTCTCGGGCGGCCCGGTGATGACCAGCTAAGCCACCAGTGGTGGGGGAACGGGTGTTCCCACGACCGCGACAACCCACTTCCCCCGTTCTTGGGGGCGCGGACGGCTACGGGTTGTTCGTCATGCAGAAGAAGACGTCCTTCTTGTCGTCGGTGGCGTCCTGGTACCCGTACCAGGTGTCGTAGTTGGTGCCCGCGCACTCCTTCACGCTGGTGGTGTCTTTATCGAACCGATCGCCAGGTCCTTCGGGGATGGCCGCGCCCTTGGAGACCTTGATGACCTTGTAGGACTTCGCCGTGGAACATTCAACGACCGCGAGGTCGGGGTCGGCCGCCGTGCCGTTGTTGTAGAGGCACTCACCCTGCTTGACCGAGCACGGGTCGAACGCGCCGGCTGCGGCCGAGACGGGGCACGTGATCACGGCAGCAGGCGTCGTGGCTGTCGGTGTGGTGGTCGGAGTCACGCTACCGGGGCCCTTGAGGATGTACCACGCCCCGAAGCCGCCACCCCCACCGAGCAGGACCACGACCAAGAAGACGAGGATGATCACGCCAGCCTTGCTCTTCTGCGGCTGCGGGGGCACGTAACCGTACGGACCACCCTGCGCCACCGTCGGCTGCGACCAGACCTCGCCCTGAACCCCTTGGGCATAGGGGTCGTACTGCTGGGGGATCGGATCCGTCGGGACTGAGGCATGGCCCGGTTCGTAGCCACCGGCCCACGGATCCTGCGGCTGCGCGTACGCGGGTGTGCCCTCCGGCTGTTGTCCGCCCGGCGGCTGATTCGTCGACATCTCTCCTCCTGGCCACGCCAACAATCCCCACCAATATTCGCGCATTGGCGCTGGTAGTACTTCGGAGCAGGTTCCGCCGAGGACAGGTCGAGATCAACCCCCGGCCCCGGCGTGGTACCGCGCTCACCGTAGCGTGAGGGTGTCATGCCATCCCACCCCAAGGTTGCGCCCATCCCGCCGCCACCAGGCACGACGCCTAAAGCTTCGGTCTAAATGTCGCCAACCCGACCTAAACCACGGCCAGCGCTGGTGTGGGGTGCGCTGGCCGTCGTCTACGTCATCTGGGGCTCTACGTATCTCGGCATTCGCGTGGTCACCGAATCTCTGCCCGCGTTCGGCTCGGCCGCGGCGCGATTCGCGATCGCCGGCAGCCTTCTCGCGGCGACCCTCGCGGCGATCCGCGGCTTTCGCTCCCTGCTGGTCACCTGGCGCGCACTTGCCGCGTCCGCGCTCGTGGGCATACTGCTCCTCGCGGGCGGCAATGGCCTCGTGGTCCTCGCGGAGTCGCCCGAGTTCGCCCTGCCTTCGGGCGTCGCGGCGCTGCTTGTGGCGCTGAACCCGCTTCTCCTGGTGATCCTTCGGGCCGCGACCGGCGACCGACCGCGCCTGCCGACCGTCGGCGGCGTGGTGATCGGCCTGATCGGTCTTGCCGCGCTGTTCCTCCCCGGCCTGGGCGTCGGCATCGGTTCGGGCCCGGCGGCGGACGCCATTCCAGTGGTCGGCGGCCTGCTCGTACTGATCGCGGTGACCTGCTGGTGCGTTGGCTCGTTCGCGACGCGGTGGTTGCCGATGCCAGGCGATCCGTTCGTCGCGAGCGTCTACCAGATGTTCGCGGGCGCGGCGTCCATGGCGGTGATCGCGGTCGTGCGCCGCGAGCCCGCGCCATGGGCGGTGCCGGATGTGCCGGCGAAGGCATGGTTGGCGCTGGCGTATCTCATCGTCGCCGGGTCGATCGTCGCGTACACCTCGTACGTCTGGCTGCTCCACCACGCGCCGATCTCGCTCGTCTCGACCTACGCCTACGTCAATCCGGTGATCGCGCTCGCCCTGGGGGCGCTCCTCGTCGGGGAAGCTCTGACCGTTCAGGTGCTGTTCGCCGCGGCCACTGTCATTGCCGGCGTTGCTCTCGTGGTCTCAACCGAACGGCCGAAGAATGCGGCCACGGAGCCCGTTGGATAGCCGTCGGACCTAGCATCAAGTGGATCTGGGCGAGTTATTGCGCTATAGCTACAACAACTCTCCCAGATCCACTGGTTAGAGGAGTCGGAGTTGGCGGTGACGGGGGAGTTCCGGCTTCTCGGCGGTTGCGCCAAGCGGCTCCAGCAGGCCGGGGTCGACGGTGTCGAGGAATGGCGTCCGACTGGGGTGGTGCTCGACGCCGTGCCGATGACGGCGCGCCGCATGCGAAAGGAAGAGCCGCCGTTGGGCCCGGGTAAGACCGACGAAGAACAAGCGGCGCTCCTCAGCCACCGCTTCCTCCGTGGGAGCAGAGCCGGGGAAGCGAAGCGGAAGCAGACCGTCCTCGCAGCCCACCAGGAAGACGACGGGCCACTCCAGGCCCTTCGCCGCGTGCAGCGTCAACAGGGTCACCGCCTGCGACCGGGGATCAAGCGCGTCCACTTCAGCACCGGTGGCCAGCGCCTGGAGGAACGACTCCAGATCGTCGCCGCAGCGCGCGGCGAGTGGCTGCAGAAGCTCCACCGCCGAGAAGACGTCCACTTCGGACAGCAGCCCGGGCGCGGCACCGTCGGTCGCGGTATTGTCCAGCTCGAACAATCGCGGCCGGCCGGACGCCAGTGTGCGCCCCGCGGCCCGTACCCTCTCAACGAGTCCGCCATCGACGGTCGTGGACCCCTCGAATCTCAACTCCCTGGCGATCGCAGCGACCGCGCGCCGGTCGGAGAGCCGGTCGTGCGAGCGCTTCTGAACCGGCACACCCGCCCGGGTGAGCGCCTCCACGATCGGTGCCGCCTGCGCATCCGTGCGGTAGAGCACCGCGATGTCTGCAAAGGACAGGCCGCTGTGGACTCCCGAGCGGGAGTCGACCCGCCCGGAATCGAACGAGCGATGCGAGACTCCACCCACGAGCTCGTCGATCGTCCTCGCCACCCAGTCCGCTTCTCCGGAAGCGTTGGCCGCGGCGTGCAGGCCCAGCACCGGAGCCTCGGGATCCAGCCGGGCCGGCTCGAGACGGCGGCCACGGACGAGCGACGTCGGGGCGATGGCCTGCGACGCCGCCGCGATAATGGGGGCGGACGAGCGGTAGTTGCGGGCCAGCCGCACCATCCGGGCGTCGGTGAAGTCCTGTGCGAAGCGCAGGAAGTAGCCCACGTCGGCGCCCCGGAATGAGTAGATCGCCTGGTCCGGGTCGCCGATCGCGCAGATGTTGCCGCCCTGCGGCACGAGCAGACGAAGCAGCTCGTACTGCGTCGCGTCCACGTCCTGGTACTCGTCGACGAAGAGCCACGGCCATCGTGCGTGGTAACGGTCGGCCAGATCCGGATCATCTCGGAGCAGGTTCACCGGCAGAGCGATGAGCTCATCCAGGTCGACGAGGTTCCGCTCACGCAGCAATTTCGCGTACGCCTCCCGGTCTCCCGCCGCCGTGGTCTGCACGGCCGCGCGCTGGGCGTCATCGGCGATGGCGAAGCCCGGGCGCAGCCCGACCGAGGCAGCGTTCTCGCGCAGGATCTGCAACCCGAGCGCATGGAACGTGGCGACGGTGACCCGTTCGGCCTCGGCGCCGAGCAGCGAGTGCAGGCGGGAGCCCATCTCCTCCGCGGCCCGCCGGGTGAACGTGATCGCGAGGCACTGCGCGGGAGGCACTTTCAGCTCGGCGCAGAGATAAGCGATGCGATGGGTGAGCGTGCGAGTCTTGCCCGTTCCAGGACCAGCGACCACGAGTAGCGGTCCACCTGGGGCCGACGCCGCCACCCTTTGCAGGGCGTCGAGCCGGTCCAGCAGCCCGGTGCCGACCTCCTCCATCCCCGCCAGCATCGGTTCCCACGGCCGGTGCGGGGAAGCGGCGGCAGCGAGAGGCGGCGGCGGCGCGGACACAGCGGGCGGCCGGCGTGGCGCACGGGGCTTGAGCGGCGTGACCTTCCGTGGCAAAGCCGGGGGCACATCGAAGAGGACATCGCTGCCTGAGGGCGGGTACGACAGGCCCAGCTCGCCCGGCTCGAAGAGGCCGATGACACCGTACTCACCGTCGTACCCGGGCTGACGCCGAACCTGCCCCCGGCGCAGGCGCGCGACCGCTTCCCCCAGGAGCTCACCGCCGACGCGCACCACGTCGTCCACGGGCGTGCGCGCCAGAATGTCCAATTCGGACCCAAGGGAAGCCACGAGCGTGGCGATCAGTCCCTCGACGCGCTTGCTGCGCGCACCCACGCCATAGATCTCGCCGATGACCTCGTTGAGCTGGATCAGGTGCGTCACCGCCGGCCGGTCTGCGGGAAAGTAGTCCGGCGGCCGATCGGCCAACTCCTCGACGCGGTGCAGCACCCCCACGGTGAGCGGCTTGCCGCACTCGGGACACCGGCCACCGGCCTCGCGGGTTCGGGACGGATCCCAACACACTCCGCAGGCACGGTGTCCGTCGGCGTGGTACTTGCCCTCCTCGGGGAAGAACTCGACCGTGCCCTGCAGCCCATGGCCGGTCTCCAGGGCGCGCTTCACAGCGAAGTAGTCCAGCTCTGTGGCGAGCGCGGTCGCCTCCCGGGCAAGCGCCTGAGGCGAGTGGGCGTCCGAGTTGGACACCAGCTGGTAGCGATCCAGGCTGGCCACCCGCCAGTTCATCGCTGGATCCGAACTGAGCCCCGTCTCGACGGCGTGGATGTGGTCGGCGAGGTCGGCGTAGCAATCGGCGATCGTGTCGAAGCCGGACTTCGAGCCCAGCGCGGAGAACCACGGCGTCCAGATGTGCGCCGGAACGAGGAAGCCGTCGGGGCTGGCCTCCAGGGTGATCTCCAGCAGGTCGCGCGAGTCGAGGCCGAGGATCGGCCGACCATCCGAGCCGAGATTGCCGCCCAGCCCGCCCGGTCCATGGCCGAGCCGTGCGTTGAACCGCGCGACCGCCGCGAAGTCGGGTAGGTAAATGAGGTGATGCACCTTTCGCGTGCGCTCGTCGCGCTTGTAAATGGTGGAGATCTCCACCGAGAGCATGAACCGCACCGGGGCATGCACGCTCGGTGGCAGCTTGCGGGCGATGTCGGCTTCTCGCTCCGGGGCGAGGCAAAATAGGCCGGGCTCGGCCGGGCGGAGATTCTGGCGCAGGTGGTCGTACCAACCGGGATGGGTGAAGTCTCCCGTGCCCAGCAGCGTGATCCCCTTCCGCTGGGCCCACCAAGCCAGGTTCTCCAGCTCAAGGTCCCGGCTGCAGGCCCGGGAGTACTTCGAGTGGATATGCAGGTCGGCGATCCATGGCTCGATCGGTGGCTCTCCTGACGGCGGACGCACGCTGCGCATCTTGCCCTATCCGGGCGGCATTGGGGTGGCGGCCACGCGTGCGCACGTCGGCGGACATCCGTCCAGCTGATGTTGTGCGCTCATGCTGCCCCCGCGACGGTGACGGTGCTGGACTGGGACAGCGCCTGACGGCTACGGCGCGCGTAGCTGGACGAGCGTGATGTCCGGCGGCGCGCCTACCCGTACCGGCGGCCCCCAGAAACCGGCTCCATTCGTGACATACACCGGCATCCCGTCAACCTCGCCCAGGCCGCTGACCACGGGCTGTTGGGCGACCTTCACGATCAGGTTGAACGGCACCATCTGCCCGCCGTGGGTATGGCCGGACAACTGGAGGTCCACGCCACGGGCCGCTGCGTCCGTGGCCTGAATCGGTTGGTGAGCGAGCATGACCACAGGTCGCGACGGGTCCCGGCCGGCCAACGCCTTATCGAAATCCGGAGCGTCCCCATAGGACTGCCCGGTGACGTCGTTCACGCCGGCGAGGTCGATGCTGCCCGCAATCTCCAGCCACTCGTTGCGCAAAGGACGTAACCCGAGCCGGGCAACCTCGTCGTTCCACTCCTCGTAGCCGGAGTAGTACTCATGGTTGCCGGTCACGAAGAAGGCGCCATATCGGCTGCGTAGCTCAGCTAGTGGAGCGGCGGCAGCACCGAGCTCCACAACAGACCCATCCACGAGATCGCCCACGATCGCGATGACGTCAGCGTCCAATCCATTGACCATGTCCACGATGCGCCGGGTATGGGAGACCCCGCGCAGCGGCCCAAGGTGGATGTCGGCGATCAAGGCGATCCGAAGGCCGTCCGCGCTCCGCGGGAGCTTGGCCAAAGGGATCTGCACCCGTTTGAGCTGCGGCGGCCCCATCGCCGAGCCGATTCCAGACGAAACTACCCCCACCGATGCCAGTCCTGCTGTGATCGCCACGGCCCGGGCGAGGAACAACCGCCGGCTCACGTCCGCCCCGTCCACCCCACCCAATCCGTCCCCGCCGTCGCCGCGGTCCCCGCCATTCGCGCCTTCCTCGACCGGCACGTCGATCAATCCTTGATTGGCGGGGAGGGTGGACGCGCCCACGAGAGCGGGCATCCGGGCAGGGGCGATTCGCGTCGCTCTGCGACGCAGGAGGAATCGCCCCAACAGCGCGGGCAGCTCAAGCAGCCCGAGCACTATGAGCAGGTAAAACATGATGGCAAGCCAGAGATAGCCCGGCCAGGACAAGATCACAGCAATTGTGTGACCGAACACCCGGCTACCGACGAACGTAGCCACGACCAGCGCGGACAGCCCTACCAGCACCCAGGTGCCGACGCGCCGACCACGCCTCGTGCGGGTCGTGCTCCGTACCAGGCGCCGCCACAGGTAGTAGTGGGCCAACCCGACCACCGTGAACGCGGTACCCAGAAACAGCAACGCCTGCCCCACCATTGACCTCCCGCGGGCAAAGGTACCTGGCCGGACTGAGTCGCGGCTGAGCCGAGGCTGAGCTCAGCCGCCGGCGAACGGCGGGAGCACGTCGACGGTGGATCCCGGCGGCAACGGGGCCTCACGGTCGTGCCAGGCGAGCCCATCCACCAGGAAACTGGCTGAACCGAGGACCTTCGCGAGGTTCGCACCCCTTGCTGACGAGAGCGAACCGAGCAACGCGGCGAGGGTCGGCGCCTCGGCACGCTCCTCCGCCACGCCGGCCGCCGCCCGCGCCGCCGCGAAGTACCGCACTCTGACCACACGCCCATCCTGCCGCATCATGGAGCCGGCGCCGAGCCGGGCCTCGCCCGACCGGAGAGTGCGAGCGCCGCGCAGCAGGCGATGAGCACCAGCAGCACCGGACCCCAGGAGAGCACGTACGGCACCGTCACGTAGCCAACCCAGCTCACACACACCACCAACACCGCGACAGCGGCCCGCTTGGTCGACCGGTCCAACCCTGCGCCCACGGCCAGAACTCGCGCCGCGACCACAGCGCAGAGCGACAGCGGTGGGAAGGCGAGGGTCGCGATGAGACCCGTGGTGTGGGCGAAATCCGTCCAACCCCCGAGGGTCCAGCCGTTGTCGTACGCCGCGACGAGCCACCCGGCGAGGAACGATCCGCCGGTACCGCACGCGAGCGCGACCAGCGAAGCCCGCCCCGCCCAGCGTCCGGGCAGCATGGCGCACAGGGCGGCGAGGAGGAGGATCGCCAAGGTGGCAGTGACATGGCCGGGCAGCCCGTCACCCGGCAGCCCATCGCGCGGCAACACGTAACGAGGCAACGCAGCGGCGCCGGCGAAACCGAGAGCGCCGAGCCGCCCGAGCAGCACGAAGGCGGTCAGGCCGATGGAGACCCCGAGCGTGACCGCACCGGCGAGGGCGAGCGAGCGCGGGCCGGGTACGCGGGCCGGCGGAGAACCGGGCGTGCGGCGCTGCGCCAGCCACACAATCGCCACCGTCGCGACACACGACGCGAGCAGTACCTGGGCCAGCCGGCCGAAGTGCGGCACGGCGCTGTCGCCGGCCAGCCGCAGGGCCGCCGTGTCGAACGGACCGAGCCAGCCGGCAGGCAGCCCGAGCAACGCGGTGGCCCACAGCCACTCCTGTGCGCTGCGGCCGCGCAGCAGCCGGTCCACGGCGATGACGGCGAGCACCGCAACGGTCGCGGCGACCACCGTTCCGACGCGAGCAATCGTCGGCTGGTAGTAGTAACCGAACCCGCCGCCCGACGGCGGCCAGATCACCATGACGGACGACGCGGATATGGCGACTGCGAGCGCACCGGTGGGTACCCCGAGGCGCTCGTCTGCCGACGGGGTCGCCGACGCGCCCGCCCACGTGCCGGTGCCGGCGAGCGCCAACAGTCCGAACGTCGACAGCGCCATGAGTACCCACAACGGTGGCCGGTCAACCGTCGTGAATGGAGCAATGACCGGCAACAGCAACGTCACTACGACCGCGACGCCGATGAGGACCCGCCCCACGGATGGCCGCAGCAGTGCCCGGCCGGCGGCGGCAATGAGCCACAACAGGTAGGCGATGGGTCCGAGGGTGCGAAACACGCCGAACAGCGCAGGGCCTCCCATGTGGATACCCACGGAGATCGGCTCGACCCGCCACCAGGCGAAGGCCGAGATGCCTGCGGCGAGAGCGAGCGCAACCGGCGCGGCAACGGTCAGCCCGGCGTCGAAGCCGGCCAGGGCGGCGGTGCCCAGCCGCCGGCGCAGCCCACTGGCGACGAGGTCTGCCGCGTCGGCGAGTCGAGGAGAGCGGCGGTCGGGGCCGGTCAGGTCGAGCATCGTCGCCACGATCTCGTCGCCGCGATCGGCCCGGTATGCGGCCGGATACGCCACGAGGAGTCTGCGGCAGCGCCGCTCCAGCAGTGCCGTCCCGCGTGGATCACCGGCAGGCAGGGCCTCGCCCAGGTCAGCCATGGGCGAGCCGGGTGCGGGACCCCGAACGGCGACGCAGCCGCTCGACCGCGGCATCAGCGTTGCTCGTTAAGCGCTGCGCCTCCGCCGCGAGGACGCATGCGCCTTCGTCAGTGAGACGGTAGTAGCGGCGCAGTCGCCCATCCACGATCTCCTCGTGGTCTCCGGTCACCAGACCCTGCTCGACCAGGCGGTCCAATGCGCCGTAGAGCGTGCCTGGGCGCAGGGTGACTCGACCGTCCGACAAGGCGACGACCTCCTGAATGACGCCATAGCCGTGCATCGGCTCCTCCGCCAACGCAGCGAGGATCAAGAACGTCGGCTCCTGTAAGGGTGAGGTCATCTGTCAATAATACGACGACCGTTATATGCCGGCAAGCGCCTGTTGCCCATTGACCTCTGATGTTACCGTCAGCGGCATATCTCGCCGGACGAGCTATAGACCGAGGAGCACTCGATGATCGCGCCCGCGCAACCGATCGACGTTCAGGAAACCAAGCCGCCGGAATCCGCGCGACCTCGACGTCTGGGCGCCACTCTTGTCGGTGCCGGTGCCGTCGGCGCCGCCGCGCTGCCCATCTGGCGCGTCGGCATCGGCTGGGCGCTCGCCGCTCTCGCCGTACTCGCCGCGGTCACGGTGGCCCGCTCGGGAGCCGACGGGGGCGGAGCGGGCCACCGGGGTCACCCCAACTACCCGGATCGGGCCTGGCGGATCGCCGCCGGGCTCGCCGCCCTCGCCCTGATCGCGGTCGCGGGGGTACGCGCGGCGGGGTGGCTCGTCGCGCTCTGCCTGACCACGGGATTTGTCCTGGCGTCGTATGCCCTGGCCGGCGGGCGCTCGTGGCGCGGAGTCATCTCCGGGGGGCTCGCGTTGCTTCCGGCCACGGTACGAGGCCTCGGCTGGGCCGCGGACGGTACACACGGGGCCGGGGGGAACACCGACAGCGCCGAGCGAGCGACACGGGTTGGGCGCGCGGTCGCTGGATTCGCGGTTGGCGTCGCGCTCCTGCTCGTTCTTCGGCGCCCTCTTCCGGGCCGCCGACCCGGCCTTCGCCGAGCTGGTCGACGGATGGGTACGCGGCATCTCGCTCGAGACGCTCGTTCGGGCCACGCTCGGCTTCGTACTGGTCGCGACGTGCGCGCTGGCTGCGGCGTACCTGGTGCGGAACCCGCGACGAGCCGACCCTGGGCCAACCCCAGCGCGGCGCTCGTTGGGGCTCGCCGAGTGGGTTATCCCGCTGTCCATGCTCGACGCGCTCTTCGGCATCTTCGTCTGGGTCCAGGTGACCGTGCTGTTCGCCGGCGACGAGTACGTGCTCGGACCCGGCGGGCCGGACTACGCGGTGCATGCACGCGGCGGATTCGTACAACTCGGGGCGGTCACCGCGCTCACCCTTGGCGTGGTGGCGGCGCTCGCGTTGTGGGCTGGCCGAGCGACGCCGGTCGAACTCGGGTTGATCCGCCTCCTCGGCGGCGTCCTGTGCGGCCTTACGCTCGTCATCGTCGCCTCGGCGCTCAAGCGGCTGACCCTCTACGCCGAGGCATACGGATTCACGGTTCCCCGGCTGCTCGCGTACGCCGGCGAGGCCTGGTTGGGCATCGTGTTCGTTCTGGTCCTCGTCGCCGGGGTGAGGCTGCGCGCGGCGTGGCTACCCAGGGCGACCGCGGCGGCGGCTGTCGCCGTGCTCCTTGGGCTCGCCGCCATCAACCCCGAGGCACTGATGGCCAACACCCATCTGGACCGGCTCGACCAGAACTACCCGCTGGACTACGCGTTCCTGTCGTCCCTGTCGACCGACGCCATCGACGCACTCCCGTACGGGATGTGCGAAGGGGACCGATGGCATCTCAAGGAATCTGAGCCGTGGTATGCCTGGAACCTCTCCCGCGCACACGCCCGCAAGGTAGTGGCTCATGCGCCGCGATGGTGCAACGAGTAGGTGGCGCGACGAGTAGTCGGGCCTCAGCCGCCGATGGCGGACATGGGGCGGCTGGGCTGGAGGAATGTCGGGTCGTCGATCCCATGCCCGGCCCGCTTGCCCCACATGGCCGCCCGCCATGCGTCGGCGATCATCTCGTCGTCAGCACCCGCACGCACCAGCCCGCGCAGATCGGTCTCGTCCTCGCTGAACAGGCAGTTGCGCACCTGTCCGTCGGCGGTCAGCCGGGTGCGGTCGCAGGCCCCGCAGAACGGCTGGGTGACGCTGGCGATAACGCCGACCTTGGCGGGTTCCCCATCCATGCCGACGAATCCGTCCACGAGCCAGGTCTCCGCTGGTGCCGCGCCACGCAGGTGCGGGTCGGGCGTCAGCGTAAAGACCGACCTCAGCTGAGCCAGAATCTCCTCGCCCGCGACCATGTCCTCCCGCCGCCAGGCGTGCTGCGCGTCGAGCGGCATCTGCTCGATGAAGCGCAGCTCGTACCCGTGCTCGAGCGCGAAGCTCAGCAGGTCGACGGCCTCGTCGTCGTTGATGCCACGCATCAGCACGGCGTTGAGCTTGACCGGTCGCAGCCCTGCCTCGTCGGCGGTACGCAGCCCGGTCAGCACATCCTCCAGGCGGCTGCGGCGGGCCAGGGCCTCGAAGCGGCCCGGTCGAAGCGTGTCGAGGGAGACGTTGACCCGATCGAGCCCGACGGCAGCGAGCGCCCCGGCGAGTCGGGTGAGCCCGATGCCGTTGGTCGTGACCGAGAGCTTCGGCCGCGGGCTCAGCGCGGCGGTGTCGGAAACGATCTTCACAAGGCCCGGGCGGAGCATCGGCTCGCCGCCGGTGAATCGGATCTCCGTGACGCCCAAGCGCTCCACCGCGATGCGCACGAGCTGAACGACCTCGTCATCGGTGAGCAGGGTCTGCTTGGGCAGCCAGGCCAGACCCTCCTCGGGCATGCAGTACGTACAGCGCAGGTTGCACCGGTCCGTCAGCGAGACGCGTAGATCCATGGCCATCCGGCCGAACCGGTCAACCAGGCCCGAAACGCTCGGTCGCGTCGAGTCCTCCTGCGCCTGCACCATCCCTCGACACTAGCGCCCGGGTCCGACATGGCAGCAACCCAACCCCGAACGCGAGCGAACCGAGGCGAGATCTTGATCGGAGCTAGGTGCCGAGGGCGAGCAGGGCGGCGCCGGCAGCGCCGACGACGGCATCGCGGTACTTCGTCCCGAACAAGGCCGCGTGGACGAGTAGCAGTTGCAGTTGGTGCAGTGGGACCCGCTGCCGCCAGCCGTCGGCGAGTGGCCACGCCTCGTCGTAGGCCGCCAGGATCCGGTCGAGGTACGGGGCGCCGCCGAAGAGAGCGAGTTGCGCCAGGTCCGTCTCCCGATGGCCGCCGTGCGCCGCCGGGTCGATGAGCCACACTTCGCCGTCCGCTGCCCAGAGGAGGTTGCCCGGCCATAGATCCCCGTGGACCCGTGCGGGGGGTTCGGCCGGGTGCCCGTACCGGTCGATCCGAGCGAGCAGGCGCTCGACGACACCCACGTCGGAATCGGTCAGGGCCCCTCGATCAACCGACTGCCGGAGGTAGGGCAGCAGCCGGCGCTCGGCGAACCACTCCGGCCAGGCGACTCCCGGTCCGTTGTCCTGCGGAAGCGACCCGATGTAGCCGCGCCAGGGTGCGCCGAATGAGTCTGCGCCGGCCCGGTGCATCGCGGCCAACTCACGCCCGAACCGCTCGGCCGCGCTCGCCGACGGCCGCCCCGGGTCGATCCACTGAAGCACGAGCATCTCGGGCAGGACCGCGATGACCTCTGGCACTCCCACCGCGTGCGCCTCGCGCAGCCAGCGCAGTCCCTCGGCCTCCGTCTCAAAGAAGTCCGGCGGTACGACAGAGGTCGCGCGCGTGTCGGTCGGGTCATTGAGGAACTTCGTGAAAACGGAGGCCCCATCCTCCAAGGTCAGCCGGCGAGCCTGGCAGATGGATCCACCCCCGACTGGTGTCTCCCGGATCCGCTGGTGGGCGAGGAATGTCGGCAGGTGCTGCGGATGCGCCCGCAGGTACGCCAGATCCACGGGTACACCCTAACGACAACCGTCGTTAGGGTGTCGCTGCGGGCGATTGGAGAGTAAGCATGACCGTATGACGGAAGCGCTAACCGCCTCGCGGAACCTGCATGGCGTATCGATCCGGGCCTACCGCCCGTCCGACCATAACGCCTGCCGCCGACTGTGGGCGGAGCTGACCGAGCACCGGCGCGGGCTCTACGGCGAGCAGTCGCGCGGAGGGCCGGAGACTGGTGCGGGCTTCGAGGAGTACCTGACACAGCTCAACCTCTCGGGCATGTGGGTCGCCGACCATGTGGAGGAGGGCGTCACGGGCTTTGTGGGGCTGATGCTCGACGGCCGGGCCGGCGAGGTCGACCCGGTCGTGGTCACGGCATCTATGCGCGGCCGGGGGATCGGACGTGCGCTGCTCGCCAAGGTGGCCGAGGAGGCGAGGCGGCGAGGGCTGCACCGGCTGACGGTCTCACCGTCCGTGCGCGATGTGGCCGCGTTGCGGACGCTACACACATCGGGCTTCGGCACCGTCTCGACCGTGACTCTCTCGTACGACCTTGCGGCCACCCCTGGAGGGGCACCGCCACCGCAAGATGCCACCCTCGCCCTCTACGACCTGCACTTCAGCGTCTGATCGCAACCGAGCGTCTGTCCACAGGGCACCGAGTTATCCACAGGCTCGAGGCGGGGTCTTCCGATCAGGGCTGTCCGCAGTGCAGTCTCGTCAACCATGACAAGAAGACGTGCCCGGCCCGACGCCACCGCACCGCTGTCCGACGAACCCACACTGCGCCTGCGCGACCCCATCGACGTGCTCGCCGCCATCCCCTACGTCATCGGGTACCAGCCGACGGACAGCATCATCGTGATCGGGATGCGCGGAAAGCGCCTCGTCTTCACTGCCCGCGTCGACCTGCCGGCGGTGGGCGCACCACGTCGCGACGTGCGCGAACAGGTTGACCATCTGGTTTCGATCGTGCTGCGGCAGTCGGCCACCGGAGTCCTGCTGGTCGGATTCGGCACGGCCGAGCGGGTGGGTCCGATCGTGTCGGGGCTGCGGGAGGCGTACGAGCGCGCCGGCCTCATGGTGCTTGAAGCGCTGCGGGCCGCGGACGGCCGGTACTGGTCCTATCTGTGTTCCGATCCCGTATGCTGCCCGCCAGCGGGTTCGCCGTACGACGTGAACGCAAGTGCGGTGCCAGCACAGTGGACGGTCGCGGGTCGGGTGGCGCTGCCTGACCGCGAGACCTATGAGAACCAGATCAAGCCCGTCGGCGGGCTCAGTCGAATCTCCATCCGCCAGGCCACCGAGCGAGCGGATGAGCGGCTCTTCGAGCTGATCGCCAGGCCGCCGGACGAGCAGGCCGTCGAGGATGCGCTGATGGCGGCGGGCGCCCGCGCGATCGAGCAGGCCATCGAGCGGCAGCGAGCGGGCGGGCATCTGGATGACGACGAGGTTGCCTGGCTTACCGTACTGCTCGCCTCAATTCCGGTTCGCGACGTGGCATGGGCGCAGATCGCGGGGCCTGCGGAGGTGTTGGAGACGCACCGTGCACTGTGGTTGGAGGTGATGCGCCGAGCCGAACTTGACCTCATCGCCGCCCCCGCCAGCCTGTTCGCCTTCGCCGCGTGGCGATGCGGCGAGGGGTCGCTGGCCCGCCTCGCGCTGGAACGGGTACTCGACGAGGAGCCCGACTACAACATGGCCGTACTGCTCCATAACGCGTTGATCCACGGGCTACCCCCTTCGGCCCTCAACGGCTTTCCCGGCCGCACGGTCAGGCGGCCACCCGCCCAGCGCCGGCGTAAACGTTCATCGTCGCGCCGCGCAGGAAGCCGACGAGGGTGATCCCTGCCTCCTCGGCGAGGTCCACGGCGAGCGTGCTGGGGGCGGAGACGGCGGCGAGCACCGGGATTCCCGCCATGGCCGCCTTCTGGGCAAGCTCGAAGCTGGCCCGCCCGCTGACCAGGAGAATGTGTCCGGACAAGGGCAGCCGAGCGGCGCGATGTGCCCATCCAACCACCTTGTCGACGGCGTTGTGCCTGCCCACGTCTTCGCGGACACATACCACCTCGCCGCCGGCGCGGAAAAGGCCCGCGGCGTGCAGGCCGCCGGTACGGTCAAAGGCCTTCTGCGATTCGCGGAGTCGCGCCGGCAGGGCGACCAGAGTCGCCGCGTCCACGGTTACGGGGTCCGCTGCGACGTCAAAATGCGACCGGGTTCGAATGGCATCGATACTCGCCTTGCCACACACGCCGCAGGAGCTCGTCGTGTAGAAGTTGCGGGCCGGGTCCGTTTCCGGCGGCGGCACATGGGAAGCGAGAGTCACATCGACCACGTTGTAGGTGTTCGGCTCGTCCGTGCCGGCACACAACACCGCGGTGACCACGTCCTCGGCCGCGCTGATGAGGCCTTCGGTAAACAGGAAGCCGAGGGCGAGGTCGAGGTCGTCCCCCGGCGTACGCATGGTCACCGCGAGCGGCCTTCGTGGTTCGCCTACCCGACCGATCCGGATCTCGAGCGGCTCCTCGCCCGCGAGCGTGTCCATCCGGCGCACGGCCGAGGCGGTCGTGGTGCCGCCGGTGCCGCTCGTGCCAGTGCCGCTCGTGTCGATCCAGACGACGCCGCGGCGGTCCGTGACTCTGCCCACGCACCCATTCTGCCTCGACAACCAACGGAGGACAGTGATGCACCGACTCAGCGCGAAACGACCTACCGCACAACGCGCCGCGTTAGCGATCCTGGCAATGGTTCTCGGCTGCGTCTCCTCTTGCGCCGTCGAGGAGGCGGCCGAGATAGGACGATGGGTGGTGCGTGGATACGGTCCGGAGGAGGTCCCGCGATGTCCGACTTCGCCGCGGTGGTGCTGGCCGGGGGCGCCGCCCGACGCATGGGCGGCGCCGCGAAGCCGTTGCTGACCGTCGGTGGCGTGAGCCTGCTGTCGCGGGTGCTGGCGGCGGTGGCCGACGCGCGGCCCCGCATCGTGGTCGGCCCAGGCGAGCTGGTCCCGCTGCTGCCCCGCGGCGTCTCGCTGACGATGGAGGTACCCCCTGGCGGCGGTCCGGTCGCCGCAGCCGCCGCCGGCCTCTCACTTCTAGGGGGCGCAAGAACATCCGGCTCCAGCAACCAGGTGGCGCTGCTCGCCGCGGACCTGCCGTTCCTATCGCCGGACGCAGTAGACAGATTACGGAGCGCGGTGGCCGATGACGCCGACGGAGCCGTGCTCGTCGATAACGCTGGACGCCTCCAGTGGCTCTGTGGTGTGTGGCGGCTCGAGTCGCTGGTGGCCCGGCTGGCGCAGTTCGGGGATCCGGTCGGTCGCGGTATGAGGAAACTCGCCGAGGGTCTGCGCGTCGCCCAGGTCGCCGCGCCGGACCCGACGCGACCGCCTGCGTGGTTCGACTGCGACACTGAGGACGACCTGCGACGAGCCGAGGAGTGGGCGCATGGCGACCTTGGATGAGTGGACCGAACAGGCGTGCGCCGCATTGGGGCTCGAGCGTGCCACCCTCGATCAGGCAATGGTGCTCGACCTCGCCCGTGAGGTGGCGCACGGTGTCGCCAGGCCCGCCGCGCCCCTGGCCGCGTACCTGGTCGGGGTGGCCGTCGGCCGCGGCACGGACGCAGCCGCCGCGGCCGCGACGATCTCCGGCCTCAGCCGCTCCTGGCCCGGTCCGGATGGTGAGCAGAGCGGTCGCTAGGGGCGGCGAGTCCTGAATAGGGGATCAGGTAGCCCGGCGCCTCGTCTGCGCCGTCGGAGCGGCCGCTTCGAGGTCGTCCGGGTTGAGCCAGCGGAACGCGTACGCGGCCGCTGCACCACCCGCGAGGGTTGCCACCAGGTAGACCCACAGCACTGACCAGGAGGCGATGCCGGCCACGGCGACACCGAGTCCCACCGCCGGGTTGAACGCACCGCCCGAGATCCCGCCGACCGCGGCCGCACCGGCCAGCACGGTGAAGCCGATCGCCAGGCCGTAGAAGGAGTTGATCGGGTGACTCTTGCTCGTAGCCACGTTCAGCACGACGTACGCCAGCGCGAACGTGAAGAGGAACTCGACCACCACGGCGCCAACGAGCGCGCGACCCGACACGGTGAAACGATCAGCCTGCGCACCGGTATAGGCGTACTGGGTGATCAGGGCGGCAGCCAGACCTGCGAGCAGCTGTGCGGCCATGTACGGCGCGACCTCGCGCAGTGCGAGCCGACCCCGCAGGAAGACCGCGAGGGTCACGGCCGGGTTGTAGTGACCGCCCGATATGTGTCCTCCCGCAAAGACCATCGCGGCGAGCACCGCGCCGATGGCGAGCGGGGCCAGCGCGGCATTGGTGAGCACCGCGAAACAGACCGTGAGGACGAGGAAGAACGTGCCGATGAACTCCACGACGTACTTGCGCATGATTCTCAACTCCGGGGGAGAAGGTGTAGGTCGCTGACCTGCCTGGTTCTAGCCGGCGGGCTCCAGACGGACGATTATCTGCTTCGAGGTCGGGGTCTGGGAGCCCTCGGCGGTGGAATCGAGCGGCACGAGCACGTTGGCCTCCGGAAAGTACGTTGCGGCGCAGCCGCGTGCGGTCGGATAGCTGACAGTACGGAAAAGCTGGGCGCGCCGGTCAACCCCGTCGGTCCACTCCGACACGATGTCCACGATCTGTCCGTCGGCGATGCCCAGAGCGGCGAGGTCGTCCGGGTGGACGAAGACAACCCTCCGTCCACCGTGGACACCACGGTACCGATCGTCCAACCCGTAGATGGTCGTGTTGTACTGGTCGTGGCTTCGCACGGTCTGCAGTAACAGCCGTCCCGGCGGAACCTCGATGACCTCCACCGAATTGACCGTGAACCGGGCTCTCCCCGACGGGGTGGTGAACGTGAGCTCATCGCGGGGACCGTGCGGAAGGGTGAACCCACCCGCGCGTGACACTCGTGATTCGAAGTTGTCGAACCCCGGCACGACGGCCTCGATCCGCTCTCGCACGGCCCGGTAGTCGGCCTCGAACTCAGACCACGGTAGGGCGTCGCCGAGCAGCGCCCGACCAAGCCGCGAGACGATCGCGACCTCGGAGAGCAGGTGCCGCGAGGCCGGTTCCAGTCGCCCCCGCGACGCATGTACCGAGGACATCGAGTCCTCGACCGTGACGAACTGGTCGCCGGCGGCCTGCGTGTCTCGCTCGGTACGGCCCAGGCACGGCAGGATCAGCGACTCCGTCCCGGGCAGGACGTGGGAGCGGTTGAGCTTCGTGGATATGTGCACGGTCAGCCGGCAGCCACGCAGCGCCGCCTCGGTCACGGCCGTGTCGGGCGTCGCGGCGGCGAAGTTTCCGCCCAGCGCAAGGAATACCTTGGCTCGCCCGTCGCGCATCGCCCGGATCGCATCCACGGTGTCCAACCCCGATGTGGCCGGAACCTCGTAGCCCAGCAGTTCCGCCAGCTTCGGCGCCCACAGTGGAGGGCGCTCCACGATCCCCATCGTCCGGTCGCCCTGCACGTTAGAGTGGCCCCGCACCGGACACAGCCCCGCACCGGGCCGACCGAGCATGCCGCGCAACAATTGCACGTTGACGATCTCCCGGATGGTCGCCACGGCCGCGCGCTGTTGAGTCAGGCCCATCGCCCAGCACACGACGGTCGCGGGCGAATCGGCGAAGTGCCGGGCCGCCGTCTCGATCTCGCCACGCTGCAGGCCGGTCGCGCGCTCCACTAGGGACCAGTCGATGGTACGGAGTGCCGCGGCATAGTCGTCGAATCCCTCGGTGTGCGCCTCGATGAAGGCGGTGTCCTCCGCGCCCCATTCGAGCAGCAGTGATCCGATCGCCTGGAACATCGCCAGGTCCCCACCGACTCTGATCTGTAGGAACTGGTCGGCGAGGTCCGTTCCGCCGCCGGCGAGCCCCCGCGCCGACTGTGGGTTGTGGAACCTCATCAACCCCGCCTCCGGCAGCGGGTTCACCGCGACGATCGTCGCACCGGCTCGTTTCGCCTTCTCCAGCGCGATCAGCATTCGGGGATGGTTGGTCCCGGGATTCTGGCCAACGATGACAAGCAGCTTCGCGGCATGGATGTCGTCGAGCGTGACGGTGCCCTTGCCCACGCCGATGGTCTGGATCAGCGCGAGGCCCGATGACTCGTGGCACATGTTGGAGCAGTCCGGCAAGTTGTTGGTGCCGTACGCACGCGCGAGCAACTGCCACGCGAAGGCCGCCTCGTTGGAGGTCTTCCCTGACGTGTAGAACACCGCCTCATCGGGCGAGTCCAGCTCCCGTAGCCGGCCGGTGATCAGGGCAAACGCGGCGTCCCAGGAGATCGGCCGGTAGTGGCTGGACCCCTGCCGCTTGATCATCGGCTCGGTCAGTCGACCCTGCTGCCCGAGCCAGTGGTCCGAACGGGTGGCCAGGTCGCTGACCGGATGGGTGGCGAAGAAGTCCGCCGTGACCCGCCGCAGCGTCGCCTCTTCGGCCACCGCCTTCGCGCCGTTCTCGCAGAACTCGGCCGGCGACCGGTGCCCGGCACCCGGCTCGGGCCAGGCACATCCGGGGCAGTCAAAACCATGCGTCTGGTTCACTCGCAGCAACGTGAGAGCGCTGCGCCGGACTCCCATCTGAGCCACCCCGGCGGCCAGTCCAGCGACCACCCCTGGAAGGCCTGCCGCGTCGCGCTTGGGCGGCGTCACGCGTAGGTCGCGGTCGCCCACATCGTCGCGGGGTGCCCTCTTCGCCACCCCGTGATCGTAAGCCTTCCCACCCCCCAAGATCCCGTCGATCATGACCTGGAGGTCATGATCGACGCTGTTTTGCGACGGTCAGCTCATGATCGACGGGATCTTGGGGGAGCGTTTGGCACACTGGGCGCCGTGTGGAGGTGGCTTCGGCGGGCGACGGCGACGGCCGACAGCGCTGCGGGCGGACTATGGATCGACGTCGGGCTCTACGGCCTGGCCACAATGTTAGCCGTCCTGACCGCGGCGGGGTCTACACTCGCCCCGCACCGGGCCTGGGGCGCCGTGGCGAGTGTGGGGTACGCGGCCGCCACCGCGGTGACGTTGGCCCAGCTGACAGTGGCTCGCCTGGCGGCGGGCCGCCGGTTGCTGGGTCGTCTGGCAGGGCGGCCGGCGGCTCGCGCTTCCGCGGTCGCCGGGCGACTTACCGGGCCCGGCGCCCGGGCGGGGTTGGCCGTCTCGGCATGGGCAGCGACCGCTCTGCTGCCGCTCGTCCTTCAGGCGATGCAGCGGGCGGGCGGCCGCGCCGACCGCGCCCAGGAGGAGGTCGTGGTCATCGAGGACGGGGGCCGGAGACTCCTCGAGGCCGGCACGCCGTACCTTGGCCGCGCCGCCGTAGCCGCGCTACCCGAGAGTGACCGGCTGCAGGCGTACCTGCCGTACCAGCCCGGGATGGCAGCATTCGGCATGCCGCGGGCTCTCGACGGAAGTCACGAATGGTGGTCCGACGCCCGGGTCTGGTTCGCCGTCGTGACGGTGATGGCGCTCGCCGCCGCACTGGTGCTCATGCGCCGGGCGGGCGCCGCGCCCCCGGCGCTGGTCCGCGGGCTACAGGTGGCAACCGTGCTGCCGGTCTGCGCTCTCACACTTGCTACCGGAGGGGACGACCTCCCCGTCCTCGCGCTCTGCCTACTCGCGCTGGCGCTCGCGGCCGTGAACCGACCGGGCTGGGCCGGGGTCGCCGTGGGAGCCGCCGCAGCACTCAAGTTCTTCGCCTGGCCGGTGGCACTGGTCCTCGGCGTACATGCCGTGACCCGTGGCCGCAGAGCCGCTTGGCGGTACGCGGCCGGTGCGCTCGCGCTGCCGCTGCTCACGGCCGTACCGGCGCTACTCCTCGGTCCCGGCGCAATGATCGAGAATGTCTTGGCATTTCCATTCGGCCACGGCCTCGTGAACAGTCCCGCCGCCTCACCGCTGCCCGGACACCTCATCGCCACGTCGGTGCCGGGCGGCCGGGGCATCGCTGTCGGGCTCCTGCTGGCCGCCGGCGTCGCTATTGCCATCGTTCTCGTACGCCGCCCGCCGCGCACAGCCGCAGCAGCGTCCGCCATCTGCGGGTACGGGCTGCTCGCCGCCATGCTGCTGCTCCCTTCGACAAGGTTCGGCTACTTGCTGTACCCGGCCGCCTTCCTGGTCTGGGCGATGGCCCTCCGGCCCGCCCAGTTATCCGAAACGCCCGGCCCGGCCACAACGGAGCCGGCGCGTGCGGTCGCACCGTAACCAGCGGGGGGTCGGTGCCCCGGTCGCAGGCGCGGGCCGGGGCACCCGTTACACGTCGATCAACGCGGTCGGTGTGGTGGTGGGCGGGCTCGCAGCATGCTCGTTCGGCTGATTCCTGTCCAGCTCAGCCATTGACCGCGCGGCGGGCTCGACCTCCACCGGGGCTTCCGGCACAGCTTGCACCGGGACAGCTTGCACCGGGACAGCCGTCGGGGTGCTCCACTCCAGGTTGCGCACGCCCGGCGAGCAGAGCGCCGCCACGGATGCGATGGCGGTGACCGCGGCGCTGATCAGCAGCGCGTTCTTCGCTCCGACCACGTCGACGGCAGGCCCGGCCAACAGGAGACCGATCGGGCCGAACATCAGCGAGCCCAGTGCGTCGTACGAGCTCACGCGCGACAACGACTCCTCCGGGATCTCACGCTGCATCGTGGTGTCCCAGAGCACGCTGAGGATGTCGACCGCGATGCCGCCGATCAACGCCGCCGCTGCGGCAACGTACAGCGGCGCGCCGAGGCCGAGCGCGAGCGGCAGACTCGCCAGCGGGAACGTCAGCAACACGACCAGTCGGATCGGCCGCTTCGGCTTCGCCCGGATCGCGAAGATCACGCCGACGAGCATGCCGATTGCCTCGGCCGCGAGAATCCACGACCATCCCTTCGGCCCGCCTAGCCGCTCGTTCGCGATGACTGGGCCGAGCACGCCAAACACGGCCTGCAGCACCATGACCACAAACGAGTACTGCGCGACTACAACCCACAGCCACTGACGGGAGCGGAACTCCTTCCAACCGTCGTGCAGGTCGCGGAGCATGTTGCCCGCGCCGGATGTGTCCCTCTCCGCGCGGTCAGCCATGGGCAGGCGCAGCCCGGCGACGAACGCCGCGGACGCCACGAGCAGAACGGCGTTGAGCACCATGGCCCAACCGGCGCCGAAGATCGCGACTGCGCCGCCCGCGACAGCGAAGCCACCGAACCGGGCAACGTTCATGCCGAGACGAAGGATCCCGTTGGCGGCCTGCAGCTTGGGCGCGGGCACAACTTCCGGCACGACGCCGGTGAAGGCCGGCCAGAACAGGGCCGTCGCCATGCCGGCCACCGCCGCGAGCACGACGAGCAGCCACATCGGCGCCCAACCTGTGATGAGCATGACGGACAGGCCGCCCCAGGCGCCCGCGGCGACCAGATCGGCGGCGACCATGACCCTGAACCGGGGGAGACGGTCAGCGATGACGCCGCCGAGCAGCATGAACGCGACCATGCTCAGCGACTCCGCGGCGAGGACGATGGACAGCTTCGTCGCGGTCGCTCCGGGAAGCGCCAGGACACCAAACGTCAGCGCCACCGGCCCGAACGCGCTGCCGAGCACCGATGCGGTACGGGCGCCGAGCAACAGTCCGAAGCGGCGGTCACGAAGAATAGTGAGGTCCTTGCGCATGCATACGACGTTATCTGTTGCGTATGACCTTTCGCCCCCGAGTTTCTACGCCCCCGTGACGGATACGCCCGCATTCGCGTAGACAGACAGGTGTGACGTACGCCAACCGCCGCGAGGCTGGCGACGCGCTCGCGACGTACCTGGATGCGTACGCCGGCCGCGCCGATGTCATTGTGCTCGGGCTGGTTCGGGGCGGTGTACCCGTCGCCGCCCGGGTGGCATCCGCGTTGCGGGCCCCTCTCGATGTGCTCGTTGTGCGCAAACTGGGCGTGCCGTGGGCGCCCGAGGTCGCGTTCGGCGCGCTTGGACCGGGCGGCGTGGCGGTGCACAACCCGGAGGTGGAGTCCCGACTCTCGCCGGCCGACGTGGCCGACGTCGTCGACGCGGAGGGCGACGAGCTGGTACGACGGGAGGCCGCGTACCGGGCCGGGCGGCCGCCGCTGGATTTGGCGGGCCGAGTAGCGATCATCGTCGATGACGGGCTTGCCACGGGGGCGACAGCACGGGCGGCCGTGGCGGTGGCGCGAGGCCTGGGCGCTGCGTCCGTCGTTGTGGCGGTGCCGGTCGGTGCCGCGGATTCGGTCCAGCTGCTCCAGGCCGAGGCAGACGAGGTGATCTGCCCGCTCATACCGGACCACTTCGGCGCGGTAAGTCGGTTCTACCGCTCGTTTCCCCAGACGAGCGACGACGAGGTGATCACCCTGCTGAGCAAACCGTCTTGATCTTGGTAGTGGGGGGCTATGACTACCTCCAAAGACCACGATCGTTCTATCGCAACCGGCGCCGACGCCGGGGTGGGCCTGTGCTGCACACCCCGGCGTTCTCCCCGCGCGAATGTTGTTGTCAGCGGCGTGACAGCTGGACCTTGCGCTCCTCGAAGTCGAGGCCGCACTCGAAGGCGCCGCAGGCCACGGCGAAGGTCACCGAGGCGCCCTTGCCCCCACGGAACTCGCCGCTTTCGGGTGTAATGATGGCCGACCACGGGTGGACCACGCCGTCACACGCCACATCGACGCTCGTGAAACCCCGGATCGTCGCGACCCGGCCGACCTTCTGGCTCAGCTCGATGTCGAGGAAGCTGAACAGGGCCTCGCCGGTGCACAGTACGGTGCCGGAGAGAGTCGCCTCACCCGTGTGCGGATTGAACGAGGCTCGTGGATTCACGGTGACGTCGATGCTCGGCGGTGGCGGAATCTCGGCCACCGTGAGGTTGAGCACGCCGCCGTTGCCAGAGCCGTCGAGTTGGTCATCGAATAACAACAGGTAGTAGGTCGTGCCTGCGGTCGCGAAGAAGGCGACCGCGCCCGGGCCGCAGGTCTGGAGCTCGAAGCTTCCCGGGGTGCCGGTTACGACGATCGCGCCGGCGCTGTAGGTGGAGGAGGAGACATCGGCGACGATCCCGATGTCGACGGAGGGAGTGAATGAGTACCACACGCTGGCGTCCGTCGCCGGTGCGCCGCAGTTCGTGTTCGCCGACACGTCGTCGGCATCGGTGGTGGCCTCTGTGGTGTCAAGGCTGGTGTTAAAGGGTGTGGCCCCGATCGCGGCCGCTCCGGCGAACGTGTCGTTCGACGGAGCCGCGGCCAACGCCGGAGACGCGGCCAGTACGAGCAGGCTTCCGGCAGCGCACAATGTGCCTACCAGGCGAGATGTGAGTCGCAATGTGCTTCCCCTTTGCACGATGAGCATCGGGCCCGAGTGTTCAGGCCATGGCGCGGGTTCCGGGCGCGGGTTCCGGGTCCGCTACGCTGCGGGATCGGCTCGAGGGATGTAACTGCATCGAGCACCCCCCGCTCCATAGTATGACGCGCGAGAGCGGTGTCTCGGTTGCGCCAGAGGGTGGGTCAGAATCCCGACACGCTGGCTAAACATGGCGTCGTGCGTACGCGCGACGATATTCGCTTGACGGATGGCGGTCGTCGCTGGTCTGGTGGCGGTATTCGCCGGTCTGCATGACCAGCAAAACGAGTTGAGCACGAGAGGAGGCGAAGATGTCTGTCCAGCTTCGAAGTCCTGCTCTGAAAGGTCACCAGACTTGTCGTTTCCTCGCTCGTTCCAGTGTGGGCATTGCGGCGTAGAGGTCTCGCTCGACGCACCGGGCACTTCACATCGCAATCATTGTCCCAGTTGCCTGTGGTCCAAGCACCTTGATCGCAATGTTCCTGGCGACCGAAAGGCCGATTGCCCGGGCGGCATGGAGCCGATCGCGGTCACGGTACGCGGCGAACGTCGCTGGGTGTTGGTACATCGCTGCACCCGCTGCGGCCGGTTGCGGCTGAACCGCACGGCTGCCGACGACAACGTGCTGCTGTTGATGCAGTTGGCGGCGTTGCCACTCGCCATGCCGCCCGTCCCGTTCGCCTCCCCACCCCCGCCATCCCGCGACGACCATGAGGCCGCAAATCGCACCACACGACTGGCCGCCTCTTGAACAACCGATCCATGTTGCGGTTCCGTCGCCGATTCAGCAGATCGGGTCTTCGTCGCTGCCGTGGCCCTCGTCGACATCCGAATGCCACCGACACACACCGACGAGGGCCTCGTCGTCGCCAAACGGATCCGCTCGGAACATCCGTCAGTCGCCGTCCTGGTCCTGTCGCAGTACGTCGAACCGACCTATGCCATGGACCTGATCCGCGACCATCCCGAACGGGTCGGCTACCTCCTCAAGGAACGCGTCGTCGATATCGCGACCGTGGTGGACGCTTTGCGCCGGTTGGTCGACGGGGAGACGGTCATCGATCCGACGCTCGTCGCGCGATTGCTGCGCCGCCAGCGACGGTCTGACCCGATCGCGACGCTGAGCCACCGCGAACATCAGGTGCTCGAGCTCATTGCCGAAGGTCTGTCGAACCGCGCGATCGCCGAGCGCGTCTCAATCACCGAGCGGACTGTCGAGGCGCACGTCACGCAGATCTTCCAGAAGCTCGGATTGCACGACTCACCTGACCAACATCGGCGAGTCCTCGCGGTGCTCACGTTCCTTCGGTCCTGAAGCACGATCCACGCGGTGCCCGTCTCATCAGCCCATGCGCGGACATGATTGCCGGGAGCCACCGCCGCGACACCCTATCCTCGGTTGTGTTACGGCTGCGTATGACTGCTCGACTGAACGCATGCTCAGGTATACGGGTCGACCTGGACCGACGGTGACAGTCAGCGGCCAGAAGCTAGCTCGAGAATCTCATCGAGAGCGAGAGTGGCGCCGCGATCGGCCAATCGCTGGTACGCGCTCTCTCCGAGTCGCGCACGTAGGCGCTTTGAGGTCTCGTCATGGTTATCGCGGTCGATAACCCACACCTCTGCCCCGATCGAGCGACGCATGCCGTCGGCCGCGCCGAACAGTGTCGCACCGCGGCTAGCATCGCCGGCCTGCTCGGCCATCGCGGCGTTCGCGTCTAGCGCGCGGGCGAAGGTCTCCCGATTGTGCAACGCTGCGGCGCGCCTGAGTGACTCATCAAGGGGCTCGCCTGCAGCCTCGATGTCTCCTTGCCCCAGGTGCGCCCACGCAAGTGCGATGAGCGCGTTGCTCAGGAGAATCTCCTCCTCCCCTTCACGGACAATGTGCTCGCCCTCTTCGAGTGGTGCGATTGCGTCGACCTCACGATGACGGTGCAGGAGTACCGAGCCTAAGGCGAGCAGGGCGAATGCGAGACCCCACCGGTCGTTCAGTCGGCGAAACGCATCAACGGCTTGGCGCAGCATGTCTTCGCCCGCGCCGGGTTGCTGTATCGCGGCGATGACACCCAGCGGCACGGACGCATAAGCCACGCCACGCTCGTCGCCACGCTCAACGTATCGGTCGTAGGGGGGCCGAAGGACGGTCGCCGCACGATCGTAGTCGCCGAGTTCGAACACCATCATGCCCAGCGCGAGCATGGCGTTGGCCCGAACGTCGTCGGTCAGCAGGGACTTCGCTCCGAGAACGCGTTCCATCGTCTCGACTCCCTCGGTGTAACTCCCTTGGGTGAACCAGAGCGGCCACGTCGCGAACCCCATCGCTGCCGCCGAGTCGCCATCGCGTGTGTCGAGGAACCATTGCATGGCCTCGCGGATGTTGGCCTGGTCAGCGACGTGCAGCTCGACGACCGACCGCATGTCGCCACTCCGAAGCCTCAGCGCGGCGTCTAACACCAGGCGGCGATAGAGGCCGGCGTGTAGGCGACGCAGCCGGTCCGCCTCGCCGAGCGCGGCAAGGCGCTCGGTCGCGAATTCCCGGATGACCTGCAGCATGGTGAAGCGGGGCTGCCCATGCACTGAGTGGTCTGGGCGCACCAGCGCCTTGTCCACAAGGGACGAGAGCCCATCGAATACCGAAGGGACTTCCGCATCGGCACAGACGGCCTCCGCTGCGTCGAGTGCGAAACTCCCGGCAAACACACCCAGACGCTCGAACAACCGCTGGTCTGGCTCGTCTAACAAGTCGTAGCTCCACCCGATCGTCGAGCGCATCGCCCGCTGGCGCGGAGGTAGATCGCGCGCGCCCTCGGTCAGTGTGGTGAGGCTCCGGTCGAGCCGCCGCGCGAGTTCATCGACGTCGAGCATCCTCGCCCTGGAGGCGGCCAACTCAATCGCAAGGGGAAGACCATCAAGGCGGACACAGATCTCACCGATCGCGCGAACCTCAGCGGCGTCGAGCCGGAGGACAGCTCCCGCGGCGATGGCCCGATCGACGAAGAGCTGTACCGAATCGGAGCGACGGGCGGAGTCGGCGGAGTCGGACCATGTCGGTACCGCAAGCGGTGGCACGTCGACGACGCGCTCCCCCGTCAGGCGCAATCGTTCACGGCTCGTGACGAGCACCGTCAGGTGAGTCGTCCGCGCCACAAGCTGCGCGACCAGCGGCGCCGCGTCGATGACGTGTTCGAAACCGTCGAGTACGAGCAGGATCCGGCGGGTACCGACGTGACCCACGACCGAATCCAGGAGGGATGAGCCTGTCGTCTCGGGAACGCCGAGCGCCGAGGCGATGGCCGACATAAACTCTGGCGTTGGTGGCGGGACCTGGTCGAGCTCGGCTGTTGCGACCGTTTCGAAGTCCGGCGCGACCGTGGCCGCCGTCTCCATGGCAAGCCGTGTCTTCCCCACCCCGCCCGGGCCGATGAGCGTTACGAGCCGAGTCCGCGGTTTGACCAACAACCTTCTCAGGGAGGCCAGTTCGTGCCGACGGCCGATGAACTGGCTCGCCGTGCCTGGCTCGCCACGACCGATCCCAGAGGGAGCCTCGATGTCGGGCAACGCTGTCGTGTCGGGTGTGGCGGCGGTGCCTTGAGGCTCGGTTGCGCCACCGAAACGCTCGCTCAGAAGCACGGCGAGGTCGTCGGCGATGAGCCCGACGAGTTCTTTGGCCTGGTTAAAGGTTCGATACGAGAGTCCGCTCTGTTCGACCCGCTCGAGCATCTCTGTCAGTCGAGGGTCTCGTCTGGGTGCGGGCGATTGGACGTACACCAGCTTGGGCTTGTCAGACGCGGCAAGGTACTCATCCTCGAGTCCAGACAGGTCACTGCCTGGCGCGATCCACCCGTACTGTTCACCGTAGATACCGACGAAGACATCGCTCTGTCGAAGATAGGCAAGATAGAGGTCTCGGGGGGGATACGGGCGAGCACCCAGCTCGAACAGAACTGGCGTCAGGTGAAGGCCCTCGATGGCTCGCCTGGCCGCTGCCCGCGCGTCTGCCAGCTCCCTCATCGTGGAGCTGACGAAGACCCGGAGCCGTTGATCTGGCGTGCGGATCGGGGTCATGCTGCCCTGCCTGGCGCCCTGCGGGTGCTGTTCGAGTGTCTGGCTCGGCCAAAGCCTAACGTGATCCGGCGCGTCAGGCGGGCTGCTTTCGGTCTTTGAGGCCCTGTGGTGGCCTGCTCGATTCGCCATCGCCGCGAGGTCGGGCTCGCTAGGCTATGGGCTGGACCGACACTGTGCTAACCGCGCACCGGACCACCTCCGAGCACGCGTGCACGTGTACAGCTATCGCCAGACAGAGTACGGGGGACAAAATGGCCACCGCTCGGGAGATCATGCACGTGGGGGCGGAGTGCGTGCGGCAGGACGAGACGCTCACCGCCGCCGCCGCCAAGATGGGTGACCTGCATGTTGGGGCCCTGCCAATTCTGGGCGCCGACGATCGGCTACAAGGAATCATCACTGACCGCGATATTGTGGTTCGCGCCGTGGCCAAGGGACTCGATCCACAAGAGACGACCGTGGATAAGCTGTCCCAACGGACGCCGATCTGGGTGGACGCCAGCGCCGATATCAACGATGTCCTGCAGGCGATGGAGCAGAACCAGGTCCGCCGCTTGCCGGTGATCGAGAATCAGCAGGTCGTTGGAGTCATCAGCGAGGCCGACTTGGCGACGCATCTTGGTGCTCGACAGGTCAGCGAGTTCGCCTCGTCGGTCTATTCCGCGCCGCCAAACAACTGAGCAGATCGGCGGTTCGGCGCGGCTCGCCGGTCACGCGTCGCGGATCGTGAAGGACGCGGCGCCCAGCAACCAGGCGACGCCCGCATAGGCTGCGAGCACACCGAGACCCGGCCACGGCCCGATCGGCAGGCTGCCGAGCCCCTTCGTGGCCTGTATCGCGAGCCCGGCCGTCATCGGGGAGAGCTTCAGGACCCACTCCCGCCAGTGCTCGTTGGTCAGCAGCGGCGCGACCATCTGAGGTAGGAAGAGCATGGCCAGTACGGTCGACAGCGCGGCCGCCGTGTGCCGTACCGCCATCCCGATACCGAGGCTGAGCATGGCAATGAGCCCCAGGTAGAGCACCGTCCCGATCGCCGCCCGAAGGGTCGGCTCGTCGGCCAGCGACAGCGGCGGCACGGTGTTGCCCCCGACGAAGCGCCGTCCCGGCAGGGCGATCCGACCCGCGGCCAACGAGCCGAGCACGCCCAGCGCCCCGGCACCGAGCACGAGTGCCATGACGGCGATCCCCTTGGCGGCGAAGACGATGCCACGGCGAGGGTACGCCGCCAATGTCACCCGCATGGTGTCCGTACCGTACTCCGTCGTGATCGCGAGCGACGCGAGCACTACGACCGCGATCTGTCCAAGGTAGACGCCGGAGAGGGCGAGTCTCGGTGTGTCCTCACTTGCGCAACCTGTCGGCGTCGGGCAGAGAGTCGCGCCGACCGCCCACGCCGCCAGGCCGCCGATCCCCAACGTGAAGCCGACGGTGGCGAGGACCAACCAGGCGGTGCTGCGCACCGTACGAAGCTTCGTCCACTCCATGTGTACGGCGCGCCAGCGCCCGCTCACGACGTCGCTCCTCGCGCTCACGCATCCCGCCGGCGGAGCTGCCAGTACGCGAGACCGAGCGCGACCGCCGCCCAGGCGCATAGCACTCCGAACCCGGCCCACGGGCCGATCGCGTTGTCGAACCTATCCCTGGTCTGCTGCATCGCCAGCCCGGCGAGCGGCGTCGTCCGGTTCAACCACAGCTCGGCATTCAGTGGCAGGAACACCCCGATGATCGACGGCACGACCACGAGCGCGATGACGAGGGTTATCGCGCCGGCCGCGCGACGCAGGATCGTGCCAACGCCCAGAGCGAACAGCGCGAGCATGGCGAGGAACAGGGCGGTGCCGATGACGGCCCGGAGCACTAGCCCGTCGGCGAGCGACGGGTCCGGGTACGCAGGCGCCTCGAAGCCGTTGCGGCGCTGGATCGGACGGGTGAGGACGAGCGCGGCCAGCGCGGTGACCAGCCCGACCGCGAACACGACCAAGCCAAGCACGACCGCCTTCGCCGCGAGCACCCGGCCGCGGCGAGGGCTGACGGTGAACGTCGTCCGGATCACGCCTTTCGCGTATTCGGAGGTCATGAACACCACGCCGAGGACGACGATCGCGATCATTCCGATGAGGACTCCGGTGAGGCTGTCCCGGACGATGTCGTTGTCGCCCCCCGGCGGGAGGGTCCCGATGTCCCCCGCACCCGTCACCGTGAATATTCCGCCGGACTCGGTCGAAGATCCGACAACGGGGGTCCCGTCTGTTCGCGGTCCAGGCTTGCCCACGTCGAGGTCGCTCCACGCCGCGGCCGGAGCCGGGGACATCGGCGCCACGCTCACGCTGTCGAACGTGGCCGTGCTGGGCTCGAAGGCGGAGCTGGTCTCGGTGTTACCGCCCTGCCGAACTATCCGCAGGGCCGTTGAGGGCGAGGTGACGAAGAGGCCCACCTGTGCCGTCGGCGGCAGCGTTGCGACCGCTACGCTGCCGACCTCACGCCAGGTGGCGCCGTCGGCGGACTCGTACCCCGTGACGGAGGTCCCGGTCCGGGTCAAACGGAGCCAGACCGGGGCCCCGCTGGCGGTGCCGGCGATGTCGGACTCGAAGTTGGCCTGCATCTGTACGCCGCGGTCCGGCGTGACCGCGATAGAGACATACGGCGCGCCCTGCTCGGTGCCCTCTTTGATCATGAGGCCGGCCCTGGCAGAGGGGCCGGTTCTCTGCTGGGTGAGCACGTGGGCGGTGACCGAGCCGTCGCCGGTGAGCGGTTGGTGCACGAAGTGAAACACGTCCACGCGCCTGGAGGGGCCTTCGTTGGCGTCGGTGGTGCTGCCCGTCGCTCCGAGCGCGGAGATCAGGAGCATCAGTCCGGCCGCGAGTATCAGGCACCACGCGGTGCTGCGGACGGAGCGCAGCTTCGTCCACTCGGCGCGCAGGAGCTGGCCGAAGCCGTCGCGGGCGGTCGTCGCCGCGGGGTTGTCACTCGGGGTGGTCATGACGCCTGCCTCACACTGGTCACATTGAACTCGACGGCGTCGCGGGTCAGCTCCATATACGCCTCCTCGAGCGAGGCGCGGTGCTGGCGCAGCTCGGAGAAGGGCAGGCCGCGCTCGGTGAGCAGCGCGGCGATCCGCTCGCCGGTCAGCCCGTTGACGGTCAGGATCTCGTGATCCCCCGCGGCGACCGTCGCGCCGGCGTTTGCCAGCACCGTCATTGCCTCCGCGCGACGGGAGGTCCGTACGTCGACCCGGTCGCCGGACGCGGCGGCGATCAACTTGTCCACGCTCGCGTCGGTGATGAGCCGGCCCCGGCCGATGACGATCAGGTGGTCTGCGGTGTCCTCGAGCTCGCTCATCAGGTGGCTCGACACGAACACCGCTCTTCCCTGCGCTGCCAACGATCGCAGCAGGCCGCGGATCCACATGATGCCCTCGGGATCCAGCCCGTTGACCGGCTCGTCGAACATGAGAACCGGGGGGTCGCCGAGCAGCGCGCCGGCGATGCCGAGGCGCTGACGCATGCCGAGCGAGAAGCCTCCGGCCCGCCGACGCGCCACCGACCCGAGTCCGACCTGTTCCAGCACCTCATCCACCCGCCCAGCGGGTAGGCCGTTGCTGTGTGCCATCCAGAGCAGGTGGTTCCGGGCCCGGCGGCCCGGGTGGATCGCGGCCGCGTCCAGCAGCGCACCGACCTCCCGAAGCGGGGTCCGCAGGCTGCGGTACTGCCGGCCGCCGACGAGCGCGGTTCCCTCGTCGGGAGCGTCCAGGCCGAGGATCATGCGCATGGTCGTCGACTTGCCGGCGCCGTTGGGTCCGACAAAGCCCGTGACCTGTCCGGGTGCGACGGTGAAGGACAAGCCGTCCACCGCGACCGTCCGACCGTAGTGCTTCCTCAGCCCGCGGGCCTCGATCGTCGCTGTCATGCCCATGAATGTACGAACATCGACCGGTCCGAGTCGTCACGCCGTGGAGCCGTCTTCGCCGGGCCCCGGCGGGGTGACCGGCCACGGCGGCCTCCCTCTCATGGGGGAGAGGCGACGCCCTGATCTGGGTGACGCCTGGTCGGCCGCTGTTCGCGGACAATGAAGCATGTGAGACAAGGCGCACTGCTCGACCGCGCGGTCGGCACCGTTGCGCGGGTCACTGGCGCACCCGACTGGCCGTACATCGCCGCCGGACTGCTCGGCCTCGCCGCGATGGTCGAGGTGGTCAACCGCGACGAGAACTCCTCGCTCGCTCTACTGCTCGCTTTGTGGGCGACCCTGCCCGTGGCCCTGGTGCGGATCCAGCTCGTGGCGGCGATGGTGATGATCACGGCGGCGACGTTCCTGACGCTGCTGGCCCAATATGCGCTCCCCCGCGCGGGGCTGGTGGCCTTGGTCGCCGTCTGCTATCTGCTCGGCCGGCACTATCGTCGGCGGGCGTGGGTTCCACTCGTCGCGCCGTTCGTCGCGTACGCAATCACGCCATTCGGCGCGGAGCCGCCGGATGGCAGGTTCTCCGGGGTGCTCCTGTTGGCGCTGACCGCCGGGTCGGCCGCGGTCGGTGCCGGCCGACGAGCCCGCGACGAGGCGCGCGACCGTGACGCATCCACTCGCGCGATCGCCGACACGCTGCTAGAGCACGCCGCCCGGGGCGAGCGGGCGCGCATCGCCCGCGAGCTTCACGACGTCGTCGCGCATCACCTCTCGATGATCGCCGTGCAGGCGGAGACGGCGCGGCTGACGACACCGGGTTTGCCCGCAGAGGGGGCCAAGCGCCTGTTCGCCATCGGCGCCACCGCCCGTGCCGCGCTGACCGAGATGCGGCGGCTGCTCGGTGTCCTCCGCGAGGACGCCGGTGCGGAGTCCACCAGGCGACCCCTACCCGGGCTTGAACAGCTCAACGAGCTGATGGACGAGGCACGCGACCTCGGTGGCGCGAGCACCCGTCTCATCGTGCGCGGTCACGTCGAGCCACTCGATCCTGGTGTGGAGCTCACCGCGTACCGCATCGTCCAAGAGGCCCTGACCAACGCTCGGCGCCACGCGCCGGGCGCGGCCGTCGACGTCGAGCTCGACTATGCCGACGAAACATTGCGGGTGCGGGTCCGGGACAACGGGCCTGGACCCCAGGGCGATGCTCCGGTCAACGGGCACGGGCTGTCCGGCATGCACGAGCGGGCCACGATGGTGGGTGGGAAGCTCCGCATCGCGACGGCCTCCGTCGGGGGGTTCCTGGTCGAAGCCACGCTGCCGGCATCGAGAGTGGACACATGAGCCCCGAGGAACGGGTACGCATCGTCGTGGTCGACGACCAGGAGGTCGTAAGGGCGGGCTTCGGTGCCCTGCTGGAGACGCAGCCAGACTTCGTCGTCGTCGGCACGGCCGCCGACGGCGCCGAGGCGGTCCGCGTCTGCCGGGAGCGGACTCCGCACGTCGTTCTCATGGACGTACGCATGCCGGTGATGGACGGCATCGAGGCTACATCGCGGATCGTGGCGGAGACCGGCGACGACGGCCCGCGCATCCTGATGCTGACCACCTTCGACCTCGATGAGCACGTCTACGACGCGCTCAGCGCGGGCGCCAGCGGCTTTCTGCTCAAGGACGTCACCGCCGAGCGCCTATTCGACGCGGTGCGCGTGGTCGCCGCCGGAGAGGCCCTGCTCGCGCCTTCGGTAACGCGCCGACTCATCAGCGAGTTTGCACGGCTTCGGCCACGCTCCTCGGCGCGCCCGGCTGCGTTGGGTTCGTTGACCCCACGGGAGACCGAGGTGCTGCGCCTGATCGCCGAGGGCCTGTCCAACCCGGAGATCGCCGACCGGCTCGTGGTCAGCGAGGAGACGGTCAAGAGCCACGTGAGCCGGGTCTTAGCCAAACTCGGGCTGCGCGACCGAACCCAGGCGGTCGTGACGGCGTACGAGTCAGGCCTTGTCGTGCCGCGCTCCGCTCACTGAGTCCGGCGGTCACGGCACCAGGAGGAGCTTGCCAGTTGTACGCCTGCTCTGCAGGTCCTCGTGGGCCCGCCGCGCCTCGGCAAGGGGATAGCGATCGTGGATCCGAACCGTGAGGCTGCCATCGGAGACCCAGCCGAACACATCGTGTGCCCGGGTCTCCAGCTCCGCCCGCTCGGCGATGTGGTGGCCCAGCGTCGGTCGGGTCAGGAAGATGGAGCCAGCATGCTGGAGCCGCTGCGGGTCGAAGGGTGGCACAGCGCCGCTCGCGGCGCCGTACAAGACCAGAGTTCCGCGACGCCGGAGGCTGGCCATGCTGGCGTCGAACGTGTCCTTGCCGACGCCGTCGTAGACGGCCGCTACGCCGGCTCCTTCGGTGATGCGGCGCACCTCAGAGGTCACATCCTGCTCCGAGTAGCGGATGACCTCGGCAGCTCCGGCCTGACGAGCGAGCACCTCTTTCTCCACCGTGGACACAGTGCCGATGACGGTGGCGCCGAGCTTGGTGGCGATCTGGGTGATCAGCAGGCCCATGCCACCAGCCGCTGCATGCACGAGCACGACGTCGTCAGGCCGCACCGGGTAGCTGTCGAACAGCAGGTAGTGAGCGGTGAGGCCCTGTAGCACAACCGCGGCCGCAGTCTCCTCCGATATGTCGTCTGGCAGGGGCACCACTCGGTCGGCGGCGGTGATGGCCTGTTCCGCGTACGCGCCCCGCAGGTCCACGGAGGCCACTCGGTCACCCACTCGCACCCCGTCTACGCCAGGTCCGACCCCCGTCACGAGGCCCGCGCCCTCGCTTCCCGGAGCGAACGGGAGTGAGACCGGGTAGTAGCCGCTGCGGTGGTACGTATCTACGAAGTTCACGCCTGTGGCCGCGAGTGCCACCCGAACTTCGCCCTCGCCCGGTTCCGGAACCGGTACGTCGACCGGGACGAGAACCTCGGGGCCGCCGTGTGTCTGAACTTGAATAACCTGCATGTCCGCCTCAACCACGCACCGACCGCTGGACTTCCCGCGTGGCCCGCCGGCACGAACGTGCCGGCGGGCCGCCGTGGTTAGGACGAGTGGGTTACGGAACGGGTCGGCGTACCGTGATGTTCAGGGTCTTCGTGCCGCTCGCGGGGATGACGACGGGCGTGGCGTGCGCCAGGTCGCCCGCGTCGCGGTAGTACCCCTGGTACTGGGCGCCGATGATGTTCGCGAAGTAGTGCAGCTTCACGATCTGTGGGCCGAGCACGCCTACCTCGTACGAGCTGTTTGCGGCGGTGTCGTTCACACCCATCTCGTCGCCGGTGAGTGCGTTGATGACGGTGATCCGAGCTCCGAATAGGCCTGCCGGCTCACCGTTCGGGCCGACGACGTTGCCCGTCAACCTGGTCCCCTTGCGGAGTCTGACGTTGTGCGGGGTCGTCTGGTCGACGTTGACCTTGACTCCCTTGGCGAGGAACCGGTTAGCTACGCCTCCGGAGAACTCGGATGCGTACCCATGGCGCCCGAAGAAGAGCGTCCAGTCGTACGGGCCGAGGTTGCCGAGGGTGTAACGGCCGTGCGAGTCGGTAAAGGTATGGGATCGCGTCGGACCGGCCCCGCCGCTCATGCTGGACAAGCCGGCCACGGCGTCCCTAAGCGGCGCTCCCGTGACCTTGTCGGTAATTGTGCCGCTGATCGAGCCCGCCCGGTCTAGCCGGATCGGCGGGAGGGTGACGCTCTGCCCTGACTTCAGCGTGACTAGGCGCGCCTTAGCCTGGGCTCCGGTGCCACCGGTCGATCCGACCCACTGATGCCCGTAGTCGCTATTGAAGGGTGCCCAGGCGAACAGGTTGTTCGTGCCGGGTTCCACGAACGGCAGCGTCAGCGAACCGTCGGCGTCGGTGCAGAAGAGGGCGCCACCACCGAGTCTCGTGGGGGTCAGCGGCCGGACAGGTTCCACGCACGCACCTTGCACGGGCGCGCCGGTCGAGGCGTCCACCACCGACGTGGTGATCGTGGCCCACTTGACGATGTCGACGACGGTCGCCGTGTTCTCGCCGCTCCGCACCACCACGGGGGAGACGTTGACGAACATGTAACTCTGATCGTTGGGCAGGACGAAGACCTGGTGCCGGCCCGGCAGGACAGCCGGGAAGGTGACGACGCCGTTCTCCGCGCACGAACCACCAA
Organism: Micromonosporaceae bacterium; assembly: GCA_020027875.1. Lineage (GTDB taxonomy): Bacteria > Actinomycetota > Actinomycetes > Mycobacteriales > Micromonosporaceae > JAXIPB01. The sequence continues at coordinate 2,776 of JAHRHA010000023.1, read as the reverse complement.
CGCTGCTAAAGACGCAGAAGTCGGTGAACGGCTGCCCGGTCGCGGCGTCGCGCGCCGTGACCGTGATCGACCCGGTGGACACCAGCGTGTCGCCGACGACGGTGGTCTCGTTCGCGGTGACGGTGATCAGATCCCCTTCTCCCGCCGTGCTCTTGCCCCGCGCCCACTGTTGCCCGTGCTCTGTAGCGAACGAGAGCCGGTATACGCCCGGGAAGGCGGCGACCTCGTAGGCGCCGTTCTCGTCCGTCCGCCCCTGGAAGAAGTGTTGGTTGTTCTGAAGATCGACCCCGGCGCCGGAGACCGGGTTGCCGGAGGCGTCGACCAGCCGGTCGCTGACCGTTCCGGTGTCGATGAGCTGCTCGTCGACTGTGACATCTGGTCCGGCGGTGACCGTGACGGGGTCAGCCTCGTCGCCGAGCACCTTCTGGTTGTGGTACTGGGTGAGCCCGCTCTGCAGGGAGTACTGCACGGTGTATACGTCGGGGAAGAGCACGATGCGGTAGAAGCCGTCGGCGTCAGTCTGAGTGGAGCCGAACAGCCCGGACTGACTCTGCACCGACACCTGGGCGTCCGCGACGGGCTGACCGTCATCGGTGAGGTGACCCGAGATCGCGCCGACCGGTAGGAACATCTGGTCCAGCGTCACCTGCTCGCCGACGCCGACGGTGATCGGATCCGCCGTGTCGCGCGTCGTCTTCTGGTTCGCGAACTGCTCGGGCGCATCGAAGCCGCTGCGGAACGAGACGATGTAAGTGCCGGCCGGCACTATCGGAAGCGAGTAGTTGCCATCGGCGTCGCCATTGGTCTGAACGAGGAAGTTTCGGTCAACCTCTTGGGCCAGGACAAACGGGGCCGGGAACGTGGAACCGTCGGCGTTGGTGACTCGACCGGCGATGCTGCCGTGGGGGATCACCTCCTCGTTCACCGTGGTTTGGGCGCCGGCGACCACGGTGATCGGGTCGGCCTCGTCGAAACTGAGCTTCTGGTGGGCGTACTGGGTGAAGAATCCGGGTAGGTCGAAGCTGACCTTGTACTCGCCCGGAGTCACGTCGACGAGACTGAACGCTCCGCCATCGTCGGTAAGGGTCTCCTGAATGAAGTTGAAATCGAGGTCGTAGACGCCGACGCGCGCGTTGGCGACCGGTGTGCCGGCGTCGGTGAACTGGCCGGCGATGCTGCCTGTCGTGGGATCGGCGTATGCGCTGGTAGCGCTGAGGCTGAACGCGGCGACAACGAGCGTCGCCGTGATGAGGCTGAGGCGGCGCAGCATGCGTCCGGACATGGTTGACAACCTCCGAGGGTGGGGGAGGCGGAGCCCGGGGGGAAATGTCCGGATCGACCAGGCTAAGGCCCTCGTGCGCCGTCTCGGCGAAAGCAGGATAGTCGCTTTGGCCGGCTCTGCGCTGCCCCTGCATGCTCGACCGGAAGCGATCTACGCGGATCGAGAGGCCCTAGCACCGTGATCGATATACGGCCATCCATCGACGCGCGCCGGGACGAGACTCAACATCAGATTGTTCGCCTGCCGGCATCGGATGTTCCCGATGAGTTTCGCGCGAGCCGGTCTCAGCTGAAGGCCCACTCGACGGTCACGGTCACCGAGAGCCGCTGCTCGCCCGGCAGGATCGGCACCGCCTTGGCAGCCTGGGCAAACGAGTCGGCGGACGCTCTCTGGCCGAGAGCAGGCGCGGACACCGACTCGTTGATGCTGACGACTCTTCCAAGCCCGCGACCGGAGGCCTGCGCATAGAGCTCGGCTTTGGCCTTTGCTTCGTCAAACGCCTTCCTCCTGGCCTGCGCCAGCAGCGCAGAGTCGTCCTCGATGTCGAAGCTAAGCCCGTTGATACGGGTGGCATCGCCGCCCGCGTCCGCGGCCTGGCTGATGAGCGCACCCGCCCGGGCAAGGTCGCGCAGCTTCACCGAGAGTTGCTCGCTGACCTGGTACCCGCTGATCCGCCGGCCGTCCTTGTCGTACTGCGGGTAGATCGACAGACCGCTCGTCTGAAGGTCACGCTCGGAAACCCCGCCCTTCGTGAACGCGTTACGCAGCCGGCCTTGCGCCTGGTTGGCAAGATCGAGCGCCTTATCGACGGTCGGTCCTCGGGTCTCCACACCAAACTGGACCGTGAGCACGTCGGGGCGACCCTCAACAAAGCCGGTGCCGCTTACCAGGACTCCGTCACGCGCCCGATCGCCCGTAGTCGGCTGACTGGCGACCGCGACACCGCGTGAACTGTTCGAACCGAGCAGCCACGCGAGGACAAGGAACACAACGACGAGCACAGCAAGCAGCGCCGACGTGCGGCGCGCCGTAGCGATCTCCATGATGACCTCCTCGGCTGCGTTGAAGCGATCTCTTGGACGCGGCCCGGGCCTGTACGGTTCCTTCCCTACCGATCCCCGCGTTCCGCACTGAGCGTCGTTGCGACGCCGGGAGCTCTTGCCCAACGGCAGCGTGGCCACCTTTTACCGCCGGGTCACCCCGAGTTCGGCCACTTCGAGGGCGACGCCGCGAAGGTGGCAAACGCCTTTCACCGCGGCGACGAGCTCGCCCTGCGGCTGGCCGCCCAGGATCTCGCCAAGTCCATCGTGTCGTTGATGCCGGCCCGAAGACTGGGCCGGCGACCCCGACCGGCGCGAGCCTGCCGCAGTGCCGCAGGCGGTGACCGGTGGGTGTAACGGTTCTTGCGACACGAGGTCGCACGTGGTGAGTGAGCTCGTCGAGGAGGTTCGGCGTATGTCGAAGACGTAGCTACGGGTCAGTGTTCGACCCCGT
>JAHRHA010000204.1 GCA_020027875.1 Micromonosporaceae bacterium | reverse complement strand
GCGCCCGCAACGGGAGGTTGTCAAGGCGACCGACGGCACCCCCGTGGCCCACCCGCCCGGCTTCGGCACGATACCCCGTGATGGAGCCCTGCTGACACCGCCGCCAAGATCCCAGCCGGGCACGCCGCCGACCTCGCGGCTTTTGTCCGGACTCTCGGAAACACGGGGACTGCCAGACGCGCTCCGGAGGCGTGTGCGACGCCGAGGGTGCGCCTCATCGCGAATGTCTCCCATATTTCCCTATAGACCGACAGCAAACCTGGCCCCGACCGCTTGACGACGCATGGCGGATCGGCGACCATGAGCCGCTTCTACACCTGAGAACCTCACATCGAGGGCTGGTCATGCCGGGAGGGAAAAGCGATGAAATGTGCGATGAGACAACTCGGTCTCGCGGCTCTCGCCGCTGGCGTCCTGACGCTGGCGCTGTCGAGCGATGCCTCGGCGCAGCGCAAGCTCAGCTTCGCCTACGACCAGCCGGTGACGACGGCCTACGGCATCGCCGCGAACCTATTCGACGAAAAGCTGAAGGCGCTGAGCGGCGGCAAGCTCAGCATCAATCAGTTCCCCGGCGCGCAATTGGGCACCGAGCCGCAGACGCTGCAGAAGCTGCGCGCGGGTGACATCGACTTCGTCATCACGGCAACCGCGAACGCAGCCAGCGTGGCGCCGCAAGCCGGGGTGTTCTCACTGCACTTCATCTTCCGCGATGAGGACCATCTGTCCAAGGCGCTGGCCGACAAGGCGGTGTCCGACGCCTTCCGCGCCATGATCAAGGACTCGACGCAGGGCGCCCAGGTCATCGGCCTGATCACCATGGGCTTCCGTAACATGTACAGCAAAAGGGAGATCAACAAGGTCGAGGACATCAAGGGCTTGAAGGTCCGCGTGCAGGCGACCAAGACCGAGGACACGCACTTCCCGGCCTATGGCGCGCAGACCGTGCACATGCCCTTCGGCGAGGTCTACGTGTCGCTCCAGACCGGAGTGGTGAACGTGGCCGAGAACGGCATCAACGTGTACGAGCAGAACAAGCATTATGAAGTAGCGCCGGTGCTGAACATCACCCAGCACGAGGCCAACAACAACTGCATCTGGGTCAGCGACAAGGCCTGGAACAGCTTCAGCGCCGAAGAGAAGAAGTGGGTCCAGGAGGCCGCCGACGAAGTGAGCCGGCGCGAGCCCGCCATGGCCTTTAAGCTCGAGTCGGATTCGGCTGCGAAGCTTCAGAAGATCGGCGTGAAGGTTAACACCAAGGTCGACAAGTCCGGCTTCATGAAGGCCGCCGCGCCCATCCAGGACCAGCTGGCCACGGAGCTCGGGCCCCATGCAGTCAAGATCCTGGGTCTCGTCCGCGCGGTGAAGTAAGCCCACCGATGTGACGGGGGGGCGGCGGCGCACGTGGCCAGCGTTACGGATTTTGCCGCAAGCAGAGCGCTGATCCTCCAGCGCCACCGCCATCTGAAATGGAAATGGCTGGACCCGCTAGAGGCCGGCTTGATGGGCCTGTGCGGGGTGTGCATCGGCAGCTTCACCCTGTGCGTCTTTCTCGACGTGGTGACGCGTACCATCGGCCACCCGTGGCTGTGGCTGCAGCAGGCGACCACGGCATTCTTCGCCTGGGGCGTGTTCATCGGCATTGCTGCCGCCATCCGGCGCAACGACCATATCTACCTGGCCGAGATCACCAAGCGTATGACCGGCAGCAAACGCTGGGCGATCGAGACCTTCAACCGGCTGGTTGTGCTGATCGTGGCCGGATTCATGGTCTGGTTCGGCTACAAGAACGCGATGCTGGACCTGGGCAGCTTCCGAATGCCCTGGCTCATTCCCTTGACCGTCTATACCGGCGTTGTGCCGGTCTCGGGCGTCCTGGTGATGCTTTTCTGCGTCGAGCAGATGGTCAATGGATGGCAGAAGGGCTTCGAGGGTCCCGAGGACGATGAATTCCTGCCGGAGCCTGTGGAATGAGCTCCGGCATGATCCTGGTCGTGATGGGAGGCCTGTTCCTGCTGTTGGGCTACATGGGCGTGCCGGTGGCGTTCGCGATCATCGCGGGCGTGCTGGTAGCGACGGCGTTCACCCCGATCAGCTTCCAGTCGATGATCGGCCAGTTGTTCCACGGCATCGACTCCGAGACGCTCCTGGCCATCCCCTTCTTCCTCCTCGTCGGCGAGCTGATGTCGTCGGCGAACGTGGTTTATCGCATGATCGCCCTCGCCCAGGCGCTGGTGGGGCACTTGCGCGGCGGGCTGGCCCAGGTCGTCACCCTGTTCAGCATGTTCTTCGCCGGCATCTCGGGCTCCTCGGCCGCCGACGTCGCGGTGCTGAGCCGCACCGTGGCGCCCGAGATGGACAAGGAGCGCTACGACCGCGCCTTCACGGCGGCGCTGATCGCCTCAGCCTCGACCATGGCCAACCTGATCCCGCCGTCGATCATGGCGGTGGTCTACGGCGCCACCGGCAACGTGTCGATCGGCGGTTTGTTCCTGGCCGGTGTGGTGCCGGGCGTGATGATCGGCGTGGGCCTGATGATCTACAGCTATTTCTTCGGGCCCACGGGCACGATGAAGAAGCGCGCAGGCCTCGTGGACATCTTTGTGGCGGCGCGCGGCTCGGCGCTCCCGATGGTGATCCCGGTCATCATCATGGGGGGCATCCTGACCGGCTGGTTCACGCCGACCGAGGCCGGCATGGCCGCGGCGGCCTACATCCTGCTGGTGCTCATCCCGGTGCTGAATCCTCGCCACATCCGCCGCCTGCCGGGCGACTTCATGTACACCGGCCTGCTGTACTCCCTGCCGCTTGCGGCGGTGGCCGCCGCCTCGGCCTTTGGCTGGATGCTGGCCTACTTGCGCGGTCCCGACACGGTGGCCGAGTACATCAGCTACTACGCGGGCACCGACCCGAGGATGATCATGCTCCTCCTGGTCATACTGTTCGTGATCCTCGGCGACTTCATCGACGCGATCCCGGCCATCATCATCTTCATGCCCATCATCAACAAGCTGACGCAGGTGGGCAACATCAACCCCGTGCACATGGGCGTGGTCATCATCACCACGCTGGTGTTCGGATTGATCACGCCGCCCTACGGGCTGTCGCTGCTGATCGCGTCGAAATTCATCGGCGTGCCGTTCTACCGCGCGATGTTCCGATCACTCCCGCTCTACATCGTGTTCTTCATCACCATCGCCTTCACGGTGCTGTTCCCCGACGTGGTGCTGTGGCTGCCGAAGCAGCTCCTGCCGCAATCGGTCGGCTGTTTCCCCAACCCCAGCGGAGCCGGCTGGATCTGCCCCAAGTAGGTGCGCTCTGACCGGATCGGCGTCTCAGCCCGCCTCCTCTCTAGTGGGGTCCAACGCCCGAATCAGGCGCAGATGGCACGCCACGTCAACCGTCGCCTCTTCAATAACGCGGAGCAATTCCTCGCGATTCACCTTGCTCTCTTCTACTGGGGTATCAGCCATACCGTTGTCGTCCGCACAGCGACGGATTCCTGGGTGATTCCTGGGTAAACGAAAGGGGTTAGCGGCCCCTGCGTCCGCTAACCCCTAGTCGTTGCTGCTTGCGGGGGCTGGATTTGAACCAGCGACCTTTGGGTTATGAGTCGGCTCGAGGCCTTGCCGGCAACCCTCTGATCACGCGACACTCGCCAAGCAGAAGCGTAGTTACTGCCTCCTTCATAGTGGTCGGGCATACCTGGCACCTGACGGTATTTGAGGATTGTGCCCAAGGCTCTCCCGCCGCCTTCACGCCGTGGCTTCCCCGCACCGGATCTCGGACGATATAGTGAGGGGTCGATACTTGAACACAGGAGCAGCCTCATGACCCTTGTGATGGGAGCTTACTTCTTCTTCATCGCGTTCATCCTCGCACACCTTGAGATCCAAATCGAAGGCCCCCACGGCTGGGCCGAGAAGTTGCCCACCTGGCGCTGGGACAGCCCCGGCGTCCGCCGCTGGTTTGGGAAGCCAGTGACGGGGTACCATCTCTGCCTGGTGACGTGCATTCTCCTTTTCCTGCACGTGCCCCAGTTCTACGGCGGCTCCTGGGAACGCGAGGCGGACCTGCTCGCGATGTTCTTTCTCCTCACCGTGACCTGGGACTTCCTCTGGTTCGCGTGCAACCGCCATTTCGGCGTGGCCCGGTTCCGCAAGGGCCAAGTCTGGTGGTTCCCGGCCTGGGCGCTCGGCGTTCCCCAGCCTTACCTCATCGGGATCATGCTCTCCCTCTGCGCCGCCCTCGGGCCCGCCCTCTGGACGGGAGCGTGGGCGGATCGCGCCCAGCGCTGGGGCCTGATCTTCGGCGAGTTGCTCGCCATGACGATCATCGTGACAGCCTTCACGCTCCGTCCGCGACGCAGGTACTCGGCACTTCCTCGCGGGGCCCGTGGCGCGGTGAAGGTCAAGCCCAAGTAGTCGGCGACCCCATCAGCGCCGCCTTCAGCGGGCGGCCCAGAACCGAACAGGGGTTTGCGCCCTGTTCTTACAACGAGGCAAGCCAACGTCGAAATTTGCGGACCGGCCCGCCCTTGTCGGCGCTCGACGGCTCGTCGTCGTCGCTGAAGATGACCCCGTGGTGCCCGCGTTTCACCCTCGGCAAGAGCTCGGCCAGTCCCGCCTGCAGGGCCTGTGCGGCGTCGCCGATCAGCTCGCCCAGCTCGGCAGCGAGTCCGTGCGGCGGACGCCCGCCCCAGTCGACATAGCGGTAAGGGTGTACCACGTGCCCCGAGTGTGCTGTGCGGCTGCAGTCCCCGCAGAGGCGGACTCCGCACGTGTCGCAATAGAGGACGGCCAAGTGGTCCGGGTCCTGCGAACAAGACATGGCGGCCGCCGGAAGATGACGCTCTACCGATTGCACGGCGAGCTCCACGCCGTCGGTAGCTCGCAGTCGGGCGCCGAGCTCGCTCGCCCGCTCGTGGACCTGTGGGCGCCGGCAGGCGTCGAAGGCGGCCATGAGAGTCTCGCTGTCGAGGCGGCGGATCGGAATCGGCTCCGGCCCGGCGCCCGCATCCGCGACGATGCGTCCCCAGAAGAACTGATCGCCGAAGAACGGTACCACGACTGTCGGCAGCCCGGCGCGCAGGCCCGCGGCCGTGGTCCCCGCACCGCCGTGATGGCAGACGGCCCGGCAGCGCGCGAACAACCAATCGTGCGGACAGTCGCCGATCACGTAGACGTTCGGCGGGGGCGTATCACCGCCCAGGTGTGCCCAACCCTCGGACACGATGCCGCGCGCGCCAGCCTTCTCCAGCGCCGTGAAGATGGTGCGGGTGAGGGCGGCCGGGTCTTCGGCAACGACCGACCCGAACCCGACGTAGATCGGCGCCTCGCCGGCAGCGAGGAAGTCGAGCAGGGCTTGCGGCGGCTCGTACGTGTGCGCCTGCTCGTACTGGATGAAGTTCGCCAGGTCGATGTGCGGGCCCCAGTCGGTCGGCTTGGGCACTAAGCTGGCCGGCCACAAGTAGGTCAAGGGCACCTCGTGGTCCTCGAGCAGCGCAGCGCCGTCCGTGAGCGCGATGGGCGGTAGCTTCAGGGTCTCCGCACGGAACGCATCCACCAGGTCGCCGATACCGGCCCAGACGAGCAGGTCGACTATCCCGTAAGAGAGAAAGTTCTCCACCGGACGATGTGTGCTGGGATCGATGTGGGCGAACGGGTGCGGGAAGGCACACGTGGCGCTCCACGGCATGGTGAAGATCATGTGCAGCGGGATGTGCAGCGCCTCGGCGCAGTGAATGTGACCGTAACTAGGTGGGTTGGCAACAATGGCGTCGGCCCGGAAGGGGCGCGCGCCGGGCTGCTCGGGATCCCCTTCCGTACAGGCCCGCCAAGTGGACGCGAGGATCCCGGCGATCATCGCTCGCTTCTTCGGCACATCCTCCCAGATTTGATGGAGGCGAGTCGGAACAATGCTGCCACCGGTCTTTACGATGTACTCCATCAGCTCGTGCGGATTCCCCTCGATCGGATAGAACTCAAGTCCGGCACGCTCGACCATGGGACGGAACTCACGATGGGTCGCGAAGCGCACGCGGTGCCGTTGCGCCAGCCGGCGGCCGATCGGAATGAACGGCTGAACGTCGCCGCGCGAGCCGACGACCATGACGACGATGGACAACGACGGCACGCGGGACGGCTCGGTCGGCGGGGCTGGCGCGGCCGCGAGCTCGCTACTGTGGGCGGCCAGCCACGGCGGGACATGCGCGAAGGAGCTCGCGGCGTGATCGAACTCTATCTGCAAGCCGCCGGCCCCCGCTGAGATGCCCTTGAGCCCACGCACGGCGGCGGCGCGCAGCCGGCGGCTGTGCAGCCGCCGTCGCAGGAAGGCGGTGGCGACGGCGTCCGCGAACCCGTGTCTCCCGTCCTCACTCACCGCGTCTCCTTCAGGCTGCTGACGTCCAGTGTAGGATAACGCTATGCGGGAGTTTCCCGCTTTGGGGGCAGGTTATAGTGACTGCTGTTTTCGCGCAACTCTGGTCCGATCCTCACCACGTTCTCTCGATACT
>JAHRHA010000100.1 GCA_020027875.1 Micromonosporaceae bacterium | reverse complement strand
CGGCTGATCGTCAGGACACGGGTGCTCTGGTCGAAGTCCTTCGGCCGGAGCTCGGTCAGCTCGCCCCACCGCAGGCCCGTCTCGATCTCCGTCTCGATGACCAGCTGAGCGTCCGCGTCGGGCAGGCTGGCGTAGAGCACATCGAACTGCTCGGGCGTGATAATCCTCATTGGCTTCGATGGCACCGTTGGCGCGCTGACGCCCTTGACCGCGTGGATGTAGACCACCTGGTCGTTGAGCGCGGTGGTCAGGATCGCGCTCAGCATGTTCTTGAGGTTAGTGATGGTCTTTGGCTTGATCTTGGTCCTTGTCTGAAGGTGGGTGATCCACTCCCGGACATGGCTGGGCAGGATGTCGACCATCCGCATTGGGCCAAACCAGGGCAAGACGTGCTTCCTGATCGAGTAGGTGTGTCCTTGGCGCGTGGTGAGCTCCATGACATGGTTCGGGAGCCATTCGTCTTCGACGTAGCGCTCGAACGTCTGTCGACCTCGCCGAGGATCATTGGCCCTGCCCTCCGCAACGCGCACCTCGGCCTTCTGCCAGGCCCGGTCAGACTCCCTGCGCGTGCCGTAGGTGCCGCCTGAGTGGCGCACCCCGCGAAGATCTTCATAGTAGGCCGTGTAGCGCGGCCGTCCGTCGCGTCCGAGTCGCTTGCGCGAGTGACCCACGTCCATCCTCCGGGCGATGATCTTTGACCCTCGTTTGACCCTTGACCCTGCAATACGAGGCCCCACCAAGACCTATGACCTAGCACAAGAAGTGGCCTCTGACCTGTATTCTAGCCCACTTGCTGCTGTCGGTCACGCTGTAATGTGAACGCTCGATCGCGGCTCATAACCCAGAGGTCCCAGGTTCAAATCCTGGCCCCGCTACACAGAAATACCAGGTCAAGGGCGGTGCACTCAAGATCGAGTGCACCGCCCTTGATCGTTTGTCACCCAGGTGTCATCAGGACTGCGCACTACCGGGCGTTCATATCTGACACGAATTGGCAGGCAAGGCTGCTAACCCGTGAGCGCTTGGTGGCGGCCCGCCGATGCTGATTGCGGTCACTCGCTGGAGTTCGGCTGTCGACCAAGCGGGTCGATCGGCACGGCGAAGCCGAGGACGGTTGTACGGCTCCGCGAGTTTGCCTCCGCCGGCTCCGGGGTTAAGCCGTTCGGCGATGGTGCTGGCCGTCCGAGCGGACGTCTACCGGCACTGGGGGTCAAGGGGTCGTGGGTTCAAATCCCGCCGTCCCGACAGCTTCTTGCAGCTCAGAGCATTGTTGCTCAACTATCGAGTGCGCCGAGTTTGATCTCTGACCGTCAGGCGACCGTGGGATCTGGCGTCATTGCGCGACACGGACGGTCAACAGGCACGACGTGGTGGCCAAGATCTAGTCCGAGTCGACCTCCGTTTGAACGTCGCCGAGCGCACGTCGGGGCCACCGCACCAGTTGGTGCAGGAGCGGGACCGGTGGCTGGCTGTTGGCCGGCCGCGAGGTGCCCGCACTCCGGTTCGGTGCTGGCCGCGGGCCGGCGGTGCGACGCCGGTTCTGGCCCATGGTCGCCTTCGGCTCCTCCTACGCGATCGCGTCCCTGGGCTGCAGCATCGGGCCGTTCCTGGCCGTGGTTGTCTCCGCGTTTCGCACCGGATCCTCACCAGCCACCGGCATCGCTTTGTTTGTCACCTACGCGGCCGGCATGGTGCTGGTGGTCGGCATCGTTGCGCTCGCCGTCGCGCTGGCCGACGTGTCGCTCGTTCGGGCGTTGCGACGTGCCGGGCCGGTCATCAACCGCCTGGGCGGGGCCCTCCTGGTTGTCGCCGGGCTCTACGTCGCCTGGTACGGGTGGTTCGAGATCCGGGTCTTCAACAATGCTGGGACCACCGATCCGGTCATCGACGCCGCGGCGCGCATCCAGACGGCCCTGTCGGGTTGGCTGTCCAACCTCGGTCCAAGCGCGGTCGTCATCGCCTTCGCCGTGCTGCTCGCCGCGGCAATCACGACGGCCGTGCTGGTCGGGCTCAAGCGAGCCGAGACGACTGGCGTCAGCCGCGATCGGGACATGCACGAATCCCGCTGATTTGCCGGCGGCCAAGATGCGGGTGTCGGCGGCCGCATTGACCGGCGTGAGCAGAGGTGTCGGATCCTGAGACCTCGGATCTCAGCGAATTGTCGCGTCGGGCTTGCCTGATATGGCGAACACCCGAATCTTCACAGGGCTTGATTGCTGGAGCGGACCAAATCAGCCGATCACCGGATCACCGGATGTCGTCTGGTTGGACCGCGCGATCGCCGGTGGTGGCGCGGGCTCGGCGTAGCGCACCCGCGATGACCACCGCGAGCGCCGCGCCGTACCCGATCCGCTCGGCAAGGGTGGCGTCGAGGTTGAGGTTGGTGGCGTACTGGGCGAGCTGGCCGGCGACAGCCAGGGGGAGCCAATCCGGTCGGCCGCCAAGGGCAACAAGCAGAACGAGCAGCATCGCATACCACGGGTAGTTGGGCGTGGCCACCAGCAGGGCCGCGCCGGTCATGGTGGCGGCGGCGAGCCAGGGTCGGGTCGGGTCGGTGCGGCGCGCCACCAGCACGGCAACCAGGACGAGGGTCGCGACGGCGAGGGGGCCGGCCCAGGTCTTTGGCACGATGACCGTAAGCAGCGCGAATCGAGACCCGTTGGTGTAGCCCTCCTCGGTGAGGTAGCCGGGTAGGTAGCCGATCGCGGCCGGGCCGACCGCCAGCACGTGTGGTAGGTAGACCGCGGCGACGGCTCCGGCGGCGGCCGCGAAGACGATGAGCGGCCGGCGGCGCAGCAGGGCCGGGGCGGCCAGGGCCGGGGTGAGCTTGGTGGCGATGGCGAGTCCGAAGAGGACACCGCCGGCGGCGCTGGGACGGCGGCTCCTTGCCCGCGAGAGGACGAGCAGGGACAGCCCGGTCATGAACACTGCGGCCGCGTCGACGTGGGCGTTGCTGCCGGCCTCGACGGCGACGAGGGGACACCAGGCCCACAGCACGGCCCGCCGTGGATCGGCGCCGGCCGACCGCAGCCCCACGATCAGCAGCACGGTCGTCGCGGCGGCGAAGGCCGCCATGGCGAGCTGCATTGGGTGATGTCGGCTGCCGGCTGGGGACACGTGGTGAATGACCAGGAACAGCGCTTGGGCCACGGGTGGATAGATGGTGTGCACGGCCGGACGGTTGATCAGGGTGCAGCCCGGCGTGAGCGGCCGACCGGTGCCGGGGTCGGTCGTGTCCGAGGTGACGCACCAGTTGGAGCTCTCCGGCCAGAGGAAGTCCTCGCGAAGGTGCGCAAGTTCGGGCGCGGCCGGTGAGTAGCGGTACGGGTCGATGCCTGCGGCCTGCACGCGGCCGTCCCACACGTAGCGGTACAGGTCGTCGCTGCCGCGCGGCGGGCCGAATCCGGCCGCCAGCGGGAGGGCTATGCCGCCAAGGACGATGAGCAGGACCGCCGCTCGCATTGGCAGCCGAGGGATTAGGTAGGCGCCGACGGCGTACGCCAGCCAGCTCCCGCCGATGAACGTGACCAGCCGCGCCGGGCCGCCCAGCCGCAGCACAAGGCCTGCCGGCTGCGCTACCAATACGGTGAGCTGGGTCAGCACCAGGCACGGCTGACGCGACGGTCAGTACGACACTCAGCGGCCGGCGCTCGCCGGTGGCGGTGCGCCAGATGGCGGCTGGCGTGCTCATCGCACTCTTGCGTCGGGTTGCGGCACGTTCGCCCGTACGGCGTCAGCGAACCGCCCCACCAGGCACGCCCGGGCCACTGCCAAGGCGTCGGTCGCCGTGTCCACATCCCGCAGCGTCGGCGCCATCCGAACGGACAAGCCACTGCGCTGTAAGGCCTGAACCGTCAGCACGCCCGTGTCCTCTGTGGACATTGCCACGTCACGGAGCACCCTGGCGTGGCGGGGTTCGCGAAGCGCGAGGGTCCACCAACCGCCATCTTCGGCGGGTCCGAGTACGGCATCGGCGTCCCGTAGCCCGTCGGCCACCTCGGTAAGGAGGCCGGGGGTGAGCTGCGGGGTGTCCATCCCGATGAGCACGCTCGACATCCCGGCCACGGCGGTGTCGATGAAGGCCTGAACGAGGCGCTCGGCCAACCCCGCGCCGCGTTGGCCCGTAAGGGTCCAGCCCGTCGGTGGTTCGTATCTACCGCTGATGACCAACGTCCGCCGTGCCGCAGGGGTATCGGTAACCGTGGTAACGGTGTCCGCGAGCGCGGCGGCGGCAACGGCGGCGGCCTGCTCCTGTGTGCAGGGCGGACACAGCCGTGTCTTAACCCGCCCAGGCACGGGCTGCTTGGCGAACACCAGGAACTGGGCGCCGCTCACCGCCTGAGCACCCTCGCCATGTCGTGGATCGTTCGCACCGTGCCGTGTACCGTTCCGGTCACCTTCGACCGTCCGGCAACCCGCGGGGCGTAGTCGACGTCCACCTCGGACACAAGCCAACCGGCTTTGACCGCCTTGACGATCATCTCCAGCGGGTAGCCGAACCGCCGGTCGGTGAGGTTGAGGTCAAGTAGAGCCTGCCGCCGTGCGGCCCGCATCGGTCCCAGGTCGCGCACTGGCGCGCCGCCGAGGCGGCGCAACCGCCACGCCACCGTCGCGTTGCCGAGCCGGGCGTGCACCGGCCAAACTCCCCGCATGGTCGGGCGGCGGCGTCCCAGCACCAGGTCGGCCCGGCCCGCCGCGACGTCGCAGGCAACTCGGGGTAGCTGCTGCGGGTCCAATGACCCGTCGGCGTCAAGGAAGCAGACCACGTCCGCGGTTGCGGCGCACAGTCCGGCATGAGCGGCTGCGCCGAAGCCCTGCGGGCTGGCCTGCACGACCTTCGCCCCCAGATCGGCGGCGATGCGGGCCGACCGTCGGTCGAACCGTTGTCCGCAACAATCGGTCGATAGCCATCGGGCATGCGCGAAAGCACCCACGGCAGCGCTGCCGACTCGTTCAGGCAGGGCAGCACCACGTCGATCACGTCGCCAGCGTAGGCACGAATTCTGCGGCGGAGTTCTTATGAAACGGTGACGGAACCGGCGCAGACTCGGCCTGGCTCGTTGATGGCTGTCTATGGTGACGGCTGGCGTGACGGGAGGGAGACATCTGTGCGTGTGCTGCTCACCGGTGCGGCCGGCTTCATCGGCTCGCATGTGATGGAGGCGCTCGTCGAGGCCGGACACGACGTGGTTGCCTTGGATTGCCTGCATCCGGCCGCGCACCGTGCGGACGAGGTCGCAGGTCCCGGGCTGGTCGTGGCCGACGTGCGCGACCGTGACGCGGTCGAGTCGGCTCTGCGTGGCGTGGACGCGGTCGTGCACCACGCGGCGATGGTCGGTATGGGCGTCGACCTCGATGACATGTCGGAGTATGTGTCCTGCAACGATCTCGGCACCGCCGTCCTACTCACCGCGATGGCCCGCGCGCGGGTCCGTCGGTTGGTCCTGGCCAGCTCGATGGTGGTCTACGGCGAGGGCGCCTACACGTCCCCGCACCACGGCGCGGCCCGTCCGGCTCCGCGGCTATCGCGGGACCTTGAATCCGGACGGTTCGAGCCGCGCTGCCCGATCTGCCACGGCACACTCACGCCGGCGTTGGTCACGGAGGATGCGCCGCTGGAGCCGCGCAGTGTCTACGCCGCGACCAAGGTCGCCCAGGAGCAGCTCGCCTCCGCCTGGGCGAGGCAGAGCGGCGCGGCCGCGATCGCGCTGCGCTACCACAACGTCTACGGGCCGGCGATGCCCCGCGACACCCCGTACGCCGGCGTGGCGGCGATCTTCCGTTCCAGCCTGGAGCGGGGCGAGCCGCCTCGCGTGTTCGAAGACGGCGGCCAGCGGCGCGACTTCATCCACGTCGCCGACGTCGCTCGGGCCAATGTGGCCGCGCTGGCCGCCGCCCAGGGCTGGCCGGGCATCCGTGCATACAACATCGCCTCCGGCGAGGCCCATACCGTGGGGGAGATGGCCGCCGCGTTGGCCGCATGGTGTGGTGCACCGCCGCCGGAGGTGACCGGCCAGTTCCGGATCGGCGACGTGCGCCACATCACCGCCTCCCCAGCCCGCGCCCGGCGCGACCTCGGTTTTGCCGCCGCCGTGTCCTTCGACGGGGGCATGGCCGAGTTTGCCACCGCGCCGCTGGGACGGTGACACCTGCGCCGTCCGGGCGGCATCAGGAGGGGCATCAGGAGGGGCACTATGGGTTCATGCCCACACCGCGGCCTTGGCGCGGGCTGAGCCTCCGTCGGCGGGCGTTGTTGTTGCTGGCCGCGATTCTGGTCGCGGTCCCGGCCACCGTGGTGGCCGTGCTGGCCCTGGCCGCGGGCGACCGATTGCGGGCGGTGCCACCGCCGGACCGGCCCGGGCCAGTGCTGCTCGTGCCCGGCTACGGCGGCAGCACCGCCGGAGTGAGCGTGCTGGCGGAGCGCATCCGGGCCACCGGCCGGGACGCGACCGTGGTCGAGCTGCCCAGCAACGGCACCGGGGACCTACGGCTGCAGGCCGATGCGGTGGATCGCTACGTCACCGACGCGCTACGGGCGGGCGCGCCATCGGTGGACCTGATCGGGTACTCCGCGGGCGGGGTGGTGGCGCGGCTGTGGGTGCAGGAACACGACGGCGCCCACAAGGCGCGACGCGTCGTCACGCTCGGCGCGCCGCACACGGAGCCGCCCTCGCCGCGGCCGGCGCGGCCGCAGCCCTCGGTGCGTGCCCTCTCGCCTGCCAGCAGCTCGCACCGGGCAGCCGCCTGCTGGCCGGCCTCGACACACCGGTGCCGACCCCACCGACGTGGCTAGCACTGTGGACGGTCCACGACCAGACGGTCACACCACCCGACTCGGCCCGGCTGGAGGGCGCGGTGAACGTCTCGCTGCAGTCGGTCTGTCCCGATCTTCGGGTGGACCATTCCGGCCTGCCCGGCGACCCGGTCGTCACGCGAATCGTCCTGACGGCCATCGGCGCCGCGCCGCTGAGCCCTCCGACGTCGCGGGATTGTGTCAGCTTTTGATGTCCTTGGTGGCAAAGTTCGCCCAGGCCATGGCCAGGAACACCGCGACGTAGACGGCCTGCAGCCCCAGGCCACGGTCGATGTCACGCCACAGTATCGGATCACGGAACAGGTCGATCCAGGCCAGCCAGTAGCGGGTCGGCAGGTAGGGGCGGACCGCGCCGGCGGCGTCGAGGGTCACCAGGACCTGGCTGGTCACCAGCGCGGCGAGGGCACCCAACGCCGCCGCCAACGGCGAATCGGTCACGGTCGATAGGAACAGCGCGATCGCGCCGACGCCAAGCATCGACACGGCGACGTAAAACACCGCACCGGCGATCCTGGCCGCCAACTCGCTGGCGGTCAGGGTGACACCCGACACCGATGTCACGGCCGCCGGCTCGGACGGGAACAGCGCGACGCCGACGATGAATGAGGTGACGGCCACGGCCACGACCCCGGCCAGCACGAACGCCACGAGTGACAGCAGCTTCGCCGCCAGCAGCCTGGTCCTCGCTACCGGCCGCAGCAGCAGATATCGCAGCGTGCCGCCGCTCGCCTCACCCGCGACGGCGTCGCCAGCGACGACGGCGACCGCGACCGGCAGGAAGATCGGCAGGACGATGGCGAGGGCGGCGGCCGGGAACAGGGCGCCGTTGGAGAGCACCGCGGACAGAAATGCCGGTTGCTCGCCGGGGCCGGGACCAAGTTCGGTGACCGCCAGAAAGACCGCGACCAGGACGGGCAGGGCACACAGCAGGCCGATGCTCAACCAGGTCCGCGGGCGGCGTGCCAGCTTGCCGAGCTCAACTGCGATCATCGGGTCTGTCCACTCTGTCCGATCCGGGTCGGGTGACCGCGAGGACAACGTCCTCCAAGCTGAGATGCTCGGCCACGATCTGGGTCACCCGCAGACCGGCGCCCACGAGCCGGGCGTTGAGCGCCGCCGGATCCGTCTCCCGGACCAGCAGCCGGTCGCCCGTCCTCTGATCAACACGCCCATCGAGCAGGACCGCGGCCTGGTCCGCGTCGGGCGTAGCGACGATGACCCGTCCGGTTGGGGTGTGTAGCGCCGCCAGGTCGGACTGCAAGATCAGCCGGCCCTGGTCGACGATCCCGACCCGCGTGCACAGCTGCTCGACCTCGGGAAGGAGATGGCTGGAGATGAACACGGTGGTCCCCGCCGCATTCAGGTCGTGGAGCAGATCGCGGATCTCCCGGATGCCCTGCGGGTCCAGGCCGTTGGTGGGCTCGTCCAGGATGAGCAGCCGGGGTGTGCGCAGAAGTGCGGCCGCCAGGCCGAGCCGCTGACGCATGCCCATGGAGTAGGCCTTGACGGGTCTGTTGTCGATTCCGGCAAGCCCCACCCGATCGAGCGCCGCCGCGATGCGGGAGTTCCTGGTACGCCGGACGCCGCCGGGTCCAGCAGCGTCGAGGAGGGCCAGGTTGACCCGCCCGGACAAGTGCTCGTATGCGGCTGGTCCCTCGACGAGTGCGCCGATCTCGGGCAGGACCGTGTTGAGCCGCCGCGGCACCGGCTGCCCCATAACCCGGATGTCCCCGCTCGTGGCGTACACGAGCCCGAGCAGAAGCCGAATGAGGGTGGTCTTGCCCGACCCATTGGGGCCGAGCACGCCGTACCGGTCGCCCTCCTGCACCGACAGGTCCACCGCGTCGAGCACCAGGACGCCACCATAACGCTTGGTCAGCCCCGATGTGGTGATCATCGAGCGCCCGCCCCGGCGGCGAGCAGCTCCGCGCCAGCCCGACGCAACACGTCCGCGGAGACCGGGCCGGCCAGCACAAACGTACGGCGGGTGCGGCGATCACCGTCGGACCGGACGACAAGCCCACCGATCAATGACGCCCGGGTCTCATACCCCAGCCCGCCGACAAACGTCACCGCGGTACCGCCCTTGTCCCGAGCTGCCTGAAGGGCCTGCGAACCGACCCGGCCGGGCAGCGCCACGACCACGAACATCGACAGACCCGTGCCGTAGGCTGCGACCCCGCCCAGATCCGCGCCGGCGACCGGGTTCGCCGTTCGTGGGCGGCCGGCGAGGTTCGCGGGCAGATCCACGGGTACGACACCATTGATGACCGTCGCCACGTCCTGCGCGGTCGTGACCGTGAAGCCGGCTGAATCGGCCAGCACCGGGGTCAGCAGGCCCGGGTCGGGTGTGCGTTGGTCCAGGTCCAGAAAGCGGGACACGAAGATCGTCGCGGCCGAATCGCGGCTGGCCACCTCGACCTGCACCGGCAGGCCCGTAGCTGGGTCGGCCCAGACGTCCACCCGCCCGATCGTGGTCTCGGGATCCGTCGGCGTCAGCCGCAGTCCGGCCGCGTCGACACCGGCGACCCGTCGGGACGGTAGCGGGATGAGAGAGTCCGCCGCGCCTGCGCCGCCCAGGAGGCGCCGAGCCAGGTCCGGCGGCAACAGATCCGAGGCCCCGGGCAACCGCAGCGGCTGCACACCGGCGACATACGTGACCAGGTTGCGTTCGAAGTCCCACATGAACGTGCCATCGGCTGTCCGATAGGTGTCCCGCTCGCCGGTCTGGTCGAGCACGGCCACCCGCCACGACTGCGGCGACGCGTGCCACAGTCGGATCCTCGTGGCCGGGCCCAACAACGTCGTGACCTCGCCCAAGGCGGGCAGCTCGGGCAGCAGAATCTCGCCTCGGCTGGCCGCGTAGCCCTGGTACGGCCGCACGGCCGAGGCGAGGATGAGCGCACGCAACCCCGCAGGGTCGGCATCGACAATGCGAGATGGCAGGAGGGCGAGCGCCGTCGGCAGCAGGCACAGCAATGCCACGCCCGCGCCCACCAGCGACCACCGGCGCAGAGCCTCCCGCCGTACCGCACCCATCGCCACCACGGTATGCCTGCGACCGGGAGCCGCGACGTCCGACAACGCCGCGGAGCCGGCCGTAAGGACTCGGTAACCGTCGATGCCGGGTCCGGCCGGCGTCACCGGTGGTTGAATCCACGGAGCAGCATGATCGTGGAGGGAGTGCTCGGCAGTGGCCCAGAACTCCGCCGCCGCCCAGGCCGACATCTTGGCGTCGTCCCGGCTGAGTCGGGAATTGATCGTCGTGGTGCGCATCGGCGTGGCGCTGTTGTGGATCCAGAACGTGAGCTGGAAGGACCCGCCGACCTTCGGCGAGGGTCCGTCGCCGTCGGGCTTGTACGCCTTCACCCGGTACGCAGTCGAGTTCCCGGTCTTCCCGCCGTACACGTGGCTTGTCGAACACCTGGTTCTGCCGAACTTCGCGTTCTTCGGCTGGATGGTGCTGCTGGTCGAATCGGCTCTCGGGGCGTTCCTGCTTATCGGACTGGCGACCCGGTTGTGGGCCCTGGTCGGCATCGCCCAGACCATCGCGATCGCACTTTCCGTGCTCAACGCCCCCAACGAGTGGCCGTGGTCGTACCTGTTGATGTTGCTCGCCCACGTGGCTCTGTTCGCGACGGCGGCCGGCCGATACGCGGGGGTCGATGGTGTGCTGCGGCCGCGCTGGCAGGCGTCCACCACCCGGCTGGCAACCGCGCTGGTGAGAGTGTCATGACAGCCCGCGCAACCATTGCGATCGGCGTCGCCTCGCTGGTCAGTGGGCTGTTCTACTTCGTGCAGGGCAAGTTCCAGTTCGTGTGGCTGCCCGGTGTTGGCGCCGCGATCGCCGTCGCGCTGGGGCTGCTCGCCTGCGTCGCCGGCTGGCTTGGCAACCGGCTGCTCACGCTCGCCGCCGGCGCCGCCTTCCTCCTCGCCGCCGTCGTGCTCATGGTGCTGCTCGTCCGCGGCGGTTTCCTCATTGGCAATGGGTCGGCGTTCTCGCTCTGGCTCGGCCTCGGTGTTGGGCTGGTCACGCTCGGTCTCGCAGACCGCCTGCGCACGGTGGTCGGATCGACGGAAGGAAACATGTGATGGACCTGTCCGGCGCGCTGACGCCTGTGCTTGAGGCGGCCCGCAACCAGGCCAGGGAGGTCGATGCGACCGGCGCGTTCCCACACGCGGCCGTCGGCGCGCTGCGCGACTCGGGGTTGCTCGGTCTGACCCTGCCCGCGGACGCTGGCGGCATGGGCGGTGGCCCGCGGGAGCTCGTGGAGGCAATTAGCCAGCTCGCCACGGTCTGTGGGTCCACCGCGATGGTGTATCTGATGCACGTGTCGGCGACGATGGCGGTGGCTGCCGCCCCACCGGCCGGGCGTCCCGAGCTGGTGGGCCAGCTCGCCGGGCAGAGGCTGGGCACGCTCGCGTTCTCGGAGGCGGGGTCACGATCGCATTTCTGGGCGCCGGTATCCCAATCCCAGACCGCCGATGGCGGCACCCACGTCAAGGCCCGCAAGAGCTGGGTCACCTCCGCCGGGCACGCTGACGTCTACGTGGTCTCCACCCTCACCTCGCCCGAGTCGGTTTCCCCCGGAGGCACCGGTGCCGGTCGATCTCTTCGTGGTCGACGCCGCCACGCCGGGCGTGGAGGTCGCCGGCTCCTTCCGCGGGCTCGGGCTGCGCGGCAACGCATCGGCGCCGATGACGTTCGACCTCACTACACCGCTCGCTGATCGGCTCGGCGGTCCGGGCAGCGGGTTCGCGCTCATGCTGGGTACGGTGATGCCCTGGTTCAACCTCGGCAACGCGGCCGTCTCACTCGGACTCTCCCAGGCCGGCCTCGACGCGGCCGTCGCGCACACGTCGGGCGCACGGTTGGAACACCTCGGGCAGTCTCTGGCACAACTGCCCACGATCCGGGCCCAAATGGCCCGGATGGCCCTCGACCTCGCCGCGATGCGGTCCTATGTGGAAACGGCGGCTGGATCGATCGCCTCGCCGACGAGGCGACCGCACTGCACGTGCTCGGGGTCAATGCGATGGCCAACGACGCCGCGCTGCGCATCACCGACACGGCGATGCGGGTCTGCGGCGGCGCCGCCTTCTCCGACCATCTCCAGCTGGAACGCTTCTTCCGCGACGCCCGCGCCGGCGGCGTGATGGCACCCACCGCCGACGTGCTCTACGACTTCTACGGCAAGGCCCTCACCGGCCAGCCGTTGTTCTGATCGGAGGATGCCGTGACCAGCAAACCGCTCCTCGTCGGCGCGGTGGCCTACACGCCCAACGTCGTTCCGATCTGGGAAGGCATGCGCGACTACTTCACCGGCAGCGAGGCCGAGATGGACTTCGTGCTGTTCTCCAACTACGCCCGGCAGGTCGACGCGTTGGTCGACGGGCACATCGACATCGCCTGGAATACCAACCTCGCCTGGGTGCGGAGCGTACTACGCACCGATGGCGGATGCCGTGCGCTGGCGATGCGCGACACCGACCTGACCTTCTCCACCGTGTTCGTCACCCGACCCGGCAGCGGGCTCCGCGACATCACCGACCTGAAAGGCCGACGGCTCGCGCTCGGGTCCCGCGACTCCGCCCAGGCCGCGATCCTGCCCATACACTTCCTCCGCGGCGCCGGTCTCGGAGAGTCCGATGTGGAGCTGCTCCGCATCGACAGCGACCTCGGCAAGCACGGCGACACCGGCCGGAGCGAACTCGACGCCATCCGCGCCGTCCTCGACGACCGGGCCGACGCAGCAGCGCTGGGCATCACCACCTGGGAAGCCATCGGCCGCGACGAGCTCATGCCCGGGGCACTGGAGCTGTTCTGGCAATCGCCCACCTACTGCCACTGCAACTTCACCGCCCTCGAAACCCTGGGTGCGGACCGCACCGACCCGTGGGTCGCGCACCTGCTGACCATGAACTGGGACAACCCCGAGCACCGGCGCATCCTCGAGCTTGAAGGGCTCCGCCGGTGGACACTTCCCGACCTCGCTGGCTACGCCTCCCTGTTCGACGCCGTCAAACAACAGGAGATCCCCGCGCAGTGGTGAACACCGTCGGATCGCCCTTCGCCGTGGTACTCGACCTCGTCGAACGTCTCGGCGCCGTGGCGGCCGGCGCCACCGTCGACATCCCGCTCCGCCCCGGCGAGGCCGACATCGTTGCACAGTGGTGCGCCCGCACCGGCAACGAACTCGTCGCCGCCACCGAAGCGCAGGCGTTGGTACGCCGCGGACGACCACCCGCGGCCAAGCCGACCGCCGGCCCGCCCCTCGAACAGCAAACCGGTGCCCGGCTCTGGCTCTACACCAACTTCGACTGCAACCTCGCCTGCGACTGCTGCTGCGCCCGATCCTCACCGCAGGCGGCCCGCCGTGCCATCGGAGTCGACCGGACCCGCCAGCTCGTCGCCGAGGCCGCCGAAGCTGGAGTCGCGGAGGTCTTTCTCACCGGCGGCGAACCGTTCCTGCTCCCCGACCTCGACCAACTCGTCCACGCCTGCGTCGACCGGCTACCGACCACGCTGCTCACCAACGGCATGCTCTTCCGCGGCGCCCGCCTCGAGATGCTGCGACGCATACCCCGCGTTGACTTCACCCTGCAGATCAGCCTCGACTCGGCCCGCCCCGACCGCCACGACCGCCACAGCGGCGTCGGAACCTGGCAACGCGCGCTCGACGGCATAGGCATCGCCCGCGACGAGGGCTTCCACGTGCGGGTCGCAGCCACCGTCGACCCAGCCGAGGCCGACGCCGCAGCCCAGGCCGCCCTCCACCAGGCACTCGACCGGCTCGGCATCCCCCGCGAAGACCAGCTCGTGCGGCCCATCGCCCGCCGCGGCTTCGCCACCGACGGCCTCACCCTCACCGTCGAAACCCTCCTACCCGAGATCACGGTCACCGTCGATGGTGTTTACTGGCACCCCGTCGGCGCCGACCACCCCGACCAACTCGTCACCCGCGACCCGTTCCCCTTGCGCGCCGCCATCGCCGAAGTGCAGCGCCGGTACACCGACTACCGCACCACCATGACCACGGCCGCCGAGAAGTTCCCCTGCGCATGAACACATGGCGGGCACACGGCAGGCCCCTGTAGGGACCAGTCAGGGTGGGCTGCCTTCGGGGTGCGGTGTAGCCGATGCGCGCCCTCTGCCCGATGGGAATACTGCACCGCCCCCGATGGACGCGGGCCGTTAGGCCGGTCGGTGGCGACCTCGGCGCCA
The DNA here is from genome assembly GCA_020027875.1 of Micromonosporaceae bacterium. Taxonomy (GTDB): domain Bacteria; phylum Actinomycetota; class Actinomycetes; order Mycobacteriales; family Micromonosporaceae; genus JAXIPB01. Next base: position 5,043 of record JAHRHA010000100.1, on the reverse strand, counting down.
GGTCCGGTCGCCTCCCTCTCATCGCCATCGTGCGAGCCGTTGCTTCGCGTGGTGCGCGTGGAGGTGGCGATGCGGTTCAGCCTGGTGGTGCGAGTGCGACCGTGACCTGCCGCGTGGTGGCCTCGGGAAGGAAGCTAAGGATCAGGTAGTTGACCAGATCCGGCTTCTCCATCGGCGCGGCGTGCGTCGTGCCCTTCGACGGCGAGCTGGGCGTCGGCCAGGCCGTCCCGGATCGCTGCGGCGTGCGGGATCGTCAGAACGTCACTGTCGCCGATGATCACGAGCGTGGGGATGGCGACCTCGGCGAGCCGGGACAAATGGCAAGGGGTGGTCACTGGTCCAGGAGGCGGCGGAGCCAGCCGAATACGGCAGCGAAGTGCGCCGGGCCGTCGGCAGCGGGTGCTGTTCGCGCACACGCGCGATGCCGGCCGAGATCGACAGATTCCTCGGCGTAATGACTGGAGCCGTACCGCTGCCGACATACCTGGCAGCCCGCAACTTTTCAAGGTCATCGGACCGCGCTTTATAGCCACCATCATGTGGTACAAGCTGCACGACCGGTCGAGACAGGCCATCAAGAGGTCGGCCCATATCTAGGAGGGCGCCGCACCTATGAGCTACACGGAACTAGACCGGTACTTGCTCGACGAAGTCGACGCGCTCCCTGAGCTCGCGTGGCCTCCGGGAGACGCGCCGACTCCGAGGATTGGCGTCCACGAGTCGAGCCTTGCGATGATCGCGTTGTCCTATTGGTGATGAAGGTCTTGCGCCTCAGACCCAGCAGTTGGACCGTTCGATGAGTGTGCGTTGCACGCCGGCGTCGGTGCCGGTGCCGGTGTAGTAGTAGCCGACCGCCCACATTGAGGACCCGGCGTGCGCGACTCCGCGCAGGACGTTGGCGATGAATAATGTGGTGCTGGGCGATGGATTGGCGTTGCCGGTGGCCAGCCGTTGCCAGCTGGTTCCGTTCCAGCGGACGGCGTAGGTGAACTGTCCCGAGAAGCCGACCGCGACCACGTCGTTGTCGGCACGCACGGCCACGCCGGAAAACGCTCCGGGAGCGAAATCGGCAAAGTGCTGTTGCCAGCTGATACCTGTGAAGCGATAGGCGATCGGGGTCTGGACGCCGCCGCCATAGGGGTTGGCGGTGTAGGAGCCGACCGCCCACACGGCACCCGGCACGGCGTGCACGTCGGCGGCGAACTGGGCACCCGGGACGGGCACGGTCCACGCGGAGCCGTCGAAGTGCCAGGCGTCGTAGTCGCCGACCGCCCACACGTCGGTGGGCGTGAGCGCGGCGACGCCGCTGCGGGTTGAGGAGGCCCAGAACTCGAAGTTGGGTGGGCCGGGGCTTAGTGACCAGGAGCTACCGTCCCAGTGCAGGAGCAGACCTCGGGCGGATACGCCGCCGAGCGGTGACCCGCCGACCGCCCATACATCGTTGGGGCCGGTCGCAGCGACATCCAGGAGCGCGTTGTACGCGCCTGGGAATGTGTAGTTCGGGCTGTCAACGATCGACCATGCGGCGCCGTTCCAATGCATGGTCAGCGTCCGGTAGGGATTGTCCAGGCTGACCGTGTATCCGACCGCCCACACATCGTCGGCGGCGATGGCGGTGACGCCCAACAGCGAGTTGATCTGATTGCGGCCTGTCCCGAGCAGGCGGTTGGGGCTGGGCACGATGGTCCAGGCTGTGCCGTCATAGTGCTGGATCATCGTGCGTTGGACCTCGGACTCGTCCGGGGTGTACTCGCCCACCGCCCAGGCGTCGGTTGGGGATAGCACGCTCACATCGGAGAGCACGTTGTCCAGCCCGCTGGCGTTGGGGCTGGCCACGACGCCAAATCCGCACGATGGGACGGGCGTCGGTGACGGTGTCGGTGTTGGCGTCGGTGAGGCCGATGGTGTCGGCGTGGGTCGGGGCTTCGGGCGTACGGCGTCTGCGGGTGTTGCGGCTGCTCCCCAGGCGAGTAGCCCGACAATGGACGCGATCATGCCGGCGAGCAGCCGGCGGCGAAGGCTCAACGTGTCGCGCATACAACTCAACCTATGCGCCAGAACCGTCGGCGATTCTTACGAGGTCCTGACGTATGCAGATACCCGGTGAGCGCCTTTCCGGTCGCCGCATGCGCCAGTCGAGGAATCACGCCGGGCTTGTCGACGCCGGGTGAAAACTGACCCCGTGTCGCCGCTTGGGTTCTAGCGCTCGTCGCAACACTCCTGCTAGCAGATAGAGGAGTGTGTCTATGGGTAGGCGAGGCCGGAAGCGGCAGCATTTAGCGTCCCCGGTCGGACGCGCGTACAAGCCTCCTCAGCGACCTGTTTGCGAGGTGAACAGCGATTCGAGGTTGGGTTGGGTTGCCGGGTCGGCCAGTACCACGACCTCGTCGCCAGCCTGCAGGACGGTGTCCCGGCTGACTGCCACCAATGCGCCGTCGCGGCTGATGAAGCTGATCCACGCGTCTTCACCAAGAGCGAGGTCGGCGAGGCTGCTCCCGTCGGCGGGCGCACCGGGACCAACCAGGTAGCGGCGCATACCGGCGGGTTCGTGCCGGAACCGCACGCTCAGCGCCCAAGGTTCGGGTTCGATGGTACGCATCGGCACACCGGTGCGGTGGGCGATGTATGGCACCAGGCTGCCCTGCACGACGACGGAGAATGCCACCACGACCACCACGACGCCGTACAACCTCTGGGCGCCGGACACGTCGGCGGTCAGGATGTAGGTGCCGAGCAGGATCGGCACGGCACCTTTGAGTCCGGACCACATGACGAACAGCCGTTCTCCGGGGTTTAGCCGTACCGGCAACAGGAGCAACCCGACCATGGCGGGCCGGACGATGAGGGTCAGCAGTAGCGCCAGGCCGAGGCCGACAAGCCAGGCGTCGCCGGTGGCCAGGTCATTCAGGGAGACGGTCAGGCCGAGCATCGCGAACGCGATGATCTCCGCCAGGCTGGCCACCGACGAGTGGAACCGTTCGATCTCGGCCTTGTACGGGGCGCGGAGATCTCCGACGAGGATGCCGGCGATGAATACGGCCAGGAAGCCAGAGCCGTGGGCCAGGGTGGCCGTTCCGTAGATGGCGCCGGCCGCGGCGAGGGTGCTCAATGGGTATAGGGCGCCGCTGGGCAGCGGGACCCGGCGCATGAACAGCGCCAGACCGTACCCCCCGAGGATGCCGACCGCGGCGCCGACCGCCATTTGCAGCGTGAACTCGCGAAGCCCACTGCCCACGGCGTGCCAGCCGCTGGCCCTTCCCACGGCCAGCAAGCTGGCCATCACGGCGATGCTGACGGGGTCGTTGGCGCCCGACTCGCCCTCCAGGAGGGTGCCGGTGCGCCCGGAGATCTCGCGGCGACCGAGTACTGAGAACACCACGGCCGGGTCGGTGGGTGCGAGCGCGGCGCCGAGCAGCAGGGCGGGCAGCCAGCCGAATCCGAAGAGCAGGTGCGCCAGCGCGGCGATCCCGGCGGTTGTGGCGAATGTGCCGACCACACCGATCCAGGCGATGGGCCCGGCGGTCGATCGGAACCGGCGCCAGCCGATATGCATGCCACCGTCGAACAGCAACACGATCAGAGCCACGGTGACGACCCGCTGCACTGTGACCACGGGCACCCGGCCAAGGGCGGGCAACAGATCCGAGGCGACCGCGGCGGCCAGCAAGAAGATCGCTGGGGCCGGCACCCGCGACCGCTGGCTTAGCCGGTTGGACAGCACTGCTAGCAGCCCTGCAGCGCAGACTACCGCGATCGCCAGGCCGAAGCCCCTGACGTCGCTCACGGCCAGGCCCGGCGACAGGAACCCGCGCAGCTGATACGGGTAGGGGACACGGTGACCTCCGGGGACGGCGCGGACCTACCACCGCCGACCAGACTTCCCGGCACACCACCGACCACAGTATCTGCCGTTCGGTAACCCACACCGGCTCGACGGGCCTAGAACGTCGCCGGCGACGCCGCCAAGCGCCCGCCGCTGATGGTGGCGGTGTCGAGTCGCGGACGCCGCGGCGGGCCGTGGACTCCTCGGTTGGCCACTCGGCCGGCGCACATTTGGGCGCTCTCGATGCGGGCCCACCCGGAAACGACGTCGACGCTCGTGCTCCTCAAGTCGGGCCCACCGCTCGCCCCGGAACTGATGCAGAGATTCGGTCAGGCCATGGCGGGGCGCAGAACCCCTGCTGACGATTCTGAGCGGCAGGCGATAGAGGAGTCGCAGGAGTCCGCGGCAAACACCCCGCTGCGCTTGAGCGGCGCCAGCACAACATGTTCATCCCCTTCTTCCGGGACCGGGCGATCATCGAGCAGGTGTCGCTGGGTATTCACCGACATCACCGCCGCCAGCCTGCAGGCCGCTCGCGCCCGCGTTATGGGCAGTCTCAGCGCCCTCAACCCGATGCAGACCTACGCCGGGATCCGCTGCTCCACCCTCGTTGTGCACTCCGAGTTGGACCCGATTCCCGTCGCCTGGAGCCGCCTGCTGGCCGACACCATCCCGGGAGCCGACTTTGTACTCATCAAGAACGGCAGCCACTTCTCCATGATTGAAGACTCGGCCGCGTTGCACACTGCCGTTACGCCGTGGCTAAGAAGGCGCGCGTCCTGACGCGGCGGCCGATCCCACCGAACGGGCATGCCGGATAGGGCCAACTCGTACGCCGTGGCGTAGCGGTACCTTGAGCACGGCCGTGGTTGGTCTAGCCCGGTACCGGAGCGAAATTGCTCGGGGGTCAGGCGAAGACCTCGGCGTAACAGGGCCCAGGCGCTGACGGCGCTGCCAAACAGGTTCCCGACGATCAGGTCGGACTCGCGGCGGCGCTGGGTTATAGGGTGTGGTCGGCGGTGTGCCACCAGACGACGGTCGCAGTCACGCTGGTAGCGGCGACCGCCACGACGAGGCTGTAACCGATTGGGCCAACGGTGGGGTGGTCGGAGCCGCCGATCTGGCTGTAGATCGCCGGCACCGACCAGGGGAACAGGTGGCCGTAGCCGAGCACGGCGATCACCTGGGCCAGGAACACGGTGAGGAACATGACGCCGATC